>CAYGOT010000016.1:0-78367 GCA_964351595.1 uncultured Roseivirgaceae bacterium | reverse complement strand
GTGTCTGTTATCATCAGTTGTATTCGAAATATTTCTCATGATATTTCGAGGAGCCACCACCTAGTTTGCTCCAATCTTCGCAAGCTTCATCAGTTCGCCCGAGTTGGTACTTTGAAAACGCTCGTTCGGTTACCGAATAGCGGTGTTCGGGTTCGAGTTCAAGAGCTTTATTGAATTGCCTTATTGCTTCTTCATACTTCTCCACTTTATTGAGTTCAAGCCCAAAATAATAGTAGTTCATGAAATAAGTTGGGTCGTTCTCAATTGAAGATTTCAGACTTTCGATAATGTCAGTTGGTTCGGCCTCTGAATCCGAAAGTTGCCCGTATTCAAGGAGGTTTGAAATTCTGATTGAAGAGTCCGGAATTGGGATTACTTGAAGATTCGATTTGGAGTGAAGTTCGGGGTTATCAAGTTCGGGGTTGTCCGTAAAGAAGAATAAGTAGGTCTTAGCATCATAGTTAGTGGAATCCAGTTCAACAGCCTTTCTGAAAAGTTCAGTTGCAGCGTCAAAGTTGTCGTTCCTTATCTGTTCAATGGCTTGGTCATATAATTCCTTACTTTTTGCAGGATCTTGTTCAGGTGTTCCACTACAGCTGAGAAGGAGAGAAACAAAAATTAGAGGAAGGACTTTGCTCATTGGAGGAATTGATGATAACGATAATGTATCGCGCACTGTGCGCGTTATTTACCTTTCAAATATACCTTTCTTGGTCAATTATCCAATATTGGCGGTGTGCAGAGCTTATTTTTCCTCCAATGTGGACTGCCAGAGATTTTTGGTGATGGGTATTTGAGGTGAATTAGGGGTGAAACTGCCCAAGCCGTTCCATAAACGTATATGTACGTAACTATACGTATAACAAGACGATTTGAGACACAGTGGTTTAGTGTTCACCCACTCGCCGTTTCCACAGCACCGCACATCGATAATACTGGTCAGGTTCGGCGCGGGATGTTCCTCGTGTAGGTACACCAAATCGTCGATCTCTATTCTGCCGGTAGGCGAAATCATCAAGGAATTCTGGTAAGTGACAAATGCCGTGTAAATGCCGTGCTGTTTTTTCAGCGACCTTTCAAGCAGTACGTAAACTTGCATCAAAAACTCAAATGATAAGGTTACTCAAAAACGTGTTGTTAGTACTCGCCCTACTCCTGATGTGGGGAGCTTTGTTGTTCTTCGGGATGCTTGATGGCTGGTGGCGTGAGCCCCTCACCCAGTCAACAGATCCTGATGCATTTTTCACAGCAGCCCGACAAAAAATAGAGAAGGCCAAAGCAGGCGGTGTGGTGATGGCCATGATGGAGAAAGGTGTTGTTCATGAGGAGTTCTCGTATTCCCCGGATCAAACTGTGGATAGAAATACGGACTTTCAGGTCGCCTCATTAAGCAAATGGGTGACCGCCTGGGGCGTGATGGCCCTGGTAGCCGAGGGTCGACTCGATCTGGACACTCCGGTCAATGACTACCTGACCAGGTGGAAACTCCCGGCCGGAGCTTTTGACAATGATGAGGTTACCGTCAGGCGCCTGTTGAGCCATATGGCTGGATTGACGGATGGGCTGGGATATGCAGGATTTCTTCCCGGCACACCCGTGCAAAGCCTCGAGGAGTCGCTCACCCGAGCTGCGGATGCTTCCCCTGGTGCCAGTGGCGAAGTAAAAGTAGGATTGCCAGCTGGGTCGACATGGAAGTACTCCGGGGGTGGTTATACGCTCCTCCAACTGTTGATAGAGGAGGTGAGCGGCCAATCATTTGAAACCTATATGCAAACTGCGGTATTTCAGCCATTGGGCATGAGCCATTCAACATTTGTATGGGATGATACACGGCGATCCAACCTGGCGAAATTCTATGATGAAGAGGGCGGCATAGCTCCGCACCTCAGGTACACGGCGCTGGCGGCTACATCACTGTATACCTCACTTAATGACATGGAGTTATTTGTGCGGGCTCATTTTGAAGGTAGTAATGGCGAAGCCGCAGGCCGTGGCGTATTAGATCAGCGTACCATTGACCAAATCAAAACCCCTCATGCCTACCAAATGGGGGCGGCTATCTGGGGTCTTGGTGCCATGCTCTATGCGAGCAATAACCAAAATGATTACATCATAGGCCATGATGGGAAAAATGAACCGCTGATCAATACTGCTGTAAGACTGGATCCATCTACCCGTGATGGGATAATTATTTTGGCGATGGGGAGTCCACTCCTGGCGACAGAAATCGGTAGTGAGTGGGTATTCTGGAAAACCGGAAATGTCGACACCCTATTATTTATGATGTTGATAGCGCCGACGATAGTCTGGTTTGGTATTGGATCGCTATTTATTGTAGCCGATGTAGTGTTGGTCAATGTAGCCAGAAGGAAAGCAAGTCTCAGTTGAAATCATCCGAATGGAAAACCTTGCGGCTTGCCTGCACTGGCTTGGATTTGTAATCCGTACCGTAGATTTAGGCCTCAGAGCTAAGTTTTGCATTACTATTAAGTGAATACAAATAGAATCCTGAGTTGAATACTCGGGATGGAGGGGGTGCTCAATTCGCATATTCATTTTTAGTGCTTGTTATGTTTTTTTAAATATTCCCAGTCTATCTTGAACTCAAGGTCAATCATTTCTCCATATTTCAAATCGCTTGCTTCTAAAACAAAGACGCCTTTTTGAACTTCAGATAATCCATGAAGTAAAACTCCATCATGCTTTCTTGAATAATCAGTGAATCTTGATGCAACAGGAGGAGACAGAAATAGATTGTCAAATTGCGGTATTGTTGAAAAGTCGATTATAAGTCTGGCTTTTTTTGTATTAAACTCTGCCATTATAGAGTAGTTAGAGTTACCTTCTAAGAAGCCGTTGAGATATGTGGAAACTGTTGAATATGTGTCAGATCCTTTTAGTTTTCTCGATATTGATCTTTCATTATTATCACGCGACTCATGTGTATAAGGTCTGGTTTTCCATGGATGAATTACGTTTAAGCTATCAACTATTCCGTTAGTTGATGAATCTTCAATTTCAATCCCCCATGGCTTATTAAATTTGTTGAGCCTATAATGAATGCTTTCTGTCCAAACTTCATAATCTTTATTCAGTCGAGATACATGCCGGGTATATGCCGGAGCTGAGTCCTTAGGGGTTAAGTTCAAGAATTTAACATACATGACCTTTTCCTCCTGGAGTGGAGGAATATACTTTCTTCCAAGTCTCCATGTCACGATTAATGCTAGAATGGCAACTAGGGCGCTTGTTAAGCTTCCAATAGACTCGCCAAATTCTTTTATTATTTCTAAAACATCGTTCATTCGAAATAGATTTGATTAAACAGATCAGGTTCTATTAGGTGTTTCTGAAGTAGTTCGTCAATCAAATAAGCATTCGCTCGATAAATGAAAGGCCTTCTCGGATATATTCGGTCGTTAACCCAAAACTTATTCCAGTTCACCGTCTTTTGAATAAATTCTATTAAAAATTCATTATTCTCAATTTTGAATTGTTCCTCTACTTCTAAACAACCATTGACGCACATATCCACATAGGATTGGACGATAGGAAAATCTTTATTCGGTTCATTTGATTGTATAAACTCGCTGATATTATGAGTATGGTTAACATATGTCCAGACTTTATCCTCTTCCGTTAAAATGTTTGCATAGTCTCTTTTAATATTCGAATGAGATACTTCAATTCGATCATATCCTTTTTCACGTTTATCTAATTTTTTTAGACCATCACCTCTAATTTCGAAAACCAGACCATTTACAGCATTGGATTCGGAGCTTTGAATACAGCCGAGGAATGTTGTTGATAGACCTGCAACAGGGATTCTTGCCCACCAACCCCTTAATAGCCCCTTAATGGATAATGGGTAAACTTCAACTTGCCCAGTTGTCCTTTCTCTTGATTCTTTTTCAAGAAGTGATCCGTATCCAAAAATGAAATTTCTTCCCATATGAATTAATTGAACATAACGACAAAGGTAAATATAGTGATCGTGTTAAGTAACGCAAGGGTGTTCTGTTCTGATTTACCGGATGTTAGGTTAAGGCCACAGGGGAGATGCGAATATTGAGAACTGCGCTGTTTAACTCATTTTTGCAGGCCCGAACATAATATCGACATATACGTATATTATTTCCGTGAAAGGAACGCAACTTGGAGAATTTGAAGAGCTGGTGCTATTGGCGGTATGCACCACCTACCCGGATTCCTATGGTGTATCCATCAAAAATGAGATAAATGAAACTGCCGGGCGCAAGATTAATCTGAGCACGGCACATGGAGCGCTCAACCGTCTTGAGGACAAGGCCCTGGTCACGAGCCGCTTTGGTGAAGCCACATCCATGCGAGGTGGCAAACCCAAAAAGCTCTTCACCATTACGACGCTGGGATTGAAAAAACTTCAGCAAGCGAAGGAGCTTAGAGAAACCTTCTGGTCGCAAATACCCCAGGTCGTTTTTGAATTGCATAAGTCATGAAGCTTCCAAAATCGGTTCGCTTTTGCCTCCGGCTGTTTTTCCGAGATTCGGAAAGAGACGCCATCTCTGGAGACCTGGAGGAGGAGCTATTGGAGCGGCAGCAACTTGGAAGAAATAAGATCACCACTGATTTATACCTGCTCAAAACCACACTGCTTTTCCTCCGGTATCCCTACACCTGGAAAAAGCCAAAACGTACTATACCCATGATGAATCTGAAAAACTCACTGAAGACCGCCTGGAGAAATCTAAAAAAAGACCGTAGGAGCTTTGTCCTTAATAGCACGAGCCTCACGGTGGGTCTATTGATTGCCATGATTGTCTATTTGGTGCTCCACCGCGAACTCACCTACGATCGATGGCACAGCAAGACAGACAGGATCTATCGGGTAACCTATGATGAAACTGTTACCGGTAGGAGCGACCGTCACCTCGCGACTGTCGGCCCTCCAATGGGACCTGGGTTGGCTCAGGATTTTGATCAGGTTGAAAATTATGTGCGCTTCCGCCATGGACACACCCGGGTAGTCAGCTATGACAACAGCAACTACTACGAAGACAGGATTTTCTATATTGACAGTACGCTTTTTTCAGTATTCGATTACGACTTGCAGCTTGGCAATCCCAAGACGGCAATGCAAAACCCCGATGCTATATTGCTCACTCAGGCTACCGCAAAAAAGTATTTCGGCGATAGCAATCCACTAGGCAAAGTCCTGAAAATCGGAGAAGAGTCATTTCAGGTGACCGGCGTATTTGAGGAGATACCATCCAATACACACATCCGGTTTGATCTCGTCATTCCGTTTCATGCGTTCCGCGTCCCATTTGGCTATCCGGTCACGCTCAACGACTTTGGTTGGATATCTTTTCACACTTATGTGCTCCTTAGAGAGGGTGTCAACCCTGCCAACCTCGAAGAGCCGCTGGTTGGTTTCATCAAAACCCATTGGGAGGAAGGCCGATGGGACTCCTTCCGTTTTGAGCTTCAACCGCTCGCTGAGATTTACCTCGGCGATGTGCAAAACGAGGTGGTAGAGAGTGGCAACTGGAACAATATCTACGCCTTTGCGATTACTGCATTCTTACTGTTGACGCTTATCGTTTTTAACTACACCAATTTGGCGGTAGCCGGATCACTCTCCCGATCAAGAGAGGTAGGTGTACGAAAGGCGCTGGGTGCATCCAAGGCTAGCATTCGCGGACAGTTCTTACTTGAGTCTATACTACTTGCATTGATAGCACTGGCTGTAGCTGTTGTGTTGCTCGTACCTACACTGCAGCTGGCAGAAACCAGTCTCAATGCCACTATCACCCCATCTGATCTGAAAACGCTCATGGGTCAACTTTGGTTTATGTTGCCTGCTACGCTCATTATCGGAGCTTTGGCTGGGTGGTACCCGGCATTGATCATGCTGAGAACGAAGACGATCAAAGCGCTCAATAATCAGGTAACCCATGCTCCGGGAGGGTTGAGCCTGAGAAAAGTGCTGGTCACATTACAGTTTATGATCACGATCGGGCTGCTGGTGGGTAGTCTGGTTGTACTCCAGCAAGTCAATTATCTCAGAGAGAAGGATCTGGGATTTGACAAGTCAGCACTGGCTGTATTGCGCGTGCCTGGTCAGACACTACTCGAGGAGTTCAGTACTTTAAAGCAAGACCTACTCGCCAATCCGCGTGTGGAAGATGTAGCGATCGGAGGAGGGCGCATGGATGGTGATAATGGCAATGTACCGGTCAGTACTGAAGACATGGATGAGCCCATACCGATGAGCATTGATGCTGTGGGCTATGGTTTCTTTAGTACACTGGGGATCAAACTTGTGGCCGGACGAGAGCTTTCAAGATCGTTTGCAACTGATAGCGCACATGCGATTATTGTTAATGAGTCGGCCGTGAAAGCCATGGGCTATACCTCGCCTGAGGAGGCACTGGGCAGATCGATACAAGTCGGTGATTTGCGCACAGGAAAGATTGTTGGCATAGCCTCGGATTTTCACCATGCTTCCCTACACGAAAAGATAGGTCCTTTGGCCATTATGTACCCGCGCACCTACTTGGAGGATGTATACCTGCGGATCACCCCCGGCAACTTACTACCACTTGTGCAAGGACTTGAAGCCACCTGGAAGAATCGGTTTGCCAGCCTTCCATTTGATTTGATCTTTTTGGAAGATCACCTCAACCAGCTCTACATCAAAGACCAGGTTTTTGCCAGGCTATTTCAGGTACTCACGGCCCTTACTATTCTCATTGCGTGCTTTGGCCTTTATGCGCTGATCTCGCTGATCACCTCTCATAGAACCAAGGAGATTTCGGTGAGAAAAGTACTCGGTGCAAGCCTCAATAGTCTGTTACTCCAGCTGTTTGAGCCATTCGCCTGGTACATCTTGATTGCAGCAGTTATCGTTTCTCCTATCGCCTATTTCCTGCTGGCCACCTGGCTGGACAACTATGCCTACACGATAGACCTGAGCTTGATATGGTTTGTCGCCTCAGCTTTGTTGATACTAGCGGTGGCTTTCATCGCTACCGCAAGTCACTCCCACAGGATTTCCAGGATCAATCCTGCAAAGACTTTGAGGAGTGAATGAATGGTCCTAGAATAATGCCGAATGCCGGGAGTTTGTGAACAAGGAAACGGAGATTCGAAGTATCTACGAACACTTGATTGACTTCTTAGGAACTTAATCACGTGCTTCGCGCTCTTGTTGCCGATGTAGAAGGGTGATCTACAGTATAGTAGTCAGTTTTTCTCTATATGATTTCTCCAACGCATTGGCGAATGCAGCCTTGTCGGCACGCAGCAGATCCATACCCGGGCCATTTTGAATAGTCGGATGAACATCTCTCAGGTGATTGTCACTCCATGTAGCAAGCTCTACCAGTAGCGGTGTTAACGCCAAACCCTTCTCTGTCAAGAGATAGAGGTTTGTCTTTTTATTATTCGGCAGCTTGGATTTTGTAATTATTCCCAATTTTTCCAGCAGCTTCAGCTTGACAGAAAGAATATTGGTTGCGATAGCTTCATCACTTTCGGTGAAGTCTTTAAAGGTCAGTTTGTCTTCTGTAAGCATCTGCTTTACGATCACCAGCATCCACTTATCTCCCAGTACATCGAGCGCCGAAGTAAACGGGCAATCACAGCGAAATTTAACTTCCATATTCACTCAATCTCAATATTACTTGCAAAAAGCAATTAATTTTTAAAATCACTTGTGATTTGAAAGTAATTATATATTATTGCTTGCAATTCAAAAGTAATAATTCTAAACCTATGAAAAAAGCTCTGTCAATTTTAATGTTTACAAGTCTTCTCACCTCTTGCGACACTACGAAAACAAGTGCCCAAGCTGAGAACGAAATCGAAAATTCAAAAATGTCAACTATGAGTACGAAAGAAACTGTAGGCACCTTTCTGGGTGCTGTAGTAAAAAATGACCCTGCAACTATGCGTGCACTTGCTAATGCTGATTACATCCAGCATAACCCATTTATTCCGACAGGCCTGGAGCCATTTATCCAAATGCTACCCGTCTTGCAAGAGAACAACACGACCGCTGAGAACATACGCATGTTCCAGGATGGCGATTATGTTTTCATGCACAACATCTGGCGAAACGCAAAGCCGTTTGGTGCGGATGAGATGGTATCGTTCGATATCATTCGAGTTGATGAAACGGGTAAAGTAGCCGAGCACTGGGATGCTATGACCGCAGTAGTAGAAGAAACAGCCAGTGGTCGCACGCAAACAGATGGCCCGAGGGCAGCAGAGGACCTGGATAAAACAGAGGAGAACAAAGCCTTAGCCCGAGGCTTAATAGAAGATGTCCTTATGGGCAAGAACCCCAATAAGATTACGGAATACATCAGCGCTGAACAATATGATCAACATAACCCTGGTATCAAGGATGGACTGGGAGGAATTGTCGAGGCTGTGGAATATCTCACCTCACAAAACAACATGTTTAAGTATACCAAAATACACAAAGTGCTGGGTGAAGGCAATTTTGTCTTGACTGTCAGTGAAGGCGAGTGGAGCGGAAAGAAGCAGGTGTTTTATGATTTGTTCCGAGTGGCCGATGGTCAGATGGTAGAGCATTGGGATGTTATTCAGGAAATCCCATCAGAAGGATTGGCCAACCCAAACACCATGTTTGGATTCTAGTCAATCTCATCAAACCACAAAGATTTTATTATGAATGAAATATCAATTTCCACATTGGCACTGGTCTTATGCATGGCACCAGGGATTCTTCACTCCGTAGAGGTGATCTACCCACTATTGTCGCGATGGATTGTCAATTGGGTGTTGCCCTTATTCGCACCAGGATCACCTAAGCAGAGTGAATTCTTAACCTCGACTGAGCAAATCGTAATGCTGGATGCGGCGCTAGCAGCCGCACCTGAGGGGAAGGAAACGGCCGGGCAGGATTACATATTTGTGCTGCTTTTCGAGCAGCGACAGGGTGCTCTGGCTTTTCTTTCAATTATAGCCGGAGCTGTTTATGGGATGCAACTGCCCCTGGACGAACGCAATGTTCTACACCTGATGCTAATGGTAATGTCAGTGCTTTTCACTTTGGTGAATGCCAATCATGCAGGTGTTGGTTTTTTGGGAAGTCATCCTAAGGTTTCCAGAAATGGTAGAAATGTAGGTATTGTATTTTCACTTTTCTGGCTGACTGCCACTATTCTCAACTGGTTGGCATTTCAATATTCAGTGACTTAAGAAGGCCAACATTCAAAAGAGTCGGTTTCAAAAGTTTGTTCTGATGAGTGGATGAGCTTTTGAGACCGCTCTCATTTTAATCCTTAAGTAGCCATACTTCCAGCGCCTTCTTCGCCCCATCACTGAGCGGTCTGCTGGTTCCATTCTGATCATCGACCTGCACAATAACCGTTTCAGCACTCGCTACACAAACATCATTTTGGAAGAGCTGCTGATGCAGCCGGACGGAGCTGTTACCAATTCTTAGAATGCCTGTACCTATGTCGATTTGTCCCGGCCATTTCATCTCTTTGAGGAAATCCAATTTCACTGAGGCAATTACAAAGCTGGCACCCTCAGCGAGCTTCCAGAAGTCCGGATGGTACAAGAACTCTACTCTTCCCGTCTCCAGATAGGTCAGGAAGTTGGCATTGTTGATGTGGCCTTGGCGATCGGTATCACCATAGCGAATCTTGTCAGAGGCCTTGAGTGGGAAATCTTCTAGTGTAAGTAGCTCCATGGTCAAATGTACATTGACTGTCTATAATAGAATTGCCGAGTCTGGGAAACTCATAACAAATCACTGATTAAATCTCGCGAATACCCAAAGAGCCGATCGGTGAAAGGTCACATAGATAATGAAGCCTATCACCTGAAGTACCAGGCCAATTCCGATAGGAAGTACTCCGCCAAAAGTGTAGAGCATACCCAGTGCAAAACCGAGCAGCGATTCCGGTAGGTAAACCTTAGCGAATAACGCGAGAAGTACAGGTAGCATGATAAAGTATTGGAGTATGGCTTCTTGATCGATTTCCCAGAGCAAGCCTACTATCGCCCCAAATACAAGCCCACCTAGAAGGTATGGATTTTTTATTAAGTGCGCTGGCGGTCTTGAATTATCATTGTTTTTTCTACGTCCGGTGAATGAAAAAGTGATCCATGTAAGTAGAGGTATGGTAAGCATGCCCCACCAGTTGGAGATACCGGGTAGGTTATCATCGGCAAGCGGATAATGTGTGATCACTCCACCATCGAAATGCTCAAATGTGATAAGCGTTAAAGTGAATGCTGCTGTTCCTATTATAGCTTTTAGTTTGATGGAAAGGTCCATAGAATAAATTGTGTGATTGATTACTCAAGTGAAGTCTCGATACTGTTCACGTGTAGCGAACGGTGTAGTTGTCATACTCTCAGTACCATAGCTAATAGGGTTACTTCTTTCTCCCAATTAAAAGCAGCGAGTCACCATCCTCAAACTCTGCATAGCTCTCTAGCAAGAGAATCTCAAAATGCTCATCAAAAAGGTCTTTCAGGACTTCTTCATTATGATAATTAACGAACATACCCTTGAAGGTTTCTGATCCTTCACCTTTCCAAAATGAGTGACAGATAATACCCTTTGGATGGAGAATGTCAGTCTGCCTTGCAGCGGATTGTTGTAGGTCTTTGTCCGTCAGGTGATGTAGTACTTTGTTGCTGTAGATGCCATCGAAGCGCATGTCTGTCTGAAGCGTGGAGGCGTCCAGTGTCAGGAAAGTTCCGGTAGGGTGGACCTTCCTCAGATGATCTAAAAAATGATCGGAAAAGTCAGAACCCCAGACTTTGTACGTCCCGGAGAGTATTTCCCAATCAGAGCCAGGTCCCGACCCAAGTTCCAGGACTGAAGAGTTAGCCGGCAGGATGGCTTTGAGCTTGTCAATCAAGTCGGCTCCATTGACATCTTTCGCGAGCCGGATATATTCGACTACCGACGCTTTTGTTTTGTAGTATTCTTCTTCCATATCTTATTGATTCTCTTACTTTATCACCATACGACCACACTCACGTCGATCAGGCTGACAAACCATCGGATGATGCCGATCAATAGTAGTATGACGATCGTGGCATCCACCTTGTTGCTCTTTTTGGTGAGGCCGACTAAGAATGCTACAAGCCAAATCGACAAGGTGGCATACTGGCCAAGATCCCATTCGATTTGTGCATTGTAATGCTCCAATACCCCATCAACTGCATCGACAATCACAAATACAATTCCCAGGAAGTACAGCCTTGCCCTGTTGGCATCAAAGTGCTGCTGATAGTCTTTGACTTTACCTCCACCTACCGGGAATAATAGTCCACTCATGAGTGAGGTGACCATAGCATAAGCGAGAAGGTTCAAAAAATGCAGTGCCCCTATTTGCGCTAGCGGCGAAAGCACAAAGCTGCCCAGCCACACCAGTATCACGATGAAGAGCATGCTGATGGTCCAGCCAATATGAATCCAGTAGAGCCTGGCTTTGGTATGCGCGTCCAGTATCATGGCCAGTCCTCCGATCAGGTGGACCACCGCCAGGCCAAGGATGATGGAGAGGAAGACGGAGACGTGCTCGAAAATTGACATAATGAAGTATAATTCTAACCTAAGTTCAACAAATCAGGGCTTTTGAAACCTAAAATACTGTCTTTTAGAGACTTAACATTTGGGTTTCAAACGCACAAATTCCAATGACCTATAGTTCCCCAATATTGGTCATCCTGAGGCTCTCGAAGGATTCTTTGCAGGGTTTCGCAACAAGTCTTCGAGAGCCTCAGACTGACAGCTATAAATACGTCATTGGTACGTTATGAGCCCGCCCGCCTCGCCGGACTCTTTCGCTAAAGCTTCAGCGCCAGCGAGCAAGGCGGGCTGCACTGCGATATGACAATTTATTAGGTTTTAAAGGTCAAAGTCAGGTTACTCAGTCAAGATACAAACCGCGATCGAATCAGGAACCATCAAAAATGAATCTTCATGCCTTCGTGTGTCGCTTTGAAGCCAAGTCCTTCATAGAACTTGATCGCATCTGGCCGCTGCTTATCACTTGTGAGTTGTAGCAGGTGAGCACCGCGCTCTCTTGCACGGTTGATAGCCCACTCAAACATGGCCTTGCCCAAGCCCTGACCTCTGAAGTCTTTGTGGATTCTGACACCTTCGATCTGCGCCCTGATACCACCCCGATAGGTCAGATACTGCATGAAGCTGAGCTGCAATGTCCCCATGATCTTGTGATCATGATTCTCTACCACGATGAGCTCCTGATTGGGATCGGCATCAATATTTTCAAAGGCGAGCTGATACGATTCCGGTAGGGGAACCTGATAGTCCTCACGCTGCTTGCCTAGCTCATCATCGGCCAGCATAGCCACTATCGTGGGAATGTCTTTTGCGGTAGCTTTTCTAATGTGCATGCTTCAGTTTGATATTGCGGTAGCAGATGTTAATCCTGAAAAGATAAAGCATCGAGGAGTTCTCACACATTCTAACGCAGGACTGAATGACGCAAAGGCCCTGGACGAAGCGCGACGAACCGCTTGATGATGCATGAGTTTTTTCGGGTACGGTGACTGATAACTGTCATGACCAAATGAGAACTTGTGATGGACGATTTGCCTAAATTCATGGCTATCTCGGGCGGCTAAGGGATATAAGCTACGGTTATAGCTTTATAAGATTAATAAATAAATATTATGGTATCTATGTATCTAGTAAACAATAAAATCTATAAGAATGGGAAATAACGGAAGCTACGACATCAACGACATTGACAAATGTCCATTCATGGGCGGAGAATTGAAGCAAACCGCTGGTGGTGGTACCTCTAACCGCGACTGGTGGCCTAACCAGCTGAACTTGAACATCCTGCGTCAGCACTCATCTATGTCCAATCCGATGGACGAAAATTTCGACTATGCTGAGGAGTTCAAAAAGCTGGACTTGAAGGCAGTGAAGCAAGATCTATATGATCTGATGACTGACTCACAGGACTGGTGGCCGGCGGACTATGGTCACTACGGACCTTTCTTCATCAGAATGGCATGGCACAGTGCCGGTACGTATCGTATCCAGGACGGTCGCGGTGGAGCGGGCTCTGGAACCCAGCGTTTCGCGCCGCTCAACAGTTGGCCTGACAATGGCAACCTCGACAAGGCGCGCCTTTTACTTTGGCCGGTAAAAAAGAAATATGGTAAGGCCCTTTCATGGGCTGACCTCATGGTATTAGCAGGTAACTGTGCGATTGAGTCGATGGGCCTAGAGACTTTCGGTTTCGGTGGTGGACGTGTGGACGTCTGGGAGCCGGAGGAGGATATCTACTGGGGTGCTGAGACAGAATGGTTGGGCGATAAACGATACACGGGTGATCGTGAACTTGAGAATCCACTGGGCGCTGTACAGATGGGATTGATCTATGTCAACCCTGAAGGCCCTAACGGAAACCCTGATCCTGCTAAGTCGGCGATCGACATCCGTGAGACATTTGGCCGAATGGCAATGAATGACGAGGAGACCGTAGCGTTGGTTGCTGGAGGACACACCTTCGGTAAAGCACACGGTGCTGGTGATCCTGACAAGTACGTGGGCAGAGAGCCCGCTGGTGCAGGGATCGAGGAGCAGAGCCTGGGATGGAAAAACTCCTACGTTACTGGCCATGGTGATTACACGATCACCAGTGGTATCGAAGGTGCATGGACGCCTAACCCTACCCAATGGGACAATGACTACTTCACCGTACTACTCGGCTATGACTGGGAGCTCACTAAGAGCCCGGCAGGTGCTAATCAGTGGACACCAACTGCCGCCTCTAAAGCAAGAATGGCCCCCGCAGCTGGTGATGCATCAAAGCAGCAGCCTTTGATGATGACTACAGCTGACATGGCGTTGAAAGTAGATCCTATCTATGCGCCGATCTCGAAGAGATTCCATGAAAATCCCGAAGAGTTTGCGGATGCATTTGCCAGGGCGTGGTTTAAGCTAACGCACAGAGACATGGGACCTAAGGAGCTTTACTTAGGCCCAGAGGTACCTAAGGAAGAATTATTATGGCAAGACCCAATCCCGGCTGTGGATCATGAGTTGATCAACGATGCAGATGTAGCCACGCTTAAGGGCAAGATTCTGGATACAGGACTATCAGTTGCTGAACTTGTAAGTACCGCATGGGCGTCAGCTTCTACCTTCCGTGGATCTGACAAGCGTGGTGGTGCAAATGGTGGTCGTGTGAGACTTGCTCCTCAGAATACCTGGGAAGCCAACAACCCATCTCGACTCAACAAGGTGCTTGACACCCTGGAAAGGGTCCGGAAAGAGTTTGGTAAGCCGGTATCAATGGCCGATCTGATCGTGCTAGCCGGATGTGCTGGCGTAGAGAAAGCAGCCAAGGCAGCCGGACATGATGTGACTGTACCGTTTACCCCCGGTCGTGCTGATGCTTCTGCTGAGCAGACAGATGTGGAGTCTTTCGCAGCACTAGAGCCACTTGCAGATGGCTTTAGAAACTATCAGAAGGGTGGACATGAAGTACCAGCTGAAAAGATGCTCGTGGACAAAGCACAGTTGATGCAGCTTACTACTCCTGAGATGACGGCATTAGTCGGAGGTATGCGTGCACTAGATGCTAACTATGATGCGTCTAAGCATGGTGTCTTCACCGATCGTCCCGGTCAGCTGACCAACGACTTCTTCACAAGTCTACTTGACTTTGGTACGACATGGTCTGCGGCTAACGACAGCCAGACTGTATTCGAAGGCCGTGACCGCAAGACAGGTGATGTGAAGTGGACAGGTACTCGTGTAGACCTGATCTTCGGATCCAACACTGAGCTGCGTGCGGTTGCGGAAGTCTACGCTTGTGCAGACGGAGAAGATAAGTTCGTGAAAGACTTTGTCGCTGCTTGGGACAAGGTGATGAACCTTGACCGCTTCGACTTGAAATAAGTCTTGACATACTCATTTATTGAAAAGCTCCTTATCAGCAATGGTGAGGAGCTTTTTCGTTAGTTGATAATATAGCATCCTGAGATGACATCCGTGTTACAAACTCAGGATAACCCGTAACGTGGTTAGCGAATGTTAGATTTTTGTTTTCACGATTCTGATGAGTCGGGATGTTGACGAGAATCCCAAACTCTGAGAATTTGGATTTCATCAGTCTCTATTCGATAGAAAAGTTTGTAATCTCTGACGACCTTGGAGTACACATTTCTATAGTCAGTTCGTGTGCCAATGTTCGGAAAATTGGAAATGAGTTCAGCCGATTTCTCGAAGAGTTGTTCAAGTTTCTCAGGATAAGCTTCTGATTGATTACGTTCAAGCCAGTACTTGTAAATCTTCGTTCGATCAATAATGGATTTTGTTGTCCATCTTATTTTTGTTGCCATTCTTTAACCAGTTGGCTTGCTTCCGAGTTGGAATGGAGTTTACCTAATTCAGCATCAGAAATTCCTTCGTCTATTGCTCTCTTCTCAAGGTCTGTTATTTGGTCTAAATGTTCGATTTCATGTTCCAGTTCAACTGCTTTTAGAAGTTCATCTAAAAGCCTTGGATCGTTGATGTCATTGACCCTCTCCTTTATTCTTTCCTTGACATTCATGTTCATAAAGTTAGGAATTTGAGATGAGAGTTGCTAGAGCGGAGAATGGAATCTAACGCGATATAAATTGGTCTGACACGAAGTTCAGGCTAGTTTGACTGCATAATAAGAGTCGTATGAATCGAGAGGTTCACGACTGGGCGTCCCCGCACGGTTCTGGGAGAGGTTTAGGGGTGAGATTCACCTTTACCTACTCGACTAGATGCTTTGTAAGTTATTTGAACTAGCTTCTAACAATAAAGCTTAGCTCACTGAATGCTGCTAAACTCGGTTCCTCTTCATAAAAGAATTGGATGTCGTCTTTGTTGTCTGTCAACCCCAAGCTGTAAAGCACCGGTACGAAGTGATCCGGGGTAGGAGCGGCTAGTTTGCCTAACTTATGGCTGGTTTCATAATTGATTACATTTTCAAATTTTCTCTCAGCAATTTGCTTTTTAATCCATGCGTCATATTCAGGTTCCCAGCCATAGGGAGAATGGTCTCCGGATCGCATTTTTTGCATGGCCATAGGCAGGTTATGTACCAGGGAGCCACTGCCAATGATCAACACTCCTTTTTCTCTTAATGATTTCAATTGCTTACCCAATTCATAATGGTACGACGGCTTGGCATAGTAGTCAATGCTCATTTGGAACACGGGAATGTTAGCATTTGGAAAAAGATGCATAAGCATAGGCCATGCACCATGATCCAGCCCCCATTCATCAGTTTCCTTCACTGATGGCACTATTTTGTGAACTTCATGGGCAATTTCAGGAGCTCCTGATGCGTGGTATTTAGGATCGTAAAAGTGCTTTGGGAAACCGAAGTAATCGTAGATCTGCTCTTGCTCCTTTGAGATGTTTACAAATGTTCCCCTGGTGCACCAATGTGCCGACACAACCAGAGCTGCTTTGACTTCATAGCCTTTTTGCAGCATCTGCCCCAATTCATACAGGCTGTTCCAAAATGGACGTTCCTCCTTACTGAGAGGAATATCCATTGGATTGCCGTGTGATGTAAATAATACTGGCATTCTTTTACCCTGAGAAGGCAGACTATCCGCGAATGTTTTGAGGTTTCCCAATGAGCTCATGGCTGTGACAGCTAGCAGAGATTTGACGAATTCATTGCGATTCATATCTCCATATTTGGTAATTTATTTGGGTGAAATTATGGCTTTTTTGGTTCGTCCCCATGCAATAAAAACTGCTATAAGACCTAAAATCACATTCATACCTATTACCTCGAACTCACCCCTCGAGATATGAAAGATCAAAGCGAAAACCATGACCACAGTCAGACCCTTGGCTGCCAGTGGAGTCAGATTTGGTTTGATTCTCAGAATGGAAGGGAGCAAGAGCCCCGATGCACCTAATATTTCACTGAGACCAATAAAGCGAACCAGTAATGCTGGAACTTCTGCTGCCCAGGGTAACATCTGCGATAGTTCGGAGATAGGCTGACTAATCTTCATGAATCCGGCCATAGCAAACATGCCGAATAAAATGACTTGTGCGACCCAAAGGCCAATATTAATAGCTTTGTTACTTTTCATTTTTTGTTATTCTTTAGAAAGCAAATGTACGTACATAGATATATTTAGTATAGTTGGTTTCTAAAAAATACTACTATACTTTTGTATACCTTAAAAGCAATTAATAGTATGAGTCATATTTTGGAGAAAGAAGAAGTGAGGCAGTGTCCTCGTCAGTTTGTGTTGGCGGTAAATGATGCGCTCAATGTAATTAGTGGCAAATGGAAGTTGCCTATTATCGCTTCTTTGCTTTCAGGGAAAATTAGGTTCAAAGACCTTCAAGACAATATCGAGAAGATAACGCCAAGGATGCTTTCGAAGGAGCTGAAGGAGCTGGAGGTGAACGGAATTGTTGAGAGGAAAGTATACGATAGCACACCCGTTCGTATAGAGTATCACCTTACGGAATCTGGGCGTAAAATCACCAAAGTGCTGGATGCCATGCTGGACTGGGGTCTTGAGCACAGAGAAGAATCTATGAAATGAGGGTATTGCATCTAACGACCAGCTATCCGCCGTGTGTCCAGAGATAGCTAGAAAGCACTAATGTAGCGAAACTGCCCAATACCCACAACGGCATCTACGAAGCACTGCGTTCCACAAGTCTTCAGCCAGAAAGAAGGAAAGTGGGGCGGGAGATGAAGTATCAGAATGGGCAGAGTAGCGGTCAAGTCCCGATGCTGTTTCAGAAGGCACCAAGACACATGGCGAATGAGCGTCTGTTAGCCACTTTTTTTGCTAAAATGCAGTTCGTGAAATCCGTTATGGACTCTAATAAGTTCTTTTTGTAAGTGGATCAAGTCAGAGGTTTTGTATTGTCTTGTCTTGTTCAGAATTCCTGTCTTAAGCCTTTGATAATTGTGAAATATGTGGTTGTCATGATTTCCAATTTCAGTTAGTACAAGGCTGTGAACAACAATGTTTCTCTGTTCTCTAAGTTCATCAAGTTCGTCTATCAAAGCTATAAATTCGTGCTTGTTGAGTAGATCGGATTCCTCGAATTCAGATCGGATGTCTTTAAGTTTTTTCTCAGTACGACTATCTGCGAAGAAGTCAATTCGATTGTTTCGAAAACCTAGTTCGGAAAGAATCTGAGATAGAATAAACTCTGTTCTGACAAATCCGCTGATTATATCACCTATTAGACAATTAAGCTTGGACATTAGGTACGAATTAGGTTTTTATAGGTCGCCCAACCGTAAATAAACTCTCTTACTTCTTGAACTCTAGATGAGCTACTAATCTTACCATTTCTGATTCCTACAGTTGCTCCTAATCCTTGTAAATAGTTAAAAATCCCAAGATCATCAAATTGGGGATAGTCATTCGGATCATGATAACCGGGGTTAATCCATTGGCAATAAGTTTGGTAGTCTCCTTCCACGAAATAATCAATAGTTTGTCTGACATCCTCGCGATATTGCATCGAGCATAGAACTATTCTTGGTTCGCTAACAGTAATCAATTCACCAACATATTTCTGCCTTTCTTCAGGACTGCCACTGACTAAAAAGACGTTCACAAATTCAGTTGAATTCAAATAAAGTTGGTGTTCATATTTGCCAGTTTTGACTGTTCTTCCGAAGAGTTCGTTCCAAGTTGTCGACTTGCCTGAGTTACTATGTCCGAGTACTGCTACCAAAAGTTTGTCCATTTCTGTTCCGTTGAATTGTGGCTAAGACTGTCAACCACAGTTTTTGTGATCATATGTCCGAAAAATTGATGCTGGTTTTTATATTAATGTCCTTCAGTTTTAGTTCGATTAAATTTTTGAAATTAACATCTGCTAAAGGTGCCAAATAGATTGAATTTATCAATACTTTGGGATCGATATTTATTGTAGTTCCGAAAGGTAATTTCAAAAGCTCATCATGATTTTTAGATTGAATTTCAGTTAGCAGTCTGACCTCTTTTTCAAACTGAAAATAGCTACGCTTTTCAAAGAAAAATTGAAATGTATTGCCACTGAACGTATATGGTCCTGTTGGATTGACATAATTCACCTTTCCAATGAATTGTTCATTTGGATCAATCGAAATACTTTTAATTAAGTCTCCAACCGTAGTTTGAATAGCAATTGCGGACCGATAATTGGAATATATTTTCCATAAGGGATAAGTTTCATCTTGTTCGCACGACCAACAAGAAAGAAATGTTTGCTTCTTTAAACTGAAATCTGAAAAATCATCAATTTGTTTTAGCGGATGATTCTCCTCTAGGTTTCTGATATTTTTGTTTGGAATTCTTCCTTCGAACTTGTCTTCAAATGTGTCAGCTCTTGAGCAATAAAGTTGTTCGTTATCAACTATGTCTAGGAATTTCCATAGATCCATATACTTCCAGATCACTGTTTCCTTGGGTGGTGTTTCTATGTTAGGGTGATCCTTATACATGCAGTTTATTGTGGCTAACAATAATGTAGCGCGCACTACGTACGTCACAGTGCGCGTTATCTAGCATATAGATTTTTACTTCTATTCTTCACAACTTACTCGTTTTCAGCTGTATATTCAATTTTAAGCATTTGTAGTCGCATACAATACGCACGCTTTATTCCTTGAAAAGATTGCTATTCACGATAGTTCAAACAATACCTAAAAATGAGTATAATTTGGATTCTCTATTTGAGAAGTGTTCAGTCTTGTACGCTTTGATCCCATCCTGAGGTTGGTGGGGTGGTATTATGAGTTGGCATTTGCGCAACGGCTTTCCTGAGTTTACAACTCGGGATTTTTAATCACTGCTGCGATTGGATTAAGACTTTTTCGATGTGCCAGTGATCAGGATCAAAAACCAAATCGATATTGAAGTCCGCTCATTAAGAAGCGCTGCGATTCGGCTATACCGTATTCACCTCGAAGCATCCAGTGCTTGTTGATTTGAAAGTTGAAACCAAACTGGAAGGTGACGCTCTGTATCATTTGCTTCTCAATGAAATAGTTGATTTCTGTGGTAAATACCCCGCTATCATTGACCCTGTCCTGGATGGTTCTCAATGCGGTGTTCTGGGCTTCCAGTCTTATGATCTCCAGTCGGTCTGTGATAGGGTTGAGGTCAGCAATGAGCGCTTCATTCTCAGCGACTTTTGCATCCGCTCTCCCGTTGAACGATTCATCCATACCTGGAAATATCTCATCAAAATTAATAGATCCGCTGCTGCCTTTGGCTCCTACAAAATTGCGATACATCATGCCGCCGTATAATGCCAAAGACCGATCCGTCCTTTTCTTTGAAAGCATAAAACGATAGCCCGCTCTGGCAGACAATGCCAGATAACCTACGTCTTCTTTCAGCAACTCTGTTTGAGTAGCCGAATAGTTAACATCGGTATTTAAGAAATAACCATCAAAACCAAAGACCATCGTCGTACCAAAACCATAGGCCTTGGCATCAAACTCTACCTCCGAGCTAAATTGCGGTAGCTGCAGGATGATCTCGCCAAGCTCATCACGCCAGGTGGGTTGTAGCGTGACATTAGTACCACCGGTCACCTGCGAGTACATGCCATAGACATTGATGAAAGGGAGTATCCAGGCGTCCAACCTAAAGTTCGCCCCATTGGTAGTGGCGCTTACCTCCTGAAAGTTCAGGGTTTCGGTGTTGATGATCCCACTCAAGTCCTGATCTCCAACCAACAGTTCGAAATCGACAATATTCATCCCGATGAAAGCATTAACGTAGTTGAGATTAGCGCCGAAGGGGAGCTGCAGCTGATCCCCATAGCCTCTATCGTAAGCTTTCTGAGCCCATATGGGCAACACGTAAGGATATTGCCCTTCGGCACCTGCCGTATCAATCGCGTTAATAATTTGTGCGGTGGAACTATTGGTAAAGCCAATTGACAGTGCAACAAGGAATAGGATCGCTCTTAATGACATAGATTAATGATTATTCAACTTGTGATTAGAAAAAATAAGACAGAATCAAAGCGCTTGAAAGCCTGAATTTACGTGGATTTTAGTCAACATTCTCCTCATACCATGTATCGATTTGCAGGCCAGCACCTTCTGCTGCTTCTACCGCCAGTTGATCACAGCGCTCATTTTCCGGGATGCCAGCATGGCCTTTCACCCATTTGAAGCTCACCTTTTGTTTCCGGTAGGCAGGGATAAAACGTTCCCAGAGGTCGCGGTTTTGTTTGCCTTTGAAGTTCTTCTTGACCCAGCCCCAGAGCCAGCCTTTTTCTACCGCGTCTACGACATACTTAGAGTCGGAGTAGATGAGCACTTCCACACCTTCTTTGGTCAATGCTTCCAGGCCTTTGATCACGGCGAGTAGCTCCATACGGTTGTTGGTGGTTTTGCGGAAACCTTCCGATAGCTCTTTGCGATGACCCTTGTAGAGCATCACCGTACCATAGCCACCAGGGCCCGGGTTGCCACGAGATGAGCCGTCAGTATAGATCGTTACCATAGTGTCGTAATTGACGTCTTGAATAATTTAATAGCAATAGACAGCAAGATAACGCCAAAGACTTTACGAAGAATGCTGAAGCCGGCCGCCCCAATCTTTCGCTCCAGCCAGCCGCTCGTTTTGAGTACGACATAGACGAGTACAAGATTGAGTACTATTCCTACCAGAATATTAGAGAGCTGGTATTCAGCTCTCAGGGAGAGCAGAGAGGTCATCGTACCGGCACCAGCGATCAAAGGGAAAGCCAGCGGAACGATGGAAGTGCTCTCTAACTCTGCAGGATCAGTTTTGAAAAAATTGCGACCCAGTACCATCTCCATACCCATGATGAACATGATGATGGCTCCAGTGATGGCGAATGAGGAGATGTCAATCCCAAAGAGCGATAGTATGCTCTCGCCAAGGAACAAGAAGGCGATCATAATGAGGCCGGCCACCAAGGTGGCCTTTTCGGACTGTATATGTCCTGCCTTTTTGCGGAGGTCGATAATGACCGGAATATTGCCCAGTATGTCGATCACCGAAAATAGGATCAGGCTGACGGAAATAATCTCTTTGAATTGAAACATGGCCTTAAAAATTGAGCCGCAAATGTAGAAATTGTGTGCAGAGAAAGCAGGGGAATTGCTAGCTATATTTCCTGCTCAGGAACATCTGGAAGTTGGCAATCTCTTTAGACTTAATCGCGGGGAAATTGGCAATCCTGATGGTGGTATCCCTCAACTCGCCATAGCCATTGCCGATGATGATGCCATTCTGCTGAGCTTCCTCCTTCACCTCTGTGATCAGTCCGGGCGCTCCCTCCAGGCATAGCACTGTTCTTGACCTGACCGCTTCATTTTTAATCATCAGCCTTAGGCCCGACAGACTTTCAATATGACTGCACCAGTCCTGATATCTCGCTTCGGTCTTATCATCAACATCACCAATGCCTTTATTCTTGCTCAAGGTGCGACTGAGGAGATAGAGGTTGAGCACATTGGGCGTATAGGGTGCCTGGTTCTTCCGATAGTTGTCCAGTACAAAATTGAGGCCGTTGTATCGGCTGTTCTCACCTATTGCTTTGGCGCGAGCAACAGCCTTGGGTGACAATACCATCACAGCCATTCCGGCAGGCAGTCCGAAGCATTTTTGTACCGACGCATACCATATATCCGCTACCGCAAAATCAAGAGCAACACCGGCCATTGAAGAAGTAGCATCTATGGCAATCAACTGGTCAGGATACTTGTTCCTCAATGCTCGCATCAAGTGGCTACTCAGCTGAGTACCATTGGCAGTCTCATTGTGCGTGATGCAGATGCATTCCGACTTTTCCGGTAGGTCAAGCCCTGCTACCTCCAACTCCTCCTGGCAGTCGAATGAGTGACTATGCACGGTATCGACGATCCTGGCCGTGTAGTCTTTCCATTTTTCGCCAAAAGCACCATTGAAGATATGAAAGGACTGATGCCGGATCAATGACTGGGCGATCATCTCCCAGCACTCCGTAGCGCTGGAGGCAAAGATGATCTCATATTCCGCAGGGATATTGAGCTTATTGTGGAGCTGAGCCTTGAGGTCGATCATCAGCTCAGCAAATTCAGCGCTACGATGATTGATCGACATGATACCTTCCCGGTAGGCATCCAGGATATACTCCGTCACATTGCTGTAAACGCGGGAGGGGCCGGGGTAAAAGGTAGCCTTAAACAATTTTAGGCTCGGTTGAAGAAATACTGGACACCAAGTGTATAGCCATCCAGTCCCAGGCCGGAGATGATCCCAACACAGACAGCCGTCAGGTAGCTGTGCTCGCGAAAAGGCTCGCGTGCACCGATGTTGGAGATGTGCACCTCGATAGCTGGTGCGGTCACCGCAGCAATCGCATCGCGCAGCGCCACGGAAGTATGGGTAAACCCAGCGCCATTGATGATAATACCGTCGTAGCTAAACCCAACCTCATGGATCTTATCAATCAGCTCGCCCTCATGATTACTTTGAAAAGTCTCAAGCTGGACTTGCGGATATTTGGCCTTTAGCGATGAGAAGTAGGTCTCAAAATCCTGGTTGCCATAAATGTCTTTCTCACGCTTACCTAGCAGGTTGAGATTGGGACCGTTGATGATGATGAGTTTCATGGCGAAGGGTGCTTGTGACCGATGATTTGCTTTCAGATTGGAATATTAAGAAATCTTACCTGAAAATCACGCCCGTCGACATCATATTGTCATAAATTAGGCAGTATGTGGGACATGTACATCACACAGTTTAAGAACTACCTTAAGCTTGAGCGGTCACTCTCGGACAATACCGTTGCAGCTTACCTGCATGATATACGGATGCTATCGCAATTTCTTGAGCTGAAGAAAATTGACAAGTCTCCGCTAAAAATCGAAACTGTTGACCTGCATGACTTCATAGAATATGTCGCTGAGCTGGGTCTCTCTGCACACACGCAGGCAAGGGTGATCTCGGGCTTGAAGTCGTTCTATAAGTACCTGCTGTTTGAGGGAGAGATCAGAAAAGATCCCATGGAGCTGATTGACACACCCAAGCTGGGTCGTAAGCTTCCGGATACCTTGAGTGTGGTAGAGATCGACAAGCTGTTGGATGCGATTGACATGTCGACGGCTGAGGGCACGCGCAATCGGGCTATCATCGAGACGCTATATAGCTCTGGTCTCAGGGTGAGCGAGCTGGTCAACCTGTCTATGCAGAACCTCTACTTCGATGTGGGTTTCCTGCGCGTGATCGGCAAGGGCAACAAGGAGAGGCTTGTACCTATCGGAAAAACAGCCCAGAAGTTTATCCAGATCTACATTGACGGTTATCGGGTGCACATGAACATCAAACCCGGTCATGAATCGGTCGTATTCCTTAATCGTCGTGGTGCGCAATTGACCAGGGTCATGATCTTCACCATTATCAAAAATCTGGCGAAGACGGCCGGGATTGAAAAGAACATCAGTCCTCACACTTTCCGACATTCGTTCGCGACACATCTGATCGAGGGCGGAGCGGACCTCCGCACTGTGCAGGAGATGCTCGGTCATGAGTCCATCACTACTACTGAGATTTACACCCATCTCGACCGGGATTATTTGCGTCAGGTTATCACCGAATTCCACCCAAGGAGCTAGTCCCTCTTTGAGAGGCACCCTATATTTGCCGTCATGTACAAAGGGCTCATCCGACCACTACTTTTCCTGTTGCCACCTGAGCGCGCTCACTATTTCACCTTTGATTTGCTGCGATTTTTGCATTGGATTCCAGGCATGGGAGGCCTCTTTAGGTCCTTATTCGGCTACCGCAATAAAAGCCTGGAGCGTGAGCTGTTTGGGCTGAAATTTCCTAACCCGGTCGGACTGGCGGCAGGATTTGATAAAGATGCCAGACTCATTGATGAGATGGCCAACCTCGGATTTGGCTTCATTGAGATTGGCACGATCACGCCCAAAGGACAACCTGGTAATCCACAGCCACGGCTCTTTCGTCTACCGCAGGACCAGTCGCTGATCAACCGCATGGGCTTTAACAATGGTGGAGCAATCGAGGCGGTAGAGCGACTCAAGAAAAGGAAGTCGAATGTGATTGTTGGTGGTAACATCGGCAAGAATAAGGTCACTCCTAATGACCAGGCTGATGAGGATTACCTCACCTGCTTTCGACAGCTTTTCGACTATGTCGACTATTTTGTAGTCAATGTCAGTTCACCTAACACTCCCAACCTTCGTGACTTACAGGAAAAGGAGCCTCTAAAAGCCCTACTATCCAGATTGCAAAAGGAGAATAATCAAAAGATAAGGCGCAAGCCCATCCTCCTGAAGATAGCCCCGGACTTGACCAACGATCAGCTGGATGATGTGGTGGAGATCGTGATGGATACCCAAATTGATGGGGTCATCGCAACGAATACTACCATTAGCAGGGAAGGCCTGAAGACATCTGAGAAGGATGTTGCTGCGATTGGCGCTGGTGGCCTAAGTGGTAAGTGTGTTAGCAAAAGATCGACCGAAGTTATTCGTTACCTTCATGAGCAAGGTGAGGGCAAGTTTCCGATCATCGGCGTAGGTGGAATATTCACTGCTAAGGACGCCCTCGATAAAATCAGGGCTGGGGCGTCCCTGGTGCAGGTATACACCGGATTTGTCTATGAAGGTCCTGCGATCGTTAAGCGTATCAACAAGGTGCTGGCCTCTGTGGATATCTAAATTGCCGGATACGCCAAGAGATTTGCCCTCGTTTTGTTTATTTTGTCATATATCATTCTTCTGAATGGCCAAGAACACATACAAGACCAATACTTTCAAGAAACAATCTAAGGAGCGGAGCTTTCCGAAGTTTTCATTCTCTTTTTTCAATGATAGACGATTCCAGCTTACGCTTGGATTTTTCTTGCTGGGACTGTCGCTTTTTTTGCTAACCTCCTTCATTTCGTACCTGTTTACGGGTAAGGCAGATCAGAGTGTGATCGATGCAGTCAGCACGATCGGACTGAAAGAATCCGGCTTGGAAGCTGAGAACTGGTTAGGCCTATTTGGAGCATTTTCGGCGCATTATTTCATATTCAATTGGTTTGGGATAGCGGCTTTCCTCATACCACCTCTATGCTTTCTGGCAGGGTATTTTGCCGCTTACCGCAAAGAAATTTATGCCTTGGATCGAGCGGGTTTCTTCGTCCTATTCTTCCTGCTGTGGGTGAGCATCTCCATGGGTTTTATTCTACTTTCATCTGATGAACTTACCGAATGGGGCTTTCTAAGTGGAGGAGTCGGTTACGAGCTGGCCATACTTGGAGACAGCCTGATGGGATGGGGCACGACTATTTTCCTGGGCTTTTTACTGCTGGTTTTCCTGATCTATTATTTCAACATCACTGAAATCCTGCTCCCAGCCTTTGGTTTCAATAAAGGTGCGGCACAGGCGGAGATGGGCGATGATGCCGTAGAAGAAGCAGAGGATACGGAAGAAGGAGAAGCAGATGATGAAACTGAGGGGGAAGAGGATGTCGATAGAGGCGAAGAAGAGGATGAGTTTACCCTAATCGTACGAGAGCCGAAAGGGAAAAAGAAAAGCAGTCAGGAAGAGGATTCTGAAAAGGAAGAGGACGCTGGCGACAAGGAGGAGGATTCGGACGAACTAGCCGCAGTACTGGCGGCCGTAAAAGAAGAGGTGGAACTTGAGGAGAAGTCCGGCGAAAAGGATACTGAAGAAAACACAGATACCTGGAAAGTAGACCAGAAAAAGAAAGCTTCTAAAGCTCCAAAAGAGGAACCGGATTTAGAGCTGGCCATAGAGGATCCTACCGAGGAAAAGGAAAGTAACGTGCCGGCATTTACGGTAGATCCGGTATCACCTGAAGCGAAGAAGGTAAAGGAGCAAGAGAACTACGACCCTACGCTGGACTTGCCTTCGTACAAGTTCCCTACGCCTGAGCTACTCAACGAGTATCCTGAAAAGAAAGTCCAGGTATCTAAAGAAGAACTCGAAGCGAATAAGGATAAGATTGTTGAGACTTTGATCAACTTTAAGATTGGCATCTCCAGCATTAAGGCGACTATTGGTCCGACGGTTACCCTTTACGAGATTGTACCGGAGGCAGGCGTGAAAATCTCTAAGATCAAAAACCTGGAGGATGATATTGCGCTGAACCTGGCTGCCCTCGGCATCAGGATTATCGCACCGATTCCTGGTAAGGGAACCATAGGTATCGAGGTACCCAATAAGAACCGTGAGATGGTCGACGCGCGCACGGTCATCACGCATGAGAAGTTCAGCAAAAGCAAGATGGAGCTGCCGGTGGTACTAGGTAAGACCATCTCCAATGAAGTGTATGTGACTGATCTGGCCAAGATGCCTCACCTGCTCATGGCTGGTGCTACCGGTCAGGGTAAGTCGGTAGGATTGAACATCATGCTGAC
Source organism: uncultured Roseivirgaceae bacterium (assembly GCA_964351595.1). GTDB lineage: Bacteria > Bacteroidota > Bacteroidia > Cytophagales > Cyclobacteriaceae > UBA6059. Next base: position 50,954 of record CAYGOT010000016.1, on the reverse strand, counting down.
CTCCCTGCTTTATTGCAAGCATCCAAGTCAGCTGAAGTTTGTGCTGGTCGATCCAAAAAAAGTAGAACTCACGCTCTTCAACAAGATAGAGCGGCATTTCCTGGCTAAGCTGCCCAATAGTGAAGAGGCGATCATTACGGATACGAAGAAGGTGATCTACACACTCAATTCGCTGTGTATGGAGATGGACAATCGCTACGACCTGCTCAAGGATGCCGGTTGTCGTAATCTGAAGGAATACAACAAGAAATTCGTAGAGCGTAGACTCAACCCTATAAAGGGGCACAAGTTCTTGCCATACATCGTATTGGTAATTGACGAGCTGGCTGACCTGATGATGACGGCCGGCAAGGAGATTGAGACCCCAATAGCGCGTCTGGCTCAGCTGGCCCGGGCGATTGGTATCCACCTGGTAGTCGCGACCCAGCGTCCTTCGGTAAACGTGATCACGGGCATTATCAAAGCCAACTTCCCTGCACGTCTTTCCTTCCGTGTGACCTCTAAGATTGACTCGCGCACCATCCTCGATGCGGGAGGTGCAGAGCAGTTGGTAGGTATGGGTGATATGCTACTATCTCAGGGCTCGGACCTCACGCGACTGCAATGTGCTTTTGTCGATACACCCGAGGTGGATCGCATATGTGAGTGGATCGGGGATCAGCGTGGCTATGATGATGCGTATCTCTTACCAGAATATGAGGGTGAGGAAGAGTCTATGCCAGGTGATGTCGACTTGTCGGATCGTGATGCATTGTTTGATGACGCGGCAAGATTATTGGTCATTCATCAGCAGGGAAGCACCTCACTCATTCAGCGTAAGCTCAAGCTCGGCTACAACCGTGCAGGTCGCCTCATAGATCAGCTGGAAGCGGCAGGTATCGTAGGACCATTCGAAGGAAGTAAAGCAAGAGAGGTGCTGGTCAAAGACGAGTACGCTCTGGAACAAATATTAAACGATATTAACGGCTGAGAATTTCTAGCATGATTGTTGGATAGTCATCAACCAAACCAATTGAAGCAATGAAAAAACTATTTTCTGTCATACTGATTGCCGCCTGTTTTACATCGGCACAAGCCCAAAAAGATGAAGCTGCACGCTCTATCCTTGATGCGATGAGTGATAAATACCAGGCCATGCCCGCATTTACCTCTGATTTTGAATACATTCTTGAAAACCCCTCTGAAGATCTCACCGAGACGTTCGAAGGTACGGTAAGTGTCAAAGGAGATATGTATCGGCTCTCCATGGAAGGACAAGAGATCATCAATAACGGTGAGACGGTATGGACCTATATGGAAGAGCTCAATGAGGTCAACATCTCTGACTATCTGGCAGAAGAGCAGGACATCTCCCTCAACAATATTTTCACACTGTACAAAGAAGGCTACAAGTACCTTTATATAGAGTCAGCTGACAATGGCAAGCTTGATATCATCGATCTTGTCCCGGAAGATGTGTCCAACAACTATTTCAAAATCCGCCTGGCGATTAAGAGCGACAATCAGGAGTTGACCCGATTTCAGGTTTTCGATAAGAACGGCAACCGCTACATCTATAAGATTGTCACCTTCAAGGATGAGCCGACTCTCGGTGATGACTACTTCAACTTTGACCCAACTAAATATGAAGGTGTAGAGGTGATTGATTTTAGGTAGTTATATCTGAGCACATGTATTTGTTACTGTCTATAAAGAATCAGGAACGAAACGAGTCCAGTGTCCTCAATCAAAAAGGTGAGAAAAGTTTAAAGGTCAGTTAATTGGGGTTTACACATGTCCGAACAGCAAAAGAGCTTTCGGGTGGACACTAGGTATCGTAGAAAAGGAATGGTCTAATTGGCACTTTAGGGTTACATTGAAACCATATTTAAGCCCCAGTTTATATCCGTTCGATAAGTCTCTGATTGCCGGCCGGTGTTACTGCTACGGCCCAGTTCCATGCTGCTAAAGTCAAAGTCTGGAAGAGTTTGAAAACAACGACAAATGAGAAGAGGACGGAAGACATCAATGCAGTAATGAGCAACCCAAAGAAGATGAATAGTTTATCTATTAGCATAGAATAATGATAAATAGAAAATCTCATAGAGGCACCACAATGATTGTTAACATTTCATTATTGGAATAAGTATTTTGGAAAATATTGAAATTGTACAATTTTATATTGCCTGGGTTTATAAAATTGACAAAGTCGCGAACGGCAGTTTTCGAGGTGTGAACCACCCGTCAAAGATTGAGCTGCTCGCAATGCAAAATCCATTATTTTGGCTTTTTGAATACACAATTGAATACTATGAAATACTTACTGATTTGTACCGCAGTGCTATTAGGCACAAGTATGGCTGTCATCGCACAACCTGATCGCTGGCAGCAGCGCGTTGAATATGATATGTCGATTGACTTTGATGTCACTACCAACCGATTTACCGGCGATCAGACCTTGAAGTACTTCAATAATTCCACAGATACACTGGATAGGGTATTCTATCATCTATACTTTAATGCTTTCCAACCTGGAAGTATGATGGATGTGAGGAGCAGATTGCTACCAGATCCGAGCCCAAAGATTGGTGACAAGATCCTCTACTATGATGATAAGGAGATTGGGTATCACAACGTGAATGCCTTGACCCAGGATGGAACTGCGCTAAATTATCACGTTGAAGGTACCATTCTGGAAGTGGAGCTGGCCAAGCCTTTGTTGCCAGGTGCTACGACAGTATTCGAAATGAAATTTGATAGTCAGGTACCGCTGCAAACCCGCAGAAATGGTCGGGATAACTCTGAAGGTATCCGTTACTCAATGTCACAGTGGTTTCCCAAAATCGCTGAGTATGATTATCAGGGATGGCATGCACATCCTTATATCGCTCGTGAGTTTTACTCGCCATGGGGTGACTATGAGGTGAAGATTACGATTGACAAGGATTACCTCATTGGCGGTAGCGGCTACTTACAAAACCCCAACGAAATAGGCCATGGCTATGACAAGCCCGGCTCTGGGCCTAAAAAGGGCAAAGACGGTAAATTGACCTGGCACTTCAAAGCTGATAACGTACATGACTTTATGTGGGCAGCCGATCCTGACTATGCGCATGATATTATGAAGGTACCCGGCGGTCCGGATCTTCACTTCTTCTATCAGACTGATACGTTGGTACAAAACTGGAAAGATCTACAGCCCACCATGGTTAAGGCGTTTCAGTACATGAGCGAGACATTTGGCAAGTATCCCTACGACAAATACTCCTTCGTGCAAGGCGGTGATGGAGGCATGGAGTACCCTATGGCCACATTGATCACAGGTCACCGCAGCTTCAGGAGCCTGGTGGGAGTATCTGTACATGAGGGACTGCATAGCTGGTATCAGATGGTACTCGGCACCAATGAGAGCTATTACGCGTGGATGGATGAAGGCTATACCTCATGGGCGACAAGACTCACGATGCATTATCTCTTCGATGAGGAGGATGGCGCAGACTACATCAATCCTATCGAAAGCTCCTATCGAGGCTACTATGCGCTGGTTAACAGCGGGCTGGAAGAGCCACTATCGACACATAGTGATCACTTCGCCACCAACCGTGCTTATGGCACAGGTTCATATGGTAAGGGCGCTATGTCCGTACATCAGCTGGGCTATATCATCGGCCAGGACCTCATGAAGCAAGGCATGCGTCGCTACTACAATACCTGGAAGTTTAAGCACCCGAATAAAACCGACTTTATCCGAATTATGGAAAAGGAGTCTGGCCTGGAGCTCGACTGGTACTATGACTACTGGATCAATACCACACATACCATCGACTATGGTATCGCTGACGTATCCGAAAATGGTGGCAGCACGGAGGTGACGCTGGAGCGCATAGGCAAGATGCCAATGCCTGTCGAACTGGTTGTGACATATACCGATGACTCTCAGGAGACTTTCTACACGGCTCTGGGATTGATGCGAGGTGAGAAGACTCCCGACAATGATACTAAGTGGACTGTGCTTTCCGATTGGCCTTGGGTTAACCCTGAGTACACGATGGTGATTCCACGTCCCCTATCGGAAATCAAGTCGATGGAAATCGATCCTACTCAGGCCATGGCCGATGTAGATCGCGGCAACAATGTCTATCCTAATAGCAATCAGTTTAAACTGGTGGGTAAAAAGAAATAAGACTGGACTATTAGTCCTACCGGAATGGGATGATCAGCAATGGTCATCCCTTTTTTATGCTCAACAGCGGCAAACCATCTTCGTCATGGGAGGCTTATTAAGAAACCCTAAGTCACTGATTACTTAAGCATGTTGCCTGTCAAGAAAAGGGTAATGCCGTCTATAACCAGCTTGACTCCAATGTAGATGCCCAGTATGAAATGGCTTGACTCTGGCCAATTCATATATACCAGGGACGCTAGTACGATGCTGATGATACCATTTGCCAGCAAAAACATACCCTTTCCGAGAGATAATAGTGAATAGCCGTAGACTGAAGTGACTGTACCATCGACGATCAAGTACAGGATCATGGCAAAAGTGAGGGTCGTCAGCGCCATATCCGGGTTGCCGATAAAACCTGTGCCTGCAAAGATCATGGTGAGACCAAACATGAACTTGAGTACGATAGAGCCCATTGACTTGGCAACTATAGCGAGCGTCATTCTAAAGTGACCGCCCAATATCATACATGCACCAATGCTAACGGCAGATACTTTTCCGAATCCGTTGGGATAGATAAGTGCGAAAATGCCAATGACGAGAATGACAATACCGAGGGTCTTAAATGATTTTATGGTTTTCTGTAATGCTTCTGTAGCAGTAGGTTGGTTAGCCATATTGGTGTTGGTCTGGGTCGGTAATAGTAGTGATCTCTCAATATATTAAAATAGCAGATATCCGATGCGCTCTGATCTTAGATCACGTCATATTTCCTTGATTTTTCAGCAGTGCACGAATGCCATTTGACAACAAATCAACATTCCATCAGATGCCAACGAACCAGTAAATTAAAGTTGTATCCAGCAAGGCGCAGAGAGGGTGGCTGAGGTCAATCTAAGCTTCCTCGGACGTATCTTCTACCCAGTACAAATAGAATCGGTGGGTCAATGCTAATACAACCGTACCCACGAATAAACCAATGATCCCATGTAGCATCACACCTCCTATGGCACCTAAAAAGATGATGATGGTTGGGGTCTGTAGTCCTTTTGATAATAAGATGGGCTTCAGGAAATTGTCGAGTAGTGAAACAATAATGATGTAAACCGTGAAAATGATAGTATAGGTCGTATTATCCGAAATCGAGAACGCTAAAATGATGGCAGGGATTACTGCTAAGGTCACGGGCAATTGAATAATAGCAGCAAACATGACGATCATGCTAAAAAGCCCTGCTGCGGGTAACCCAATCAATTGAAATCCGATGAAACTTAGTAGTGTCTGAATAATGGCTACCAGCAGAATACCCTTGACTACACTTCGAATGGTATCACGAGACATAATCAGTATACCTTCTCCCTCTTTTCCGACCAATTTATTCGCAAATTTCACTGAAGTAGCATAAGCGCTATCCGCATTGTGCATAAACACCATGGCTATTATTAAAGAAACGATAAACAGTACCAGGGTCCCCATGATCCCTAAGAAACTGCTGATAATACCCTCAGATTTTTCTATGATGAAATCCTTATGGGCCATCGCATAAGCATTCATGTCTTGAGAAGCATTATGCCAATTCTCATAGATTTTTTCACCCAAAGGCCAGTCTTTTACCTGCTCAGTAGGAGGTGGAATTCTCAGTGCATCGTCTTGGAATTGCTGGACTGCTATAGTGGTGGATTTTAGTACAGAACTGAATATCGAATAGGAAGGAACCGCCAGTACGGCTACCGAGATGATGGTAAAAAGAATAGTAACCATCTTTTTTCGTTTCTCACCGGCTGCAGCTACCAAACTTTTGAAGAATGGATAGATCGCCACAGCAAGGATCATGGCCCAGGTCAACGCTCCGATAAATGGTGTGACAATAAAAAACGCCCATAAGACAAGTAATGCTAAGACTACAAGTCTTATGACTGCTGTAATGTTGATTGAATTTTTCATTGGTGATGAATTCTGTGGTTAGTTATCATTTTCCCATCCACCTCCTAAAGCCAGGTATAACTTGACGATAGATTGTAAATGCAATTTATAGCTTTCAGATGCAATGAGCTGCGAACTAAATAGTGAGTTTTGTAAGTTGATAAATTCTAAGAAAGAAGTCACTCCTTCATTATAGCGCACCCAGGACAAGTCTAAGGCTTCTTGAGCCAGTTCTAACTGTTCTCTTCTTATTTCGAATTCATTACGGTAAGTATCAATGGCAATCAGCGCATCTTCTACTTCCTGAAATGCTAGTAAATAGGACTGTTTGTACTCATTAACAAGTTGATTATATCGCTCTTCTTCAAATTCAATATTGTTCTCGATACGTCCTTTATTAAATATGGGGCCAGCGAGGTTACCGCCCAGAGTACTGAAGAATAGGCTTGGGTTGGTCAATTGAGCTCCTAAATCTAGCGACACAGTGAAGTTCGGATAGAGCTGAGCTTCGGTAGCACCGATAATTGCCAATTGAGCTTTCAACTTTCTTTCTGAAATCAATATTGAAGGTCTGCGTCGTAGCAAATCAACAGGAACACCCGTGGGGAATTTAGAAGAGAAGACCTGTTTTTGCAAAGAGAGTCCTCTTGGAATTGATTTAGGCGTTGATCCCAGCACTGTACTTAACGCGTTCTCTACTTGCCCTCTTGCCCTAAATAGTGCCTGCAAAGTAACCTCAGCTTCCTTCTGAGTAATCTTTACCTGGTTTAAGTCTACTTTGGAAATAAAGCCAGCATCGAATCGCGCTTGGATGATCGCACTGAATTCCAATAACGACCGTATCATGTTTTCAGAAACAATGATCTTGTTATCTATATCTCTCAGGGTAAAATAGATAGTTGCTATTTGTGTAACCAAAGTAGCTTGTACCTGATTACGTGCCATTTGTGTTGCCAAATAGGCTTGTAGGGCTGCTTCATTTTGATTCTTAATTCTCCCCCATACATCTAATGTATAAGATACATTAGCCGCTGCAATAACGCTCTGAGTGGTTGCAGACTCTGCAGTATTTTTAGTGATATCACCCCCCACATTGTAGTTGACACTGGGGTAGAGTTGAGACCTGGCAATTTCTAACTGAAGCTCCGATTGTCTTATTAAACTTACCGTATTGAGTAACGTGAGGTTATTATCAAGCCCTTCTTGTACCAATGATACCAATATAGAATCATTGAAAATAGTCCACCATGACAGGTTGCCAAAGTTGGTGCTATCGGGAGTAGAACTAAAGCGGTAATTAGCTGCTTCTTCTATCTCTGGAGCTACATAGTCCTTCTGTATTTTGCAGGATGATATCAACAAAGCTGCACCGATAATCAGGCAATATTTCAAGTAAGAACTATGCATTGACTGCTCTGGGGTTATTGAAGGTATTTATGACTTTGAATGCAACTACCACATAGATTATCGCTAGCCCAATCTGCACCAGACGTTCCCAAACTGTGCCCCCTGCATTATCATCTGAGGTAGATATTACCCCCATAATCACAAAAAAGGTATTGAAGCTGGTTTTAAAGATTGGAGCTATTTTCTTACCAGAATATAGATTAAGCGCAAAATAGAAAGCTATGTTGATGATTACTAGAATGTAAATCAGATAGCTCGGGGTAATCACCAGGATATTATAAACAAGTACTCCGGCTAGTCCACCAATGATGTTGGCAATCAGAATAGCGGCTCCTTTTTTTGATTGGTAGATGAAAGGATCAAAGCTCAGAATAACAATGAATGCTAGCGTCAGAATGGCTATGCTCGAGTTGAAGAAATAAAGCATTGTTATTATTGGAAATACTACCATTAAACCATTGAAAGCCATTCGATCTAAATTGATCTCCTTATTCGTATTGGGTTTTTTCTTATCTACTAATACTTCTTCAAAACGCGTGAATGGAAAGATCAAGTAGGCAATGCGAACCACCACCATCGCAATGATCAAATTGAGCAATAGAGATGAAAGGACAATACTTCCCAAAGCATTGGCCATAAGGCTCACGAAGGGTAGTAAAACAGCCAATATTAAAAATAACAACCGAATGGGTTCAGGGATCTTCACAGCCCTGAAAGACCAAAAGATGCATAGCCCCAAAATGGGAAGTATGACAAGTGGATAATCGATAAGGTGTTTGCCAAATAGGCTGCCAAAATACCCCAGAACAGAAAGGCCCAAAACAGCTATGACTTCAGTTTTTAAGCCTAGTGGCTTTTTTTCTGGTGCTAAGAGCATCAATGCAAAAATGGCCGTGGTATGAGGAATCATGTATCCAAGGGTGGTCGATACTACAAGCGCTAAAGTAACGCCGAACACGCATCGCAGTACGGACGAATGTTCTTTTAAATCCCAGTAAAATGATCTTACACTATCTAACATATGATAAGTAAGAAAGTATTGTGATTCTCGCGCTAGCCAAAGCGTTAAGTAGCCAGTTGTCTTCTGTGTAGACTACTATTTCTGCCTGACTTCCTTGCCGCAGCTTCTCGAGGATTTCTTGATCATCTACTTCTATAATGACAGGGAAGCGTTGTGGATCCCTGAGCCAACCTTGTGCACTACTTACTGTGGGCAAGCCTCCCGCATTCGTTCTATCAGTGCTCACACCATAGGCGATGCTCTTTACTTTGCCCTTATATACTTCTCCGGGCGCGATATCAAATATCACGTCGACCTCATCACCCAAGGATATATTTGAGATGTTGTTTTCCTTTAGATCTGCCTGAATCCAAAGGTCATCATTTGAAATCAGGGTAACCATGGATCTACCCACGCCGGCGAAATATCCGACTTCCACATTGAAGCTTTCGATAATTCCGTCTGATGGAGCAATGATGGCCGTATGCGTTAAGTCCCATTGCGCTTTTTCCAACCTGTTAATTACAGATTTCACGTCCGGGTTGTTAGCATCTGTTGGGCCAAGAGCGGCTAGTTCCTGGTCGAGGTTAGCCTGTGCGGACTTCACTTGTTCGACAGCATCTAAGTAGGATGCTTCAGAGCGGTCTTTATCCGCTTCAGAAAGTGCACCTTCATTTTGAGCGATGACTTTCTGAGTACGTTCCCAGTTTTTGGTGGTCCTGTCCAATTTGACCTGTGCTTTGCTCAGTCTTGCGGTTGCAGCTTTTATGGAAGACAAACCTGCGCTAATGGATTGAGAGACTTTTTCAAGGTCGCTTTCTGCCATTGCGATAGCAATCTCGTATGGCTTTGGATCTATCAGGAATAATGTGTCTCCTTTTCGCACAGCCGAATGTAAGCTTACATTGACCTGAGTTACATATCCATTGACCATAGGGTCAACAGATAGTAGTAGTCCTTTTACTCTTGCCTGATCCGTGTTAGGCGTGATTCTATCAGCAGCGATATACCACACGAATAGCAGAAAAGTTATCAGCAGTGTCAGTAGACTGAGCTTCTTTACGGCATTTCCTTTTTTCTTATTTGCCTTTGCCATTATGCCGCATTTATTTTTCTATGGATATTCTGAATGAGAGAGTACATCATTGCAGTTGACCAACCGATCAACATGATACCGTTGATAGCCTCTAAGCCAGACAGCAAGCGCCAATCTGAGTTCAATGAAATATCCCCGTAACCAAGCGTAGTAAAAGTTACCAATGAGAAGTAAACCGATTCTGAAAAGCTGGAAAACTGACTCGCAGTTTCAGGAATAGCATAATAGCAACCTGCCCAAACCAACGAGTGGAGTGTATGAATTAGGGTAAAGAGCATAATTGATATCAGTAAAACTTTTAGAATTCCACTATTTGTAATGTCATTTTTATTTCTAGCTGTCGATACTACTTTTCTAAGCCAGAATATATTTCCGAGCCCCTGGATGAATAAATTGACGGCAATAATAGCAGTGCCAATGAATATTATCTTTAGAATCATAATTGCAATACTGTGAATTTAAATTGACTTTGCCATTGATGTTTACCTAATGGGTCAAGGAAGGAATCCCAAAGAAAACGAAGGAGAGTTTATAGGAATGCTTCAGGGTTCAATTTTTTGGAATTTAATCTAGCAAATTCCCTGATACTTGCATCGGTTGCTGCATTAGGGCAGCTTTTCGTCTTAGAGTAGTTGAGAAATTGGAGGAGGTTTGAGTTGAGATACCATCAGTGCTCCTCTTCTTTACGCCAATGATTTGTAGATTTTTGTAACGACCCCTTCCGCAACCAAAATAGCAGCAACTACTACTACGAAAGCGATTACTCCGTGGAATGGGCCTAAAAACAAAACGTGATCTCCGAAAGCCTGATTAATCGCTTCTAAAATAATTAGCTTGGAAAAAAACAAGATTGCCCAAGCAGATAAAAAGCGCATTACTTTAGGAAGCGTTCCCTGTTTTTTATTGAAGTACGCGGCTACTTTGTGTTCAAAAATCAACGTTAACTTCAGCAGAACCTGAAGTAAGAAAGCCGCAATTAAAGCAATGCTGAAAGAGTCAATGACTACATATTCCCAAAATTCATTGAACAGCCCGAGTACCATTAAATCCACTAGTACGGCGAGAATCAGTTTTACAAAAAGAAGTTGGTGATTCGATATCGGATCCGCTACTTGTTTTTTTATGAGTCTTTCTGCCATTTTTCTTTATCGAGTATCATCAATACTATTTTGAAGGATTTGTGTCTTTAGCCTGCTTCAAATAAATTATCCCAGACTTTATTGCCCACAAGAATTCTGCTTTGAAAGGTACAATAAAATGATCTAATCCCATTGGAGCATCCTTCCGCCAATTGCTACCCTTAAAGTAATGATCATTGGGAATCGCCCGCAACCAATCCTTGAGCTCGATATAGGTGCGGAGTGTTATAGTGATCCTTTCACATTCCTGCATAGATGGTACGTTGGTGACGGGAGGGTGCACGGCCATTAGTTGCTTCAAAGTAAGGCTCCATTGCCCTATGGTGACCAGCCCCGTTCCTTTTCAAAAACTCTAAAAATTAAACCCAAAATGAAGCCCTGGTTCACCAATAAAGTATTTGGGCCACTTATCATCCAATTGCTTAAATGACACGGGCATCTCTGTGTGATAAGGTCGATGGGTGATGGCAATAGAAGGCTGAATAAAGAACCTATCCTTAAAGAACTTAAAGTGATACCCAAGTCTGTAAGTATTGAATATTTGAAATCCATCGTCAATTTTTACCCCGTTATCATCTACAAATGACTGCCAGGCACTCATGACGTGTACTCCCGCATACAATCCTTTCCATAGAAATCTTTGATAAACAAGAGCAAAGCCATACTCTCTGATATATCCGGGAAATTGCTCTTCGGGCGCTTCATATGAAGGCCCGTAGGGTATGCCTAGAGACCATGCATACTTCCAGGTTTTCAGCTCCAGGGATACCACATCCTGTCCCGTAATGCGATAGCCGAGATTGAGTTGGACAAAATCAGGTTTGTTCGTTGGGGCAAAGTTCCCCACCATGGCAAAGGTGCTACCGATAAAATACTTTTGGCAGGTACTGTCTGACTTGGCGTATTGTGCGCTGAGTTGTGAACAGGTCGTGAGTATCAGGACCAGGCCATGTGCTAGTATCTTACTTTGCATATCATCATTTTGTTTGATGGCAAAGCTTCAAAGACGAGCAGTGTTTAAACGTTCACTTAAGTTAAGAAGTAAGGCTTAGCTTTTACTTTTTTCAAGAATTCTGGCCCTCAGGCGGCTCAGCGATTGCGGTTTGACGCCCAAATAGCTCGCCAATTGATGCTGAGGTACCCGCTGAATGAGGTGGGGTCTTTTTTGAAGCAAGCTCAAGTACCGCTGCTCGGGAGAAGAGGTCTTAAAGTCATCTATGCTGGTTTGCTGCTTGACGATTAGTTCTTCTGAAAGTATTCGACAAAGTGTTTCAAATTTTGGAAACTTCGCAAACATGTCAGCTTCCATATCGGGGTTGGACAGGGCGATGATAGCATCTTCCGTAGCAGCTACATAATATCCGGAAGGCTCGTTGGTTACCACACAGTTTGGGGTGACACCTTCCATTTCTGTATAGAACTCTGTCGTTTTTTCCTCCCCCTCTATGATGTAGTAGGTACGGAGGCATCCTTTCAATACAAAGTAGCCTTCCCTTGACTTCTGTCCGGCCTTGAGCAGGACGGTACCTTTTTTGACTGTGCGAAAGACATCCAAAGCTGCCATGGCACTCTTTTCATCCTCGGTCAGGGAAATGTACCGGGAGATATAATCAAATAGCAGATTTTGCATTTCCTTATTCTGTGGTTGAATTATAATTCATTCTGCGTCCTTATACCTCTAATCAATGCGAGTGATGCGTACCTTTTTCTTCTTTAGCCGGGTGTTGTTGAGCTCTGAGATAAGCTGGTCGGTCTTGGCACGGGGTACTGAGACGAAAGCACAGTCTTGCTTCAACTCAATCACTCCGAGTTCCTCTTTTGTCAATTGGCCCTGCTTAAAGAACAGCCCCGCAATGTCACCTTTGGATATCTTGTCCTTTCTCCCGCCTGATACGAAGAGGGTGTCCCAGTCGCTCGATAATGCTTCCTTTTTTGGCGCTAGCGCAATGGGTGCCGGCACGTTGATAAATTCGGGAAGTCTTTGATCCTTGCTGTAAAGTACATAGGCCGTTCCTTCGCTGTGCATCCTTGCACTCCTTCCATTGCGATGGGTGAATTCGGCTTCAGTATGGGGAAGCTCGTAATGAATGATGAAATTCATTTCGGGTACGTCGATCCCTCTGGCCGCCAGATCTGTAGCAACTAACAGGTTGTAGCTGCCGTTCCTGAATTTGATGAGGGCACGCTCGCGCTCAATCTGCTCCAACCCACCATGGAAGCAGCCATGGTCGATGTGCTGTTTGCTGAGTGCGTCGCTTACCTCCTGGATGCTATCCTTGAAGTTGCAAAAAATAATACCATTCCTTTTTCCAATATGCCGGAGCAGTTCGATGAGTGTAGGGCGCCTGTCTTTGTCTGGTGAGACCACCGATTTGAGCTGTAGCTGTGAGGTAGATTCCGATAGGAAGTTGAGCCGGGTAGGGTTGCTCAGGCGCACGAAGGAAGGGATCGCTACATGCTGTGTGGCTGAGGTCAGCACCTTCTTTTGGACATCACGCAGCGTGCTGACGATTTCCTTCATTTCGTCGGTGAAGCCCACCTCCAGGGATTTGTCAAACTCATCAAGGACGAGCGTCTTGATATATCGTGTCTCGATATTGTCACGCCTGATGTGATCCGCCACTCGTCCGGGTGTACCGATGAGCAAGGCGGGTGGGTGCTTGAGCTCAAGCTTGTCCTTCGAGCCGGATCGGCCACCATAAACGGCCGTGGCTTTGTAGCCGCTTCCCATTTCGCGAAAGACCTGCTCTATCTGGATGGCCAGCTCACGTGAGGGTACCAGCACCATGGCCTGCACGGCTTGTAGCTCAGGATCCAGCGTCTCAATGATGGGCAGTAAAAAGGCCAGCGTTTTGCCCGTACCGGTAGGAGAGAGCAGTACTACCTCATCGCCGGTGCTGATGGCTGCATGTGCACGCTCCTGCATTGCATTCAAGGCCTTGATCCCCAGCTTAGCGAGAATGGCTGCTTTGTTCTTTCCTATCATGAGACAAAGGTAGATAGGATGGTCTGACTATCGGAATTATTGCGGCAGGTATAGGGAATTTATCGAATAGGCTTGAGACTTGAAATTGACTTTTGAAAGACCAGATATAGCACGTGCCTATCGCCTTTGTAAATTTGGATGAAGGTAGCGAATCTGCCGAAGCGATAAAAGTGGCAGAAAGAAAATGCGTTCCACAAATAAATAGCTCCACGCACAGAAGCTGATAAATAACGACGAAGTGTCATGGCGGCAGATTCGTGGTATGTTTCGCACATCAGTAGCAGATTGCTCAGTAGAGGTATGTGCTATATCGTCTGTTGGCACACGTTATTGTTTACCTTTCAGTTTATCCAGTTTTCTTTTAATTCCAACTTTTGGGTTGATACTAATTGCTCGTTCCCAGTTGGCGATGGTTTGTTCGATGTTGTTGTTGGCTTCATGATACTCGCCTATGAGCCTGTATATCCTGTCTGCTCCAAATGCATATTTGGCTTCCTTGTCCTTAGTAGCAAGAGTTAGCAAGTCCAGATAATTTTTGTCTTTGAAATTTACTTCTTCTGGCTTTTCCATATAAAACCAAAGTTTGTGATGGACGCTTCCTTTTGTGAGTATCTGAGCCTCGTAATCTTCTTTGTTGGTTTGGTTGCCTAAGTAGTCAATTTCGAAAATGAACTGCTTATTGTCTATAAGTTGGATTCTGTTTTTTGACGTATCGATTTGGCAGTTCACAAATGCAAAAGGTCTAAAAAACTTGCTAATGACTTTTGCCTCCTTGACATCAATAATAAAAATCTTGTCGGCATCATCAGTGGTCGAGTTGTAGGTTTCAAATAGGGCAATCTCCCCATTTTCACTAATTCCTGTTTTTCCAAGATTTGCGGTGGTTTGAATTGAGAAAATTTCTTATCCTCTTTGGTTGAATACCAAGAATGTCCCATCAAGACCGTCAAAGTTCAACCAGTCGCTGCAAACGGAAATTCCATTGTTGCTTACTAAGCAGTCATTAGGTCTTTTTAGTTTCTTCTTAAAAAGTAGACTGTCGTTTTGAAGAACGGCAAAATCGCCTTTCTGAGAATTAGTTACGCAGAATTCTTTATTCATTGAAAGGCTTTTGCTTCCATAAAATCCAGCGATATCAGCAACATCAGGGACAGATTTTTTAAATTCTTTGTTTTTAAGTCTTCTTTCAAGTTCTTCCCTGTTTAAGTTAATTGTGAAAGTTGTAGTGGTTCCTTCAGATTTCGAGGAAACGTTCACTAAGTCTTCGGCTTTTTTCTTCGTTTTTTTTCTTTCATTGGGAGGAAGAAACTGTTCTGGATATTCAAAATTGTGGTGTGTTCTAAACACTTCATATTCCTGTCGAACGGAGTTTAGGAGGTCGTCATACTCGTTGGGCTGATTAATGCTCTGTTGCCTAATACTTTCAATCAGTTTTGCATATGAAAGGTTTACCAATTCAAAGTTGCCTTCTTGGATTCCCTTTTGGATTGCTTGAAAATGCCAATCAATTGCTGGGTTTCTGTCCGGGAATTCCAGTTCGGAAATGGTCGATTCAGATTTGTTAGTTGAATTGTTGTTCGTTGGCTGTTCGCCTCCCTTGTTGTTTGTTAGAAGGTAGAAAAGTAACACACCTACAATGATGATGATAAGAGCTGTCATGGAGTTGAGTGAATGTGTGCCAACATTAATGTATCACGCATTAGTGCGTGATATCTGCGTTATAGTTTCTAGTCGTCAACACTAATTTTCAAGCTTCTGATTCCTCGAGGCTAGCCTTCCTGAGACTTCTCTCAGATTCACCGGTGATGGCCTCTGTCACGTTCACGATGTGATCTCCGACTTTCTCCAGCGACTGAAAAAGATCTTTGTAGAGGGCACCAATCTTAATGTCATAATTTTTGGCTTCCATTTGTTCCAGGAGCTCCTTTTTTAGCTTGTTTCTTGTGGTATTGATTTCTTGTTCTGCTAATAGTGCCTTATCAAAACTTACTGTAGAATAGTCCTGATCAAGGTTTTCATTCATAATTTTGATGGCGTCTTCCACGAGGATCAGCATTTTTTCCAGATTGGCCCTTTGTCGTTTAGAAAATGTGGTATCATCTTTTTTCCTTGCTTCAATGTCTTTTGACATTTGGAAAAATACGTCACCCACTCGTTCCAAATCATTGATGATACTCAGGATACTCACCAACCTTGAGGAAGTTTTATGGCTGAGACTGCCATCAGCTACCTTACTGAGATAGTTTGATATTTCCGTTTCGAGTTGATCGGTGATCTCCTCATACTCTCTCATTTTTTTGTGAAGCTTTTTGATCTTCTTGGGCTTGGTTTCATCAAGAAGTTCACAGAAAAGCTTCATCATTCTCTTTACGGTTTTCCCGAAAAGGGCCGTTTCTTTTTGCGCTTCTTCCAGTGAGAGTTCAGCAGTACTCATCAGCCCGGTACCTATAAACTCCAGGTTGAACTCTTCATCATCCCCATGCGATTTGACGGTAGAGATGGCGACTTTACCGATGAACGGAACAAACCAGATGAGTAAGAAAGTGTTCACCACATTAAACAAAGTGTGAAATATCGATAGCCCAAAAGGGATAGCTGTAGGATCAGCTAGCGGGCCAGCACTCCCGCTACTCACCATGTAGGAATCTATGAGACCCACTACCGGGTGAATGAGTAGTATGATCCAAACCACACCAAAAATGTTGAATATAAAGTGAGCAAAAGCAGCTCGTTTGGCGTGCACATTACCAACAATGGCCGCAAGGTTAGCAGTTATTGTAGTTCCAATATTTTCGCCCAATACCATGGCAGCTGCAAGTTCAAATGGAACCCATCCATTATTTGCCATGACCAGCGTCAGCGCCATGGCCGCACTTGAGGACTGGACCGCTACCGTCAATGTCGTACCAATTAGCACAAAAAGAAGGATTGACATGAAGCCCATGTCGGTATAGTTCCCCAGAAATTCCAATATTTCCGGATTGGACTTTAGATCAGGAACGGCATCTTTCAGAAAAGCCAGTCCCATGAACAATAGCGCAAAACCAATAAAGACTTCACCCCAGGACTTTAATTTGTCTCTGCTAAAAAAGAGCAGTGGAAATGCCAGAGCAATGATGGGAAGTGCGTAGCTCGAAATCTTGACCTTAAACCCGACTATGGAGATGAGCCATGCGGTGATGGTCGTACCTATGTTAGCCCCCATGATCACACCGATAGATTCCATCAACGACAAAAGTCCGGCATTAACAAAGCTGACTACCAGCACTGTAGTAGCAGAGGAGGATTGAACTAAGCCAGTGATCAAAAATCCCGTTAAGACTGCCTTGAACCGATTAGAGGTCATTGATGACAGAATTCGTCTCATTTCCGAGCCGGCTACTTTCTGTATCGATTCGCTCATAACCTTCATCCCGTAGATGAAAAAAGCCAATGATCCGAGGAGATTGAGGACTTCAAGCAATCCGAATGTCATGATGTTCTTAGGTTATTTGGTAGCGCAAAGTTCGATGTAAATTAAACAGAGTAGATTAAGTGTGTATTACTAAATTGATAACCTTGGGTTATTAAATTGGTAACACTAGCTTAACATTGAAGAATTGACCATCAAAATTTGAAGGTTCAAAGCGATTTTTCATACACCGAAATCAAGAATGACACACAGTTCTATATGATAAAATTTCAGGTAGAGTTGGCCATGTAAGGGTTGGCAATTTATGGATTCATCCTATGCAGTGCGTGCTCCTAACCTGGCTGTTCTTGAGACCGACCTAAGGTGTCTTTATCTAAACTGTTTGGGCATCAGGCTCTTGCTTGCATTTTCTGCGATCTCCAGGATTCTCTTTTGTCTGGTCTCTGACCTTTTAGCAAAAACGACCCAGTGCAACAAGATCTTTTTAGCGGACTTACTCAGACCATCAAAATACGCCATCGAGCCTTTATGATTTAGTAACTCGTCTTTCAAATCCTCTGGAATTACCAGTGCTTCGACTTCATCCAATATGCTCCAGGAACCATTCTGTTTAGCAGTTTCTATGCTGTCAAAACCCGCTTTGGTCATTTGGTTTTTCTGGATGAGTGTGTCAACTTTCTCTTTGTTGATTTTCGACCACATGCTATTTGGTTTTCTTCTACTGAAGTATTGCATATACCGTTCTTCGTCAATGGTCTTTTTGGTGCTATCTATCCAGCCAAAGCACAATGCTTCGTCAACTGCATCACTCCAACTAATAGAAGGAACTTTTGAGGATGACTTAAAGTAGACAAGCCAAACCGACTGTTTCGACTGATGGTTTCTTTCCAGCCATTTTCGCCAATCAGTTCGGCTTTTGGGACAATATGTTTCTATGCGTTTCTCCTTAGTCATACGTCAACCAGCTATCCTCCGGTGGTTGTCTATTCAAAGATCATTAAAAATCATCCCTATCGAGTGTCATGAGAGCGCTGGATTTTGACCACTACTAGCGGTGCTATCGTAGGTCTTTCAGCCTGTTAATGGCGTTTTGATTGTCCGGGTTCAGCTGCAATGATTTTTCAAAACTTTGGATAGCCTTCTCCTTGTCTCCCAAGTATAAGTATCCTTCAGCGAGACTATCCCAGAGGTTGGCCGATTGAGGATAGAGCGATGTAGCAAAGCGAAATACATTGATCCCCATTTGAATTTTTTGGGGATGAAAAACCAGCTGTAGCCCCAGATTATTCAGGTTTCCTTCCGGTATTTCCAGTTTTGGATGTTCGACAAGCAGGGAATCATAAAGGGCCTTGAGATTTACATAATCCTGCTCAACGGCCAGATCGTTAAAATCCTGAAAGGTGAATTTTCGCTTGGCTGCAAGTTTTGTTTCTTTTGAAATTATGCTGGTCTGGCCAGTATTTTCAGCAGGGTCACGATTAAGAAATTCCAATCCTGTTTCATCCTTTTTGAGGAAAGCATCCAGAAAATTGAGCGTGTAGACAGACAGCCATCGGTAAGACGCCATGATCTCCGCATCACTTTTATCCTGTCTTGGATCCCGAGTTTGGAATAACACGCCCAATGTGCTAAAGTAGGAATGCGTGAGATGGTGAAACTGGTAATGATAGGCATCACTATATTCCAAACTGTCGAAGAACTCAAACGCTGTGTTGAGGCGAGCATCAATGTCATCCTCGGCCAAAACTTCGGCTGGGATTTCTTTTTGTGAGAAATGAACAAAAGGCACGTTTACATTCCCGATTTTGTGGAATGGTGAAGTCTTCAAAGTCTCGTATTGGTATTTGATGCTTCCGTCCAGGCTTACTACTGCTTTGATCCGCTGGTCTCGCATCTGGGCTAAGGCATTGGATAAGCCTCCGAAGCTAAAGCCCATAGTCGCAATCTTGCTGTGGTCAGCGTAAGGAAATTGTTGGCTTGCTCCTATCAGAAATTCAATGTCTCGCGCTTGAGTTTCCATGTCTTTTTCAGTTCCTCCTTCAAAAAAGCGGTTAACTGATCCACGACTGGGGCTGGCAAGCACCACGTAACCATGGCTCGCCAAATACTCACATAGTGTAAAATTTTCGATCGATGAAGCCTGATAGCTAGGCGCATAAATGATGACCGGGTATTTCCCATCCGCAGGCTCAATGTCGGGAAAAGCAGATGTTAACTCTTGCAAATGGGCTTGATTTGATAGGGTGTTAGGATAGTAAAACCAGTTTAGTATCTGTTCGTCCGGCAGGTGCTCCCATTCTTCCTCTTCCTTTAGTATTCTCATGTAATCGAGAACTTTCAGGGGCCTGGTATCCGATGGATCATCATCTGATGGATACCAAATACTTATTGGTATCGGCCTTGGCACATACTCGTTGGTCCAGTCGAAGATTCGATTGTAGGTTCTGCAACTGTCAATGGCTAAGTAATGATCAAAGCCTACCTTGTAGCTTCCAGGAGTCAATTCCAATTGCTCAATTGAAACCTGAGCAGTACTAAAGTTGAATTGGAGAAATGATACAAGAAAAAGGAAGGGGGCTCTCATTTTTATGTTTAAAGACAGACCTGATTGGTATGGGTTTCCAGAGTTTCGCTGACGCCAAGCTATGAACGACCAGATAAATACACGTGCCTCTGGGCAATGTTTATTTCTCCTAAGCTAGCGGATTTGCAATGCACTTTCAAGTGACGCAATAAATGCATGTGCTTTAGCTACGTGCGTTAGACTCTCCTTCAGTAAAGAGGTTCTTCTTCTTAAAGCTTACCCTATCAGGTGTAAATTCGCTTCGCGAATCATTTTATACCTTAAAAGGTATAGTTAGATTGACATCTAAATAATTATACCCGATGTAGTATAATATCTAAAAAACCGTAGATTTACACCCGAAAGGGTATATACGACGATGAAAACATCATTAGCACAGTTTGTCAAAGAGAAAAGAAAGCAAACAAAGATGAATCAGGAAGACCTGTCATTTGCGGCTGGAGTTGGTTTAAGGTTTGTTAGAGAACTTGAGCAAGGAAAGCCGACCTTGAAAATGGATAAGGTCAATCAAGTATTAAACCTCTTTGGGTATGAATTAGGGCCAACAGAAGTTAACCGAGATGAGGAAAGCAAGAGTACTTTATCAAGATGAGTGGGCCGGGACATTAACCGAGGATGAGGAAGGATATCATTTTCAATATGAATATGATTATTTCGCAAAGCAGGGTGAGTCTATTAGTTTAACTCTGCCACTGCAGAAAGCGCCCTACCATTCAAATATTTTGTTTCCATTTTTTGATGGTCTCATTCCAGAGGGTTGGATTTTGGATCTCGTTGAAAAAAATTGGAAAGTCAATGAAAAAGATAGAATGGGCATTCTCCTAGTTGCATGCAAAGACTGCATAGGCGCTGTATCAATTGAGCCATTAACATGAAATGTCTATACTGCTATAAAAACTCAGAAAGCGATTTTCACCCGAATTGTAGCAAGAAAATATTCGGAGTTACGGAACCCCCAAAAATGCCCTATACTGAGCAAGAGTTTCTGAATCTTGCTGAACAAATGATTAAGGGGAAAACGACAGTGACGGGTGTTCAACCGAAATTGTCCCTGGACATTGAAAAACCCGATAATGCGTCTGGGAAATTGACAATAGTGGGCTTGTGGGGACAGTTTATTCTAAAGCCTCAGTCGCCAATGTGGGATGAGTTGCCACAAATAGAAGATCTGACAATGCACCTTGCGCAACTATCGAGAATTAGAACTGCCGAGCACTCTTTGGTGCGATTAGATTCGGGAGAACTAGCCTATATAACCAAAAGAATGGATCGACAGGAGGGAGCAAAAAAGCATATGGAGGACATGTGTCAACTGTTGGGAAGACTGACCGAGGACAAGTATAAGTCATCGCATGAGCAGATAGCCAAGGAGATCAAGCGAAGTAGCATAAACCCAGGGCTTGATTTGGTGAGGTTTTATGAGTTGACGCTGTTTAGTTTCCTAACAGGAAATGCCGACATGCACTTAAAAAATTTCTCATTGCTAAAGAATGACCATGGTCAATATGAACTGGCTCCTGCCTATGATTTAGTTTCATCGGCCCTAGTAGTTGAAGGAGACGATGAAGAGCTTGCTTTGACATTATGTGGTAAAAAGAAGAGACTGGGAAAGTCAGATTTTTTGAAAGCTATGACTACTTCTGGAATCCCTGATAAAGCAGCGGAGAACATTCTAAATAAGTATTCAAAACTTCAAAATTCATGGTTGGACTTTGTTAATCAGTCTTTCTTATCAAAAGAAATGAGAGAAAAGTATTGCCAATTGATAGAAAGCAAACACAATCAACTTTTCAGCTAGCCTATTGATTTTAGTTGTGCGTTGCGCTCAGTTTTTTATTCTTCAGCCTTTGTTTAAATTAAATAGGTTTGACTTTAATAATGAGTTCCATGAAACGATTGTCCTTGTGCTTTGCAGTAGCCATTGCAATAATCTCATGTAATCCATCAAAAAATGTTAGGCCTAATATTTTACTGATAGTTGCAGATGATCTCGCATTTACAGATATAGGTGTATTTGGTGGAGAAATCGAAACTCCCAATTTGGACGCATTGGCGGCATCAGGTGTCAGACTAACTCAATTCTATGTCGCTCCAACTTGCTCCCCAACGCGATCGATGTTACTAACAGGAACCGATAATCATCTAGCTGGTCTTGGAAATATGGCTGAAGAACTTCGAGAGAATCAGCAGGCGAATCCAGGTTATGAAGGATTTTTGAATTTCAGAGTGGCAGCACTCCCTGAATTACTTCAAGATGCTGGATACCACACCTACATGGCTGGTAAATGGCATTTGGGTATGACGGCAGAAACTAGCCCGGGAGCCAGAGGTTTTGAACATTACTATAGTTTACTTCAGGGTTGTGCTGGACATTTGAATCAGATGCCTTGTGTAGGACCTGGACAGGCAGTATATGAAGAAGATGGTGAACGAGTCAATCTTCCGGAGAATTTTTATTCCACGCGTACATATAGCGAAAGAATGATTGATTACTTGGAGAACCGTCCAGATGATGGAAAGCCGTTTTTTGCTTATCTGACTTATACTGCGCCACATTGGCCGCTTCAAGCCCCAAAAGAGTCAATAGCAAAGTATGCTGGTAAATATGATTCTGGTCATGATGCTTTACTGATATCTCGATTTGAAAAGATGATGACACTCGGACTAACGACTCCTGGTATGAGATTAACAGATCGAATTCCTTCCGAAGTAGCTTGGGATTCTTTGAGCGAGGAAGACAAAAGAACAGAGGCTCGAAGAATGGAAATATATGCTGCTATGGTAGACGATATGGATCGCTATCTTGGTGCGATTTTAGAGTCGCTCAAACAAAGTGGTGACTTTGAAAATACACTAATTGTCTTCATGTCTGATAATGGGCCTGAGGGTGCTCATTTGGATATAGGGTGGGATGCTCTAGGTGAATGGGTCGATGAATGTTGTGACAATAGTTTGGAAAATATGGGAGCGGCAGACTCGTATCTGTGGCATGGTCCTAATTGGTCTAGAGCTTTGGCACCTCCTTTTCGCATGTTCAAGGGCTTTACCACGGAAGGAGGCATTCGAGCTCCAGCGATCGTACATTACCCTAAAGTCATACAAGGTGGATCGATACAAGGTGCAATGATCACTGTAATGGATGTTCTACCTACTATCTTAGAACTTGCAGATATAAAACACCCCAAAACTTTCAAGGGAAGAGAAGTTTTCCCTCTTCGGGGCACATCGATGTTGTCATTATTGAAAGGTGATAGAGAGTCCCTGCATACTGAAAATTATACAATGGGCTGGGAGTTATTTGGTCGTAGGGCAATTCGTCAAGGTGATTGGAAGATCGTATATGAACCTTCTGGAATTCCCTGGAAGCCGAATGATCCTAATGTGATTGAGAACCAGTGGCGATTATATAATCTTGCTACTGATCCAGGAGAACAAATTGATTTGGCAGGACAAGAACCTGAAAGATTGTCCGATCTTATTAGGCAATGGGAAAGATATGTTACTGAGACTGGCGTGATAGTTCCGGATTATGAAGTCGGCTATGCACACTAATTGAGCACAACGTCTAACCAAAATGGGTATGCGCCCAGTAGCTAGAAGCACGAGATTTCTGTTTGCTCTGCGAACCGCCCAGTACGAGAACCAAACGCTGAGCGAATGGCACCTGTACAGATGCTTCAACGTAAGCATGTGAGGCGGCCTGCAAGGAGGCGCACCGTGAGCTAATGGCTCACGGCCGTCTACTTGATTAGAAGATTTCTGCGTTCGAGATCAATTTACGCATGAGATAAAACTGGAAACATCCAGTGTTTATCTGTGAAAAAGTCAAGCTTGTCCTTCAGCATAAAGAGCGTATCTGGACCCTTTAATAAATGCTTGTCAAAACCCGACTCGTCCAAAGGTGTAAACCCCAAAACTACCCGTAGAATCCTTTGATCAGATATGGTCTGGATCACGTCATTGATTTCTAAAGGGCTTATTAAGAACACATCATCTAGGTATAAAGTGTCACCTTTAAAGTCTGCAATGGCAATGGCATCAAGTTCTTCAATATGATAAATGCTACTTTTCTTGTAGGAATTGCAGTAAAACATGATCAATGACGTATTGTTACGCATAGTTATCTTTGCCACAGGAGTTGAATCCTTAATTCTTCCCATTAAAAAGGCGACATCAGTCGGGTCTTCCATGTTCAGTTTTTTCCAGGAAGATGAAGCGCTGTATGTATCTATTGTTTTCAAGTGTTGATATTCGTCTACTAGCTTGAAATTGAACTTAGGATAGAAATCAAGTACACTATCATTAGCGAAGAGATAGACAAAATCAGTCTGATCTGTCCATTCATGCATTACCTTTTCCATCAAGTACTTGTTAAGTCCTCTATTCCGGTATTTTTCGTCCGTCATTACCGTTCCGATTTGAATACCCGTCTTTCTCTCACTGTCAATGTCAAATTCAATCTTATTAATTGAAACATTTGATACAACCTTGTTATTATGAAGCAGCGAATAGGGAATATAATAGTCGCCCCAGAAGCCATCATTGTACCAATTTTCTAAACTGAATCCAAAGACGGATTCTGTTAAACCATTGAAACCTAATCTAATGTCTTGGACGTGTTTAAAGTCTTTGGCAAAGCCATAACTAATGCCGTCTATTTCGATGGATTCGATCATTTTTCTTCTAGCAGATAGATCATAGCTTGATCTAACGCTTGTTTAATATTTCTGGATGTATCAAAATACCTTATGCCGTAATGACTACACGTTTTTTCAATTCGTTTACTATAGGCTACCATATTCCGGATATGATCTTCAACATACTGCTTTGATTCGGTAGTCAACCAGTCTTTTTTATCTCGATGATATTCATATACCTCTTCCATCTTTTGAGGTACACTTACATGTGCATAACCTAAGAAACAAACTCGAATACGAGTCGGGTGTTTCCTTAGAAAGTTAATGAGCAGTTCGGGAAGTATAGCTTCGCCTTCAATTACTATGTCAGATTCAGACCAAATGATACTCTCAAGCATCGCCTTTAAATAATTCCAGAGCCTTTCAGCAATTTCATTGGGCCATAATTTATCATGGATACCATATTCAGGGATGCCATTTGTAAAGCCCATCACCAGCCAGTCAAGCGACAGATAGGGAATTCCCCTCTTTTGCATAATTTTTTGGGCTACTAGGGTTTTTCCTGATCTCGAGGTTCCACTGATGATATAGAT
This sequence comes from uncultured Roseivirgaceae bacterium, assembly GCA_964351595.1. Lineage (GTDB taxonomy): Bacteria > Bacteroidota > Bacteroidia > Cytophagales > Cyclobacteriaceae > UBA6059. The sequence continues at coordinate 26,033 of CAYGOT010000016.1, read as the reverse complement.
CATGTTATTATTGACTAGAGCTGTGTTTTCCAGTAGTCTTAATGTATTGGCTCTTTAAATGAGGCTTGCACCTAGAAATTGTTTTCACTGTTCGCTGGATTTCTTCTGGCATCAATATATCACGCACTTGTGCATGATATACAGCTTATATATTCTAATTAGTCATTGCTTTTTAACCTCATATTCAATTGCAAGCATTTCCAGTTGGATGTAATACCATCGCTTCATTTATCACAAGTTACCCAAGTCATTGATTCCACACAATAGGCAGAGGGTTTAGGCTAAAGGTTTACGGTAGCGGGTAGGGAATAGAGGGGCAGGTACCTGGAAAAGGAGGCTGACTCAATAGCGCTATCTCCGCAGAGAATTGTCATGTGGAGCTCCGTCGAAATGTATCGATCAGGTCGATGATAAGGTTTCGACACGCTCAACCTGACAACATGGAGCCATTGAGTCAGCCTCAAAAGTATGTGACTAGTTAGCCAAAGCTACCCCTGTGAAGCAGCGTAGTAGAAAACCAGTACCCTTCCTTTGTCTCCGGCTTCCACCTTGATCTTGCCGGTGAGCTCAGGATCATCGCTGGGTCGGAAGACCGTATGCATACCGGCATCCTCTATGTAGTAGGCGTCTGCGCCGGTAGGGATCATGCGAAACCTGGCCGGAGTGGTCAGCATTGTCAGCTCGGATGCGTTACGCTCGACAGTGAACTGGCCAAACATGGGATGAAGATACTGACCTACAATCGACTCGTTGATTTGATGGCTAGCGATTGGATCAGGTGTTTCCCTGATGTACCAGTCCATGGGGGCGAGAGTAGGTTGCTGAGCGGATGCCCCCGTTTTTGTATTGACCACCAGGGTCTCCAATTGCTCATTTTCCCTGCCCTGTAGCGGTCGGCCGTTGTAGTCATTGGCGCGTACTACGATCACCATGTCCAGATCGGGGATCACCGTGAGGGTATGACGTCCAGCACCCCTAGCGGTGTAGGCAGAGTGGCCATCGACCTCCTTCGGCCACCAGAGGTAGCCATAGCCCTGACCTTCAAAGGCGTTGACCTGAGCGGCCGTGCTGCTAGCTACCCATGACTGGGGTACAAGTTGTTGGTTGTCCCATTTCCCATCATTGAGGTAGAGCCTGCCAAACCTTCCCAGGTCGCGGCTACTCATCTTGTAGAGGTAGGCGGGGTGCTCTGTCTCAGGCTCGTAGTAGTACAGTGCGTCGATGGGTCGCAGGTCTTCCATACCCAGCGGCGTGGCGATTTCATTGCGAAAGGCTTCCAGAAAGCGCTTGCCGGTAGTTTTCTCATAGATGGTGCAGAGTGCATTAAAGTCCCAGTTGTTGTAGTACCACACCTCTCCGGGCTGGTGAATGCCGCGTTCCGGCTTACGCTCTTTCCAGCCTTTATACTCAAACGCCGACGGCAGGTAGATACCGGAGGTGGTGGTGAGCAGCTGCGCGACAGTGGCGGATTTTTCGGTCTCCGTCAGAGGCGTCTTGTCATCGATACCCAGTTCCGATAGGGTGGTGCTCAACTGAAACCTGCTCTCATCAATGGCACGGCCTATCATAGCGTTGAGCAGGCTTTTGCGCATAGAGGCCAGCATAAAGCGGCGGGTGTTTTCTCCCCAGGAGGCCACTACCGCACCTTTGTGAATGACCAATGCGGCCCCAAAGCCGATGGAATCATAGTAGGATTGAGCCTCGGCGAGTTTGGCTTGTGAAAAGCCCGCTTCGGATACGTTGTTGTAGGCTAGCCATGACTCCTGTGGCAGGGTCTGGCTTTGAATGGTTGTTGCTCCGAGGAGCATGATTAGCAAGATGTGAGTTTTCATGTCGTCTTTTTTAGGTGAGACGAATGAGCTCAAGAGACAGGTTACAAGTTTTTCTTTGCACTACCGTAAATCACCCGGTCAGCCACCGCTATGATGGCCACACACGCTACCGCAATGATGTAATACACGCCCCCGGGAACGACTATTTCCGGTAGGTCGATCTGATAAGATGAGAGCTGTGTGATGATGATACCCACCGCCAGTATGAATGATAACACCAGCGCAAATTGGAACACCTTGAAAACCGGGCGATGAAATATCCTGGCCGTCTCGCGATCCCTGAGCTTGTGCGTGACGTTGAGCGCAAACCCGGGCGAGACCTCAGGCGCTTCCAGCGATCGCAGGTCGGCTTCCAGTGCCGTAAACAGCTGATACTGCTCCTGGCATAGTTCGCAGCTGGCCAGATGCTGCTGGTGTGCACGCGCCTCCTTTGGCGGTAGGTTTCCTTCCGTAAGGTCAAATAGCTGTTCGGGGGTGAGATGATTCATAGCATTAGGGCTTTAGTTCTTCTTTGTAGTTGGGACTCATTTTCTTCTTTAGCACTTCGCGTGATCGCATCAGGCGGACTTTCACATTGCTTTCTGACTGGTCGACCGTATCCGCAATGTCCCTGATGGTCATGTCCTGCACATAGTACAGCTGCAGTAGGGTGGCGTCCAGCTCACTCAGCTGTGCAAACAATCCTTCGAGTAGCTCCAGTCGTTGCTTGCTTCTGAGGACCTTGTCAGGGTTGGACTGATCGGTGGCTACCGATTGCGGTAGCGCCTCCAGGTCCTGTGCAGGTGCCTTCTTTTTTCGATGATAATCGATGGCCGTACGATAGGCGATGCTCATCAGCCAGGACTTAAACTTGTCCACGTCCTGCAGCTTGTGAAGCGACTCAAAGAACTTGATAAAGCTGTCCTGGGCGGCTTCTTCGGCTTCTTCGCGCACTTTGAGGATCCTGTAGCACATTCCGAAAACGGCATTCTGATAATTGCCCACAAAGGTAAAAGCGGCCGAGGAAGATTTCGTGCTTAGGTATTCCTTAATTAGATTGATGTCTGCAGTAGGCGTCATTATAAGGTGAGACGGTATTGTTTTTACATAGGGTTACAAGTTTTTGTAACCGCAGCAAACAATAGTTCCGTCCTACCTTCAAACAAACGAAAGAAAAAATGAATGGAGTAGTATTTGCCTTGATCCTTATTTGTGTGGTGCTGTTGGTCGTATCGATTATCTATATCGTAAGTACGCTGCGGCACAAGGAGCGCATGGCTTTGTTGGAGAGTGGCAAGGACCCTACGTATTTTAGCAACGAACTGTTTTTTCTTAATGCGGTGAAGTGGGGGTTGATCATATTTGGAGCCGGATTAGGCTTCATGACGGCTTTCCTGCTCAACTACTATCTTTTTCCTGGAAATGACGGAGAAGCGGTCTTCCCGGCCTGTATCCTGATGGGCTCCTCACTCGGCTTATTGACGTTTTACTTTAAGTTTAGGCCCAAGTGATCTTGTTCTGTTTTGTTTCTCGCTTAAATAAAACAGAACCACTATTTACCAGGACTCTGATTCCAGATGTTAGCATACATCAACCATTCATTATCTACCTTTTTCCAGACATTGAGGTATTTGCCTACCTCAACTGTGCTGTCAGGACCATATACCAGTTTATAGTTGCCTTCATCCATGAGATGCGCGCCACTACCGTAAAATCTGGTGCTAACCTCTTCGAACTCATAGATTCCATAGTTGACCCACTCTTCATTCACCTTCGCAATATCTGCCTTGCCCGTCACTACTTCAGCATCAGGCGCCATTACACGAGCGTCCTCGGTGAATACATTGTTGAGATAGGAAGTATCCTTCGTGATGTGCGCCTCAGTAAATTCGGCAGTTTGTTTCATGATGATGCTTTTGGCAGCAGCCAAATCAAATTCTTGAGGGACTACCTTAGTTGCAGGGTCACATGCCAAGAGTATAGTGATTGGTAGTAGAAAGAGCATGATTGGATTCATGGGTTACTAAAATTTCAGAGCAATTTATCTGATTTTAAAAAGTCAACCTCTATGACACATATCTGACCTTTGAATATCATGCAAGTTGGTTAGAAGTGTAGTTTTACCCTGTTGCGAGGAGGAGGAAAGACCAGCAGACTTCATAAATTCTATTGAAACTCAGTTCATTTTAGGTATCTGTCGACTTTAAGTTATGGATTGACATGATGGTATGCTTTTCGTACATTGGCTACCATGAGCGTTCAAGAGCACTTTCATGTTTTTGAGACCTTGCTTTACGGCTTGGCCATAGCACATATTTTGATCGGGCTGAGCAAAATGTTAGACCACAGAAAAACCATACGGTTTTACTGGTTACACTTATTGATGGTCTTGACGATACTCATGACTATCTCGCATCGATACTTTATAGCTTTCGAAGCTCCCTCTTTTGCGGCTATTCATTATGCTTATGAATTTTTGCTTCTTATATTCTTACCCTTGACCTGCTTATTCTTCATAACCTATCAACTTATACCTAATAAGGTAGAGGGAGTCGATTTCAAGGAGTTCTTATGGGAGCGTAGTACTATTCTTTTGTCACTCAATGTTGTCTTCCTAATTCTTCTTGTTTACCGAAATTTCATAGAGTTTTCTATTTTTTTTAAGGGTGAAATTCCATCAACATACATGGTAAGAGGAATCTACTCAATTATTGGATTCACTTTTTTGATGATTATGGCTTTGATAATTAATAATAGAGTACTCATTTCATTAGTTATTATTATCCTGTTTTTGTTCGTTATTTTCTTGATTGCTACTGCCCAATTAGGATGGTGAGCTTTCTTTGTTTTGTAGTGTACTTCTGGCATCCGATGATTGTTTTAGTCATAAAAGACTCACTCATTCCTCAATGAATCCGATGGATTATTCCTGATGACCTTCCCGACATGAAAACCAACGGTGATCAGACAAATCACTAACAATGCAATCGAAGCGATAGCCAAAGTGCTCAACTCCATATCAGTGGAATAGGCAAATCCTTCTTTCCACTTCTCTAAACCAACATAAGCAATTCCTGATCCCAGTACAGCGGCTATCCCGATCAATAGGATAAAGTCTCTATTGAGAGTGAAGAGGAGCTGCTGCAGACTTGCACCCAGAACTTTCCTGATACTGATTTCTTTTGTCTTCCTCATCATAGTGATCATCACTAGCCCATACAGCCCGAGAGTAGCCACCAAGATGGATAAGACAGTAAAGACTTTCGAGATTTCCGCCAGGCGAAACTCTGCCTGGTAGTTCGATTGAAATCTGTCTTTGAGAAAGTAGTAGTCAAAATGGTTACCTGGATAATGCTCCAAAAAGACCTCTCGAATCGCTGGCAAGATCTGATCAGGGTTTCCGGATAGTTTCAAGGCAAAACTCTGCTGACTTGAATAATAGGGTAGTACGAACAGCGGCTCAATCTTTTGGTGCAATGACATCTGATGAAAATCATTGATCACCCCAACAATGGTCCAATCATGACCAAAGAAGTTAAGTCGGGTATTCACCGCATCATCAGGTGTCAGAAAGCCCAAGAGCTTCACCGCAGACTCATTGATGAGTAGGGTATTGACCAGGTCACCATCGGAGTTGTGATCGTGAATCCCCAGGTCTCGACCGGCCAAGATATCAAGCCCGAAGACGTCAGCATAGGCGTGATCAGCATTGATGATGTTGGAGGTGAGGTTGTCCAGCTCAGGATTCTCTAAAGATCGAATCTGAAAGGCGCGACCCATTCTGTTGCCAGCGGGCCGGGTTGTCGCAGTGACTTTATCAACACCGCTGAGGGCTGCAAGATTATTTTTATAGCTATCGATTCCAGTGACCAGTGTACTGTCATAGTTGAGTGTAGTAGGGCCATAGACCATCAGACTCTTTTCGATATTGATACCCAGATCTTTATTGAGCATGTAGTTGATTTGATCATTGACTGCCATGACGCCTGAGATGAGTATGACCGCTATGCTAAACTGGAAAATGACCAATGCCTTTCTCAGCCAGACTATCTCACCTTTAGTGCTAAAGCTTCCTTTCAGCATCTCCTGCGTGGTGAAGCGGCTAGTAAGTACTGATGGATAAATGGCTACTGCCAATACTGAGAGTATGAGTGATAGCATCAGAAATAACCAAGCCGGTAAGTTGAATATGGTCGTGGTAGTCAGGATACTTAGATTCAATTGAAGGCCAGTCAGGTTATTGAAGTAGGGCTGTAGTAAAAACACAAAAAGTACCGATAGGGCTAAGGCTATAGCATTGATCATGGCGGTTTCCGCGATAAACTGACTGACCAATTGGTCTCTGTTACCACCAATGGACTTACGGATACCGACTTCTTTAGCGCGCTGGATGGCACGACTGGTGCTAAGGTTGATATAGTTGATCCAGGCAATTACCAGTATGAATATGCCTATGGTCAGCATTAGCCAAACGACTCGACCATCAGTTACATTTCCGATTTCATACTCTAGCGTATCGTCCATTCGCACCTCCAGGAGCGGTTGCAAACCGAAGGTTTCCACTGCCCCGCTGACTTCCCCTTCTTTGAAGTGTCGCTTTCCAAAGTCGTCAAGCTTATCTGCAATCATGGCTGAGGTGACTCCATCCTGTAGCTTTACATAATGGTAAAAGTCAGACCAGGTCATGCTGTTGTCTGCATTTTCCCCGGCTGCTGCTATAAAGCTTTTATATGAGATCAATACATCGAATTGTAGATGTGAATTGGTCGGAACATCTTTGGCGATAGCCGTGACTATAATAGGTGCTCCATACATGATCATGGTCTGCCCAATCAAGGCCGAAGGGTCATCATCCCTTGACAGTCTTCGGGCGTAAGATTCCGTTATTACTATTTCATATGGTGCATCCAGAGCCGTCTGCTCATCTCCCATTAGCAGTGGAAAATCAAAAAAGGTCAGAAAATGCTCATCTGCGAAAAGAAGTTGATCGATCAGTCGTGCTTCACCTTCAAATTCCATGAAACTGCGGGTGTTGTAGGTCATCCTGGTAAAAGCCTCTATCTCTGGGATATCTGCTTTAAGTAAGGGACCGACGGCAGGATAGGTGATCATACCCTTTTGGACGCTTGCACCATTTTGATAGCGATCGTTGATCACCCGATAGGTCCTATCGGAATCAGAGTGAAATGTATCGAAGCTCGTTTCGAACAAGACATACTGCAGGATCAATAAGAAGATGGTCATACCTGAGACCAAACCGACCAGGTTGATCGTTGAGAACGTGCTGTTTCTGCGAAGATCCCGCCAGGAGATCTTCAAATAGTTTTTGAGTAATGACATGTTGTATTGTGTTTTTGAGTTTGACTTTTTTTGGAGGCGCTGATATCTCAGAAAGGCCAGCGCATTCCAGAGATAGTTGCGACGTGCTTTTGCGAGCCCTTTCCTTTCTGTTTCCAGCAGGAAAAGCTCATAGAGATCACCTTCGATGGATTCCCACAGTTCTGGTTTGCACAACCTGGATAGCCAGCGGGTGATATATTTAGGAGGACAAGGGTTCATCGATCAAAGGCTACTTTGGGTATTCCACTCCATAGGGCATTTCTCATATCCTTGGATTTCTCGAGTGCTAGCTGACCAGACTTAGTCACTTTGTAAAGTAGTTTGCGCTTCCCGCCACGCTCTGGGGTAGGATCACTGTATCGTGAGTCAAGGAATCCTTTTTCAGAGAGTCGCTGTAATACGTTGTGTACGGTACTGATGGTAATGGAGCGGTTGCATTTATCCTCTATCTCTAGTTTGATGACCAGCCCATATGCATTGTCATAGAGATTAGCCACCACCAGCAATACGACTTCTTCCAATTCTCCTAATTGTGTTCCTTTCATGTCCTATTTATTTATTCGACAAAAGCGAATTTAATATATTATTCGTAAATGTCGAATAAATAGTTTCAAGCTTGCTTCATAAAAGCAGGGTAGTGGTCATACGACCCTAAATAGAAGCTGCTTGCGCGGATGGGCGCACAGCGCAATTCCGGTGAGGAATTTCCTAGTTTTAGGCTATGAAAAATGTCCTACGCCTGGAAGAGTTGGTTCAGTTTCTCGCCTCCATTTATGCTTTCACTTTTCTTGACTTTGCCTGGTGGTGGTATCCGGCACTTCTGCTCACACCCGATATTGGGATGGTGGGCTATCTGGTCGGCACCCGCGTTGGGGCTGGTACCTACAACCTCTTTCATCACAAGGGGGTCGGCCTGGCGGTACTGCTGGCAGGCTGGCTCCTCATGAATCAATGGCTGCTGCTTTGCGGCCTCATCCTTCTCGGACATGCGAGCATGGATCGCTTAGTGGGTTATGGGCTGAAGTATGCCGACAGTTTTAAGCACACCCATCTGGGATGGATAGGGGGAGTAGGTAAGTAAGCTAATTTGGATCTTAAGGTGTTTAGAATATGCTGATCTTCGATTGATTTGTGCCTCTGCTGTTAGTATTAATTGTTTCGAGAGCCTCAACATGACAAAATTAAAAGAATTAGCTGTCATATTGAGCTTGTCGAAATGTCAATCAATCGAAGATCAGCATATTAAATAATGAGTTAAATCGAACCCATGTTAATTCTGTAACCCCGATTAACTTTATCAGGACTCAATTCGCTTCCTTAACCGATACACCCCGGCATCATTGTCGATGACCAGCACACAATCCTTGAAAAAATTCATGCCGATCCTGAGGTCGCTGGAGTTGCGGATATCAACAGGCACATCCTTAAAGCCTACTCCTGAGAGCCACACAAAGGGCAAAGTGCCTACCCGCTCTGTGACTGTCTGTAATCCACCCATGGTATAGATATCCCTAGTCTGGCCCTCAAAGGAGAACTTGTCCATGAGCCGCTGTGCCAAAGGGTGATCATCCGGTACGTTAAGACCTTTGGCAGAGGAGCCCAGATCAATAATGGCGCGGTAAGTAGTTCCAGCGATACTGATGTCTGTATACGGAGAACCACCGGATCTAATAATGGGTATGGCATGCATAGAGTCGAGAGGAAAAGGGGTATTGGAAACTTCCAGTGTTCGGTTGGGATAATCGATTTTCCAATTGGCTTTGTTGAGTATGGACTGGCCGATTAACCCTCCAAAATCTGGTATTTGCTCCTTCAGCCCTGTAAAGTCCCCGCTCAGTACATTCACCTTCTTGAAATCCACATCACCGATACGCATTGAACTGACCTTGTGACGGTACAGCCAGACCTTTCGCTTGGAGGCACCAGATACAGACATGCGCTTACCTTTGGTTTCATCACTCTGTAGCAGAGAGAGTTGCGCGCCAGTGTCAAAGAGAAAATTTCGTGTTTCACCTTCCACCTGGACAGGTACCGTGATTACTGATTTGAAGGTGGTAAAGCTGATGGTTTGATGATAGGATTTGGGAGCTACACGTCCCTGACGCTGATAATTCGATAGCGAACAGCTTTCGACAATTAGAAAGAGGATAGTGGCAACAGTACTTCTCACAACGCTAAGATAGTACTGAGCGAGAGAAGTGTTGGGGGTCAATCCCACTCAGAGTTACTCGCCAGACAACTCTGATATGAAAACGCTACTCAGAATCACCTGAAGGGGACTCTGAGCGGATCTAGTAAACATACCTGTATCGATGACCACATTAGCCTTGTTTATGCGTCATCCTCATCCCCACCTCTGAGTGAAAGCCAGGTGAAAAGGCCAGCTACAGCCGTGATAGCGCCCAGGAAGAATACAATATTCACACGCCGCTGAATTTTTTCCACTTTAGACACGTAGCTTGATCCAATGCCTTTTTTGGAGATAAGCCTTTCCAGATCATTAATCCTGCCGGCCAGCTCCTCTTTCGTCTTTTTTGTTAAGTCTGTCAGTGCCATAGTATTTTCTCTTTTGTGTAGTGTTCTATATAAAAACGACCAGAGACCCTCAGTTGTTTTGAATAGCAACCTCTAATCAGCACAGGTCACAAAATGCGTACCTGCCAAAAACCGTCGTAGTAGTTTCATTCCATAATTCTCTTATCTTGTAAGATTACCCAACAAAAACTTCGATCATGAAATCTCTATTCACAAGCTTATTTCTAATCATTTTTTGCCTTGCTATCTCCTTCAGCGGCATAGCACAGACCTCTCATCCGCTTGATCCTTTGACTTACCAGGAATACTGGAAAGTACTCGAAACTTTGAGAAAGGCAGGTCATTTGAATGACTCCACTGGGTTTTCTATGATCAACCTTATCGAGCCGGAAAAGCAAAAAGTATGGAGCTGGACCCCAGACGAAAAATTACCAAGGCAGGCATACGCTACAGTGCATCATAACGGTAAGTTTTACAGAGCGGAAGTAGATCTTACCAACGAAAAAGAACTTGCTTTCCGAGAGCTGGAAGGCATTCAGGCTACCTGGTTGGATAGTGAGTTTTCATCTATGATTGATAAAGTACTGGAGCATCCTGATTTTGTCGCCGGCCTGAAGGCACGAGGCTATGAGGACTTCTCTTTTTTGGATTGCTTCATTGGACCCAGGGCTAACTTTGGTGAAGAACAATACCGGGGAAAACGAGTAGGAATTTGTAATTGCACAGACCCCAGATATGTCAGAAATACGTGGGGTAGAGAAATCGGTGGTCTCTCGGCCTTAGTAGATCTGAATACTGGCGAAGTACTCACGGTAGTGGACGAAGGAGCCGTGCCCATGGCCACTGTGAATTCAGATTTTGACAACTTATCAACCAAAAATGTTCGTGACGTGCCCGGCCCTTTCATCGTATCACAGCCTAATGGTGCCGGATTTACAGTAGATGGCTATGTGATAGAATGGCAGAAATGGAAGTTTCATGTGAGGCCAGACCACCGCGTGGGGCTCATTATCTCTACTGTCACCTATCAGGAGGGGGAAGAGGAACGCCCCGTGATGTATCAGGGTAATTTGTCGGAGATTTTCGTCCCTTATATGGATGAGGGCTTTGGCTGGTTCGCCAGGAACTTTATAGATGCCGGAGAATACACTGCAGGAGGTCTGATCAAGCCGATGTTCCCCGGACAGGACGCCCCGGCTTATGCCCACTATATGGATGGTCTGTTTTCTAATGATCAAGGTCGACCGCTTCCCAAGGCCAACCTTGTAGCCATTTTCGAGCGTGAAACGGGCGACCCTTCATGGAGGCACAATGGTGATGCTGCCAACGAAAGTAGGGTAAAGAGAGACCTTGTCGTACGAGCTGCGGCGGTGCTTGGCAACTACGATTACCTCTTTGATTGGGTCTTCCAACAAGATGGATCTATACGCGTCTTAGCTGGAGCAACGGGTATTGCAGAGGCGAAAGTCGTGGCACAAAAGGATGCCTCCAGCCCGGTTGATGGTGAACCTGATGATCAGTATGGACGATTCGTGGATCCACATATTGTAGCGGTCAATCACGATCATTACTTCAGTTACAGGATTGATCTGGATGTAGATGGACCGGTCAATCAAATTGAGCTTAGCCGATTGCAACGCAAGATGCTGCCTGAGGGACATCCCCGTAGGAGTGTATGGGTCAACAATCCTAAAATCGCTGAGCGAGAATCTGACGTCAAATTGAACATCGACCTCAACAAACCGACACTATGGCGGGTGTTGAGCACGACCAAAAAGAACGGTGTGGGCTATCCCACGAGCTATCAGCTGATGCCCGGCAAAACAGCCAATACGTTGCTCTCCGAGGATGACTATCCACGAATGCGCGTGGGATTCATCAACCATCACCTGTGGGCAACACCTTATGACCCGACGGAGCTGTTTGCCGCTGGCGACTATCCGACCTTGAGTACTCCGGGCATGGGCTTACCAGCATGGACCAGTGCCAATCGCGACATCAACAACAAGGATATCGTACTGTGGTATACGATCGGCATGCACCATATGGTAAGGGCTGAGGACTGGCCGGTGATGCCCGTCTTGTGGCATTCATTTGAGATCCGACCTTTTGATTTCTTTGATCACAATCCGGCGCTGGACCTACCGGAATAGTCTAAAGAGATTGTTGAGTTCCCAAGGCGCGCTTTTGTAAGCGTGCCGATCCTTATCCAACTCGTGCAACGCCAGGAAAGCAGTGCGATTAACCTAATTGCTTTCGCTGGAATAGAAACAAAGCGCTGTAAACCTCAAACCACATTTTCTAAAGCGACACAAGAGTAAAAATAGCGCATGGATATATATAGCGTATATTGTAGGTTATGCGATATAAGGAGTACAACGTAAACAGGGTTCTGGAAAAGTCAATTTGGCTTTTTTGGCAAAAGGGCTTTAACGGGAGCTCAATTAATGACCTGGTAAGTGACACGGGGGTCAACCGGTTTTCTTTATATAAGGAGTTCAAAAATAAGGATGGGATTCTGCATGCTTCTCTATTGTTATACCGTGATCGGTATTGTGATGACAAATTGGCCTTACTCGAATTGGAAGGAGAGCTGTTTGAAATACTACTGAAATTCTACGTGTCATTTTTCCGAGACGATGTGCCTGTTCCAGGGTGCTATTTCATACACATAGGAACCGAATTGGCAGATATAGATGCTGGAATAAAGAAGAGCTTAAATGATTACCTCAACGAAATCCAATTATTGTTTATCGACCTGTTGGTGAATCATAAATACAGTGTTGCGGATGCAGAGTTCAGATCCCGGCATTTGCTTGGCTTGTTTTGCACGGCAATGAGTCTTAGCCTTATCCAAAGCGATGAAGAGCGCAATCAATACGTAACGAACGGAATCCATTTGATTTTATAATTGAAATATGGCAAGAGCACTAGAATCTTCCTACGATGAGCTAATTGTAAAGGCTCAAGAAATCTTTTGGTTAAAAGGATATAACGGGGTATCAGTTAAGGATCTTTCTGCACATCTCAATGTTGGTGAGACTATTTTGTACAACAAGTATTCGAAAGATTCGCTATTTCTTGATTCGCTTGACTACTACACTACTACCTATACTGGCCCTTTTTTGAAGGAATTGAGGCAAACTACAGGAGGCATAGATTCGTTGAAAATCTTTTTTTATGCCTTGGTGGATGCATTGATTGATAAGACCTTCCCACGAAGTTGTCTTGTCGTCAACACTGTAGTTGAATTGCGAAATGAAAACAGTGAGGTAATCAAGCGCTATAAGGCATATCTAAGCGAGTTCCACGAGAGCATTTCGATAGTGCTGGACAAGGCATATGACTTAGGTCAATTCAAGCAGAAACAAAAAATTGATATGTATGCTGAATTTCTTTTGGGGATAGTGTTCAGCATGGGCATCCTGTATAAAATTAAGGAGGCAGAAGAGTTGCGTCAGTATGTTGATGAGCAGTTGTCGTTTATTGTTTGATAACTGAACGCTATTTTTTTATCCGAGAGATCAGTAGTGCTTATTTGTCACACAATATTTTTTTAACCTAAAACAATATTAACATGACAAACCAAATCCAGTACGCGGTAGAATGGACCATCAAACCTGGAGGTCTTGCGGCCTTCAAGGCATTAGCGCAAAAAATAATACCTACGGTGAAAAGCGAATCGGGAATGCTAGGATATCAATGGTACTTTAATGCCGATGAGACCAAGTGCTATACAGTGGAATGGCTCGCAGACTCTGATGCGATCATGGCACATTTAGGAAACGTGGGAGAAGAATTACCAAAGCTTTTTGCTCATAGCGACATCACTCGTTTTGAAGTATTTGGTAACCCTAGTGCTCAGGCCAAGGAGGCATTGGCAGGCTTAGGAGCAGTGTTTAATGGGTATTTTGACGGTTTTACCAAGTAGAATAATTTCGATCGAATTATAATCGTTCACAAGATTCAATAGACAAAAAGCAGCTGCACGGCTGCTTTTTTAGTTAGCATTTATCTATCTACCTAAAAAGGAAGACTTACAATTTATACGCCCCTCGGATCCACAGCCTACCTGCTAATCGGTCATCCAGTAAGTTGAGACCCTTGGTTGAGGAGTCCTAGTTGGTAATGACGAGTCAGTTTTATAATAATACTGACATCACGATCCTTGTGAGCATTCCTGGCGATTAGCGCCTGTCTCAATAAAGTACTATCTCCTCTCTATAGTTGTAAATGGGGTATGTGACCTGCATCTGAATTTTCGCTGTAACACGCTGACGTAGCTCTTCACTCTTTTTCATCTTTTTTTCCTGCACCTATCGGAATATCCACATACACGTAAAGGCTGGAATTCTTTGAGGTATAATCATACTCAGGGAGAGTAGTTTCTTTCATGATATTGGTGAGCCCCTGGTAGTAAGTCAAGCCCAGATTCATGCCACTGCCCTTGAATTTGTAGCCGAGCCCTCCTGAAAGGCCAGCATCGATGCTCTTAATTTGATCGCGGATATCTAACGTGAAAGTCACATCATCCTGAGCAACATAGGTATTGTAGAAAAGATCGTTGGCTTTGTTTCTCAACCCTATCTGACCACCGGCATTGAAGCAGAATTGCTTTTTACTCCCAAAGCGATATTTGAGGTGCACTGGTACATACCAGTAGCCAATGTCTCTGTTGAGATACCCACTTTCGAAAACAGCATCAAGCTCGGGATCATTTAGTGAATAAGGATTTAGCTTACTCGCTCCCGAGTTGGATTTGACTCGAACCCCCGTATTGAGCCATAGATCATTCTTCATTCTGATATCAAAATAAAACCCAAGGTGAAAATGCCCAAGGCCTTCCACTTCATCAATGTCACTAAGCCATGATCTGTTGAACCCTCCTTCAAGTCCGAATTCCAGGTCAGGGGAATTGAGTTTGTCACCCAGCAATAATGAGATCAATATTTGCGAATGCGCGGAATGAAACAGACCTGCCATGAATAATGTGATTAAGGCAATGACGAATCTCTTGGTTTGCGTTTTCATGGCCATTTTAGGGTAAGTTGATTTATCTAATTCGTATTTGTCCGTGTCAGCGGTGGCAATTCCCAGCTACCATTCAATGCTTCCTCCTTGGGCCAGTACAGGCGCAAAATAGCCGAGAATGGCCCATCAGGTGCTGGCAGCCAATTCGGTTCCTTTTCCTTGCCAGGGGACTCATTTTGCAGGTAAAGGGTGATCTCTCCATCTTCATCACGCACAAAATCATCCATCATGGCGGAATTCAACAAATAGCGATTGAGGGGATTAGCAGAAAGCAAACTAGCCGGAAGTTCATACATGGTCAATGACCAAAACGAGTTGACGGGAGGTAGTTCATCTGATTCAAATCGCAATGAGTATTTGTTGTTGCCGTTTAACGGTTGTCCGGCAGCATCCACATAATAAGCCGGGTAAATGGCTTCCGCCTCGCTGTTGCCCCATATGCCGAGAACGGCTGCAGTCATTCGATACAGGTAGTTGTTACCCAAATGCTCCCGCGTACCAAAAGCATCTCCTGAAGATATCTCACCTGCATCTGCCTTTTTCTTGAGCTCAGCAAAATCTCCCCAGGCATCTTTTATCCCCTGTTCAATGGCTTCCTGAACTTCAGGGGAAAATGAATCCCAATTGAAGTCCATCCCTGCACCAATATTTAATCTGGCAAAACGTTCCATCAGTTCTTTTTCTGAGGGATGAGTCGGACAGAACTGCAAAATAAAATTCAACTGTTGAAAAACTTTTGAAGACTCCCTTATCTCTTCCTGTGATAAGGGTTCGATAAAATCTATTTCTGGGGCGTCTTTAGGAGCCGGCTGACCAATGAACTTAGCAAGAGGTTGCACCGCATAGGCCTCTTGTATATCTACCACCTTTTTAAGGTCATCGGGATGATATAGCTGGGTCCTGTATACTGCGAGCATTAGTTCGGTCTCACTTTCAATTGTCGCCGTGATCCCTTCGGGAACCGTCTCATCCCATTCAGGTCCTGTGATCAAAAAATGTCCGCCATCGTTCCCGGTAGTGCGGCTGCCGATATATTCGAAATTGTGGGTATACAGGTCAATAAGCTGGATACTGAAATAGCGGTCTCCATCCATCGGTGGTACGCTCAGTACCATAGGTTGCGTGCGTAGATCCAATGCTAACCAACTGTAAGGAGTATCAGAATTAGGAGTTTGTACAGCCCGGTCTTCATGCGTATATACCCGGGGTATGTTCTTAATTTCATTCCACGGAGCTTTATAGTCGGGATGACTCTTATCTACAAAGTAACTGTATAAAATGCGGTAGCTGTCGACTACCGGGTTGGCGTAGATGTAGGCTTCTTTGGCTATAGCACGCGCTTCTTCCGGAATGATTTCCTTTTCACTTTGTATACAGGAGTTCAGCAATGTCGATAGCATGAAGAATATTCCAGTGTAAAATGATTTAGTACTTAGAGAGGTGCTCATGAATTCAATGTCTATAATTTGACCGCTTTTGGCGCTTTCCAGGTTTTCATTTTTTCTAAATCCGGGGCGTAAAGCCTGAGGATAATATTGAGACCCAAGTCTTTTCTTTGAATGGGTAGCCAATTTTCATTGGGAACGCCTGATGGTTTTTCAGCAGCGATATAAATATCGATTCCACCATCATCATTAAGCTTCATGCCTGAATTTTCACCTACACTATATTTCTTTTGGTCATTAGGGATAAAAAAACCATTGACCTCATCATAGAGGGTAAATGACCAGAAGGCATTAGCCGGCGGAAGCTCATTAGCCGTCATTCTTATAACATAGTCATGCCGCGCGTTCATTAGTGCGCCATCGTCGGTGGAAATGGCTGGATACATCGCTTCTTTGGCGGGCTGACCGATAGGACCAACCACAGATGGAAACAGCATTGCATCTAGCCCGACTGTACCTTTTGGTTGAAATATTAAGGGTAACATAGGTAGCATCCTATCCGGATTGTTCATAATGGCAATTTGTTCGTTTCGGACTTTCAAGGAGATATCCTTGAATCTGTCGCCATCAATCTTCACTACTTTCTCAGGATCATAGGCCTGGCCAGGGACTACACCCAAAGGCTCATACAACTCCAGCACCTTTCGATCTAATTCGAAATTTGGATCAAATGTTGTGTGATTAAAAATGAATTGCATCACTTCCAGCAGGTTGTTCTCGAAAACTTCTGCGTCTGTTTTTCCGTAAGGAGGAAAGTCAGGATCCATCATTTTGAGTGCAGCATTCCCTTGGTATTCCGATAGGGTCATTCCTTTGATCGCATTGACTTGATCTATAATACGCGCATATCGCTCGGGCTCATTGGCATGTGGCATTACACGCAAGGTTGCACAAACAAAATCACCCGTCATTTCAAAGCGTTCGTCAATACCTTCGATTTCTTGCCCGTTATAGCCCTCGCTTCTTTCGGTATAAAACAACACTCTGGTGGGCTCCTGAAAGTCTCCATCCACTGTGGATAAGGGAATTTCAACATAGTGGTCATAGCTACTGGTCATAAGCGATACGTATTTCGATTCAAAAGCCGGAAATTCAAACACTACGGCATCTTTCCTCAAGTCAAGCATCGCTAATTGGTAAAGTACATCGTTGTTGGGTCGGGCAATAAACTGAGCTGAATGATCCAGTAGGTCGGTGTTTTGCAAACCTTTATTATACCCTCGGGTAGTCATGCCTTCTTCAGCAAGGGCCAGTTTTTGGTTGACATTGTACATGGCTACATACTGGTAAGAGCGCTTAACGATCTCCTCGATTTGTTGCTCGCTGAGCATGGCTAATCCTTTCTCGTCGGTTTCAACACTAGCTTGTTTTTTGCCAGTCTGACCACAGCCGAAAACTACAAAGGCCATTAGAATTACAATCCAGAATTTAATATTTTTCATTGGTGTCATTTTTCGGAGAACCTGTTTCTACTTATGATCTTGCACTAGAGTGGAAGGAATGATTACCGCGCTTTCCGGGTCATATCGATCAAACAATTCGAGTACACGAACAACTTCTCTGGCATCCCCTTTCGTTAGTTTGATTTCTCCATTCTCTATTAAAGATTGAATGGGCTCGGCACTCAAATACACCTTTGCCCATGCTTCCCCTGACAATTTTAGCACCTGATCGGGTTCGGAGGGGTAGGTTTCAAGATTCTCAATAAATTCTGCTACCGCACGCCTCACATGCAATCCTGCACTTGTACCATCGTCAAAGTCAAATCGAATTAGTTCATTCGTTTCACCACTTTTTGCGGGATTGATCCGAACTCTGAAATAATCGACAAAGGTGCTTGGAAAAGCGTTGATGGTTTCTGGTGCTGGAGGTATTACCGTAGGAATGGTCACTTTTCCTTCTAAAGCCAATGCTTGCGACATCAGATGTGCACGGTTATTTGAACCTGTGGAAACATAGGCCATCTGCCGAAGTGCCTCTGCTTTTATTTTTCTTGCGTCTTCATCAGTTGGATCTAAGCGATAGAGATAATTTACCAACTGGGCGGCCCAGGAGTACTCTTTCTTATCCATTGCTTCTTTGGCGGCTGCCAAGACTTTATCTCGTCCTCCCATTAAAGGAACAATACGCTGAGCTTCGTCTAAAGGAGCAACAGGCGCAAGGCCAGCTGCGTCATTGTCATACCAACCAACAGATTGATAATAGATAGCAGGAGGATAAGATGAAATCTCACCATAATTTTCAAGATTGTTAGGTATCTCTTTCAAGTATTCAGGAAGCTGAACTAGGTGACGCAATTCATCTGGTGTTTTTCCACCAAGGATTCCGCGCAGGGTTTGGTCAAGCACAAAACTTGCCCCATCTAAATACCCTTCTAATCGTTTTGCCACTTCTTCTTTCCCAACTACCGGTTTAGCCGCTGCTGAAATGAGCACTTCTGGCTCTAAATCACGATTAAATTTTAGTCCCTTGATCCATAGGCGTGGATCGCGAAAAACATCACCGCGTACCGAATACAATTGAGGTGGACTTGACCACAGCATCGTGGTAAACAGAATTTTCCGTTCAGGAAGCCAAACAGTGGTATGCACTTTATCATCAGAGCCATATTTGGTGAAAAACTGCATTTTCTGACCTAGTACAGTCATCTCCTGACCATCCTCAACAGGTGTATTTACGGGTAAAAAATCTAAGGTAAAGTCTTCAGGAAACGTAGTGTTCACGACAAACGCATCTGGACCTTCTTTCGGCATAAAGGCATTGAATTGAATTAAACCTCTAGCTGTTAGGTAGGGTCCGATCTCGGGGAAATAGGCAGGAAATCCTGCTGCCTTCATATTAGATTCAACCACAGCGTTAAGATCGGGATGGCCGATGATCATAATATCCTCATTACTCTCTGCGAATACACCCGCACCAAAAGCAGTATGTGAATGTCCGTAAATAATTGCTTTAATGGGTTTATCACTGACTGTACGAATCGCTTCTAGTAAAATTTCGCCATCATGTTTGGTGTCTCCGCAATCGAAAGCAATCAGACCTTCTTCGGTATCAATGATCGATATTGGTGCTAAGCCATAGCCTCCAAGTACCCATATCCCTTCGGCTGGCTGTTCTATGGAAGGCTCAACCCAGGCGACTTTTTCAATGCCGTCAAGTAGGCGCTTGTTTGTTATCGCTCCGTTGGGAGCTTCTGCGAGCTCTACTTCGCCACCCATGTATGGCGATAATTCCTGAGCTACTAAGGATGCCGACGCAAACAAGGTAAAAGAGCTCAATAGCATACTTTTCGCGATTAGTTGGCTGATGTATTTCATATTCAGAGTTTTATGTTATTCAATTTGGTTATGTTTTTTGGTAATAATATCTGTAGCTGGAACCTCCACTGCCATTCGGGACCAAAATCCGAACGAACCACATTTTTATAAAGCTGGGTTTGCAAATTCACGGGGAGCTTACCTCCAAGTATTACCACCTTGCCTGCTCCTGCACCCACAGGTACAATCCATCGATCATCTGGGTCAGCCGTCAAGTCGGCTGTGACAATTGGCGCTCTATTATCATACCCTTTATTGATATTCAGGTTGTTTTGAAACTGGCGGCTCATCTGGTCAACCAATGGGTTGGTCGCCTGTTGTGATAGGTCTTCTTGGGAATCACCTTGAGCTTGTAGTGAAAAGGAGGCAATGATCAGAATTATACTTAGAAACCATTTGGTTGCGTACATATAATTGGAGGATTGTATTGCTTTAGTTTCCCTTATCTCACGATCCTCATAGAGTGCTACCTCTGAAGCAGACGTAAACAACACGGTCGAGGATAGCAGGCTCGTTACCTCAATTCTAGAGCTGATGTGTTTGGTTGGGTACATGACTTTTATTGCTCAAGACCTTTTCCAAATCTCACTGCCAAACCAAGTCCGATATTCAACGAGTTGATTCCGTATGATCGCTCGAATGATGTAATATTCAATGTGTTTGTACTAAAGCTGATCCTTGTCTCATCATCTTTGGCGAAAGCCGCCCCCTGATATTCCAATGAAAAATACAAGCCAAATCGCTTGGCGACATTCCAATGAACTTTGGCTCCTGGAGCATAGCTAAACCCAACGAAAATTGGTGATTCTACCTGATATTGAAATGTCGTGCCAGTATCAGAATAGATCGCATCAATATTTTCTATATAGAGTACTTTAAAACCTAAATAGATATAAGGTTCTATTTGCCATTTTTCATTTAGATCCAGCACATAGGATAGACCTATGTCAGACCCTATGGCCCAATAGGCAAACGGCTGTGTTAGGTGAAATGTATTATTGCTCATGTTGAGCTCACGTTTCAAATCACGCTCATAGGAGTCAAGGTCACGTTCGTAGGATGCAACGGTCCACCGCACGCCAAACCCGAGCTTATTCTTAGGGTAATAGTTAAACTCCAGACCTCCGGGTGTAGCATAGTCAACATATCCAGCACCCGGATTATTAATCTCTTTTTTCGTAAAATCGCCGAACAATATACTTTCTTGACCAAAAGTTGAAATGCGAAACACCTGTGCTGTAGCCGCATTTGCTGTGATCATTAAGAACACCATCATCACTGTTCTGAGTATTGATTTCATTGTCTCATTATATTCTTTAATACGCTATTTAGCCTGACGTTTTTGGTCACGGTGGCTGTGCGGTGGTTCTCTTAAAACCGCCTATCTAATTTAGGGATAAACGTGCTCCGATTATAGACAACCCTGTCTACTGGATAGAGATATATATGCGCTCAAACGGCGTGTTTTACGGTAGTAAAAAGGTCAGACTTAATAAGAGAGGAAAGTGAAGCCATGACTTCTTCAGAATGTCGCTGCATGGTGGCGGCAGAGAGGTCTTCGGGATCAAGGCGGGAGTACCAGGCTTCTCCAAGCGTCTTATAAAGATTGTGTAGGTCTGCACGGGGCAATTCTAGCCTCAAGTGCGCGGCAAACAAGTCGAGTCCAAAGGCGCTGGCATTGAGGTCGAATGTCTTTTCGTATAGATAATTAAACCTTGGAATATGGCGGTTGGTAAACAGTTGACGGCTGAACCGCAATGGAATCGGATGTTGGGCTAATGCCTCGTAGAGGTCCGGGATCATTTGCCTGCAAGTGTTCTTACCTTGGCTATTGAACTCTAGGCTTATTTGCCAATGCTTCTCCAGCAGTCTGTCGATGAACATGTCCGTATCACCGAAGTAGTGGTAGAAGTTGGAACGGGAGGCACCAATTCGCTTTGCAATCTGATTGATGCTTAATTGATCGGGTCCTTCTAAAGCAAAATTCTCGTACCCATGTTCAAGCCATTGCTCTTTCATGTCGACCTATTGATTATTTCAGCAAGTGTTATGTACAGATCGCAATTTTAAATCCTCTATTTGGTTAACGAATTGTTAGATCTTGTACTATGCGCTAACCGCTTAGACGACAATTTAGTATAAAGTAGGCACACCTCGAACCTCTATCCCTCTCTTCCGACAGTGCGATTCTAGTTACATGATCATCTGACTGGATTGTGAATAATATGGTATGCGCTAAGATGATTAGATATAATGGCCATATCGACTTCTGGGATTCGGTTGTAAGCCGTTTGTCTTTGCCCTATTACTACAATTAAGACTGTCTAGTCATTACTGATAGACTGTAGGTTTCCCAACACCCAATTGATTCCCTCAACAAAGAGTTCATATTCCGCCATGGTGATGCTCCTCCAGGCTGAGTAACGCATCTGATCATTCAGCGCTTCGGCGATGGCTGAGATTTTAGCTCCCGCCTCAGTTTGGATCATGGTACCTTCCTGTGTTTGGACAAAGCCCATATCTATTAACTCATTGATGGCTGTGTCGCAACCTTCTTTGCCCATTCGCCAGTTGGGTTGGTCGTAGCAGTGTGGTATTTCATAAACCCTACCATCACGGGAGGCGCTCATCAGCTCTTTCGCCATAGGACTGAGCTGCAAATCTGCCCACGGCTCACCCTGCGGGGATTGTAGAAGGTGATCGTATTTGTAGTGGCTCATGTCATTGATGAAGGCGGTGTATTCTTTGAGTCGTTCGCTGACTTGAATGACCAAGGGTAACTCTTCGAAGTTGTCCGGTCGACCTGATAGTCGTACGCGCACCGACCGACTGCCTTCCATGAGGGTAGCCTCGTTGATGATTTTCTGAAGGACAGAATTGAATATTTCGAGATAGGCCTGATCCACCACATCGTAGGCTGCTGCCTGTTCAAGACGAAGCTGCCAGTATGTATCCAGAATCTCCATACCATCTGCGGTGGCCCGATAGCTTTCCGAAGAAGCTTCTTCGATTAGTCCGAGCGCCGCTAACTCGCTGAAGTCTCCCTGGATGGAGTCGGTATTATAATGAGGGTAGCGATAGTTGACCTTAGCGTGACTCAGATCCATGGAGGTATAATTGAGCGTGTAAATTAAAAATTTCCTCAAGGAGCTATATTCAATGTTGTATTGTTCAGACAGTTCTTCATTGATATTGATACCTGACGTCTCCTGGATATGATTGCCAAGTACAGGACCAAGAGCGCGCCATGTTGGTGTAGATATTTGATCCTCGTTAGCTCTGATCTCCACTTCCGATTGAGCACAGGCAGTGGTGCTAAGCAGTAGGGTTCCAAACAGCACCAGGAGAGATGTGAATACTTGCATTTTCATTAAACAACACTGTCAAATTGGAGCCGACAACAGGTTCAGGCTAATAAATTTTGACGGCTTTGAACTTACCAGTCTATGACGGATGAAAAATATATAGCCGCTCTGAAAACAGGAGTATATCTCTACTCACACGATGGATTTTGTAAGTTAAGCGATGACTCCAAAAATTATAATACTTGAGAGAGCAACTGCTAACAGTTTTTTATCAAAGGTTTTATGTACCCGTCTTGGACCCTTTGACAGGCACTCTCAGACTATTCTGTGTATCATTTACCTTTCTTCTTTTTACCGGTTGCGCCGATTACCATTCGAACAGAGCCTACCGGGATGATATGAGCCATACCATCTTTGACACCCTGCCAAATAAAGTTGAATGGTCCTCTATAGATGTTGCGCTCAGACGTGTATTCAGCTATGACATACTTCTTATCATCAGGTAGATTGTCAGCTCGTACAGCACTGTTAGCAATAGTTGAAAATAACTCCTTCTTTTTACCCGCTTCTTTTTTTGTGTCCTTGATGACTCCCATTTTCAGGTCACGATAGTCAAGTACCATTCTATTCTCACTTGATGTCCTGGAGGCTGTCATGTGAAATTCCATTTTTTCCATTTGGCCTGACTCAAACTCAATATCAGCCATCGGAATAGATGAAGTGTTGAGCATTGCAAAATCCATGGGCCCCACTGTGGTAGTTACGGTAAAAGCCTCCTGTTCATAAGGTACTTCTAGTTTCACCTTCATAGCCGCCACACCGTTGAGTTTGGCATTGAGTGATGCAGTGAAGTGACCGTATTCCTGCTGTAGTTCCTGGATGGTTGTGATGCCGGTAATGACGCCATTGATATCATTGAAGTTGGCGGTACCTGCTTGAGTCTTATCCTCGCCGAGCTCTGTGTAGCTAAGATTGACATCTTTCAAGTTGATGGTGTCTATTTTCAGCACTATAGGTATAGCCTCTATCATTCCCTCAAACATGGGCTTTTCAGTATCCGGGGGTCGAGGTACATTCTTGTCGCGGTGGTCGTGTAGATCAAGGCCACTGATATTTACAGACCCTGCTTTAATATCGAGATCAGAATAGAAGCTGCTTGACGATTCTAATCCGTTGATTGACAATTCATCCAGAGCAAAAGTGATGAGGTCAATCTGCTTCCCGATGCGTTTGCTCACTTTTTTCCAGTCTTCAGTGAAGGTCACCGAGATATTTTGCAGCTTCAAATGCCCTTTCTTGGTATCATAATCAAATTCACCAATGGAGATATTCGTGTATTCGTTGATTTGGAAAAAGGCAGTATCTATCGTAGTAGCCAATGACTTAAGTTCGAAAGGGATGAGATGATTCAGCTGGACTATATCTGTTTGCAACCCATCCGCGAAAATGTTCATTTTCTTGATTTGTCCTAAGACACCACCGGTGCTCCCTTCAAGAATCAAGACCGATCCATTGTAAATACTAAACTGGCTAAGCTTTCCCCGGGATAGGACATCACCAAACAGATCTTGCATTCCCCTACCACTTGTTTTTCGGGTAGTATCCTCGCTTACTGTAATCTCAAAAACTGGTGCATTAAAACTGATTTCTTCAATGTTCAATCGTTTATTGAAAAACAGATCAAGCCAGACAACTCCATTGATTGTAGCCTGGCTGACCGATCCTCTAATCACCGTTCCATTGTCAATATTCAACGGCTGGATCTGCATTTGGTCAAGCGTGATTCCTTTAAGAAAGGTGTGAAAATCCATGGACTCATAGGAAACGTCATAAGCCCTGTCCGGATTGGCGTTGATCATTGACTGAAGATTCGCTTCCAGCCACAATTCTGCTATTTTAGACAGGGTCAAGAGTGCTAAAAATACA
Source organism: uncultured Roseivirgaceae bacterium (assembly GCA_964351595.1). GTDB lineage: Bacteria > Bacteroidota > Bacteroidia > Cytophagales > Cyclobacteriaceae > UBA6059. Next base: position 1,323 of record CAYGOT010000016.1, on the reverse strand, counting down.
ATCCCGAGTCCTATCAATACTTTTTTCACAGTGGCAGTTTTGCATTGAAGTTAATTATAGTTCTCCTATTTCTCAATGAACTTTGAAGGGTACACAGGTTTAAATACACACATAAAAAAGTGCGTCATGTAGTGTGCTGTGTACATCTACAAAGACTTGTCCACTCACTGAATGATGCGTATTGCCAGGTCTAACCCCAATCATATGGACACTCCTTGAATTTCCCTTTTGGTACTTTTTACCATTCTGGTAAGTACTTCTACTCAAGCTCAGGAGAAATGGAATGCGGCCTTCTGAAGTCCTACTGGAAACTTTAAAGAGACTCAAGGAAATGTATCGGCCAACCCTGAGGATATGGACAACAATGAGCACAACCCCAATGAGAACATCCGAATTGGTAATATCAGTCAGGGCATCAAGATGTGTATGGTAATCCTGACGATGGAGATTTGAACGAAGCAATCCTCCTGGACGTATAGTGATTCTCCAGATATTCAGAGTTCCTTTGAGCAGGTGGTGGCTGAAGGAGGGCGTCATGCAATTGAGTCACAAATTCGCTGTAGGTATTAATTGCGGGACAAATAGCCTTGAGATTAAAGAACTCGGTTTCCAAATTCTTAGGGTACCTGGCTATTACGTGACACCCAGCGGACAGTATTTCTAAGAACCTCGGAGTGACGGGATTAAACCCATTTGTACGCTGTTCTCCTCCATCAATACCAGGTGTTGAATAAAAGGCAACTCTAGTAGCCCGCAATAGACTCATGTATGCCTCGCGGGAATGACATTTTCCCATTCGTCCACTTTTGTTACTGGAACAGTATATTTCTCCACCTTCCTGAAATGCCTGAATGAACTCAATTTCAGGGTTTTGATTGACGTAGCGTTGTAAGAATGAAAGCAACACAGCATTTTGCCGTCCAACTAGTACAATGTCATATTTCTTTTCAAATGTTTGATCTGGTGAAATGCGGTATTTGGATGGCAAACTAATGGGGAAGTGAATTAGTCTGTTCTTAAAATTGTGAGCCTTGAAAAAATTTATCACCTCTAAACTAGTGACCAATAGAAAGGGACATTTTTCGTAAGCCTCTTTAGTTAGAGAAACATTTTCGCGATCCCAGTAATCGACGAAAATTGGGATTGTGTTTCTGAAATTAGAGATGTGTAGATCAAACCTTGGAGCCATTTCAAAGCAATATGAATATTTACTTATGCTAGGAATAAGGTCTGACTCGAAATAATTCAAATTCTTTTCAAGAAGCGTTTCTTGCTTTGTTTTCATTTTTAGCCATTGAAGATATTTCTTGTTCAGATCTTGAC
>CAYGOT010000015.1:72010-78929 GCA_964351595.1 uncultured Roseivirgaceae bacterium | reverse complement strand
TCGCTTGACAGGAAGCTAGCGTTTTGCCCTCTTGTTTTGAGACTCCTTATTTTTCACAAAGATGAGTTTGTGTCGGCTCTTTGGGTTTTCGCGTTGTTCCAGTTCAAACTGCCCTGTGGATTTGATCAGTGGAGTGAGCTTATCAAAGCCGTAATTCCTACTGTCAAAGTTAGGTTGCTTCTTTTGCAGCAGTTGCCCTACATCGCCCATGAAAGCCCAGCCATCATCATCGGAAGTAGCTGCGACGGTACTTGAGATAAGGTTGATCTCTTTGCGTGTAATCTTGTCTGTTTCATCTTTTGACTCGCTTTTACTATCTGCGCTATCAGGCTTATCCTCCTTGCTCCTAAGTATCTCTATGTAGATAAACTTGTCACATGCCACGATGAATGGATTAGGTGTCTTCTTCTCGCCAATACCAATGACCTGCATACCCGCTTCCCTCAGTCTGGTAGCCAGTCGGGTGAAGTCGCTATCGCTTGAGACAAGACAAAATCCACCGACTTTCTCCGTGTACAGTATGTCCATCGCATCGATGATCATTGCTGAGTCAGTGGCATTCTTACCTGTAGTATAGCCATACTGCTGGATAGGTGTGATGGCATTTTCCAGCAGTAGGTTTTTCCATTTAGTAAGGTTGGGCCTTGTCCAGTCGCCATAAATCCTCTTGATCGTGGGATTGCCGTACTTGGCAATCTCTTCCATCATTTCTTTCACATGGGCAGAGGGGATATTGTCACCATCGATGAGTACGGCCAGGTTCATAAGCATAGCATTTAGGCTACAAAGCTACGGCAATCATACACCACATTGGCCGATTGTACGGGAAAACCAAAAGAAGACTAGTTGAGCGCAGGATTCCTAATAGGTGACGCCTCCTTGTCTATGTAATACCATACTCCACTTACCACTGTGTTATGCTCACCTTCCTGGGTAGTGGTGCATCGGTTAGACACGCGAGCACGGCCGTCTCTGAAAGGCTTTGCGCACGTGTACTGCGGAGTAATGACCACCTCACCCTCCATATTGGCATAGCCGATTTTACCGTTTTCCAGTATCCTGAATAATCCATCACTCACAGGATCAGGCCCATTATCAAAATTGTAAACCTCAAAAAGTACTTCTTCATTTCGGTTGATCGCCACGATCTTGCCATTGGTCAGCTCAGGATCAAAAACGAAGGCTAAGGTGCGAAAGGTGTCGGTGAAGACGGTCTGATAGCGATCAAATGGGATGACCCAATCTCCGTCAGTATCCATATAACCTTCTTGATAGGTTTCGGGATTTTGAGTTCGAACCCAGTCCACTGTGATGGATCCTGTGTTTACAGGAGTTGTTGCTGTTTCACCGTCCTTAGACTTGGAGCAGCCAAGGATTAGCGCAATAATTATCAATACAGTGATTCCTCTCATGTATTGTCAAATCTACCATGCATAAGACCAACTGCCAATTTCGCCTTATTCAAAATCTAAACTGCTCGCATTCTGTTATTGCGCTTTTCGTGCTCTACCTCAGCTAGTCCCAGCACCTCCATTAATGGCGGGATATACATCCCAAACCTACCGCGAAAGCCTTTTTTAAGTCCATACCATCCGCCGACAGGATTCTCAGGAGAACGTCCCCAAGCCTCGACAGTATCAGGCTTAGCTTCTTTTTGTTCATCGGCACTGCCGAGCAACATCCAATCTCCGTGTGCCTTAAGCATCTCATGGAGATCATTGATACATCGTGCGTCATAGTGGAGTACGGTTTTACCTACCGTACAGACGATGATTTCTCTACCCTCTTTTTCATCGATGTACATCTCATATGTAGAGCTCAGGGGTGGTGTTTGAAGCACCCAGGGGTTTTCTTTGGTACGTTTTTCCATGATTGTTATTGGTTTTGGTTTGAAATCAGCTCAGCTTCTTTTTTTAAGTCAGCCGCAAATTGCTCGAAGACCGCATCAAAAGGTGGTATCGACCCAGCTGCCATCGGAAACATCAGACCACCGATCTTTTCAGTCATAGTGAAGGTAGTTGATCCTTCATCATTTTCCGATAGGGTATAAGTACGTAATCCCTTGAAAAATGGGGCTGCTCCACTAGACCAGGTCATCAGCTTACCTGGGTTGATTTTCTTGACCTTAAGCTTGAAAATCCGATCAGGATCGAGCGTTGACTTGAGCTTTATGGTCTCATCGAGTGCGATATCCCCTTCCATCGAGGTGATCGTGCTGTTCCAGCGGGTGTAGTCACCGGCGGTGGTGAGCAAGGCCCATATGATTTCAGTGCTGGCATCAATCTCAATAGCGACTGCCGTCTCTCGGCTGAAGGTTTTCTTGTTGGTGGTGGCCTGTCCGTTGGCCATGAGTTGGGTTGTCATCATGATCATTGTTAAGAGTGTTTTCATTCGTTTTTGCTTTTGACGCATGAGCGAATGAAAACGATAGGCCAGCCCTATTTTTCTTTCAAATGCTTGTCCATGACACCCTTGTTGTGCTTCAGATGTCTTAACTGCAGCTCTGAGGCAGGCGAATCATACGGGTCGATGCTCTTGACAATCTCAAGTAGCAGGTCAAAAAGTTGCTCCTTATCCTTTTCTTGGGCTTTCTTCACCATGTCAATTTTCACTAATTCTTCCTGTGCATCTTGCTTGGCGTTGAAGATGCCATTGAGCTCGGTACATTGGTGACAGATGCCTTGCTTGTTGATCAATGAGCATCGGTGATCGAATATCTCAATCATTTTCTGACGAGCAGTATGAAGGTAGTATTTCACCATCGCTTCAGTATTGTCGATGATCTCTGCGATCTCTTTTACCTTGAAGTCGTGCACTTGCTTCAGGAGTAGTACGAGCTGCTGCTCTAGTGGCAATGACTTGGATACACATGCAAAGCAAAAAGTAATATGTTCCTTAATCTCAAAGTCGCCGTGCGGAGAGGTCATTCGGATATTCATCATTTCGCCCAGGAAATCCCGATCGGATAGGGCTGCCTCTCTACAAATGTCGGTTACGTTCTCAGGCCAGCGCTTTTTACTTCGGAGCAGATCTCTTGCGAGGTTCGACGCTATCGCGAATATCCAGGTCTTCAACGTAGACTTACCTTCGAAGGAGCTGATGCTTGCATTGGCCTTGATGTAAGTATCCTGAATGATGTCGTCTACATCTTCGGTACTTGCGGTCATGCGAAGGAGGTAGGACTTGAGTTGACCTTTGCATGCTTCAAAGTCAGCGTTTAGTTCTTTGATAGTCGCCATATGAGAGGGTTTATTTTTGTAGGAAACAATCCTGTGATTTAATCCCCCAATTATGCAAGTACTACGACGATTGAAAAGAACATTAGAATCAGTACCTAATAGCATATTCAGAGATTTGAAGGCCATGATCATAACAATGACTATTGACTTGATTTAAACGATACATTCCAGGATGCCGGTTGTAGACAAACATTGGGGTACCATGACCAGCGATAAATGGATTGATTTTGACTTTGAGTTTGTCTATTAATTGATGTTCCAAAAGCCATCCTGCGAATATTGCACCACCGCAGAGATAAATGTCCGATCCGGCTTCATCCTTTAATGCTTTGATGAAATCAAGATCTCTACCAATGACGTTTACTTTATCACTTGGGTTCTCCAATTTCAATGATTCAGAGAAAAGATAATGATCCATATGAGGATAGGCCGGCTGGCCTGGGACAAGACCAAACTGATATCCAAACTCATAGGTTCTACGGCCCATGATGACGGTATCAAACTCTTTGAGATCTGTCAGGTATTCTTCAACTCCAGATCCTTCTTGTACAAAGCCGCTGATGTCTTCGTTGGGGCCACAGATATAGCCATCCAATGAAGTAGCGACATAGTAGACTATGTTTCGCATGCTTAATAAATATAATGTGAGAAATGAGTCAGTCTGAGATCGACTGTCTACTAAAAAAATGACACTGCGTATAGACGTCTGTATCGCGGAGGTAGGCTTAAAGAATCATAGAGCAAATAAATGCAGCTCTACCGTTAAATGCAAATTTGGGGATTATGAAATCCACCACACGATGTACGTTCATTTGGCAGGGGGCTAATTGCCATTGTGAATGTTTTACCCAAAACATGTAAGGGAGGCATATCGGTGGCAACAATGATATAGCTTAAAGATAATTCACCCTAAAGGTCACTTAGAAGGACTCTTATATTTGATGTCGGTTAACCTATTGACGTCTTTTGACTTTCTCAGCGCACAAGATGCCTACGGCATGACTGTAGGGGTGGGTAGCAGGTCGTTGTAGAGAGTGGGGCTTCTCGATTGCGCTGCGCTCTAATCGAGGTGACGTGAGTGTAGCGACTCAGTCCCCGCTAAATTTTTAATTGTAGCGTCAGATAATAATTCCTGGGCTCACTGGGAATGATGCCGGGACCCGGATAGCCTGTGGCGCGTCGGGTAAAATAGCTGGCATCTAGCAGATTGTTGATACCTGTCTCCAGCTGAAATTTTCGGTAGGAGTAAGAAAGCGAAAAGTCCACGATCTCGTAAGCGGGTATTTCGCCGATGATGCCATTGCGATTGTCACCTGGATCGGGGATCGATGAGTTTTCGACATCTGTGAATTGCTCGCTAATCCGTGTGTACTGAAGGCTGGTCATGAAGTTGCGATAGCCAAACTGAACACCGGTTTTAAGATTAACCGCAGGAATGAACTCCACCTTTTTGCCTTTGACATTATTCTCTTCTGATTCGATGTATTCTGAAGTGGTATAAGCACCATTCACAAACCAGTTGAGCCGCAGTTGCTCATTGTACACTTTGAAAGTCTTCAGGATATTCCAATCGACGAAGCTTTCCACACCTCTAATGAAAGCCTTACCTATGTTTTTGCGCACCCGGTTGGCACGATCATCGAGGATGATGCCAATCCGATTATCATAAACCAGCCCAAACGCACTGATGTCGTAGGAGAACATGTCCTTCCATTTGCCGCGGATTCCAACGTCCGTTGTGAAGCCACTTTCATCGGTGATGTTTTCATCGATGATAAAGGTTGGGTTGACGACTCTGATGTCGCTGTAAGTCACAGATCGATAGTTCTCCGAAATATTGGCATAGAGTTCGGTATCACCGCCGAGGTGATAGCTACCGCCAATGCCCAGTAGAAGAAACTCACGCTCCAGGGTGCGATTGTCTTCTAGGGTTTCATTGAAGATGGGGTTGCCTGCATTATCAAAGTTGACCTGCTGATAGGTGCCTTCACTTTCCGTCTTGATATACTCAAACCGGGCACCAGGAGTGATGGTCAACCTATCATTGATAAAGAAGATATGCTCTCCAAAGAGTGCAAAGTTGCGATTGGGAAATATGAAGTCAGACTGACTTGGATAGTCGGGAAATTCTTCAAATCGAAAGCTAAAGTCCGCATCCGTGTTGTTGGAGCCGGGCCCTTGTAAGCTGGTGTTGTTGGCCTGATAGTATTTCGCTCCCAAGAGTAATACCGCATCCTGATCTCCGATTTGATATCTGTGCAAGAGCCTGGGCTCAATACCCCAGTTGCGAAACTCACCTGAGATCAAGTCCCTAGGATAGAGGTAGCTACCATCGGGGAGTTGCTCGTCTTCCTCTGTGATCGGATTGCTGTTGAGATTGATGGGGTTACCACGAAATCCGAGAGCGTGTCGCTCGGCGTTGATGCCGAATAGGTTGATGCTCAGCTCAGTCATCGGAGTAAACTTGTGCTCGAATTTGAGATTGAACAGCTTCCAGTCTACATCAAACCAATTGCGCTCGCGGTTGCTAAAAGTAGGATCCTCTGCAAACTGAGGATCTGTCATTCCTCCTGGTTGCTGTGCGAGATACTTCATGTAAGTTGTCTCCGCGGTGATGCTGGTCCTGTCCGTGAACTCATACTTAAAATGCCCAAAGAAGTTGTGAGAATGAAAGCCGGAATTGGGACGGAAGCCGTCACCGCGCTTGTATTGATAATAGGTATAGTAGCTGAATTTATCTTTCGTACCGCCGAGGCTGTTGAAACTTGAGATGAGTCCAAAAGAGCCGACAGACTGTCTTGAAGTTAACTCAACAGCTTTATCAACTGCTGGTTGTCGCATTTTGAAATTGACTAGCCCACCAAACTGAGTACCATACTGCAGCGACGCAGCTCCCCTTACGACTTGAATTTCGCTCAATGCTTCAGCAGGAGGGGTGTAGTAGCTCTCCGGATAGCCGAGTACATCGGCACTTATGTCATACCCGTTTTGACGGGTGTTGAAATTAGCCGTTCTGTTAGGGTCAAGTCCACGTCCGCCGATGTTTAGTTGAAGGCCTGCATCAGCGTTCTCATAAATATTGAGTCCGACGACCTGAGCGTAGATTTGACGAGCATTGTTGGTGGCCATACTACCCACGAGCTGATCGATCAGAACCACTTCATTCTTCTTGCCAGCATAGATGGCAGTTCCTTCCACAGGTTGTAGTCGTTTAAGGTTGAACAACTCATCACGCTGCTGGCGAATAACGACCTCTGACAGCTGGGTCATCAGAGGCTCCATAGATAGGACTACCTGACCGCTGGTAGGAACGGTGATATTCGTAGTGAGCGTCTGATATTCAAAATTGAAAATGATAAGCTCATGCTGCCCTTCCGATAGGTCATTAAGTAGAAACTCACCTTGTCGATTCACCTTGACGACTTCACCCGTCTCTTTTAGGAAGATCTCTGCTTCTTTGATGGGTGTTGAAGTGGACGCATCAGTCACCACTCCTGAGAAGGTATATTGGCCATATACTGCTGTACTGCTTAGCAGCAGAATGATTAACCCTACTCTGTCAAGTTTGAATATCCTAATAGAGTTTGTCAGATTGAGCCTACCTTGCCGGCAGGCAGGCCGGCTCAACGAGACAGTTTGCCTAAGTGGACAAAGTAGGGTTAAGCTAGAGGCCAGTAATC
>CAYGOT010000015.1:0-72000 GCA_964351595.1 uncultured Roseivirgaceae bacterium | reverse complement strand
TCCTTGAAGGGGAGAATGGAGGGTTTGGGTTGGAGTGAAATCGGTTGGGAAGCCAGGTTGACATTTGGATCAATGAATGGCTTACTCCTGCGACCGTTGAGCGCTACATAGCTTTCAGCATATACAGCCACCTGCTGATGGCCTTGAGCTGTGAAATGATCTTTTAAAAAATGGGCATACTCCAGAATGAAGTCAGGATGAAACGCCATCTGCTTCTCCTGAAAAGTGGACAAGAAGTCGCTATTGTCGACATAAAAAGTCCTTTTGTTTACTTGATCCACAATCTTGAAATTGGTGTAGCCTGCTTTTTCCATTAGCATCACCCGCCATGAAAACCTAAAACCTTCTTCCGTCCAGAAGAGCTCTCCGGGATAGAGCATGTATCTAAATGGCAGCACGATTTGCAGTACAAAGAAAAGCCCGACAACTCCAAGTTTGAGCTTGTTTTGAGCTGATTTCATTGGTACCCAAACCTGATTGTTGTCAAATATATTTTTTGAAAACCGCCCTAGTCGAGCGACCATGTTGAGTATCTGATGGTGAAGTGCCGGAGAAAAGAAAATGAGTGCACTCACGATCATGATGTAGGGAAACATTCCGATAGGGAATAATGCGCTGGTCAGTAGATGAAATACCACAACCAGAGCAAACCCAAGGAGTCGTGTGCCGCGATTTAGGAGTAGAAAGGGGATAGCCAAATCATATAATGCTCCGGCCCAGCTAAGCACATAAATGGCCCATTCTTGCTCCATGAGGCTGCCTAATAAAGGCAAATCATACCTTCCTGGTAGCCATATCTTCAAAGGCATGGCTTCTATTAGCCAGTCGCTGTTGAGTTTGGCCAGACCTGCGTAGAAATAGACGATGCACAGCAGCAGTTTGACACTATCAATCGTCCATCTGGGAATGCTTTGACTTCTCACCTCCACATTCCGGTAGGCGTCTACCGAGAAATACCTGCCGGCGGGCAGCCAGATCATGAGAAAGCTGAGGATACTGATGAAGTAATAGTGATTGAGATAGGTGGTTTTGTCCATCAGCTCGATGTAGGTGAAGCTGAGGAAGAAGGTGATAATGGCGAAGCGATACTGGTAGCCGATCGCAATGGCTATAGCACTCAGGCCGCAGACGATAAATAGGAGGTAAGTGTATTGGCCCAGAGGCTGAACCCACTCGAATCCGTAATAGGAGAAATGAAACTTAGGCTGTATATAGAGCTTGTCAATCCATCCATAGGCCCAAAAACGAATGATGGAAATGAGCATTAGGAATCCGAAAAAAAGGCGAAAGGCTGCCAATGGAGCAGCCTCTGCCGATGTATTGAGGTAGGACGATATGGTGCTGCGCGAGTTGCTAATCACCGTCTGCATCTACGAAATCTACGTTGATATTTAATGCCTGAAGCATATCTACTTTAAGCAGAATGACATTCTTTTGAAGCTCATCATATAGTGCCAGCATGGCCGAATTATCGGACTCTATCTGGTTGAAGAAACTATCGTTTAGTCCGGATGCAGCAAGCAGAGCACTCTCAAACTGATCATCGATCAGCAGGCCAAGGTCTTCACCATCCTTGATGGTGTTGAGATGGTCGAGGTAAGCTCTTAAACTCGGGCCATTACCCTGGGACGAATTGCCATTAAAGAAATCCCTGGTGGCATTAAGGGCTTCAAGAAACAAGGGTTTGGCCATGTCTTCTGAATACCGCGTTTCAACCGTATGTGGAAGAGGATTCCCAGAGAATATACCTGCAGGAATACCGACCTTACCGGCTCTTAAAGCCTTCTCATAATAGAAGAGATAGTCATTGACCATCTTGTTGACAGAACTCGTTCCCGACGAACCATCATCTTCAACAAAAGCATCACGATACCCACCTTGCCAGTCGGCAACCACCTCGTTGGTCAAGGATTGCAGTCTCGAAGTGAGGTCTAGCAAGTATTGCCCATGGGCAGCATTGGTAGCAAAATCTTCCAAAGTTGCGCTTTCGTCATGGCCAAAGAGCATATACTCAATGGCGGGGAAGCCTTGTTCATCGTATTTTGAAGCCAAGGCAAGATTGTAGCCTCCATTCGCGATGTTGCCAAGTATACCACTCGTATCAGCAGGGTAAATGTTGGTAAAGCTGCGTAGGACTAACGCTTCTGCCTTACCGATCTCAAACATACTGACCCTTTGCCAGGCCAGATAGGATTGCTGCCAGCTTGTTTTTAAAGCAGTGAGATTTGCGGTAGAAGGGTCGCCCACAAAAGCTTCTGCACTGCTTCCTAATTCCGATAGGCTTGACTGATAATCCAGATAACCAGAGATGATAATATTATCCGCCCAATGAGCCAGCATCGCACCTCTATCAAAGGTGTCTGTGCCGCCATCTCCCGGATCGGTACTCCCGTCTCCGTCCTCACCACAGCTGGCAAGGAGGAGTCCGGTAAATACGCTAATTAATGCAAGTGATGATAAGTATCGGTATAACATCTTATTGGTTTATTCGGCTGCTGCCTCTAACGAGAAATCAAACTTTGCGTGAATAGTATTGGTGAGTTCATCCAATGTGGCCGGCTCCACATCCCAGAGCCCATTGGGGCCATCATCTAGCAAATCGGCCAACATCGCGTCTACTTCAGACTTGCTGAAATAGGGTGAGTTTGTACCAGGCTCTCTTGTAAACTGAAGGCTATAGATAAATCCATATCCCTCACTGAGATCATGAAATGAAGTGCCATATAGCGCAGTATTGCTGCGGTCATCCGGCAAAGCCAATTTGGCTTGTTGCAGATAGTAGATAGCTCGAATGGCGATCACATCCGAAAGCTTCTCGCGGATAATCTCTACCTGTGCATCTCTGACTGAGTAGTTCTTAGCTACTATGGCAGCTCGTCCGATGGCGAAAGCATTCCAAATGTCATCTGCTATGCCAGCAAAGTCAGGATCACCCTCCACGCGTCCTATGTATTTATTCAGAAAGCTGTCGTCTGCACCAATCGTCGCATTGGGATTGGCTGGGTCTGCAGAAGTACCGTAGACATAGCCATAGGCCTCATCCCATTTGTGCTCCATAGTCGTATAGTTTTGACCTTCAGCTGTTAGATCCCCATCATTAGCTGCAACATTATCTGCCTCATCCAGTACACTTGTGCTCAGGTAGCTGTTAAGCGCCTGATCGAGCATCAAAGCTCCGATAAGCGATTTATTCACCAATTGATTGTACTCCAAACCTTCTGCTGAGACATAACGGACGGAACTTCCATCGGCAATCTGTCCCGCTACACCCGGTTCTGCTACGGTTTCAATGGCTGTGAATACTTCATTGATTTGAGCTGAGATCCATGTCTCAAAGTCTGCTTTGATCTGCGCTGAAGCGACGGTGTTCGTTGAGAAGAAGTCTCGGGAAGCGGCAGTTTTACTTTTGATAGACTTTGTAGAGGCATTGAGATCACTACCACTGAAAGGAGATACATCCTCTCCAGCAGCACCTTCATTTCTATACATTTCGAGGAGCAATGACTCGGTAGCATCATCAAAGTCCATCATGTTGCTGATGAGTTCTTCGGCCATAAGTATACGCGTGGTTTGACCACTGAAATCAACAGTGCTGGCCCCATTCCTCTCAAAGCTATAGGCAGTCGGTGTAGAGATGCCTGGGGTATCATCTTCATCATCGCCACACGAGGCTAGGAATAAGCATGAGCCCAACAGGAATACTGTCAGCTTAAAAAATTGATTATTCATGGTTGTCATATTCATTGTTCTTTTATGTAGACTAATTCTAAATAGTGGAGCAATGATAGGATCGATGAAGCTAATAATCAACCTTATTTAGATTAATTATAAATAAAATTATTGTGCCTTAAATCAGTTTTTGAGGTAGACCAATCGCTCAAGTCTGGCTAACTCCTTGTCATCGACGTACTTGCCGATTTCCCTTCGGAATTGTTCCATGTTCTGATAAGGACGGTACTCCTCAAACTCATGCGCCATCTTGCTGCCCACGCCAGGTAGTGCCAGTATGTCGTCTTCTGAAGCGGTATTTAACTCGACCGGCACAAACACATATTGCTCGAAACGTGCCACCTCAGCCTCATCCACATATTTGCCGATTTCTCTACGGAATTGCTGAATATTTTGGTAAGGACGATATTCTTCAAACTCATGAGCCATGCGATCACCTACGCCTGGGATCAACTTGAAGTCGTCTTCCTGGGTGGTATTTAGATTGAATGGGACGAAAAAAGACTGATAAAGAGCTTCACGCTGGCTGTCGTCCAAAGATGCTGACAGCTTGCTGTCGAGATCTGTCATAGACAAGAAAGGTCGTTGCTCCACAATCATCGCTGCGAGAGCTCCTCCCAAACCTTCAATCGCCTCCAATTCTTCCGAAGTTGCGAGGTTGGGGTTGATGAAACTTGCTGGCTCTGCAGCCGATACTTCTTCCGTTGCTGCCGGGGTGGTCGCTGGCTCTTCAGCTGCTGTTTGGTTAGAGTTGGACTGGCATGCTACCGCAAATAGGGTAACTGCCAAACATAGTAGTTGGATCGATTTATTCATGTGTCTGTGATTTTTGATAAGTGTATAATATCCCTATGAGACCGACGGCCACCATGCTTCCGGGAGCCAGTGCAGGAATGGCGCCAGTCATTATTTCTGATAAGAGATCCCAACCCTTTAGGGTAGGATACATCTCAATTTCAAATTCATAATTCGCCTCTAAATGAAACCAAACGCCGAGCAAACCGCTGAGGATAGCAGCTACCATGAGACCTCTGAAGGGTAGGGTGAGTTGTCTTAATCCAAGCCACTGAATACCCGCCAGGACGGGAATGGCTATTCCCAGTATTATGACCGGTACCAGTTGCCAATTGTCCTCGAAATGCCCAAGAAGCAGAAGCTCGCTACATGTACCGAATAGCAGCAGTATCAGGCTTGCAATAAGGAGTTTGCTTTGTATAGAGGAAGTAGACATTGGATGCGATTCGTGTAGCTTGCCACGAAATTAAAAAGACCTCCTTTTGCTACAAAGTTTATTTAGATTTATTAAAAATAATTTTAGAAATACCCCTCTAATGTGCGAATGGCATCATAATTGACCATGGCAGAAGGATCTTGATTGTCAGTTGCAGTATGAAAAACTACCTACTGCTTTGGTAAAGTCTTCTCGATAACTTTTGCCGATAGGGATATACTTATCCGGAATCTCAACAAAAGACTGATCAAACGAGGTGAGATGATTTATTGAGACGATGAACGAACGATGTGTCCTTTGAAAGAGCGTTTTCGGCAACATTTGCTCAAGTACAGATAAACGCATCTTTGATTTAATACTGGAAAGGTCAGTATGAATGACAACATACTCTTTACGAGCCTCGACATATCTAATGTCGGAAAAAGGTACTTTGACCTGTCTTTTGTTGGACGTAACGAATATGTGCCCGCGACCTGGTTCGGTTGTCTCTATATTTTTAGTATTGGTAGCAATGTCTATTCTTGCAATTGCTTTTAAAAACCGGTCGAATGAATACGGTTTAAGCAAGTAGTCAGTAATATTTAGTTCAAAGCCATCTACTGCATATTGATGATATGCTGAGGTGATAATCGTATGACGGGGCTTAGAAATTGATTTTAAAAAATCCAGACCTCTGATGACAGGAAGGTGGATATCCAGAAAAAGCAGGTCAACCTCTGTGGCATTCAATACCTGCATGGCCTCAACTGCGCTCCTATAATTGCCTACTACATTTAGGAACGGAACTTGCGCAATATAATCTAGCAAGATACCTGAGGCGATTGGTTCGTCTTCGATAATGATGCAGTTGCTCTTCTTCATATTGAGTAGGGTAGTGTCATGGTGACTTTGAAGGTGTGGCGCTGCTCATCGATTTCCAACACAGACTGGTCATATAGTAACGAAAGTTGCCTTTTGACATTTTTAAGCCCCATTGCTTTGCTTGAGGGATGGTTTGTTTCTGTCTTTGAATTCTCTATTTCCACCTTGCAGCATTCACCCTTTTGGATGACTGATATCCTTATAAAAGGACAGGATAGTGTTTCACTTATTCCATGCTTGAAAGAATTTTCTACAAGATTGATAATCAGTAAGGGCGAAATGGTAAATCCATAGTTAACAATCTCTTTTTCGTATTCGACTTTGAGGGCGCTACCATACCTTAGTTTTTCTAGGGAAATGAATTTTTCAAGTATATCAAGTTCCTTCCGCAGCGTGATAGTTGCGCTGTTGGTTTCGTACAGCATGAAGCGCAGTAGGTCTGAAAGTTCCAGGATCACATCGGGCGTTTTTTTATCTCCGGACCTGGCCAGCCCATAGATATTATTTAAGGTATTAAAGAGGAAATGAGGGTTGAGTTGGGCTTTGAGAAGTTTAAGCTCAGTGGCAAGTTTTTCCTCTTTTAGTCTTTTTTCTTTCTTTTCAAACTCTCTTGTGATCAGATATTGGCGATAGGCAAGAAAAAGGCCCGACCAAAAGCAAAGGTTGATAAGCGCCACATTGAGGCTGTTGATGGAGAAGAAATTCTGTTGTTCAGGTAGTTCTTGATACAGGATCTCCAGGATGTAGAATATAGAAACTACTCTGTACAGGATGATGCCAGAGCCCAGCACCAAAGCAAAGATCAACGTCTTCTGGATCCAATGCAGCCCCTTGTTGAACAGTATTCTTCCTGATAAGATAGCAACAGGAACCCTGACGGTCATCAATGAAAGCTCCGTCGCTATCGCAAACGCCAGAATACTCATAAATGGGTACTCGCTTAGAGATCCCCGGATCCAGGAATACTCATTGTATAACTCAAGGAGGAATATGCAAAGCCAAAAGGGGAGATATCGAAGATGTTTATTCATCATTCCAATCTAATTGACTAAGTGTGACCTTAGGAACCGAGTCATCGAAAGTCTGTTCTAAATCAACGAACACCAGGATATCGTCAATGAGATCATAATAGGTCATGATGGCGAGTTGATGAATGCGATAGGGTTGTGTGTTGACGGTCTGAGGTTTTCAATACTACTGGTGATAGTGTTGTTTAAAAATCGTTTAATATGAAAAGAACAATTCAATATCTCTACATCCTAATAGCTGCTGTGCTGATGAGCTGTGGGAGTGAGGAAGAACCAAAGGGATTTCCCGTCGGCAACTGGAAATTAAGCGCCATTGTATTTGAGAATGGATCAAATAGTACAGAGCTGACCTCCAGTAGGCTCAACAGCTTTACGATTGAATTCTTATCCGATGGTACGGCTCAATCTCGTATCACTCAGGCAGAAAAGACCCTGAATTGGACCTATGAATCGGCTTCAGGTGGATTGCAAATGTCTGATGGGTCAAACACCGAGGCATACATAGTGGAAAGCACCGATAACAGTGAATTTCGATATCAGATAGCCGATTTATCATCAATGGCAGCTGCTTCGGTCGATCAGTCCGCGATAGCTGAATTGGCAGCCAATACCTTTAATCAATCTAAGAAGTCATATGACCCTTCAGGTGCACTGAAGGTCTATTTTAAATTCGAACAACAATGAAATATCTGATCACTCTACTGCTTAGTACGGCCGTTACGTTCGCGAACGCTCAAAATGTTGACTTTGCCCCGCTACCTGCTCCCGATGGACTGGAGATTTTTGCACCTGGCATAGTGTCTAACAACTTCTATCAGCGAGACATGGCTATATCGCCTGACAAGTCTATTATGGTCTATTCGCATGTGATTTCAGTAGGAGCCAGCTCAGTGTTGGTCTATCGGACAATTTCCAATGGTGAATGGTCGCTACCTCAGATCCTTCCCTTTTCAAACGGACCCTACGATATTGAGCCGTTTTTCTCACCAGATGGAGAAAAGCTCTACTTCGCCTCGAACAATGGCACAACAAATCAGAATTTTGACATCTGGTCAGTAGATGTCAATGGGGGTAGCTGGGGAACCCCAACAAGGCTGAATGATAATATCAATACAGATGCCAATGAGTATTACCCCTCGATAGACAATGAGCGCACGCTCTATTATACGGCCGCTTACAGTGATGTAGCCGGAGAGGATATCTGGATGTCTAAGTTTGAAAACGGCGAGTACCAACCTCGGCAGGTGGTTGCCGGAGCATTAAACACAGGTAATGATGAGTTCAATGCTTTCATTGATCCTGCAGGTAGCTTCATGCTTTTCTCGAGCTTTGGTCGAGCAGATGGTCAGGGTGGAGGCGATCTCTATAGGAGCAATAGAAATGGAGACCAGTTTGCTGCAGGTGTTAATTATGGTACCCCAATCAATACCCAAAGATTAGATTTTTGCCCTTTCGTCACCCCTGATGGAGATTACCTTTTCTTCACAAGCGAAGTGGCTGTTGATAATAGTGTGACAGTCGAATCGATTCTCGATGTTAATGATATTATTGATTTTGTATCCTTCCCTGGTCAGGCTAATATTTATTGGCAGGCATTCTAGGAGACTTTGAAGTAGAGTGGTGGACGAGTGTTTTTCGTGGATTCTCTGATGATTATATCAGCAATGTACTTCGTGCCATACTCGTCCCACCACTACCTGCCATGATTGGTAGCAGACCAAGCATCAAAACTGCACCCTGTACATCACATCAGGGAAGAAACCGATTTGATCTACTCGATTGATTTGATCGGTGACTTCATTGTAGCGATCTACAAACTGGTTTTGTCTGTTGGTGACGTTTTGTAGGTCGATGAAGAACTGATGCGAGACTTTACGCTTACTGCTCTGTCGTTGTGGGAGTCTTTAGCCACAACTCAATACGATTCAATGCTTGTAGGTGACAAAACCGACAAGGGCGCACGTCCGTGCGGAGAAGACAGCAGAGTTTAAGAAGTGGTTGGGGATGTAGATCCATTGCGACGGGTTTAAACCCGTCGCAATGGATGGATCATTCATACACCAAACTCACATAGGCCACCCAGTGCCGATTGGTGGTCAAGGGAGAGGTGGTCATCCCAACCTCGCCGTTGTGGGTGTTTTCACCCACAACTATTATCTAACCATCGTAGTGAGAAAGAAATGGGAAATTCTTTTCGTTAATTAGATAGAACCTTGCGGATGACCAATAGTACTCTTCCGGTAAAAGACATAGGCCAGCTTTGACCGGATTATGATGGATATACTCTAGCTTCTGTTCAAATAGTGCTGGGGAGGAAAGCCCAACCGACAAAGAGTTTCTTTTCCAAAATTGATACTGTCGATCACTATGGTTTACTGCAAATTTCTCAAGCACCTTCGGGTGATTCTCAATTAAATCAAATTTGATTTTTTGCGCGACGAACTTCAGGAAGTCTCGCTGAACTGCAGATTGAGTAAGGTTTCGCTGTGTTTGCCAGACGATGTGCATATGGTTATCCATAATAACGAAGGCAAAAAGCTTAATTCTCTCTTGCTCAACTAAGAAAGCCAATGAGTCAACAACGATCTGTTTGTACTTATCAGGTTTGAGCAAATGTTTCCATTCATGGACTGTTATGGTAATGAATTGTGGATGATTAACAGGAAAATCCATCCCTTAATATAGTATCAGTTTCCCCTGAAAATCAACTATCTAACTAGGCATGTTGGTGAAAACACCAACATGGGCGAGGAGATCGCCTATTTCTATACCCGAAACGGGGTGGTGTAGATTTCAGCCATCATGAGTATTGACGTTATTTTAAAAGCAAGCCCATTGTTGAACTTAGCTCAGCTCCTGGGGAACCCATCATTATCAGTATGGAAAATGCAGCTGAGTTTATGAAGCCGTTGGGGATTTAATTTATCGATTAGCCCTAATTTGAATCATTTCAATGAAGTATCTATTTTTTACTAAACCGCTTGATTAATGAAATTTTAATAACATGAATTAAATATGAGAACTCATGTCTAAACTCGAGCTTTTTTTGAATTTTAGTTTCAATTTTAAGGAAGTTTTTAAGAGTACTCTCTCGGTCTTTTTTAATACCTAAGTCGATATATTTTTTAGGCTTATTGCTGTAGGTCGCTTCGAAGTAGGCGTATTTATAGTAGAGCGTCAATATCATTATGGTTATAGCATGTAAATGCTCTATTAATTCGGAGGAGTCCCTTTTACCTTGTAATACTTCATCGATTATTATTTGAGAGCCATGAATTGATTGTTTCATTAAACTCATTTCCTCTTTTACATTATTGTTTTTCACCAAACCCGGACTGATTCGATCGAAGCTTTCTAAATACTTGGCCAGCTCAAGCTTTGCCGTATCGATGGCCTGAGAGCTGATCTTCGCAGATCTATTATTGAAACAATAATGTTCCAGACAATAAATTTTCATTTTTAAATCACCAATGGTCCTACTTTGCTCATAACCAATAATGGGAATTTCGTCATAATTGCTTGTCCAATATTCAAAGAACATACCCAAAGTTTCAGAAGTCTTAGCCTTATCAAATTGGAATAGTACACCAATAATATCTAGGTACCCATGCATTATATTGAATAGGGCAAAAACAGAATGATACTTGTCGAAACGGAACGCTTTTCTTTTGATTATCCATAGGACAATAGGAATTAGAATAAGGAGTATAGCAATCTCAATTAGTACACCTGAGAATTCAACTACCAGTCCGTTGAAGTATTCACGTGTTTTTAAGTAGTCAACTATTTCTTTCAATTTATTATATTTTAAACATGTAAGTATACCTATCCTAAGTTTAAAATAACTTCCGTCTTAGGCTGAATCTGGTCAGCGACCCTTACGGTCTAATCATATTCTTCCTATAAACACAGGTCATGCTACGTGGGACAACATTTTGATGAACATCAACATGGCTGAGTAGATTGGATATTCGAAGTTGAACATGTAGATTCATCTCAATAGACTTATAACTGTCGCAATGCATGCATCACTCATACACCAAACTCACATAGGCCACCCAGTGCCGATTGGTGGTCAAGGCAGAGGTGGTCATCCCGATATCATCGATCTTCACATGCTCATGATCTATGCTGGTCTGGTAGCCCAGGAAGGTGCCTTTAAGTGGTTCTTCGTCGGTGAGCATGTTGAGCTTATTGGCGAATGAAAGACCGAAGGGTACCGAGTATCGACCACACCATACCCATTTGTATTCTTTATAGTCTTCTTGTTGGACGGTGTACTCGGTGAACTGTCTGATTTTCTCGCTAGAGAGCTCCTCGGTTAAGGTCTGATCGATGATCTCCAGATCCATCTGCCGGGCCTGCTCTGTTCCGGCAGAGTCTGTCCCAAAGGGTGCCATAGTATCGGGATTGCTCCACTCCTGGTCACCGTAGTGCACAGCGTCGTTGGAAATGACGATGGCTACATCCTTCCCATATACCCAATTCCTTTCCGTAAGAATGCCCTGTACTGCTTTGGCCAGATTCGTACTAATAGAATCAATACCGTCGTAGTTGATATAGGGCACAAGTATCGGGACTATTTCAGCATTTCTGTTTTTTCTATGCAACCAGGGGATGATGGCTTCCAGCGAGTGCTCGATTACCTGCATGCTATCGTGAACGATGTAATTGTCTTCCGGTAGGCGGCTCATGATCTCCTCCTTGAGCTCTGAGACCGGGATGCCTCCATAGGGCGACTGCCATTGATCGAAGGTGCCGAAGATGATCTTATCCTGTATATCGTAGTTGCGCGCTCTGTGCGCTACCCCAATCAAGATGATATTTGGTGCATTGATGCCACGAAGAGATTTGTAGTATAGCTCACCCGCGAAGCTGTAGTTGTCGTGTGGACTGATGGCGGCCTTCCATTGTAGGTCATTGGGCGTATCGATGATCCCGAGTCTGCTGTAGATAGAGTCCATCTGAAAATCATGCTTGGCATAGCTTCTTGCCTTCCGGGTCTTTATTTCCTGTTTTGGTTCTTGATTAGAAGTTGGTTGCTCACAACTCTGTAGAAAAATAGTGAGTACGATTAGACTTAGGATGATGCGCATGCTCTTGTTGGATTAGGTGCTCAAAAGTAAAGATTATCAGATGGTTTAAGTAGGTAATACATTTAGTGGTAGCTATTGAGCGCTAGGCATGCCCGACCGGATAAGAGGCGGATGTGTTCGGCCTTGAAAAAAATATGACTAATATGGGTGATACTTAGCTTTGATTCAGGACATATCCGTAAATATGAGAGTCATGGAAACCATAGAACAAACCAAGACGCTTTCAAGAGAGCAACAAATTACCAACTGGTACAAAGTCATTTTTCCCAAGGCTTGCGGCTTTGTCAAAAGGCGGGGTGGTGATTTGGAAGATGCCAGAGAGCTATTTCAAGAGGCATTGGTCCTCTATTATGAAAAGCACGTCAAGACTGGGTTCTTACCAGAAAAAGTGGAAGCGGCCTACATAATGGGTATCGTCAAGAAGCTTTGGCTAAGGAAATGTTCAAGTGAAAACGGGATGAGTTCGATTGAAGGGATAGAACTTGTGACGACTGAAGAGAATCCTGCACCACTCAGTCAGAAGCTAATAAAGTTCCTTGAGCGCGCGGGAAGTAAATGCATGGACTTGCTACAGTCCTTCTACTATGAAGGGTTGAATATGAAGGAAATGTCCGTGCGCTTTGGTTACGGTAGTGAGCGATCTGTCACTGTCCAGAAATACAAATGCCTAGAGAAGGTAAGAGATGAGGTAAAACAAAGAGCACTAGGATATGAGGACTTCATTGATTGAAATAGCGCGCATAGATCAATGGCTGCTAAAGCAGAATGCCCCAGCGTCGCATCTGCTAATGGAGGCCCGGCTGGTGCTGGATCCTGTACTCAGGAGCAATGTCCGCGACCAAAAAACATCCCATGATCTGATTAGGCGCTATGGCCGGCAAAAGCTGATCAATGAGATTAGAAGTGTCGAGCACGAACTATTTACCTCTGATGAGCACCGATCATTTCGGGATAAAGTCAGGTCCATCTTTAATTTCTAGCGACATGAATATCCATTCTCAATTGATCCCCATGGTCATTGATCAGACCAGCAGGGGAGAGCGATCCTATGACATTTTCAGTCTCCTTCTTAAGGAGCGCATCATCTTTCTTGGTTCGTCTATTGACGATCAAGTGGCCAATGTGGTGGTGGCGCAGCTGCTATATCTTAATAGCCTTGACGCCAAAAGGCAGATCGATATGTACATCCAGTCGCCAGGAGGTGCCGTCTATGCCGGTATGGCCATCTATGATGCCATGCAGATGGTCTCTGCACCAGTTTCTACTGTGGCTGTTGGGTTTTGTGGGAGCATGGGAACGGCCCTACTCTCTTCCGGGGAAAAGGGCAAACGGTATGCGCTACCGCAAGCGACCATCCATCAACACCCCGCAGGCGGAGGCTCCAAGGGCTACACGGAGGATGTACAGATCGCCACAAGAGAGCAGGAGCGATTGCACACCCAGCTTTTTCATATCATGGGAAAGAATATTGGAAAGGACTGGAAAGAGGTGGATGAATTTTTTAGGCGAGACCGCTTTCTCAACGCCCTGGAAGCAAAGGAGTATGGTCTAGTGGATGCTGTGCTCGGTGACACCTCTCACTTGGTCAAACTGAAAAGGGAAGAGCCGGAGGTGAGCTTCTACTGATACTTAGGGACCATGCTCGAACGGTTTCCCATGTAGTTTCAATAGCCTAGAGAAAGTACCATGCCCGGTAAATCAAACCATCCTTTATCTCATAAATACCCATGGCGGAGGCTATACCGGTATCACCAGAAGCAGTGACATATCGTACAACCTCTCTAAAGCTTATTCGATCTTTATCAACTGTGTATTCAGCGATTTCTGATTTCACCTCAGCAATGGATTCGAAATACGATTCCATGCTTTTTTGGAAATGCTCTTTTCCAGAAACCTCCAATAAGAGGGTGTCTGCACCGATATAATACCACTTGAAGTCATCGGTGACGTTGGCCACAAGCTTTTCTATATTTTGATCGTTGAAGGCCTTGACCTGATCCTGTAGGATGGCATGTGATCCATTCTCTTGCGCGGAAGCTTCGAAAGCTATGAGAAATAAAGACGAGATAAATAATTTGTTCATAGCGTTAGTTTTTTGACTCCACATAGGATTTAAAGCCA
Organism: uncultured Roseivirgaceae bacterium; assembly: GCA_964351595.1. Classification (GTDB taxonomy): domain Bacteria; phylum Bacteroidota; class Bacteroidia; order Cytophagales; family Cyclobacteriaceae; genus UBA6059. The sequence continues at coordinate 57,934 of CAYGOT010000015.1, read as the reverse complement.
TCTTCAAAAAGCATTCTCCATCCGGCCTCCGTCTGCTTTACAGCTTCATCAGACATTGTCCCGACACCCACATCACTAAGTCTTAGGGTGGTGCCGCCATCAGAAGATTCAAGAGCCAGCCTGAGAAAGGAAAAGACAGGGCCGCCATAGGCTGGCGAAAGATGACTCTTCAGCTCAAGTATATTTGGAGAATCCAGTATGATCACCTCTGCCCATACCAGGCCTTCGTTATTCCCATAGTCCTCATACATTTTACCGCCGGGACGGGCCTCCAGAATGAATTCCTTAGTCTTGGGACTAGTGTAGAAATCCTTTCTCCACCAAAGTCCAATATCGTTGATCAATGACTGCCAGGTATGTTCAATACTGGCATTGATCGATATTTCCATCTGTATTCTGGTTACTTGAGACTGTTCCATAATGAGTTGTTTAGTGATATGATCAATATTGGATTTGTATTCTGTTAGTTCCTTCAATTGCAAAAGCCCTGAAGCCCACTGCGCTTCATATTTCTTCACCCACCTTTCATAGATATCCTGAATAGGAATGGCATTGATGTGATTTAGTCTGTACTTGCCTTCTCTTCTGATGCTTATCAGTTTGGCTTCTTCCAGCACATTCAAATGCTTCATAACTGCAAAGCGAGATAGGTGCTCAAATTTTTCGACCAATGCCCCGGTTGTCTTGGGTCGGGTACGAATCGTATCTAAGATTTCCCTCCGAGTGGGATCGGATAGCGCTTTCCAAATACTGTCCTCTCTGGCTGATGCCTTTTTTAGTACCTGAGTTGCTTTGCGCCGCATTTATAGGGTTTCTATTCTTTAGAAGCAAATGTATTATTTATATGTGACTAATAAGTAACATAATGGAGTCAATTCTAAATTTCATTAACAATTCACTCCATTATCAGAACCAGGCAGCTGTGTTCTCAGCTACTCACTTCAGCAAAAATCCAGCATGCTTGAGATTAATAGCAACTGATGCCAGCTCGTGCTTCACTGCAAGGTTTCATTGTTTCACTGCATCTTAAAATTTGTGGTTCCTTCTGACAGTTGTGTTAATGCTATCAGCATCGATTTTTCCCTAAATTGAATATGGGATTTGCTTAGGCAGACTGTTAATAAACCTATGAGATATCTACTTGCCACCTTCACACTTTTTGCGGTAGCTCATCTACAAGCTCAGGAGTATAGACATCCGTCAGTTACAGATCCGGGCTATCTGGGCGAGAGTAACCGTTTCTTTTTTTTGATCTCTAATGTCATGTTCTATGCCGATGACCTTCTTTCACTTTCTTTATTTAGTTGCAGCTACTTGTCAGATTTGGCCCCTGGATGAGAATCAAAATCCTAACCTGAATATCACGTACGCTCATAATTCTCCAACTGAAAAAGCTGCCGGGCAACAATTGTTGAATCTCTTCGCTACTTATCCCGACATGGTCAAATGGGTTTACACCAAAAACGTGATCATTGATGATAGCACCTGGATACCTCATAGCCATCCCGTATTGACAATCAACACTGAGTTCCTCAATGCTGATGACGAGCAACTGGCCACCTTTGTGCATGAGCAGTTACATTGGCTCGAAGATGCCAGGGGACAAGAGCGGGAAAAAGCCATTGAAGAGCTACAGTCGTTGTATCCTAAAGTCCCTGTCAGAGGCGGGCAGGGTGCCCGCAACGAATACAGCACCTATCTACACTTGATCGTCTGTGACCTTGAGTTCCAGGCGCTAACTTTGCTGATTGGAGAGCAGCGGTCGCGAGACCTTCTTAGCAATAAGGGCTATTACCGCTGGATTTATGATAAGGTGTTAAATGATAGGAGAATAAGAAAAATCAACCAAGAACATGGATTTATACTCGACTAACATGAAACACATTACGCCACTAGTGTACCTACTGCTCATCGCACAACTGAGCACTGCTCAGGAATACAAACATCCGTCAGCCATCGATCCGGGCTACTTGGGAGAGAGCAATCGCTTCATGTTTTTTGAAAACTATTGGCTCAATATGCAACACTGGGCTTACAATATGAGCTCCTACGCCCAGGAAGATCCTTTGGACAAAGTGATGGGCGAGGTTTACGATCAGCTTTCTGATAAGGATCGGCTGACGCTGGAAAATGCCGTGACTTTCTATCAGAATGAGATACTGCAGTATGACCTGAGGATAGGCGAACTGACCTACTACTTCAAAAGGTGGATCGTGACACAACAAAACAGCATTCCACAAGAAGTGCCAGAGCAGTTTCGGCCTCTAATGGATCAGCTCATAGCGCTAAAGCCGCTATACGATAAGCACTATTGGCCGGAGCACCACACGGCGAACGTGGCGGTGTACGAAGATAATATTGACCTGATCCGTTCACTGGAAGATACGGCGGTAGTTGATCTGGAGCGGCTCTGTCATGCCGAATGGCAGGAGGAGAAGATCAGAGTCGATATCAGCTATCACTCTAAGTTGTCGAGACCCTACACTACCGTTACTCCTGTGGCCCACATCGTGATGGACTCCAGGCGCAATGCCACACCGGAGGGCAACTGGTTTGAGTTGCTGCTGCACGAGACGAGCCACCATATGATCGACGATGATAGTGGGTTCGTTGGAGGAACGATATTAGATGTCGCAACGATAGGGAGATACCGACTGCCCCGGCAGCTTTCTCACAGCTTTCTTTTTTATCTTTCTGGTAAGGTGGCTCAGCGGCATTTGCTGGATAGCTATCCGGAGTATGAATTGTACATGGTCAGAAGAGGTGTGTTTGCTCACAGCTTTGACCTGCTTAGGGAGCATCTCGATCCATATATCGCCGGGGAGGTGTCGCTGCATGATGCCACTCGCGATTTTATGGAGGCCTATTGGGAGGAGGAGTAAAGTGGGTGGGTCGATACTCTTCATCATCTTAAAAGTGACTGCATTATGATATATGATCGCAAACTGATGTTGCTCCTTGGGGGCTTATTGCTACTGGTGCTTTTTGAGTCTGGTCAGCAGTATTACTACATCACCACTTTTGACTTGAGCGGTAGTGCTCCCACGAGTTATTGGGACTTGCTCGTGAGCCATAGCTTCCGTTGGGTGATCTGGCTCGTGCTGTCGGCTCCTTTTTGGTATTGGCTATCGCAAAAAGCGCCTACCGACATCAACTGGAAGACCATCGGTATTCACAGTATCGTGGTGCTGGTGATGCTCAGTGTCAACTTCTTGGCTATTAGCTTGCTGCAGATTTTCAGGTTTGATAGTGCGCTGACGCTGGCTGACCTATCGGAATTATATACCTTCTTTGGCTATCAAAAAGGGCCGATCTATTTGTTGGCTTATCTACTGACTTATTTTTATATCTACTACGAGCGCAGAACCCAGGCCTACGAGCTGCTGGTGCAGGATCATCATGACCTGAAGCACCTGCTGGAGCTCGACAAGGTCGACTCGTCTACTACCGAAATATCCGTGCTTACTGCCAAGATAGGGGACTCAAAGCACCTCATTCCTATCGAGAAAATCATGTTCATAGCCGCGGATGACTATTGTGTGAACATCCATACAGACGCTGGTCGCAAGTTTGTGCTACGCGCAAGCCTCAAGCAGCTGGAGCAGGATCTGCCGGAGAGCTTTATCCGAGTGCACCGCAGCTACATGGTCAACTTTAAGTTTATCTCCGAGCTTCGACTGGGGGACACCCGACCACATTTACTGGTCAATACAGGTCAGTCGATTCCTGTGGCCCGCTCCAGATGTGCAGAACTCAATGGGCTGGTCAGTAGGCCCATGCGATCTGCGGTGTAAGAATTAAAATTGACTGTATGGTTCAGGCTTCTAGCCCACCAAGCGGAGATTGTCAAACGATTCCAATAGGTTAATCCTTTAGCACGAGGATCATTGTTTCTGAAATATGAGCTTGCTGTTTCTATCAATAAACGATATAAAAGCGTATTCTTCGCAAAACCTGAGACCCACTACATCGTGTATATACGGCTCTGAAATGATTCTGCCGCCAGGGATCGTGCTGTTGGAATCACCCGCATTCGGCGCTGCTGACCATGTAAAAGGGATTTGGTTCAGTATCAAACCGGCTGGAGATAAAAACTCCATAAGGCCGAACCCTGGTGATGGGCCGAATGCTATTTGTTGGTAGGAATACTCTGGTAAGAAAAAAGGAACATTGCTAGAAAAACCAACAAGTCTCCAAGTGCCTATTACATGCTGACTCAAGGTGGTACTATCGCTAATTAGCGTTTGTTGACAATCTTCAATTATTCCCAATTCACGTTCTGTTATTTGATGTGATGCAAATACATTGTCTATGTATTTAAAGTCTTGGGTGATTTCATCCTCTGGAGAACATTGAAAGAAGAAGGCTGTGGTGAAGAATAGGAGCGAGAGTTGAATAGATAAGGTTTTGTGAAATTTAGACATTGTAGCTAGCGATTGATTTGTGAACCCATCTCAATAATCATACCGTATTTCCACAAAAGTCAGATCTCGATATACCTTGATTCTGTCAGGTATAACAATTAGCTGCTCTTAAAAGACATATATGACCATCATAATGTAATGCAGTATGCTGCCTGCCATCACGAACACATGCCAGATGAAATGTGCCAGCTTCATGCGATAGTCGATGATGTAAAAAACAATACCGACAGTATAGGAGAGGCCACCTGCCGCCAATAGCCAAAAGGCGGGCTGTGGCAGTAGTGAGTTGACAAGGTCAATATCGAATACAATGATCCAACCCATGAAGGCATACATCAATGTCGAAAGCAAGTTGAAACGACCTGTATAGAATACCTTGAGTACAATACCGACCAGCGCCATACCCCACTGTATCCCGAAATAGATCCACCCTGTGGTACCGCCAATAGTCATCAACAAGACCGGAGTATAGGTGCCTGCGATGAGGAGATAGATACCGCAGTGATCCAGGATATTGAAGACGTACTTGGCTTTCTTGTGTCTTAGGCCGTGATAAATGGCCGAGAAAGCATAGAGCAACACTAAACTCATGCCGTAAAATAGCGCACTGAACAAACTCCAATCCTGATCGCTCTTCGCACCCATCACGATTAGTACGACCAATCCTGCTATCGCCGTAAGGGCAGTGATGCCATGGGAGAGCATGTTAAACCACTCCTCTAGTTTGCTTTGTTGTTTGGCCGTTTTGATAATGCGAATGTACACCCTTGATGCGGGCGACTATTGCATATCTAGAGGAAGTTTTGCTCAGGACTATCCCCGTTGAGAGTGTTTTCCCGTGCAACACTAAGTACGATTCAGCGCTTGTCGGTGACAACACCGACAAGGACATCCACTGGTCATGCCACTTACTCACAAAAGGAAGACAAGGTTTCAAACCTTGTCTTCCTTCTTCCCCCTTGGCTGGTCGAAGCGTCTTACTGAGACCAGACCCAAATGAGAAGTGAAACAAACAGGTAAGAGAAACTAAGATCGTGTCACTCTCCGCCTTTGTGGGTGTTTTCACCCACAAACACCTCTTGCTTCAGTTCACAAAAGGCGAATCTCAAGGCACTAGTACACCCAATCCCCGTCAAAACTGTCCATCACCGTACGTTTTCCTGAGCGAGGAATCAAAAACTACTCATTTCTAGGTATTGTATGCCCCAAAGAGAAAGATTAGATTGAACAGTTATTAAGAGTGTTGAGCTAATTTTATAAAATTTACACTCACAGTTTAAATGTCAAAAAGAAGAAAAAATATTTCTTATGGTGTTAGAGTTTCAAGAGACAAATACCATAAGCTCAATGGAAAGACTAAAGATAGAAAACAGGCTTTCTACGACCTGAAAGAGTCATTAAGTTTTGCGGATTTATGTTATTCAATGGATTTCTTGGAGCGAAATCTACCTTCCATAAATAATGAACTTATCTACGGCATTCCTCTTCCTAAAGAATACTCATTTCTTGGAACGCTAAAAGAAGTTCCATATTTAGGAAAAAATATTAACGCAGAACTCAACCAGAGCCTAATAGGTATCCGTAAATACAAACATGAGATAAATCTTTTCTTATCCTTTAAAGAACTCTATGAAGAGAACCTTATAGTTGGAAATTATGATCAAGCTGAAGAATATCTGAGGAAAATTGAAAATGATATTTGCTGTTCCCTTTGGACACTAGAAAACAGATTTGTGCTGTATGAGCTTTCCGGGAAAGCTTCCGAAAATAAAAAATTCCTAAGTTCATTTAATGAAGAAAATGAAGCAAAGGGGGTAACTAAATCATTGGCTCATTATCTCAGCCTAAGAGCCGAACACTCTCTATCAGTTAATAGGTATTTCAACGATCTGGAAGTTGCACTAAACAACCTACAAAACAATAGTACAAAAGAGGCCTCTAGAGATTATTACAGATTTAAACTAACATTCCTTAGTCATATTGATTTTTCGAATTACGCCGCAATTCTTTCCGTGGACTTCAGTCACAGCATCATTGATAGATACTTAAATCTTAGTAGGGTATTAACGAGTTTACTCGCGGTTTCTAGTTATTTAAAAAATGATGACCCAAGACATGAAGAGATTAAATCATATCTTAAGAACAGGATAAACTACTTAATACGAAAGATAAATGACCCGATCTTATACAAGCTAAAGCTCTTATCCGGTGATACAATTTTTCCTGCATTTGATACAAAACAAAGCCAAGAGGAAATCAGAGTAATTGATAAATATACTTCTGGACTTTATAGCGAGGCAGAAATAGATTTAATAGAACTACTCAAGAAAAAACCAAACCAATTTGACCTGTATATCCTTTATGTAAAATCTCTAATCTACCAAAAGAAAGAGTTCAAACCGGTTGGGAACCCAAAGAGTGTTCAAAATGAAATCCTTAATGATTTATTCCGAAGTACCTCAGTAAAGGGTAATCCCGATCAAGCTCGATTAAACCTGTTGAGAATAGCAAATAATTTATCAAGCAGTACAATCAGTTATGGTATTACTGATTATGTGTTCTATCAAAGTGAGGGCAGTAGCGAACGAAATCTTTTGTCAAAACTTTCATATAATGTAGCTAACCCGATAATCCACGAAATATATACCACTGATAAGGGGAAGGAAGAATTTCTAAATCTACTTGCTAGTAGATTTCCAGATTCAATTACGATACAATTTTTTCAGGAAAAACTGAAGGGAGTCGATTCTCTTATCAAGTTTGAACAAAAAATACCAGAGGGTCAATATAAAATCGAACTCGCAAAAAAATTACAAGAAAGTAAAAATTTCATTGATGCTAGCACAGAATGGGAATTTCTCATACGTCACTATAAAGACACTACTCCCATCTTTGAAACGGCCTTAATTAATCTATTTAATTGCTATTTGACTCTTGACAAACCGGATGCGTGTATTGATTTGTATGTGGATAGCTTCTTTCAAAACAACTTTATAATTGAAAAGGTTGAGACAAAAGAACTCTTAAAGAAAATAGGCTCAAACAGGTTCAGAAACGTCAAGAGGTCGATAAACCTTCCAATTTTTTATACAATAGTTAATGCTGATGATGTTGAGGCGCATATAGCGTTCGAACTTTTTAATCACTCATGTGGTGTGAAAAAACCATCAGAACTGCTTGAACAGTATATTCAATTTGACCAATTTAAAATATTGTACTTTTTGGAGTTTTGTTGCAGCCCTAAAGTACTAATGCATTCTACTTATATCGAAAACTCAAAAGAGAGACTTGAAGAGAGACTCGCAATTGTCAATTTTCTCAAATCGAAGCTCGCTAAGAACAAAAGCATTGATGATGAGATTAAAAGTATTCAAAACATTTTGGTTATCCAGCAAGGCTTAATCGATCTTGATGAAAGTAAGATTTATGTTAATGAGCAAGGAATAATTGATGAGGAGCTTCAAGATTTTGAGGCTGTCTATGAAAGGTTTCGGACTATCTCAGGCATTGCAGGCGATAACAAGTTACTTTATTTAAAAGGTGGTGAATTAACAACGTATGCCTCAAATGAGGATACTGAAATGGAAAAAGTTGAATACTCTGGTAATCCAGTATTTGAAATATATTCTGAGCTTTTTGATGCAATTAAAGATAAATTTCTAAACAGTCAATATGGAATTGTAGCGTATCTAAGTACAAGAATAAGACATGGTGTTTTAATTGGTGAATTGAGACCAATTTTCGAAACTCACAACCTAATAACGTTAAAAGAAGGTAGCTCTTCCAACTATAGAAGAAACTACTATTGGGATATGGTTTATAAAGATTATTCCGATGAAAAGAAAGAACAATTGCAAATACTCCTAGCCGACTTTTCGAGTCAAGTTGATGGGCTGATTTTCGATTTAATTAAAAAACACCTACAAGTGTATAAAGCTGATATTAATGATGAAGGATGGTTTAATTATGATTTTAATCCGAATGAACTTTGGTATCACTCCATGATTGCAACCGTTTCCAATAACAATTTTGAGGATTTTGTAAATCAGATTTTTATAGTTCTATGGGCAAGAACCGATGAAAATCTAGAAAATATACGCTATAAGATAGAAAATGATATTTTAGGTAAATTCAATAAATTCTTTAATGAACTGGAGATTGAGCTTATCCATCAATTTGGCTCTCAGGCTAATCAGCACCTAATTAAATCTATTAAAGACTGCTCAACCGAAATGCAAACGGTTATTCAAAAAATTAGTAGGTGGTTTCAGCGGAGTGAGATTAAAGCGTCGGATTTTAGACTTAGTGAGCTGGCTAGTATAATTGCTGAATATACAAACAAAAGTAGCCCCTTTAAAAGTTTAAGAATTGAGCTAGATAGTAAAAGTGATCCACCGATTAAAGGGGAATATAAAACTCACTTTGCGGACCTACTCAGAATCTTTCTAGAGAATATTATCAAACACTCAAACGAAGAAGCAGTAAATATTCCATGTGAAATAATAACCTCGATCGAAGATCAAAATAACCTTGTTATTCAAATTTCTAATGAGATAACAAAAGATGAAAGTATTGAAGCCCTAGAAACTGTTTGGAAAGGTAATAATCTGGATTTCGACAAGCTGCTTAATGAAGGAAAATCAGGTTACCATAAGGCATATAAAATCATTACTTATGACTTAAAAAACACAAATAACAAATGTTTGACCACAAGAATTTCGGATGAAAAAGACTGGTTCTTCGTTAATCTAATAATTGATGCAAAAGACATATTGGTATGAACATATTATTCATTGAAGACCATCCGTTAAAGCAGGCGCAAATTCATAAGTATTTGAGTGACAAATCAGAAATAGCGTCCATTGTGACAAAGAACTCCTATATCAGTGGATTAAAAGAGTTAATAAATAATTTCAGTAGTTACGATATACTCCTCCTAGATATAAGTATGCCTAACTATGATATATCATCAGAAGATAGTGGTGGATCTTGGATGCCTCTAGCTGGGAAGAAAATTTTAAAAGAAATGTTCCTAAGGGATATTCCAACAAAAGCCATCGTTGTTACTATGCATGGGAGTTTTGATGATGGGACTAAGATAACCGAGCTAGATAATGAACTAAGAAGTCAATTTTCAGAAAACTACATCGGCTATGTGTTTTACTCGCAAATCAATGAAGAGTGGAAGGAAAAGCTCTCTCAACTTTTAAAAGTTAGATAGATGATTCGAATTCTATTAGTTGACGACAATCCGAATAAGCAAAAGAGTATTAAAGAAACCATTCTCGATGTTCACGACATTCCTGAATCCGATATCGAAATAGCCTGTTGTACGAAAGAGGCAAGAAAACTTCTTTATGATAATTATTTTGATCTAATGATACTAGATCTTGTATTGCCGATAGAATTAAATGGAGAATGTAGTGCCTCTATTGGAGTTAAATTTTTAGATGAAATTACCATCAACCCTTCAATTAAACCACCAATTCATATCGTTGGAATTTCTGGCTATCAAGATCAGGTGTTGGAATTTCATGATGATTTTAGGATGAAGCTTTGGAATCTTATTGATTACGAAGAATCTTCGTCAAACTGGAAAGATCAACTTCACTCTATTATTTACCATCTTGTCAAGACAAGACAAAAATTTCTTTCAGCTTCACTTGATAAACAAATTTCTGTAGTTCTCTCAAAGCTAGAAGATGATAATTACCCCAACACCTTTATTGGAAGTGATTGGGTAACCGTATGTAAGAATCTGGCCTCAATGATTGAAAGAGCACTTATTGTGCCTTCTAAATTTAGTAATGGATCTAAGGCAAAAAACATCAACGTAGAAACTCTAAAAATTATCAACGAATATGATTTTCAAAACCTTGTGCATCTTATTCTAAGGCCTTGGATTCCAAGTACAGAACCAGAGAATGTTGCAGTAGTCTTTGACGGGAATACAAAAAATGCAGACTTTTCAATTAAGGGTAATTCGATAATTATTGAAACAAAATATATTGACAGCACGGGCAAGAAAAACGATACATTAAAAACCTTGGCGGGCCTAAAAGATTTCTATAAAATGAATTCCAACGTAAAGTCTTTATTATTCTTAATTCTGGTAGAGGATTCTGTAAAAATTGATTTTCACAAAATTGAAGATATGTACAATCGTATTTTATCTGAACCCGCGATCTACGTCAAGTTTTTCTGGAACAAACTCTCCACTGATCCTCACCTGAGTGGTCAGAATCCTCATTTTTAAAAAGATGCCTATAAGGACAAACCAGACAGGTCGGTAAGATCTGTCTGGTTTTATCCAAGCTAAGAGCTAGCTTTTGAAGCTAAGTTCCCTTAAACACAAAAGCCCCTCAGAATATACATCCAAGTGGCTTTTAACTTTCAACTATAATCTATCAGTTCTCAGCTAATCATAGTCCGGTTCCCTCTACCCAAGGTGCGCCAGCATCAATGAGTGCTTTACCAGCAGACTTAAGCTCAGCGTCCAGATCATTGAGCGCATTGGTAATCCTTGTAATCTCAGTATTGGCGATATCCAGCTGCTCACGGCTCGTCTGTGTAGGACCGTAGGTGGATAATGAGATACCTCTGTCTACCGCAAATAGTCGCTGACCAATGGTTGGCTTGGTCTTCTCACCAGGCTCACGCTTGGAGGCCATGCCATTCAGATCCGCTTCTAATGCCAGTACTTTTTGCTTCAGTGCATGGATGCGATCATCCAGTGCACCGGGAGCTGCTTCTGACTTTGCCAATGCATTTTGCATCGCATTGATACGCTTCATGGCATTGGACATGCTGATATCGATGGCAGTAGCTTTACCCACCGCTTCTTCGTAAGCCCTCCAGAAAGAAGCAACTTCAGCAGGAGGAGCACCTTCGAGTGCACCTTCTCTCAACGGCACAACTTCGAAATTGATTGGCTCACCAAGCGCAGTATGCGTTCCATCTACATATTTGGAGATGGTAGCAGTGTAGTTGCCCGGAGCGGCCATTAGTCCTTTATCACCATTACCACCATTGAGTCCGATGGAAGTTGGCGAAGGATAGCGCAAGTCCCACGCAGTACGATGGAAGCCTTTCTTGGTTGATCCTTCGACACGTCTTACTACATTGCCTTTACTGTCTTTGACACTGATCCAGATCTTGGGTGCGTCCTCACGAGCTTCCGCTTCTACAGCATCCCATCCTGGGAATGCGGCGCTTCCGTTTTTCTCCTGCGCCTGGCGCATTTGCGCCTTGGACTGAAGGTCCTCCTTGAGGTAGTAGGTGAACACCGCTCCAAAGTCCGGGTTAGGAGCTACATAATGCTGCGCACCCATTGATCCTTTCTGAGAATCGAAGTTGAGGTGGGAGCGAGGCACATACCACAAGGCTTTGCGTGTGGAAAATAGAGTGGCCTCTTCATTCAAAGTAGCCGGAGTAACTTCTCTGAATACACTGATGTCATCAAAGATGAAAAAGCCTCTACCGAAACTAGCCGCTACAAGATCGTTTTCGCGACGCTGGATGACGATATCTCTGAAAGAAATAGTAGGCACCCCACCTGTCATTTTCGTCCACTGGTTGCCACCGTCGATGGTGAAGTAGATGCCAAACTCGGTAGCAGCGAACATCAAGCCCGGCTTAACATGATCCTGGATGAGTCGCCATACGAGCGTCCTATCGGGAATATTAGATCGGATAGATGTCCAGGTACGACCTCTATCTGTACTCTTGACCATATAAGGTGTGTAATCACCGTACTTGTGGTTATCCAGACATACATAGACTGTATTGTCGTCATGCATGTCGGCTTTGATATCATTGACGAATGCTGTGGCAGGTACACCCATGGCACTTGCTTCCACCTTACGCCAGCTACCACCATTATCTTCGGTGACCTGTAGCAATCCATCATCTGTTCCGGCATATAGCAGACCTTCGACTTTCGGTGATTCCGATAGGGAAGTGATGGTGTTGTAATTGGACATGGCTAACACGTCCCAGGGAGAATCCCAACTCTGCGTACCACCCATGATCGGTAAGGCAAAACGTTCCTCATTTCTGGTAAGATCACCAGAGATGGCTTCCCAGCTATCACCACGATTTTCAGACTTCCACACGCGCTGCGAAGCGAAGTATAGTCGCGTAGGCTTGTGTGGACTCACATGGATGGGTGCATCCCAGTTGAATCGCTCATAGTCCTCATCCGCGCCAGGCTGTGGCTGTATGTCTACGACCTCACCGGTAGTCATATCTACACGAGCAAGATTACCTTCCTGGCGTTCAGCGTAGATGATGTCAGGGTTGCCTGGCTCAGTGGCCGGTGCGTGACCATCCCAGTTGAGCACCACTCTCCAGTCAGAGTTTTGGATGCCCTGTACATTGTCTGTACGCGATGGGCCGCCTTGTGTACTGTTGTCCTGCGTGCCACTGTAGATGTTGTAGAAAGGCTCTGCATCATCTACCGCCAATTTGTAGAACTGCGTGACTGGCAGATTAGGCATGTAGCGCCAGTTTTCTGCTAAGTCGAAGCTCTCATAAACGCCACCGTCGGTACCGACCATGATATAGTTAGGATCGCTTGCTTTGAACGCCAACGCATGGTTGTCACCATGACGGTGCTGGCGATTGATATTTTTCCAGGTCTTACCTCCGTCTGTGGAGAACTGCATGGAAGCATCCATGAGATAAAGCCTGTCAAAATGGTGCGGTGAAGCATACAGCTCCACATAGTAGTGCGGCCCTGTACCACCAGAGATGGCATCAGACTGCTTCTCCCAGTTGCCGCCACGGTCAGTGGATTTCCAGATGCCTCCCTTGCGACGATTGAGCTCTATCGCAGCATATACTATGTCTGGCTGCTGAAAACTTACAGCCAGCCCGATCTTGCCCAGCTTTCCGGTAGGAAGACCATTGGACAGCTTAGTCCAGTTTTCACCAGCATCAGTACTCTTGTAGATCGCGGACTTGGGGCCTCCGTCCATCAGTGAAGCCACCGTGCGGTGGTGCTGCCATGTAGCCGCGTAGACCGTATTGGCATCTCTCGGATCAACTACGATATCCGTAACTCCGGTGAATTCCTCATCTCCTAAGGTCTTCTTCCAGGTAGCACCGCCATCGGTTGACTTATAAAAGCCGCGCTCACCGCCGGGGCTCCAAAGTGGCCCCTGTGAAGCGACATAGATCACATCCGAGTTGTCCGGATGCACGATGATCTCTCCGATGTGTTCTGAGTTGGGAAGGCCCATGTTTTTCCAGGTCGTACCGCCATCTTCTGACTTGTAGATACCATCTCCGTACCCGAAATGGCGGCCACCGCCGTGCTCACCGGTACCGACCCACACCACATGAGGGTTGTTGGGATCAAGCGCCACACAACCGATAGAGTAAGAGTCTTGCTCGTCAAAAATAGGCGTGAAGGTGGTTCCTGCATTTTCCGTCTTCCAGACGCCACCGCTACCTACTGCCACATACCACACACTCTCATCCTCCGGATGAATAGCCAGGTCGGCAATACGTCCCGACATGAATGCCGGTCCGATATTACGGAGCTCAAGCCCGTCAAAAGTTTCAGCAGTAAACGCGCTGTTTTGTGCGGGAGCGGGAGTGCTGTTCCTCCTGCGTTGCGCGTCCGCAGTGCTCACCATGACCAACAGTATGGCCAGTAGTGATATTTGTTTCATAGCAAATTTCATATGTCGTAATTTGATTTTAGGACTGATTGTTTTGTCGATTAATCTCGAGCGTAACACCAAATTACGGTAGGATGGAACTCTATCAAAGGAAGCTGTGGTAAGCGGTAATTCTAGGGTTGAGGTTGGTTGTTGGTAGTTAGTTGTTAGTCCCTCGCAGCTCCGATTTCAAAAGATCAATTAAAAGTCGACACTGTATCGATTATCGATATTGATAGATATTATCAATTAGCTACCAGGGTGATATCACATACAGGTTCCAAATACCAGTAACTAATAACCAAGAACCACCGACATTATCCCTCCATTTCTTCCAGCTCTTTTCCCTTCGTCTCATATACAAACTTCGCCACAAAGAATATGGAAATGACCGCACATAGGGTGTATAGACTGTACGCGCTTGCTAAACCAGTGCCGGCCAATAGTAGCGGAAAAGTCAAGGTGATGGCAAAGTTAGCTACCCATTGCGCTAGTCCTGAAACGGCCAGTCCTGAGCCTCTAATCTGGTTCGGGAACATTTCACCTAGCATTACCCACATGACAGGGCCCCATGAAAAGTTGAAGAATACTACATACAGGTTGGCAGCTACAAGTGCCAACACACCCATATTATCACTGAGCTGAAGCGTATTGCTGCTATCCAGCGATCCTGTTGAAAAAGCCACAACCACTAAGGCCAATGTGGCGGACATACCCACAGAGCCGATCGTTAAGATTGGCTTTCGACCCATTTTGTCTACCAATAGAAGTGAGAGCACAACCGCAGCAATGCTCAATCCACCGGATACCACATTGATCAACAGGGCATCACTCTCACCAAAGCCGACAGCCTGCCAAAGCACAGCACCATAGTAAAAGACTACATTGATTCCTACCAACTGCTGGAAAGTGGCTAGCCCTATACCTACCCACACGATAGGCCGGATTCTCCCCAATGTTTTGTCGTACAAGTCAGACAACCTCGGCTTGTGATGGTCTTTGGCCATGGAGGCATCAATCTCTTTTAGTTTCTCTGCACCTTGTTGGTCTCCATACAGTTTACATAGCACTTTTAACGCCTTCTCGTTCTTTTGCGTGGCGACCAGGAATCGAGGGCTTTCAGGTATGAAAAGCAGGGCAATCAAGAATGTCCCAGCCGGAGCTAGCTCAACCCAAAACATCCAGCGCCAGGTCTCGAAATCTAACCAGAGTATATTCAATGCAGATCCTGATATATTGGCAAGGACGTAATTACTAATGAAGCTAAAGAAGAGGCCTGAAATAATGGCAATTTGTTGCACTGTGGCCAATGCTCCTCGATAATTAGCCGGGGCGATCTCTGCAATGTAGGCGGGTGCCATCACAGAGGCTGCACCCACAGCTAATCCGCCGATGATTCTGTAGACGATGAACTCAGACGAGGCTACCGCAATGCCTGAACCCCATGCTGAAATGAGAAATAGGATGGATGAGATGAGTAGCATCGTTTTTCGTCCAAACTTATCCGCCAGCGTACCTGCAAAATAGGCCCCCACAGCACAGCCTAGCAGCATAGAGGCTACATTGAATCCGCTACCAATATCGCTGGCGTTGAATGCTTTTTCGATACCCTTTACGGTTCCATTAATTACACCACTGTCAAATCCGAATAGAAAACCGCCGAGCGTCGCAACACAAGCGATGAGTATGATGTAGGTATTATTGGTCTTTTGCGTTTCCAAGGTTTCCAGAGTTTTTAATATTAATTGTCCAATGTAGTAACTTATAGTCAATCTGACTATAAATTAACCTCAATTAGCCCTTTAGGAACTCTTTGTAAGCGGAAGTGAAAATCCAGAAAGTAAAAAAGCCTCCCAACAAATAGAAGAGAGGCTTTGTGGTGGTGGGCCCACCTGGGCTTCCCGAAAGTCATTGCACACCTACGGAACATGCTTCCCGACTTGGATATTATTAAAAAAGAAAACCTCATCATGATTATCCATGATGAGGTTTCTAAAATCAGTGGGCCCACCTGGGCTCGAACCAGGGACTTACTGATTATGAGTCATGTGGAATTTGGATAAATATTCATTTAATCGATGAATAAAGGCCTTTTAACCGCTATTTGAAGTACCTTTATTTTGAATGATATCAAAAAACGCGTGCAAATTGCGTGCAAATTATGAAAACACACTTCAAATTACATTTAGACAAACGAAGGCCGAAGAAGAGCGGTGAATATCCGATTATTTATCGGTTGACACACAAAAGGAGAACCACATCAATAAGTTCGGGGTTCGAAGTGCCTGAGAAATTTTGGGATATCAAGAAAGGCCAAATCAAAACTTCATTCAAAGGATTTGATAATGTCAGCCGAGTCAATAACATCCTTTTCAAAAAGAGATCGGAAGCGCTTGCTTTAATCACCAAACTAGAAGAGTCAGGTGAACTTGATCAACTTGGTATAGCAGGGGTGAAGCAAAGAATCTTAGGAGCTTCTTCCAAGGTCACATTCTATTCCTATACCAAAGACCTGATTAATCGATTCATTAGCAATGGAAGGATAGGGAATGCAAGAAGCTATAAGAATGTCTTGAGGGAGGTGAAGAATCATACAAATGATGTCGATTTTCCTTTTGAGGAATTGACCTACGATTTTCTTGTAAAGTTTGAAGAGAGTTACTTAGCCAGAGGATTAGAGTTGAATGGTCTTGCCGTTTATATGCGTACGATTCGGGCAATTTTCAATAAGGCTATTAAGGAAGGAGTGGTCGAACCCAATCGCTATCCTTTTTCTCAGTATACCATCAAAACAACACCTACGAAGAAGCGTGCCATAAGCTTTGCCCAAATTGAGAAAATCGTAGGAGTCGAGCTATCAAAAGATGATGTGCTTTTTGATGCAAGAAATTATTTCTTGATCAGTTTTTATCTAATGGGAGCCTCATTTGCCGATTTGGCGCATTTAAAAATGAATAATAGAATTGATGGTCGAATACAGTATCGCCGTAGGAAGACTGGAAAACACTATGATATTAAGATATCAAAACAATTAGATGTTATTCTTGAAGTCTACACGCAAGGAAAGAAAGCTGATGATTACATACTGCCGATAATTAAATCAGAAGATCCAGAAAAGCAAAACGAAGAAGTTCATTATGCACTTATAGCCTATAATAAACGTCTAAAGCGATTAGCGGATAAGGTGGGAATCGAAGAACACCTGACGTCTTATGTTTCAAGGCATTCATTTGCCTCACTGGCCAATAATAAATCAATCCCACTCACGGCTATAAGTGAGATGCTTGGACATCAAAGCATCAAAACCACTCAGGTTTATCTTGCCAGTCTAGGAAGTGAAAAGATCGATGATTTTAATGATCAAATTATTAATGATTTGTAAAGTTCATAAACCCCAATATTGATTAATGCTCCTTCTATGAGTTGCTTTAGCACTTTTAGGTAAGTGCTCAGTTGAAGAAGCTGGTAGTAGATTCGAGCTTAGATCAGCAGATGCAACAGGATGTATCAAAAAAACCTAATTGTCCATTCGGTGAATAGACAGACCTGGCTTGCGACAACCTTGGATGCACCGACACATTTCGCTACTTTACTTACTTAGAACAGAGTCGAGTGCATCCTAATAAGGAATAATGAAGGTACTAATAAATACAGTTTCTACAATGCGCGCATACATTAAGTGATCTCTATAAGTGATGAGAAGTATACTTTTTTGCTCAATTCTATTTCTTGTATTCGGATGCCATGACTCATTTGCGCAGTGTGACTTTATTACCCCTCCAGTAGTCAAGCCTACTTATAATGCTTCTAGAGAAATTACTTTTTCCAATGTAACCATGAACGGCAAGGCGACTACTTACCTGGCTGTAGAAAAAGGAGCAGCAGTCAAGATTACGACTAGTGTTGAATCTAAGCGCAGTGGGGATTATTGTCCTGATTGTATCGTACAAGTCTACTGGGGAATTAGGGGTCACACTTCAGTTTGTGCCAAAAGCTACTATGGCTATCAATTCGATAGAATATCATCCACACATAGGTTTAAGGCACCTACTAAAGATGGCATCTACTATATAACCATGGGGTCTACATTAGACTACTCTTGTAAAAACAATGTCTTTAGGCCAAGGTGTGAACCCGAACATGCTTTTGCCGTATTGAAAGTGGGCAACCCCGACCCAGAGAAAAAAGTGACACTTTCAAAGGTAGAAAAGGGCTCAAGTGAATTCTTGAAAACAAGTTTGCTCAAATCTGGCTGTTTTGGTGAGCTAGATAAAATAGAATGGTTTCTGGATGGTGAAAAACTAGCCTATGATAATCAAGAAGAAATACCTTTAGCGCAGTTGGGCACTTACAAGGTGTTGTGGTCCAACTGTTTAGCAAGTGTCGCTGATTCAATTAACCACAACTCAAGCAACAAAAAGAAAACCACCTATACTTTAGTACCAAATTCAAAACCTACTGTCGCAATTAATCCAACAGAAGTAAAGCAGGCTGAAGTATTCAAATTGGCGAGCACTGGTCAAATGGAAGCGGAGAGCATAGTCTTGGCGGAAGTAGAGAACCCTAGCCTGGAGGACCAAATCGAGAAAAATGATCAATTTGTGCTAACTCACTTGATTTTCGACTTGGGAAAATCAGATATTAAGCCGGAAGCTGAAAGGGAATTGGATAATTTGGCGGCAATAATGAAGAACAAGCCTGGCTTGCGGATTCTATTAGAAGGTCATACCGATCAGCGCGGTAGTGCTAAAAAGAATCTGGTATTGTCAGAGCAAAGAGTCAAATCAGCTAAAGCCTATCTTGTTAGCCAAGGAGTAGCGAGAAGCAGTATCGAAACAAAAGGCTGGGGCCATCAAAAACCTTTGATTGTCACAAAGGATATAGAGGAAGGTAAAATAAATAGGAGGGTAGAAATCCGAATCCTTTCGCGATAGTTGGGTCGAATATAAGACTCTGCAGATGTATATTCTGCACTTATTAGGGCTTACCTGACTTCCTATTAGCTTGTCGAGCTTCACGTTCTAGCTGTGCGGCATAGAGTCTTCGTTCGAACCATCTTTTCAGCGCACCAGTCCTTGCCCAGCGGTAGAAGAAGAAATTAATAACACCGAGGATAATGATCAATAGAAGTGAGCAATTGTGAAAAGTAGCACCACCCGGTTCAGCCAAAACTCCCCCAATAGCAAAACTTAGAACATACTCTTTCGGATTGTCTTTTTTGTAGTTGATCACCTGAACGAAGAGCCGAGTTCCACCGGAGAATTTTGTCCTGTTGTTGCTACTGTACTTGTAACTATATTTTCTGACATTATGGTGGATGATTTCCTGTCCGTCGACTTTATAAGAGAGGTCTGCATCGTCGTAGGTGCCGATGGTCGTGCCGTACTCCAAATTGAAGATGGTCTGGTTGCTAAAGAAGAATAGCAGAAGAAAGACCGTAACCAGGAAACCGTAAGTCCATCGTAGGTAGGGGCCTTCATTCATAGGTATATCTTTCAACTTTGGGGGAGGTGCTGGTGTTGGTATTTTGGGTATTTTCTTTTGCTCTTCGCTGGCTTTGTCAGGCTTGTCTTGATCCGAGTTCATGTTTCTTCAGTTTTGATCTTACAGATATCCGATATTTTCAAAATATCGGATATCTCATTCTTTTAGACCATTTTTTCATTCGAGACCTTACAGGTTTTCAAAGCCTGTAAGGTTTTTTATCATCACTTCGCCAGTCGCATAGCGACAAGCAACTCATGATTTCCATCGTTGATGGCTTGCACCTCATTGCCCATGGCGGAGTTGTAGTTGTAGCCTATCTGGACAAAGCCCGTGTTAATGTAAAGTCCGGTATTGAGGCTTTCATTCGAGCGATAGCCGATGAGTAGCCCGACGATGTTATTCCATTCCGATAGGAGGTTAACATCATAAATATTAGGCTCATCGGGTCTGATCTCATAGAATACACTTGGCGAAAAGGTCAGCTTAGCAGCCTCAACGGGTAGGTGGTAGGTGAGCAGTGCATTACCTGCCTGGTTGAAGCTTTCACCACCACGAAAGAGGTATGGCGCACCAATTCCTAACTCCAGGTTCTTGAAGCGATAGACGATACCTGCTCCCAGCTTCATATAGGATTCATCCAGAAAACCTTCTGCTAGTAGCGGATCATCAGGATTGACTAACGGATTGCCGCTGAAGACATCACCATTCAGGGTACTGCGAAAAAAGCCCAGAGTCATACCAAATGACAGGCTATGATCTTCGCCAAAAGTAGAGGTGTAGCTGGCACCACCATCGGCGGAAGTGATGGAGATCGGCCCTTGCTTTTCCGATAGGAAGTTAACGCCGATACCCAGGTTGTTCTTAAGTGCATAATGTGCATTGATAGAGGAGTAGGTCGGTAGGTCAAACTCATTTTCACCACCGATGCTGGACTGAAAGCCCATGAAGAACTTGCCCTGACTACCCATGTAGGCTGGGTTGATCCGTGCTGGATTGGCGATGTAGATGTTCTTGCTAAACATGGTCTGTGCGCTAAGGTGACTGCTCGAAAGCAGACCCATGAGCAGTACCATGGCGGACAAAAACTTGGCAGAGGTTGTGTAGAATCGTTTCATCTTATCTCGCGAGGGTTATGGTTCCGGTGAATTCGATAGAGCCGTCAGGGGACTTCAGGCTGTAGTAGTAGAGGCCGACTGGCAATGGGTCACCATCTGCGGAAGTACCCGACCAGTCGTTGTTGTAGCCCGTCGTTGAGAAAACCTGTACACGCGAGCCATTGGAGATGGTGAGTCGATAGCTGCTGTAGAGGCCTGGGCTCTGAATGATGAAGGTATCGTTGTACCCATCATCATTGGCAGAGAGAAAGTCGCTTGCCAAAAGCTCTGGCTCGATCTCATCCTCGACGAGGATCACCACCCGACCTTCGTCTTTGAGTCCCTCATTGTCGACGACTTCTACGGTCAGGTCATAGCTGCTTTGCCTCTCATAGTCCAGTGTATTCCTCAAGCTGATTGACCCGGTGATACCGTCAAAGTCGAAAGCTTCATTGTCAAAGCCCGGCTGCAGACGGTAGGTGACCGCATCATCATCTGGATCACTACCAGATACAACACCGATGATCGTACCGGCGGCCACATTTTCTGAAACAGAAAATTCAAAATCATCAATCACCGGAGGATTGTTGGGCGGTATGACCTCAACCACCTGCACGGTGAAGCTCTGCAAGATCGAGCTGCCTGCCTTGTCTGTCGTGCTGATCCGAAGCTCATAGGCGGCTGCATTGTCAAACTCTAGTTCGGCAATCGTCACTACGCGATTTTCCTCGATAGCAAAGACATCCTCATGGTTATCCAGCGCGTAGACAAACTCCTCATCGGTATCGACATCCACTGTCGTGAGCTCGCCGACGAGGGTGCCGATAGGTGCTTCTTCGCTGATGGAGTTACCGCTAAATAAAATGGCAGTCGGGCGGTCGTTAGCATCAATGATACTGATGACGAATCGTCTCACTATCAGCCCTCCATCCCCGTCAGAGGCCTGCACATCGATGTTGTACGACTGGTCTGTCTCAAAGTCAAAACTCTCGGCGCTCAACAACTCTGCGCCATTAATGACAAAGCTGGCATTGTCATTAGCTCCGGGGATCATAATGTAGGCGGCCCGTGCGATATCCACATCTTCTAACGCGAATGTGCCGACTAGCGTGCCAACTGCAGCGTTCTCAGCTATGGTCTGGTTGTCAATATTGAGCCCTGTAGGATCATCGTTGGTATTGATGACCGATAGCACAAAGCTGGCAGAGGTAGTGCCGTCCCCATCTGAAGTCTGGATGCGCACCGGATGCGTATCCGCCTCCTCATAGTCGAGTCTTGTATTGGTCAGCAGCTGATTGCCGGAGATGATGAAGAGGCCATTGTCGGTATCTCCTTCGCCCGTGGCAAAGCTGTAGGTATGCTGATCATTATCGTCCTCATCGATAGTCGAAAGCTGCCCGACAAGTATGCCAGGACTTAAGTTTTCCTGGATGGTACGCTTATCCAATTGCAACGCACTCGGAGCATCATTCTGATCCAGTATCCTGAAATCAAAGTCCTCATCTTTAGTGTTGCCGCCACTATCTGTCACCCGCAGGTTGACCCGATAGGTGGCCTGCTCTTCAAAGTTGATCGGTGCGGCGGTCACCAGTTGGTCATCCGCTATCGCAAAAGCTGTGTGGTCGGGATTTGTTGTTCCAATCAGGCTGTAGGTAAATGTTTCACCAGCATCCTGATCAGTTGCCGAAAGGGTAGCGACTGTCGTACCTACCGCAATGTTCTCGTCCAACTGTAGTCCGTCGACTTCCAGGGCAGAGGGAGCTTCATTGACGTTGGTGACGGTGAGGTCGAAGGAGACGGTAATCACACCGCCCTCATCACTCTGTGCCTGCACTCTAATAGCCAATTCTGTCTGAGTCTCAAAATCCAGTAGGGCGTTGAGGCGTAGGTCATTGGACACAATGTTGAACTTTTCATTGTCATCATCACCAGCACCTTCTACGAGAGTAAACTCATACTCCTCATCCTGATCTTCGTCCGTCACGGTAAACTCACCAATCAATGCACCTACAGGCGTGTTTTCCGGTAGGGTAGCATTGGACAGATCCAGGGCTGTCGGCGGATCGTTGGTGTTGCCGATCACTATCGTGAATGACTTTTCGAAGACCGCTCCTCGGCTGTCGGTCGTACTGATGCGCACCGCCAGTGACTGATTGTCCTCAAAGTCCACTGCGCGTGTTGTTTTCAGCTCATTGCCTTCGATGGTGAAGAAATCATTGTTCGTCGATCCATCTCCTGTCGCCAATGCATAGTCAAACGTCTCATCGCCATCCAGATCTGTGGTACTTAACGTCCCTACAACCTCTCCGGCTGGTCTTCCCTCCTGGAGCGTATTGCTGCTCAGGGAGATATTGGTGGGCGGACTGTTGTCCGTGATCACGAAAGGTGAAGCCGTCGAGCCGAGGATGTCATCACTATTGAAGACTACCTCGGTGATCGCGTCGGTGATGAGATCTTCACTCGCGTCATACGCCTTAAAGCTCAGCGTCTCGCCTGCGTTGAGGTTGCTGTATACCTGCAGGAAGGCGACCTTCCGACCAGAGGAGGCCACTGCCACATTGATGTTGGCCACACCGCGCAATTCATTCCCTACAAACGCTCCGAGCAAGTCGGCATCATCATCCAGCTCTTGTTGGTTGATGAGCACCAGTGCGGTGATGTTCATGGAGTTTTGATACTGTGTAGGGTCTACCGACCAAGCGGGAGCCTGAGCATGCGCCAGTTGGCTGACGAGCATCCACAAAAAGGCGACCGATGTATATTTTGCTAGGTTCTTCATTAGTTCTTAACTACCCTTTTAGTGATCAATTCATTACCTATCTGGATGCGCATCAGGTAGATGCCACCCGGCAGTTGCCCGCCGGAGGCTCCTCTACCATCCCAGATCACCTGTTTTATATCTTCGGATGGCGGCTCGATCAGCCTGACCAACCTACCGCTCATGTCGAGTATCTCTACTGTACCCAGGCTATGGTCGCTATCCATAAGCTGCAGGGTGATCGACTCGTCAAACGGGTTAGGATAAACGTCTAGCTGTCTGGCCAGTACATCTGCTGCTGTCGGCCATCTAAGCTCTACTGGTACCGACAGCTCTCCGAGTAGTGCATTAGTCTTGAACTGGTACTGCCCGATCAATTCGGCGGTAGCCCCATCTTCCGTCAATGTCTTGAAAGTGATGTCCTGACCGTCACTATTGCCCGCTACCGTAATGAAGTACAGCAGGAGTCCGTTTTCCGATAGGATGATCGGCTCGGCTATGCCACGTAGCTCATCGCCTATATAAGCCCCTATCGGGAAATCAGCTACTCCATCCTCAGTGGATAATGTGGCAATCATCGACATGTTCTCCGCAAACTTGCCGGGATCATAGCCCCACTGAGCGAACAACTCCTCCTGGCTATCGAATAGCTGTCGACCATTGATTAACCCACTCGCTGGATAAGTAAGCGTACCTGCATTGGCGGCTTGCAGCATATAGCCCTCGCCTGGCTTTAGTGTCGAAAGACTACCCAGCCAGCCAATATTGGCATCATAGATGGCAAAGGAGGACTGGCTCTTGATCAAGTCACCAGAGGTGGGACTCAGACTGGCTAGTGCCTCGTTGATGGAGATGTTCTCCTGTGGCAGGTAGCCTATCCAGTTCCATCCTGGCACGACAGTCAGGGGTGCGGTGGTGGGATCGATGATCTCGCCATCGTACTGGAGAGTAGCAGCTGCATCGAGGTGCAGCTTGTACAGCTCGCCTGTATTGAAGCCACCACCAGCGCTGATGGTACCGAGCCAGCCATCTGCCGCAGCGTACTGCTCAAATGCGCTGATCCCTTTGATGAGGTCACCATCTGCGGCAGGTAAGCCACCGAGCAACCCATCAGGATCAGCAAGATCGGTAGAGGCAAGATTGAAGCTGATCCACTGCCAGCCTTTTCGTAGTGGGATCGACTGGAGCAAGATGTCACCTGCCTCGAATAGTACCGGAGCAGTCGTACTGCCGTAAAGTGCTTGTTGATCGAATGTATAAGCACGATTATCGGAAGCCGTAATACCTGTATGAACGCGACCTTCACTAGCGTTCCAAATCTTGTAGGTCACATCTTCTGCACCTGTATCGTCATTGCTAAAGATCGTCATGAAGACCTGATAATTGTCGTACACCTCAAAGTACTGAGGAACACCAATTCCTCTGATCTCGCCATTGACAAAGGCTGCTAAGCGATCATCAGGGTCTCTACTGAACTCTTCCAGAATCTTCATTCTACCAATCACATTCATGGAGAACTCAAAGGCACTTTCATCCAACACCCAATCTGCAGGGAGTGGTGTCCTTACCTTCACATCGATCAGCAATCGCTCGTCAAACCCTGAATTGGAAGTGAGAATAATATCCTCCAGATAGGTTCCGGTGTTGACAGATGGATTGATCGTGAAAGTCACCACCAAACTGCTCAAAGGACTCAGCGACCCAGAGGTGGTGGAAGCGTTCAGCCATAAAGGCAGATTTTCTAAAGTGAAGTCTTCTACATCTCCACCGATATTTCTAATGGTCGCTGTGAAGGTAAAGCCAGTGCCTTGCTCTATTTCATAAGCCAAACTGGTTTCGTCCCAGATGAGCGTATTTTGATCAACAAAAGCTGTCCACGAGACGGGCGAGCCTAACCTGTTACCATTGAGGTCCCTTATATTTTTGGCTGTGATGTTGAGAATCACATCTTCTATCCTTGCTGGATCGAACTGTGGTGAGAGAATCACCTGATCACGATTGGCACTGACAGAGAAGGGCACACTTTGCACCTGCTTTGGTACCAGGATAGGAGGTGTTTCGCTGATGAAGTTACCTGCGTTACTACCCATGAGCGTATTATCAGAGGCGTTCAGACCTGTTACAAGGTTTTGTGTGTTACCTGATGCGACACTACTCAGAGGACCAGTACCAAACGTCTCCAAAGGATAATAACGGGCCAGTCCCGTCTCATTGCTTTGGAGTTTGTTGTACAGATCATTTTCAATCGAAGCAACGCGTCTGGTGAGGTTCCAAAGTCTTACTTCATCAATAGCACCTTTAAAGAACTGGTCGGTATTGTAGGCGATACCATCATACCAGCCTCTTGCTCCAATCCAAAGACGGGGCGACCCAAAACCCGGATATTCGGAAGCTTCTACCGAGGCTAGTTCTTCACCATCCGAGTAAAGCACGACACTGCCAAACCTATTGAGTGTAAGTGCTACATGGTGCCAAAAGCCATCGTCTATTTCAAAGCTGGTGGTAATATCTCCACCTGTGGACCTTACCAGCAACAGACCACTAGCATCCGTACCGATGGACCAGCCGGAGATATTAGGATCTACACTATCACCACGACCATTAGATACAAAGGTGACACTGTCGCTAACAGGGTCTGTATTGACCCAAAACTCTATGCTGAAGTCAGTATCAGCGTTGAAACTTGGGCTATTGGCGTAGAGCACATCCGACGTACCATTAAACTCATAGGCCAGACCTGTAGGCTCTATCTGCCAGGTACCAGAGATGGTACCATTTTTCTGCCTGATGATATCTCTGGCGATGGTGCCTCGGCCATCTTCCAAGCGCCAGTTGCTGATCAATCCTGGCTCACTGGCATCCAGCTTCCTGACGCCCACTTTCGAGACATCTGATTCCAGCAACTCGCGATTCCAAAGCCTGAGCTCATGGATGTTGCCGACAAAAGGTCTCGTCGGTGTGTACTGTGCCCTGCCGAGATAGATGCTCGAGGTAGTATTGAAATCAACATTAAATTCCGACTCTGCGACCATCAGATTTCCACCAACATATAGTGCCGCATCCTGAGAAGCGTGATGATAAGTGGCTGCTATATGATTCCAATCATTATTTGTAATAGGGGT
Source organism: uncultured Roseivirgaceae bacterium (assembly GCA_964351595.1). Taxonomy (GTDB): domain Bacteria; phylum Bacteroidota; class Bacteroidia; order Cytophagales; family Cyclobacteriaceae; genus UBA6059. Next base: position 31,384 of record CAYGOT010000015.1, on the reverse strand, counting down.
AGGGGAAACAATCTGAACACCATTGATAGAGAAGTAGGGTTGATTGCTGGCATTAAAACCAATTGAGATCTCATTTTGATCATCCTGACCTATAGAGAAAAGAACTGCCTCTCCTGTGCCATTTCTTCTCGCATAAAAATCAATACTGAATGATTTCCTAGAGAGATCAGCGGGATCGGGTATTTCTACAAACTGATCATCTGTGCCATCGAAATAGACACTGGCAGGATGGGTTTGATTGCCCCCGTTCAATTCACCTGTAATAGTGAAATTGGTATTCTGAAGAATGCCTATGTTGATAGGCTCATTGAACTGGATGGATATTTCTTCACCTGCCGAAAGGATACCGTCAGAAGGCTGAGGCGCCCCAAAGGTATGCGGATCTACAGTGTCCAGGAGTCCTGATGAGACTTCAGAAGTGGTTACCACATCGATGTAAGTCAGCGGATTATTGTCTTCATCAAATACGGTCGGCACGCGACATGAGGCCAGGGTTCTTAGGTCATAATTGCCGTCTGGTATGCCTGTAGTTATATTCCATTGATAGTTGATTTGGGAAGCCGAGCGAGGGATTTGCAAGGTGTCCTGATCTCTCCGTCCAGTAGTGTCATACCAGTAGGTGGCAAGTTTTGTCCAGTTATTGGTCTCTGATGACTTAAACTCAAGATCTATTTTCTCAAGACCACTGAAGTTTATATCATATTCTGCCACGCTAATATTCACTATCATCATACTATCCTCCATATTGGAGTTGTTGAGTGTGAAATTAGGCTCTGGGTCGATCACTGCCACATTGGTACAGGTCGGTATGAAGTTGGCCGAGAGGCTGATCGTATCCGCGATAACCTCGAAAAATCCAGTAGCATCATTCTGACAGGAGGACATTAGTTGAATCTGGATACCCTCATAGTCGTACTTCAATGGTCCTCGCTCCAAGGTCAGGGTCTTCTGGATACCACTGCCTCCGGGTATGAAAAACTCCCTACCATCGGTCAGTACTGATCCATCGATACTCAGCACCGCACCATCCTGATTAGTGCCATCCACCAACCTCATAGTATAGTTGACATCAGAGTTGGTCTCACTATCGTTGAATAGGTTGAGCGTATATGCAGCCGCTTGGTCTGCCGGGACATTGAAGACCTGGGGCACCTCTACCTGTAGTCTCGGCTTATCAATCTGAAGGGTACCTGTAGACCATTCTGTGCCTGGCTCGAAATACTTAGTCACCTCTGCAGGCTCATAGGGGCAGGAGGTGATACCTCCGTCTCTATTCCTAAATATGGGCCCAAAACCAAACTGACTGTTGAGTACTGAAACGTTGAGTAAGTCCTCTGAATCACGATCCAGTAGCTCAAAGCCTACGGTAGATGTTTGCGTCTCGGTGGTGATCGTCCTACTCTGGGTATTGGAAGTAATTGCCGGCCGCATAGTCACATTGTTTTCAGATCCAAAAGCTTCCAGGGTCAATGTAGAACCTGTCCCAAAGGCATCACTCAATTCAAAAAACTCTTCACGGCTTTCCTTTGCCGATGTTACGGTCTCGAAATTGAACTGGTTGCCACCACTAATGGTTAAGTTCTCAAAGAGCTCGTCCTCTTCACCAATAGCTTTTAGTTTATCTTCTTCGTTTCGCTTAAGTGCCTCGATCCAAAGACGAATCTGCTGATTGGCCCAGCGGATCGAGTCAATATCACCTGCATCTTCTGGGACAAACCTGTAGCTATTGCCATCAAAATCAACATCATCTGTTTTTGGATAGTTACCACTGGTCACGTTTTGCCCCCATATAGGATCGTCATTGTTAGAACCATATCTCACTGGATCAGAACTATCAGTGAATACAGGTGTATAGGCTGCATTGCTTTGAAGTATACTGTTTCTTAGCTGTACAAGCGTGGGAATAAGCGACTCTTCAATAAAGAACTGGCTAAATACAAAGTAGGTAACCTCGCCGGTGGGGGATAAGAAAAAGCCTAGCTTGGTACCAACAGTATAAGACTGTCCCTGGTCGTCTTCAACTTCAATGCCTGTAGGACAAACATCATCGCCAAGTACTGTACACTCATCTGTCGGTATAAGATAGACATTATTACTAGGGCCGTAGGTAAAGTTTTCACTCTTTCCAATAAACACATCTCCACCACTCCCGACATTTTCATCACTGGTCTGATAGCGTCGAGTAGTCTCTACGGTGGAGATACGTACATTTTCCTCCCCATCTTTGTTTGACTGAGAGTGACTCACGTCGACTGTAGCCCCGACTGAGTTGACAGTACCAGCACCTACTCCTGCCCAGGTCGTCAAGCTAAAACCAACGTTAGCTTCTGTATCCAGACTCGACCCTGAGTCCCATCGCATGACTTCCTCGGTCTCCAGTACCGATCCACTCTCCCAATAGGAATAGCTATCAGATCCCTGAGGGTCGCGAAGTATGAACTCTACCCGGCTTGGGCCACTGGTTACTAATCCTGAGCCACTAGCTGTCTTGCTACCAAACACATAAGCAAGCTCGACATCATCTGCATCTCCAGGATAGAACACCGTATTGTTACCACCTGTATTGGCAGTTATTTGGAAGGTTTGAGTGAAAGAATTACCCCCGGGAATAATACTCGGATTCGGCTCCAGTGAAATAAAGCTGTAAATGATCTCTCCTTCGGGATTATCGACCTGGATTTGGTCCACTCCTAAAGTTGGCTGAGGATATGGAGTCGGCTCATCATCCTCTATGAAGAAGCTTTCGCCCCAGTTGTTCGCGATCGTCAATACTCCGTCTGTGACCGGTACCTCATCAATTTGCATATTGTCGACGTTCTGATAAGTTTCTCTCAGCCGGATACTAAAGGCATAGCTCTTTTGTTTGAAGAATACAGGATGGTTCAGGGCATACACAGGATCGCCATTTCCATCAATTGTATAAAGATCGAGCTCTACTTCATTCTCAGTACCCTCGCCGACAATATAAGACTTCTCGCCAAACGCCTTGCCAGTGGTTGTATCCCTAACCAGGATGTTGGGAGCTATTCGATAGATATAGTCCTTTCTTAGGTTGTAGGCGGTAGAGTCGATGCTTTCGAGTTCTCCATCCTCATCATAATTGTGGATCGTATCGTATTGTACCACGAACTTGTCCGACATGTCGATCGACTCAAAGCTCTCATTAAATACTTCTACATTGTTAGCCGTGTAGCTAATATTATTGTTCGTAACGAAAAATGGTAGCGGAGGAACCTCAACGCTATATTCACCATTATCAATATCGGTGACTACTTCTACCTGGAACCTAGGGTTGGCGCCTGATGGATACTGTAGTGTGAAGTCGGTCTGACCGATGTTGTTTGTGGTAGTTGGATCACCCAGCTTTTTATCACCTTCTCTCAAGCCACCCACTACTTTGCCCTTTAACGATAGCCGCGTAGTATCATAGAATACGATACCTGCAAGGTCATCCTGAAAATCAAATGTACCCTCTGCCGGGAACCTGCCGCCCTCGTCAAAGACGTGACCATTTTTCTGAATCTGGATAAAGTGATTTCCAATAGGAACGGAGATATTGAAAAGCCCCTCATCATCTGTAGTGATTGGCTGGTTATTACTACCAAAGAGTGGGGTAATACCGTTGAGAAGGAAGCTCGCGCCCTCCACGCCTTGCGTACTATCATTATCAACTGTCTCAAAGGCATAGAAGGCCTGACCTGATACCTCAAAAGAGCTAATGTTAGTGAAGTCAATATTGTTGTTGATCAGATTGCCTTCACCAATGAAAAGTCCGCGCTCTTGTGGGCTAAACTCATGGATGGCGCCATTGAGTGTGATGCGAGGGGAGATCGTAAGGTTCTCGCCGACCCCCTGGAAGGTGATCCCTTCGATGACATAGTTACCGGACTGATTGGTGTAGCCCGCTACCGCCAATTGCTCCACCGTGGGCACGTTTGTGGACCATTCTGCTCCGTTGAGCGTAAAATCGTTTTGGTGAAACACATTACCTGTACGCGCGACATCATAGGCAAATCCGCCGAGACCCTCATCGAGTCGCCAGTAGGCAGCAAGTCCTTCGGTGGTGGACGCAACGATACGCTGATAGTCGCGCAGTACAGTCTCCGCATCGAGCCGCACGTCATAGATACGTAGCTCATCGAGGTAGCCATGGTAGTGGTCACTTGGGGTCTTATAGCCGAGGCTTATATCATTAGCGGCGGTATGGAAGCTGAAACCAGCCAGGTCAACTACCTCTCTTGTACTACCGTCAATAAGGAGTACCATAGAGTCTGCGCCAATAGTCGCCGTGACATGGGTAAACTTGTCAAAATCAAACCGCACATGCGCCCGGCTCTCATGCCAGGTGCCTCCTGCATCCCTGGCAGTGAAGACGACCTCTGACTCCTCAAGCCGCAGCTCGTAGGCATCCGCCTGATAGAGGAGTGACTGCTCTGTCCTGAGCGTATCTTGTGGGCTGATCCATGCCATCAGGCTGAGGTCGCTTTGAAAGGTTAGATAGGTAGAAGTCGCTATCCGCGCCGTATCCTGATCTGTCCCATCAAAGTAGAGACTGGCTCCAGCCTGATCTTTGACCAGCTCCCCATTGCTATCACGCTCACGGTCTACTGCTACACGTACGTCAGGTACCCCAATACCGCCTTCATAGGAGATATTGCCAGTAATGACCGCCGAGCTGCTCTTAAATCCAACATTGTAAGCCACGCCAAAATCGGGAAGGTCATTGGGTAGGTTTAGCCCTACTATCTCTGTGATGTCATAGCTGTCAAACTGATCGCCCTGGCAGGTGCCTTCCACGACAAGAAAGTACTCGTAATAGACATTGGTCTCTACCTCCTCATCGATATAGCTCAGCTCCTGGGCATTGAGGATGGTGGTGAGTGCAGGCTCGACATCATCACCGAGCTCGCGCTTATAGATCTTGACCCGCTGTAGTACGGGGCTCTCATCATTGTAAGTCCAGCCGAGAAGCACGGAGTTAGAGAAGTAGCCTTTGGAGGCGGAGAGGATATCGGAGGAGACAATCTCTTTCAGGAAAGGCTCAGCTACAACTACTATTGATTCGTCTTCGTCAAACTCACCATCAGGCTGGCATTCGCCTACACTTCCAACCTGATAGGTGTACTCTATACAGTCGATGAGAGCTTCATCACGGTAGGTGAGTACATCCCCTGTGATGTCGATTTCTTCTTCTTCGATCACCTCATCTACTTCCCAGCGCTTGATGATTTTAAAGCCTGTATTGCGGGGATCATCATGAGTCCAGCTCAGGTCGATATAGCGCTCATCTGCCGTAGTGGTACTGGTGGCCTGAATATCCGTAGGTACCTCTGTGGGAAGCGATGCGATGGCTGATAGGGTGTCCGTCTGTAGCACGGGGTAGACTCGATCATTGGCATTGATCCGTGATACAATGCTGTAGGCATATTCTTCTCCCTCCGATGTATTGGTATCGGTCCAGTCGATATCGTAAGGAAGACTGGTGCCGGGGCTTAAGGTATCATAGGGTAGCAACTCAGGATCCACACCCAAGTGTTGTCTATAAATATGGATCTCATGATTTCTGAGCGTGAAGAAGTCTCTCGTGCCATCCAAGCCAAATGAAATACTAATGGTTTCATCACAGGTCGAATTGCTAACAGAAAACTCATCGATGATGAAACCCTCGGTAGGGTCGTTTTCAAACCAGGCATTACTTCTGAAAAGTACTTGATCATCATTTTCTTCAATTAGCTCGAAAGATCGAGTCTTGACGGTCAGATCAAAGGTGGAGTTAGAGGATCTTAGACCGCTATAGCTTTGATCACTAAACTCTGCTACTGCAATTTGACGAAATTGGTAGGGCTGGTTTAAAAATTCAGCAACATAATGGGAGCCATTACTATGAGCAGAGATCGCTTTCTCGGCAGACCAATTTTCATTGCTGTCGATCCTTCTAGCTTCAAGTATTAAATCAAACTCGTCCGATCTGAAATCACCAGACGCTATGAATTCGGTACCCGCTAGAATAAATGTGATTAAGCTATTGGGAGTGTTATAGAGTGTAGAGTTTGAAATGTCATAACTCGATAAATCCAGTATGAACAAGGCATCCGAAAAGTTTGATAAAAATAAGTCACCATTAAATTCGATAGGTGTAGTGATTTGGCTAAGCAATCCTATGCCATCCTCAATTATGCCATTATCACCCAGGATGGCCAGGTACTCTTGATTGAAGATTGGATCTTCTTCGATTAAGAAAGGATCACTAAAGACTAACCTGCCGTGATCAATGAGGGCGAGACTATCTCGCTGAGGAAAGCATTTGCCTGGGTCACCCAAGAGGCAAGGCTCGCCACTAAATGGCTCTAACGGAGGTCGAAAGAAATAAGCACCGGGCATATTTTCAAGGTCCTCTTTATAGACTGATAGAGCTAGGTAGTTGAGACCGTCTTCTCCAACTTCAAGACTGTACTCATAATGTATAGTTGGATCCAGTATTTCCAAATGGTAATATCTCCCACCTCGACCACCATCATAGTAGAGCTGGCTTACACTACCTCCTGACTGGCCATCACTAGACTCGAATACCCTTGCAAAAGTTGACCAATTTTCATCAAGGGTCTTGTAGCTCAGCTCCACATCACCCTGTATCCTGGCAGAGTTGAATATACCACCCAAGGGAACATTGAATTTTATGTCTCCGGAGAGCTCTCCTTGGACTACCATGTCCTTAACAGGACCAAGTGGAAGACCCTTTAGGTTAAAAAAGAGTTGATCGTCAATCCTGGAGTAGCCAATTGATGAACCCAAATTTCCATCTAGGAAGTTATAGGCTCTGACACCTATTTCGTACTCACCTGGGGGAAAGACCCTAACACCTGTGGTATAGGTTCTTTTTTCCAGGTCAACTCGCTCGCTTACGTTCCACACATTAGGGTCACCAGTATCCAATGTTGCTGTGGCTGATAATACAGCCACATTTAGATAATCATTACCCACCTTTTCTGAAAGTGTGATGTCTCCAACCACATCTTCTACGATCAATGTAAGTTCACTGATTACAAATGGGCTGTTCATCTTAAATCGTAGCGATTCACTACTAGCGTACTCCGCATCAGATACGTTATCGGCCACATCACTACCGGCTAATGTCACTGACTCGGTTGAGACTACAGTTGTTCCTGTCAGTTTGTACTGCTCCGGTTCTGACTGGGGATAATAGAAATCACCGGTGATTCTGTAGTCTCCTAGTGGAAGACTGATAGAATTGATGGTCCAGGTAGAGGTCTCAATATTTTCGTTTCCACCACCGTTGATATCTCTAGTCTGTTGATCAGCCCCACTATCAAAATCAAACTCTCCTATTTCAGTAAAGCCACCCGTACCGTCATCCTGCAACAGTTTGATAGGAGTTAGAGTGCTTTGTTCGGTATACAGACTGAGCTCTTCAATTGTACTGGGTGAAGTGATCGAAAAGTCTATTTGATTGAATAAAACAGCATCTTCATTGCCGCCAAAGGTGCTGTCGTCAAAGCCTTCTAAGTCCTGACCTGCTAAGGTCACTGATTGAGCTATCAGTCCCGTATGAGCTATCAACAAGGTGAAGAGTGCCATTAGTGATATCCTCTTGAGCATCGTAGAAATATTCATATCCTTCAATTTATTCTTTGTGCAGTGTAAAATTGGTTTATTGGCGCTTGACGGTGCTGTCTGAGCTTGCCACATGCATGTCTGAGCTTGCCATTGTGCTGCTTTATTGTCGGCCTTTGTACATTCTTCATGGTTCGGTTCGTTTTACAGGCTTGCTTTCGATGTTGTCGTCTTTCTGTAGCTGTTCCTGCTCCCTGAGCATCTGGATGTAGCCCGACGGGGAGAGATCATATCTGGCTTTGAAGGCTTTGGAGAAGTGCGCGGCATCTTTGAAGCCTACGGCATAGCCTACCTCGGCGACATTGAGGTGAGGTGCCTTTTCAAATTGCGATAGTGCCTCCTCGAGCTTTACTTGCTGGATAAACTTGTCGGGGGTCATGTCGCTGAGTGACTTAATCTTACGATAGAGTGTGCGGTTGCTCATGTGGAAGTGGTCAGCAAGACGGCTCGTGGTGATTGCCGATAGGTCGGCCTTGATGAAGTCGGTATAGGGCGATAGTTGCTCCTGGCGTAGGTGGGTGATTTGCTGCTCCTGCTCGGTGATGCGCTGGTGCTGGGTCTTGAGCTGAGTGTTTTGCTCAGTGATGGCGGTATGCTGGGCCTTGAGTCGGTTGTTAAGCATGGCGAGTCGTCGCTGATTCCACAGAAATATGATGAGGATCACGAGCATCAGCACCGCTAGCGCAATGAGGTACCGCACCTGAGTGTCTTTGATGGACGTTTCTAGTTTTTGTGCGGTGATAGCTTCCTCAGCTTTGGCCTCTGTGAGCTTGACCTGGAGGTCGAAGGTCTCCTTCCTGGATTGACGATAGGCATTCTGCTCAAGCATAGTCGCCTCGTGGTTGAGTCGATAGGCTTTCACATGGTTGCCCATGGCAGCAAAAACGCTGGCGGCCTCTTGCTTGGTCTGTATGACGGGGAGAATATGGTCTTCGCGTAGAGAGAAGTGAATCGCACTATCCAGTGCCTGAGCAGCAGATATCCCTGGTAACGTAGTGCTCAGTAACTTCAAACTATCTCGGCTCAGAATATTGCCAGCTAATAACCAGAATTCTTGTTTTAGCTCCTGTTTCAGGGAATTTTTGACGGTAGGATAAATGTAGGCCAGTACGGAATCAGCCTCGTGCAATTGACCCAACGTCAAATGAAGGCGGGACTTGCTACAACTCAGCCAAGCCAGGGTGATAGGTCTTGCGTGCAGAGTTTCCACCTTACTGAACCAATGCAAGGTAGAATCATATTCACCTAGGTTATAGTAGGCACCTGCTACACGCTCTGCACTCGCCGCAGCTTTGTCTTTCAAACCAGCTGACAATCTTGTTGAATAGGCCTGCTTGAAATAGCCAAGCGCTTCCTCAAAGTCGGTGATTAATTCGTTGAGATAGCCGATATTTTGGTAGATGGTTCCAAGTTGGGTTGGATTTTTCACGAGACTTAATGACTCTTGATACACATTTAAGGAATTGGAATAATCCCCCAGGTTTTTATAAATGGCTCCAAGTCGACGATAATATTCAAAAGTTAAACTTTGGGATGGGGTGTCTATCAACTCCAGAAGCGCCGGTATTTGGCCATTGTAGAACTTAGCGGAATCGTAATCTCCGGTCACCACTTTGATAAGACAGAGATATTCTAAAGCCTTAATTGAGAGTTCAGTAGAAGGCAGGTGCGGTTGGCCTTCCTTTATGGTGCGATAAATCGAATCGACTTTGTCTCTGCTGGTAAATTTGTTGATTGGAAAGGGAGCTTCCAGTATCTCGCGTGTCTTGGCGACTCTTTGCCTATCGGTGAGGTCTTGGGCGGAGCATATCAGCACTACAGCTACCTGACCCGCTAGCGTCAAGAGCAGTATTGCCCATCTGTATTTCACCTTTGTCAAGATCTTTCCTCCTTATAACACACCTTTGCCCGAACCTCAAAAGAGCGTTCCTGAGCATTAGCTGATTGACTCGTAAAAACAAATAGCTGATTGAAGACTTCTAAGCTAGGGTAGGACGAATAATAGATTTAGGTAAAAAAACGACAATCTTCAGCAGGACTGAATTGATAATATGTTCTTAATTGACCATTGAGAATGGAAAGCAGGACTGAAGAAGATGCCCTATCCGGTTTCTGAACTCCATGAATTAGGCAGTGCCTCAAGGAAGTCAAGGTTTCAAACCTTGACTTCCTTCTATGACTGAGAGACCTTCGAAGGCACCATTAGTCAAAAGGCGTTTATGCCTCGTTCCATAGCTACGGGTTTAAACTCGTCGCTATGGATGAAGGTGACTGTTGTGTACAGGTTGCTTTAGAGCTTCGCTGAGTAGTCAGGCGCTCATGAAATCGTATAAGATGCCATCCGCGGCTGGCAGGCCTCCGGCATGACAGTGTGATGGAATGAGGTGCATGAACAGGGCTTTTTTCGCACCTACTGTCCCCATCCTAGTGCGGAAATTACTTCCGTGCTTTACGAGCTGCACTGACGAGGAGACCTGCGTCGTTTTCAAAATTTGATGAGTCTATGTTGTCTTATGTTTCCAGATGCCATCTTCGTGAAGACATCCGATATTTTTAAAATATCGGATGTCTACCCTCCCAACGTGGAGGTTGCAGTTAGCTCAGTCCTATTTGAGCCTTAGACATAAGCGCGTTCCAATGCGCCTGTCAATAGAGGGTTAAAGACGTTGTTGTACTCACGGATGGATTGGCCCATGAAGTTTTTGAAGTCTTTTTCGAAATGGGAGTGATCATAATAGTTGTAGTCGGCTATCAATTGCGGTAGCGGCTTGGTCTCTTCCATCAACTCGCGGATAATGAAGTTGAATCTCACCAGCTTGATGAAGCGGTAGGGAGGCACGCCCACCCAGGTGCTAAACAGCCGCTCCAACGTGCGCTTGGACTGTGGGAAGGCTTCAAGCAAGTCTTCAAGGTTGAGGAGGCCATTGCGCTCGTAGATATAGGTGACAATCTCCTGGGCTGCTGTGGGCTGGCTCCATTGACTATAATAGCTGCTCAGTGAGTCATCCATGATACTGACGAGCTTATCGATCTCTTGTACGTCTGTTAATTCCTTTGTCAAATGTTCGACCAGGTCATCCGGTAGGCTTGTTTTAAGATCCGTCAGGTAGTTGGAGTGGTCGGCAGTCTCAAGCCCGGTGATGGCGTGATAGTAGGTGGTGGGCATCTCGAAAGTGACCCAGACTCCCCCTTTTGGAGCAGTCACGCGGAAGTAGTCGCCGGTAGGCTTCACTAATGCTACCGGCACGTTGATATTAGAGCCGTCTTTAATCATGGCTTCCCATGGCCCATAGCAGAACATGATATAGCTATAGCCAAAATCATTAATCAGCTGGGTAGGGGCTCCATCTGGGTAGTTGATGCGGATGGCATCTTTGTAAAAATGATGATTGAAGTTGGGGTCATTGATAAATTCCATTGCCGCTAGAAAATCTTATTTGGAAAAAACATCAAAAAATGATTATTCAAACATATGGAAAATAAAATTCAGATAGCTCAGAATCAAGCAGTTCCAACATAGTAGTAATCTATCCACATGGCGAGGACGATGCAGATACAGTCTCTATCGTAATAAAAATAGGACAGAAAACTGGGTATAGCCTTTCTACGCCGTACTCACAATACTACCCGTCAAGTAAGCGTGATTCTTCTATATTTATCTTATGCCTTTATGGATGATTTGGTTGTAAAATGCACCAACCTGCTTATCAGTAGGTTATTAGTATGATGGGCACTGATGACAGCTTCCCTTCCATCAGGCCTGGATACAGGAGTCATGCACTCTCTACATATTTGTTGACTTTATGTTTTGCTCAAGGTCGCTTGACTTCAAAGTAGACAGTATCACTATTGAAGGAGGTGAAGATTCCCAAGCCATTTTCTACATTACTAATCGGCTCTGTGAGGTTGCGTGAGTCTTGCTCTGCAGTTTCATAAAGATTGACATATTCCTGGCCCACTTGGAATAGCACCACCCTGTAACTGCCGTATTGCGATAGTGAAAAAGGACGTATGTTGTGTACATCAAGATTAGTGGGTTCGGTTACAAAGCTGAAATTGCGGCCATCGCCAAGGTCGAGTTGGTTGATGTCCTGTGGATTAACCTCAATGTTCTCAACTAGCACATAGTAGTAGTCTCCGGTCGGGTTATCCCAGTAGATTTCTATCGCCTCTATGCTTGGCCTATCAAATATGTCCTCGAAGGAGAGTATAGGGGCTATTTCTACTTCGGAGGTTGATATTTCCATTCCGGTAGGTGACGAGGGTACAGTGCTGGCTGCAGTAATCATCTTGCCAAAATACTCAAGCGAAAGTCGGTAGGTCTGACCCTCTACGATCTCCAGGTCAGCACCCTCATAGTATTCATAGTAATAGGTGCCTGGGGCCTCAGGATCATGTGTAAGCAGGTATTGTTGTCCTTGGGTCTCTATCATCACGGATGCATCTGCTATTTCAAAAGTTTCCTCCTCGTCAGTAATGAAAGGGATCAACTGACTCACCTTGATATCCTGAATGCCTTGACCTGCGTAAAGGTAACCTTCAATGATCACCACATCTGTAGTAGTAGGATCGAGTCCTTCATCCGTGCATGATGGTGTGGTAAATAAGGTCAGACTAATAATAATACTGGCGATTGATCTCATGCCTAAAATTTGATGTTGAAGAAAATATTGGGTGTGAAACCGATAGTGTTGACATCTGTGACGATCATATCGCCTTCGATGACTTCAAAGGTTTTATACCATGTATTGGTATTGTTGTACAGGTTGAAGACCGACATACCGAGCTCTGCTTTTGCCCTGGAGCCCCAGTCCCATCCATAGGTGGCTGACACATCCATCCGATGGTATGGGTCCAGGCGCAGGGTGTTCTTTTCACCGACACTGATGTAGGAGTTGGAGGTGCCATCGAGCAGCTCGATTTCATAGCCGCCTATTGGGCTGGTGTATGGCTTGCCAGTAGCGTATACCCAGGTACCTGATAGTGTCCAGTTGCCGAGCCTCAGACTATTGATGGTCTTGAACTCGTGCGTCTGATCGTGTAGGGCTGGGTAGGGATCATCGGAGAGTTCTGGAAATTCATGTATCGTTTCACTAAGGGTGTAACCGATCCATCCGGTGTATTCCCCAAACTTTTTCTGCAAGAGAAACTCCAAACCTCTTGAGTATCCCGTACCCTGATAGAAGAGTTCGGAAACTTCAGCGGATTGATTAAATAAATTGTTGCTAAGACGCAGGGTATATTCCGATAGGCCGGTGTAATACTTGTGATAGGCTTCTACATCTAACAGGAACTGGTCAGTCTCATAGGATGCCCCGACCACATAGTGGGTCGACGAACTCACCGGGTTCAATTCGTCGTTGGCCAGGAGCCAAAAGTCACGGCTGCCTTGAGAGATATCCTCACGCACTACGCGGGTCACATACTGGTTGTGAAGTCCCCAGGCAGCCTTGGCCTTGATGCGCGGACTGACCTGATATGAAGCTGAGAGTCGTGGCTCGATGTACACCTGATCCGTCTCGCTGTAGTAGGTCAACCGGGCTCCTGGCTTGATAGTGAGGTGCTCTGTGGGCTGCCAGGTATCCTGTAAATATGCGGCGTATGTCTGCCCCTTATCATTGCGATTGAGCACCTCGGTGGTGTCATTTTGTATCTGTAGATAGTTGACCTGGTTATGCGTGATCTGTAGACCAAATCCCACGGAGTGCTTTTGACTCAGGTTAAGCTCATAGTCAGACCTTAGGGTGAGGTCTATCACGTCATTGTCCTCGAATATACCCGTCCGGACGTTGAAAGTAGTATCAGCACGAGTGATTTCTGTCTCAGAATAGCGCTCCCGATTGGTGAAGTAGTTAGAGTAGGAGAGTACGGTATTAGAAAACAGTTTGTCGTTCCACTGACGACCCCATTTGAAGCTTGAGCCCACATTGCCCCAGTCATTGAGGTCGATAGTATTGTTGTTGAAGTCAGTATTGGCCCCTGGTAGGTTCCCTAGTTGATTGCTGCTGAAGTCATTGGAGTTGTCGAGATTATCTTCACCGTTGTAGATCGAAAACGAAAGTACATCCTTATCGGTGGGTCGGTAAGTGACTTTGCCGTTGAGGTCATAAAAGTAGAAAGCGGGCTGGGTTTGGAGCTCAGCAAAGCGTCCACCCCCGCCAGGTCTGCCTTGGCCTTGAGGGGCAGCAGGAGTTTCAGCCTCGTCGGTGAAGAGATCGAAGATATCGTTGTACAGGCCACTCCTGATGATATCAGTGTATGATCGCCTACCGGAAATGAAGAACGAGCCCTTGCCATTGGCGATAGGGCCTTCAAGCGAAGCATTGGCACTCAGGGCGCTGATACCAAAGTTACCGGAGAGCTGATTGGTATTGCCGTTTTTGCCAGTCAGCGACACCACGCTTGACAGTCGACCGCCATAGGCTGACTCAAAACCCCCTTTGTAAAACTGTATGTCTTTGACGGCATTGGCATTGAAGGCGCTGAAAAAACCATAAAAATGATCAACATGATAGACCGTAAAGCCATCAAAGAGGATGAGGTTTTGATCCGGTGTACCGCCACGAACGTAGAGGCCTGATGACGTTTCATTGGTAGCACTTACCCCTGGCAATAGCTGTAGTGACCGAAAGATGTCCTTCTCACCCAGACTGGGCAACCCGGAGAGCTGTGCAGGAGAAAGTGAAATAGTGCTGATGTCGGAAGAGGCTTTCATCATATGCTCTTTCTTATCAGAAATCACTACCTCTTTGAGTTGGGTGGTGTTTGATAATAGCTTGAAAGTGGTGAATTCCTGCGCTATCATCTCGGGATAGAGTTTTACGCGTAAGGTCTGATAGCCCATATATTGTACTGCGATAGTAGAAGTGTCTGTTGCCAGATCCGTGAGCGTGAAGTAGCCATCGACATTAGAAGCAGTGCCAGAGGAGCCATATACCATTCCTATAGTGGCGAAGGGAAGTGTCTCACCAGACGACTTGTCCACTACTTGTCCCTTGAGTGTGAAATCAAAGCGAGTAGGCTCAGCATCGAGATGAAACTCCTCGATGATCTGGTCCTCTATATCTGTACCTGTCTTGCGGATGATCACACTTCCAGTTGGCTGAATTTTGTACTGTACGTCATAGCCTGTAAGCAACTCATCGAGCACAGTAGAAATCGGCTTTTTGCTATACATCTTACCTGTCATGAGCTTATTGGGGAGTTCGTCTTCTTTGAAGTCGAAGGAAAGCGGGTATCTGGCAGCTATTTTGTCGAAAATACTGTAGAGAGTCATGCCCATAAACTGCTCGTCGATAAGTATTTGTGAATAGTCCTGAGCCCTCAGACTGCTCATAGAGGCGGAGACAAGCGATACTATAAGCAAAAAGCGTCTCCAAAAAAGAACATTTATTAAACTGGTCTTCGATATTAGTTTTAAGATCATGTCCAATGATCCATATCCTGGCGGGCAATCAAAAAAATAATCTACCAATGCCAACAAAAAATCAACGAAGCTCCGCACTGCTCCGTGTGGAATGAAGTTCGTTGAGAAAACTAAGCCATTGGTAGATATATTTTGGTCTGGGCGACCATTACGGCTATTTTAGAATTTAATCTTATTCATTCATCTCATTGGAGTACCGATTTTCCACACATATTATTATTTGGTTTGTACTCTATGTACTCCTCGTGAGTCTGACTATGACCAGAATGGCCACTCACGAGGCATTCATGGTATCCGGGGTGCTGGTCGGATTTCATGCATTCTATTTTTATATCAACTATCAATGGCTAATGCCGAGGTATTATCTAAGGCATGAGGTTTGGCGGTATTGGATGTATGTAACTGCCATACTCATAGCAACTATAGTAATCAATAAGTTTATACTTCAGCCGTACCTGGATTTTTACCCTGCTGATCTTAGGCCACAAAGACAAGATGCAATTAATACAGGATCAGCTATTCATATTCGTCGTATGGTACCTATGGTATTGCCTATGGCTATCGTGTTTTTGGTATCTACAGTGCTTAGGATAACAGAGCATGCCAGGGTGCGAGAGGCGGAGACTAACCAACTCCGCGCTGAGCATTTCAAAGCCGAGTTGAAACATTTAAAATCTCAAATCAATCCCCATTTTCTATTTAATTCCCTCAACAATATTTATTCTCTGGTGGTAGCTAAGTCGGATAGGGCGCCCGACATGCTGGTCAGTCTGAGTGGAATGCTACGCTATATGCTATACGAGTGCAATGGCGATCAGGTACCATTGTCAAAAGAGGTAGCTTATATTTCTAATTTTATAGCACTTCAAAAACTTAAAGATGATCAGATCAGCGACATACATTTTGACTATCAGCAGAGTGATCTGACTATCTCTCCTATGATCCTCATTCCTTTTGTGGAGAACGCCTTCAAGCATGGGCACCTTGAGAGCGAAATGGGAGGTTCACTCAGTATTATGCTGGAGATCACCGATCATGGATTGCTGAGTTTTTCGGTAGTCAACAGTAAGCCGAATGGTCTGGTGAGCAAAGACCAAACTGGGGGTATAGGAATAGAAAATGTGAGGAAGCGGCTGCAATTGCTCTACCCTGACCGTCACGATTTATGCCTGATTGATGATTCTGATAAGTACAGCGTGAACTTAAAAGTGCAGCTAACATGATCCAAATCAACTGTGCAATCATCGACGATGAACAACCGGCTCGTGATTTACTCGAGAATTTTCTTGTTAAAGTCCCATCGCTTAGGTTAGTAGGTAAGTTCAAAAGTCCAATACATGCTTTGAACCTTATCCATGAGCAGCAGATAGATCTTATTTTTTTAGATATCCAAATGCCTGACATCAAGGGAACGGATTTTTTGAGGACAGTCAAAAATGTCCCGTCGGTCATTTTCACTACGGCATACGCCAACTATGCCTTAGAGGGCTTCAACCTTGATGTGGTTGATTACCTGGTCAAGCCATTTAGCTTCGATCGTTATCTTCAAGCAGTCAATAAAGCAACTGAGCGTGTATTGGCCAAGCGGTATACGCCCGAAGCTGCGGCTATATTAAATATTCAGGCGGATCATCGGCTGTATCGCCTCAATGCCGCTGACGTACTCTATATTGAGAGCATGCGCGAATATGTCGCCTATTATTTATCGGATGGCCGGAAAATCATGGCTCTGCAAAGTATGCGCGGTTTAGAAACCTCGCTGACTCATGATTTTGTGCGTGTACACAGATCGTTTATTGTGAACGTAAATCATATCAGCTACCTGGAGGGCAATAGCCTGATGATCAAAGCAAGGCGCATACCCATCGGCGGTAGTTACCGTAAATCAGTAGACTATCGCTTTGGAAATTGAAACCATCTTGTGATATGCTTGTCACCAAATGTTGTATAGATCAAATGCCTTTTACACGGTGTTCCCCGTCACACGATATTTGCAGGGTTTCTAGCATACAAATTCAAAAATTAGTTTAGTAGAATACAGTAAAGAAAATCGTAACCTCATATCTGGATATTATTGAACATCAAATGGTTATAACTCAGTTGGTAGCCAGTATCAGCTACCCTTGCACAGAGCCAAAAGTAGTCTATTTAAGCAATGAGGTAGCATTACTACCTCCGCACACTTTTTACCTGTGCAAACCTCAGACCCCTTTGCCCCGCTTTCCCTGCAAATCGGTACTTGTCATTTTCTCATTAGCCTGGGCTAGGTCGCTCGCATCGTAAGGATCAAAAGTCAACTCTTCCATTTGCCTTCTCAGAAAGGTGTCTGGTTGTGTGTCACAATTAAATAATTGTTTCATATAACCGGAATTAAAATGAAAAATCAAGCAAATGAAGAAATCTACATTTATGTCCTTCAGTTAGAAAATGACAAGATCTATGCGGGTCAGTCTAATGACATAGAAAGACGACTCAAAGACCACTCAGGAGAGAGTAGGGCTTCAAGTGAACCAAGCGTCGTAAACCCGTTCATGTGATCAAGACCTACAAAACTGGTATCAAAGACTCGGGCGTGATTTGATGTGAAGTATGAGGATGAAAGGTGATGAGAACTAATCAAAAGATGATCAAACCTCAATATCTAACAAACTTCTGTCCACCCTAAGTTTAGATTTATTAGCTAGTAATAGCTGGCTTTCTAAATTATTCATACTGGGCTTATGCGAGTATGATTATGTTAGAATAGCTTTGAACAATAATTTACTGCAATGTTGCTTATGAGATATTTGCTTCTGATATTATCTATTGCATTTCAAATCACATCCTCAAAAGCAGCGACCAACCTTAGCGAACGAAGTGATAAAAGGGATAACGCGGATCAGCAAGAATTATACAATTACAAGAAAGTCCAAATTGAGTACCTGGGGCTACTTTATTCTGATATACCCTATGCCAATGTATATCTGGAGAAAGTGGGATCCACGTTGATCAATACGTCTGGGGCTCATGCACTGTACTTGATCGATAAAGCTGGATTTGAGTTTTTGACCTTAAGAAGCAAAAAGGCTTCTACATTGATCGATTCGGCGCTGGTACTTGCTCAAGGTGAAGCAGATATAATAGCTGCACAGATTAATCTTAGTGCAGGGATGCAACTGACGGAGATACAGATGTACGATGAGGCCGAATTGCGCTATGCAGCGGCTATCCATTCTGGTAGGAGTGCCGGAGACACTGACATCCTGATAGCAGCCCACCTCCAGCGAGCATTGGCCCAGGCATATGATTGGAAGATAGAGCGGGCATTTGCCAATATTGATATTGCTGATAGTTTACTGAGCAGGCAAGAGCATGCTCATCAGTCACTTCTGAGTCGTCATATCAGGAACTACACTATATATAGAGACAATAGATTGGATGAAGCACTTACGCTTACTGTAGAACTTGCAGCTCAGAGCAAGCAAGCTGATGACATATCAGTATTCAAAAAGTCCAAGGACTTAGAAAGCCATATTTATTACCATAAAGGGGACTACCCTCCGGCTATCGAAGGATATAAGATACTGCTAGCGCAAGCGGAAGAGGAGGGAAATCTGTATGATCAGGTCAAATGGCTAAATAGCCTTTCCTATGCGTATAGAATGCTCGGAATCTTTGAAGAGGCGGTGAACTATGCCAACAATTGCATCAAGGTGAGTGAGAAATATGGATATGAAATTGGAAAGGCCGACGCATATGTTAGATTAAGTCAAACCTTTTTCGACAATAAGCAACATGATAAAACACTTGATGCTATAGATAATGCATTCAATATCTACACTGCTTTAAATGATGAGAATGGTGTAGCTCTCTGCAACAATAGCTATGCGAATGCCTATGAGATAAAACAGGAGTACCAAAAGGCACTTGAGTACTATGAGAGAAGTCTTGCTTTTCGACGCACCCAATCATCTGCATATCATGTAGTTCCATTATACAATATTGGGAATGTTTTGATTTTGCAAGAAAGGCCTCATGAGGCTAAGCACTATCTTGAGGAATCATTGTCAATATGTAATGCCCAGGGGATCATCGGAATGAAAATCAGGAACTTACTAGGGTTGTCTGAAGCAGCCTCATTACTTGACGATCATAAAAAGGCAATTGACCTTGTTCTGGAGGCCGAAGAACTCGTAAATAAAACCTTGTACAAGAGAATGATCCGTGACACTTACCAAACTAAGTCGAAGGTATTTGCAGAGAGCGGAAGATTTGAAGAAGCCTATGTGGCCCATCAGCATTTTAAGACATTAGAAGATAGCTTGTTTAATGAGTCTAGGAATAAGCAATTTGCCAATCAGGCCATAAAATATGAAACTCAGAAGAAAGATCAGGAGAATATTCTATTGAAGAAAGGTTTAGACTTGGAGCGATCCAAGACCAGAGCCCAAAACCAACTTGTATTTTTTGTTGGGGCACTGCTAGTTCTTGCACTAGTTTTTGGTATAGTTCAAGCTAATAATAACCGAAAACTCAATAAGCGGCGTGCTCTCATCGAAAATCAAAAAAAGAGCATCGAAACTAGAAACGAGCGAATCGAAACACTGCTAAAAGAAGTGCATCATCGCGTGAAGAATAACCTCCAACTCATCATCAGTCTGCTGGATACTGATCGATCCTGGCATAAAGATGCCGATCCTTCGAGCTTGCTGGCAGACAGCCGGAGTAGGGTGGCGACCATGTCATTACTTCATCAGAGCCTTTACAAACACGACGATCTGGTAAGCCTTAATATCAAAGACTACATCGAAGAGTTGGTATCGCAGATTATTGAAATTAATGATACGCGACCACCAGATCATATGTTACTGGACATTCCCAGTGTAGATTTGGATATTGATACTGCTATTCCGCTAGGGTTGATTGTCAATGAACTGGTGACTAATGTTTTTAAGTATGGTGAGAAAGACGGCCTGCTGTCACTTGCTATCAAAATGACTAAATCTGCAGAAGGAAACTACAGACTCACGGTGCAGGACAAAGGACAGGACTTACCTATGCCCTTATCAGAAATCCTCAAAGAAAGCTACGGACTAAAGCTAACAAGTGGTCTTAGTAGACAACTGCATGGACAACTGACCCACCAATACGAAAACGGTAATATATTTATGGTCACAGTTAAGGATACTTTACGTCGTAAAGAAGCAGCCTAGCTATGCGTAATATAAGGGTACTGATCGTAGAAGACGAGTTTATCACGGCTGATCATATAGCCGATATACTTGTAGAAGCAGGTTTCGAAGCACTGACTCCAGCGCTAAATTATTCAGAGGCGATCGAGCTTTTGAAAGAAAAGCCCGATGTGGCGATATTGGATATTAACCTTGGCGCGTCTAAATCAGGTATTGACCTGGCGCATTATATCAACGAAAACGTAGGTATTCCATTTGTTTTTTTGTCATCCTACGTGGATCAAGACACCCTTGATAAGGCCAAAAATACCTTTCCAAAGGGCTTTCTCACCAAGCCTTATAAAGCAAATGATTTCAAGGCGGCCTTGGAAATGGCGGTGGCAGAATCACCTGCAAAGGCTGAGACGAATAAGAAGATTGACGGCCTTTCAGTGATGGAACAAAGAATCGTGCGAGCCATCAGCGAGCACAAGACAAGTAAAGAAATAGCCGTGGAGCTGGGTATCAGTATCAGCACCGTAAAAAACCATCGACATAATATTTGTCGAAAATTGGAGCTTCCTTCTGAAAATAACGCCCTATTGAGCTGGGCGATAGGAAATACCTGACGTGATCATTTCTACAGCAGGATCGGTCGAGTCAAATACCCTCTTTGTCGAAATGCTTGCGATAAGTATGTTTTTATCAATACTGTAACCTATTGGTTTACAGCATATTAATTCCATTTTTAGGATTTATTGCTGCCGATAGACCCTGGGGTCTATTGATAAGCATGTCATTCAGTTCATATCTTAGATGGCTTAAAGGATAATCTCTGATCAGCTAATGAGAATAGCCACGCTGCTATTATTTATATGTGTGTTTATGATGTCAATATTCCTTACTCAGGCTCAGGATCTTGGGAACATCAGTGACATTCCGGTATTGAAGGCTTCTGGTGGGGTAGGCTTTAATACGATGTATACTAATACGAATGATACCACTAACCAAAGAGACCCTTTCTTCTGGCAGTTTCAAGCCAATCTTAATCTCAATTTACTTGGTATCATAGATGCCCCCTTTTCACTAGTACTCAACAGTCAGGAAAATACCGTAAACCAACCTGCACTTCCCACACAGTTTGGCATAAGTCCCAATTACAAGGCCATTACCGGTCATTTTGGCTATCGTACCATGCGCTTTTCAGAGTACTCGCTAGGAGGTTTGATGTTTTTAGGAGCAGGAGTAGAGGTAAAGCCCAAAAATCACTGGCTATCGGGCTCAATGATGTACGGTAGATTTAGTGAAGCGCTACAGCCTATAGAAGGAACGGGCTTGGGCAAGTACGAGCGACGGGGGTATGGTATTCGGCTCAATGCTGGGGACAATCAGAACTATGTGAGCCTGATTGGTTTCAGGGCTAGAGATGATTCTTCCTCTGTAGACACCAGCCTGCTCGAGGAAGACCTGGCGCCAGAAGACAACCTCATATGGGCCATCATTGCTGGTAAGCAACTGGGTAGATTCAACATCAATGCGGAGTATACCACGAGTGCCATTACTCGTGATACTCGAAATGATGATGTGCTGTTCAATGACTTCACTTATTACAATAACCTGGGTGGTCTTTTCTACGCCAACGCAACAACCGTCGTGCGATCAGCCATTGTACTCAATACGAACCTGGCCATGGACTGGTACAATGTCAAGTTCGCCTACCGTCGGGTGGCTCCAGATTTTCGTTCGCTAGGTGCTACCTCTCTTAATGATGACTTAGAAGAGATCAGTGGAGGGCTTGGCTTTCAGCTATTTGAAAGCAAAGTCTCGGTCAATGGCGATCTGGGCGTCCAGCGCAATAATCTGGACAAAACAGCGGCAGAGGGCATTCGTAAACTGGTCACCTCTTTCAATGTATTCTGGATGGCCAGCCAAAAGCTGAACTTCAATGCCAGCTATTCCAACTTTAACTCCAATACTGTGCGTACAGCCACCATCGATAGTGATACGCTTGAGTTTTTTCAGGTATCGACCAATGGCTCTTTCATGACAACTTATCAGCTAAGTCAGTCGACACCACAGTCCATTGTTTTTAACGCCAATTATCAGGAGGCAACAGACTCTGATGATAATGCAAACAATGCTTTTAATGGCAATGTGGCCTACACAGTGGCCTTTCCTGAAAGTAAACTGGCAGGCTCGGCCTCTTATAACTATAATATCACCTCAGCCGCAGGCATGGACATCCTGACGCTCGGACCGACCATGTCACTGTCCAAGCCGATTCGCGAAAAGGTCAACTTGGCCATGTCGTTGAGTTTGCTCAAGAGCTCTATTGATCAGCAAGATCAAAACAACATCACCAACATCAACCTTTCTTGTCGCTACACCCTGAAGCAGAAACATAGCTTCGCGCTTACTTACCTCTACACGGATAGAAAAAGCCTGGTCGAGGGCGTGCTTTCCGTGACTGAAAATAGGGCCAATATCAATTACAACTATAGATTTTAAATGAGGAGATGTCCGACCATATGGCTTAAACTCTCGGTGATGCTGATCTTGTCAGTGTTGTCTGGGCTCACTGTGTTTTCTCAGCAGCGTGATCCTGTACAAGCCAGCGTGGTACTGCTACCTCCCTATACCACAGAGTACAATTCATATGTTTCTCCGGCGAGCAACAAGATGCGAGCTATCCTGACATTGCTTGACTTTAGCGAACCCAGCGTCGATGTACGTTTCTCGGTAGCTATCGAAGGTCCGGACTACAAGATGCAGACGAAGGAGAGCTATATACCCAATCAGCCACTCACCATGACACCTGGAGTTCCTTTGATTATTGAGGGTAGTCAATGGGTTCCCTATTTTGAGACTATTAATCTTGATTTTTTTGGAATCAGTAGAGAGCAATTCATTCGCGACGGGAGATTTACAGAGGGCATGTACACCTTCTCGATTATCGTCAAGGAATATCGATCTGGCAAAGAGATATCACAGGTAGCACGGGCGGTCACTTGGCTCAAGCTTAATGATCAACCTACATTGCAGTCACCCAAGATGGGAGACGTTATTGCGATCAGCGGCCCACAGAATATTTTCTTCCAATGGCAGATTAACAGCCCGAGTTCATCGGGTATACCCTTCATGCCAGCCTATAAACTCTTCTTGTACGAGTTGATCAATCAAGATGTGGATCCCATCTATGCGCTAGAAAATGGGCAAACCATACTAGTATATGAATCGCCTGAGCAAATGACCAATTCGCTGAATTACAATCTCTCAAACCCTACTCTGGATATTGGCAAAAAATATATGTGGAGGGTGCAGGCAATAGACCCATCAGGTCAAAATATTTTTAGAGATAATGGCTTTAGTCCTAACGGCTGGTTCTACTTCGGTTACCCAACAAATGGCGAAATCACGGCAATCACACCGGAGGTGGGTTTTGGCTTCAATAAATCCGATCCTCAGTTTCTCACTTTTACTGCTCCAGACAACACTATTCGCAATCAGCGCTTCGATT
The DNA here is from genome assembly GCA_964351595.1 of uncultured Roseivirgaceae bacterium. Classification (GTDB taxonomy): domain Bacteria; phylum Bacteroidota; class Bacteroidia; order Cytophagales; family Cyclobacteriaceae; genus UBA6059. The sequence goes on along the minus strand of CAYGOT010000015.1, from coordinate 7,659 downwards.
ATCGGGTAAAGGTCGTTGAGATTGATTATCCCGAGGCTGACTTGCAAAGTGCCCTTGATTTACCAACGGCTTGGGTACAGCAGCAGACCCCACCCACATCGAGCACTTCCGATTATACATTTGAGGTGAAACAGCCTTTCAAGAAGGAACAATACTATGCCTGGCAGGTAAAGGCATTTACCGGACAACAGGAGATTGCCAAGTCCGAACCTCAATGGTTCAAAGGGCCTCCTTTGCTGGACGAGTTTCGGGCAGGTGTCCATAGGGTAATGGTCACGGAGATTGTGGATCCAGACCTTCAGAATCTGAGTGGGAAGGGCAGGGTTAAAATTCATGAGACAGATACTGACTCCACCTTGACGGAAGTGGAATTTGAAGGCTTACGACTGGAAGAAGTCGCAGGATTGATGGTGCTCAAGAGCGGTGAAATAAATTCGGAGATCAAGGAGGATATCGAGTTTGAGTTATCTCCGAGAAATGACCTGAACGGCAATATTTATTTCTACCCGAAAGGAATCAGGCTAAATAAGAAAGAACTGTCTATCCGGGGTATGAGCAAGTACCCATTCCCACATCCTGTCAATGGTGGAAGCGAAGCACCTATGCTTGAGACGGAGGAGGGCTGGGTCAATTTCGACCGATACCAGCCGTATGGTGAATTGAGCCTTGGCACAGAGCAGTCGGTAGCCTTGTTGGAGCCATTCGGTTACGAGCTGAAATTTGCCGAAAGCTCACAGATTCAGTTGTTCTATGATGAATACAACCTCCAGCTCGACGGTATGCTTATGCTGGGTGATAAGATACCATCAGTAGATGGAAGTGTGGTAGGCGTGCCTTTCAGAAGGGCAGAGCAGCTCTACTACATGCAGGAGCAGCAGGTGCTCATGGATCATGACATTCAGATCATACCCAATACATCGGCCACATTCAATTCGCTTGACTATGTCATCGACTTATCAGAAAAGGAGTCTCCACGAAAGATCACGGACAAAGACTGGAAGGGCGTATATTTCAATGAGTTCTCCATGGTACTCTATCCCGACCTTGACCAAAATGGTCAACTACTGCTCGACGAAAAATGGGAGCTCGATGTAAATCAAAATGCCTCTCGAAATACCAAAGCCTGGGTAGACGGGCTCGGACTACAGTTTGAATGGGAAGAAGACCTAAGAGGCGAAGAAATAGCCTTGTTCAACAGCTTTCCGGCCAAGCTGGATGAAGTCAAAGTAGCAGTGGAAAACAGTGCATTGAAGTCAGCTTATTTTGAGGGTAGTATTGTTGTACAGGCCATCGATCCGACAAGGGATATCCCCTTCATTGTACCAGCTGATCAGGAGGGTTTCAAGCCTGGATACCTAACGGAATCTTTAGACAACAGCACCTTTGCCTTCAATCCCTATGGTGGTGAAAACAAAGTAGAGGTGACCATCAAGCGAGCGGTCTTTAAGGGCAATGATCATTTGTCACTCACGTCTGACTTTTATATCCCTAAGTTTGATCTGACGATCTCGAATATCTCCGACTTTAATCTGTACGGGGATTACTCTATTGGCTTTAGCAAGCGAAATGGTGCGGCAGATGTGCCTAGCCGTCCTCGAGGTACCTACGATGGTCAGAACTTTTCTCTCATTGAAATAGGAGCCAGCCTTGTATATGGTAGTTATGTCTTTAGCTACAATACAGAGGTCAATATGGGGCATGGCTTTGATACACCGACATTGTCCTTTCATAGTATTACACCTGCAGAAGGTGGGGCAGCAGACGCTTCTTTGCAAGATAGAGGCAGACCTGAGATCCATGTACCCCAGCCGCCGATGGATCATAATCCTAAGGAATTATTGGTCGATGAACTCCGTATTACCTATGAAAACGATCAGGTCTATTTTACTGCCGGAGTGGCGCTCAAAAAGGGACATCCCACCTATGGCACACACTACACAGGTCAGTTAGAGGGAGAGCTCAAGATACCTGCCAAACTAGCACTGGGGGGTAACATCATGTACGGTAATGATCCGCACGAATTCTTCTATCTGGACGCCTTCTACGTGGATGAGGCTGGTGTAGGGGTCACGGTATACCCCAATGTCAATATGGTCGGTGCTGAAGGGTGGATTTATAGCAATATGAACATCAAAAAATCCGGAGAAGGTGATGAGCTGACTTCTGAGTTGATCCTGGACGATGCAAATGACTTTGGGTTCAATCTGTTTGGACAGTTTATCGATCAGTCGGCATTTGGGGCCAATTATCAGTTGGATGGTTCACTAGAGTTCACTTCCAGTACACGCGATATCATCATCAGTGGTGATATCTCTATGATTAATACCAACGTGCGCGATCCGAATGCCGCAGCTGGCCTTTCTAAGCAAGTGGCTCAGGAGGTGGCTCAGGAAGTCGCAAAGCAGGTTTTAGAGGCCATAGGAGGAATTGATGAAACTGTATCCGTGTCGGGAGTCGATGTGCGTATCAAGTTGGACGAGTCATCTGGATCACTGGGATTAAGTAGTGGCGGATATACCGGACTGGGTACGATTGATATTTCGGGTACGCCATCAGCTATGATAGACCTCTCCGGAGGCGGCACTAATGTCAACATCAAAGGAGATGTGAGAGATGCAGCAGCGGCCACTTTTGAGAGTGGAGGCATAAGCTCGACGATCGACTACCGACCCAACTCCGGTGGATCGTTTGCCATGACATCAGATGCCTTTACTGTCGAGGGGTCGGTCAATCCTCGAGCGAGCACTGGTGACGTGTTGTTTGACTTAGGAGAGGTATCGACTATCGCCAAAATAGATATGAACAGCAGCGAAGGGTCGTTCAGCTTCGATGATGGTACGCGATCACTTGAGGCAGATGCCAATCTGAATGATCAGAAAGCTGCCTTTACGCTCGATACTGGTGAAGGTGCTATTGTCGAACTAGATGCGGATGCGAGTCAGAAATCTGGCGCGGGTACTGTGTTCTATGAAGGGAGTAATGGAAATATAGAAGTGGGTGTTGGGTTCAACCAGCAATCAGGTATGGCCAGGTATGACTTTAAGGACGCTACCCTAACGAGTGAGGCTGAAGTAAGTCAACAGGGTGTGTTGGAAATAAAAAATGCATTCGACGGAAATACGGTCAATCTCAACGCGGATGCCACCGAGGGGGGAAGTATGGACTTCATTATTGACGGCCATGAAGCCAATGGCTGGATGAAGCTAGCCGGACAAGGAGGAGTCGAATACCGAAGCGATGCATTCTACGTCAAGGCAGAAGGCGACCAAACCACGAAAGCGGGAGCAATCGCTTTTGAAAAAGACGATTTGAAAATAGCCGCTGCAGGAGACCCGGCAGAGCAAACCGGGATGGTGGATGTGGCCTTTGACGGCAATCGAGTGGTTGGCAATCTTACTCTTGATGAGCAATCCCTCCAGGTGGTGACCAGTGAAGTGACCATGAATGCCATCCACAACAATGATAGTACGGGCCTTTCTATGACCAAAGGAGATGAACTTTTTGCGGTAAGTGGCGACCCACAAAACAAAAAAGGGTTTGCTCAATTCAAGACCGGCGCTAATGAGATTTTCGTGAAGGCTGACCAGCCTGCCAAGACAGGTGCCTTGCGATTGAAATATGATAACATTTCGGCAGCAGCAAACATCGATACCAACGTCAAGTCGGCAGACTTTAATATGGACGATCTGGGAATGGCCGGGATGGTCAGTGCAGATTCGGCCACCATTGAATTGAATCAATCTACCAATCAATACTCCATAGCCGTGAGCCAGGCAGGCAAAAACAAACTGCGTGTAAAGCGGGATGACATTGATCTCACTGTGCAGGCCAATCAAAGCACTAAGGCGGGTTCATTTGATATGGAAGTCTCGGACTTTAAAGTAAAGTCTGCCGTCAATCCTTCCGAGGTTGAGATGGGTTTTGCAGATAAAGCCGTGGGAACAGAGTTGAATGCCAGTGCCAATAAAGACGAGCAGAAGGCCGCTTTTGACCTGAAACTTGAGGATGGCTTGAGCCTGGTAGCCGAAGGTGATGTAGCCAATAAGATCGGTAAGTTTTCTTTTGCCAATACCGACATGGAAGTAGAAGCTGAAGCATACGCCAACGATAAGAAAGGCTCCATGCACTTCAAGAATGCAGACGTAGATGTCACAGTCAACGGTGATCAACCTTCACAAGCAGGCTCCATCGATCTGACCTTGGAAGGGGACAAGAAAGTGTTTGCCTCTTTCGATGGCTCATCTGGTGATGGTAAGCTCAATGTAGAGGTTGATGATTCGAAGACCACTCTTGATGCCAACACCGCAGGGCAGATAAAGATCAATTCCACGATAGGGCAAAATACGGTGGTCGTAGAGGCCGATAAGGAAACCGGTGGCAAGATGGATTTGACTATTGAGGGCAATCAGGTGGGTGCCTGGATGTACACTTCTGGCCTTGGTGGTTTGGAATTCTCGCAAGGGGAGCTTTACGTCAAAGCAGAGGGAAACCAAAAAGAACAATCCGGAGCACTAGCTTTCAAAAATTCAGACATTGACCTGGCTGCTGCGGCCAACGCTGGAAGTAAATCCGGTGAAATAGATTTCTCCTTTCAGACCAATAAGATTCACGGTGCTTTCAGTGAGCAGCTACAGGAGATATCGCTCGAGGCGGAAGGGGCCAAACTAATCGGCTTTCATGATGCCGACAGTACATTGTTGAGTATTGAAGAAAGTGGCAAATACTTCGCCGTGGGTGGCGACCCAGCCAATCAACGTGGATTTGTTAACCTGCGCCAGGAGGGTAATGAAATTAACGTGGCGGTCGATCAGCCAATCGGATTTGGCCAGGCAGGTATCAAGTTTGATGGGATGGAGCTTTCGGGGCTTATGTCAACCGACCGTAAAACCGGATACTTCAGGAATGATCAGTTGACTATGAACGCGCTGCTTGAGGGTTCAGATTCTATAGGTGCCGAGCTTGGGTTCGATCAGAATCTATTCACGATTGGGTTAAATAGTAGGAACCTCAATAATTCGATTCATGCTAAAACAGCAGATTTTGAGAGCTTCATTTTAGCGCGCCCAAATGACAAGGCGGGCTCTTTTTCACTCAGCGTTCCTGATCATGATATTCGTGCTACCCTTGCCAATAGCAATGGCCAGTTTGCATATAGTGGAGCTATCGACCTGAGCGGGGAGATTGAAGGAGAGGGAAATGCCAGGTTGAATTTTGAAATGGACGATATGACTGCCTATCTGGATGGCGGCCAAACACGTGAGCTCAATTCCCTTGGTTTCAGCAAAGGTCAGGACAAAATTGATGTAGCCATCAATAAAGCTGGAGATGCGGGTCAGGCTTCAGTGGACATGTCCGGTAAAAAAGCCAGGGCTGTTTTCAACCCTACTTCTCAATATGCTGTGGTTGGTGAAGGGTCTGATACCCTGCGGGTTACCCACCTTGGTGGAGGCGTGGGCCAGTTGGACATGGCGCTGAACAATATGAGCCTAACTCTTCAGGCCGATCCAAACAAGGGTGTAGGAAACCTCAATTTTGACGGATCAGGGAATACACTGGCATTCAATGCCTTGGTCAACGACAAGAAGGGCGATTTTCAATATACCGGTAATGGAATGACAGGTCGGGGAAGTCTCGCTAAAGACAATAATTCGCTCTTCGCGGAGATGGGTGAAAACTACCTTCGTGTGAGCCAGACGGCTAGCAGCTATGGCGGAGGTATCCGCTATGGACAGGATTCTCTTGGTTTTGACTTCCTACCGGAAAACCAGCAAACGAGAATGGATTTGGCATTCCAGAACAATACGATTAATGGTGATGTGAACTGGCAGGATTATAAGACTAATCTTGGTGTCAACCTGGAGGATTTCGATTGCAATTTTGATTTGGCGGTCAGCCAGCAAAATCTGAGCTATTCAATAGCTGAGGGCTGTGACATCAAGATGAACCTCGACATGGATTTTGATACGAATCTGCCTGCTATAGATATGGAGCTTCCAGGGTTTGGGTTCAAATTGGGCACCCTACCCAATATTCCTTACCAGCTGTCAGTTGGTGATATTGATTTGAGCCTGGATTCAGATTTTGGCTTTGCAATCGCACTACCCAATTTCAACCTTGACATGCCATCGCTCAACGGCCTTTCTGGTTTTGGATTGGCTGATCTTCCCGATTTTCAAATCAACGGTGTTGATTTCGATGTGAACATGCCCAATGTGGATTTCTCAGGATTTGATCCAAACGTTGGGTTGGGGACAATAGATTTTTCCGCCTTGTCAGGTATCCCACTTACTCTGGATTTAAGCGCCGATTTATTGACCATCAACTTGGACGGTAGGTTGTCTCTGGACTTCTCGCTGGATGCTGGATGGACTGTGCGTCTGCCTGACCCATATGGGCTTGAGATAGCCATGGATTATGAAGCGAACTGGAAGACGATCAAATTCAGCCTACCGGATTTCATCGGCTTTGATATCAGTCCAGGCAATCTCCAATTATTCAAGGCAGGTGACTTGATGTTTGATATCAATGCTGATCGACTCAACTTCAACCTGGATGGCTACAGTATTGCCCTGTCCCCTGAGTTGATGGACTTCAAAATGCCGGAGTTCGAGGCTGGATTGGGCTTAGATGGTTTTGCGCTCAGCATGGCCGATATATCAGCGGATTTCAACCTGGATACAGGTATAGATTTCAAAATGGGCGACTTGTTATCGGTCGATCTAGGCGCAGACTTTGCCGGACTTGACTTCAATGGATACAGTTTAAACCTGACCAATGATTTCGGCACCTTTGGTCTTGACCTGGACGGCAAACTCATTTCCTTCGATCCAGAGTTATTTTCTATAGACCTGGGTGACTACAGCCTCAACCTTAACACTACTGATATTGGATTTGCTTTTGATACTGATTTTCTCAAAATGGGTTATGATGGCAACATCGACCTGTCCTTTGGGGATATTGGATTGAATGTAAACCCCGACATTGGAGTGGATTTCGAAACTCCTGATTTTACCGCTGGACTAAAAACCGCAGGCCTCTGGGCCAAGGTTGAAGGCATCAACTTTGATCTGGACTATGATCCAAAGCTTACCGTGAGTGGCTTTGGTGATCATGTCTTTGGACTTACCCCCAATAGCTTCGATTATCAGTTTGGTGACATCCGATTTGGACACATCATAGATCAGCGTATCAACTTTGAAGGATTTGATGTCAATCTCGATATTGATAAGCTCAATGGTCTTGAGGCTTTCTACGGTGATTATGGTCTGGGGCTGACACTGGATGGTGGTCTCAATATGTTTATCAATGAGCAAAACTACATGAAGATCAATCCGGATCTGTTTGATATTCAGTTCGAAGGTATTGATGTGGACTTTGGAGTCGATCCGTTACTTAGCTTCAATTCACCGTTTGGCGATTTCAATATGACTCCAGAGTCTCTGGTCATTGGCACACCTGAGTTTAGTCTGGGTTTTGATACTGACCTCAATTTTAACCTCAAAGGTCCTGAGCTCGATTTCAACATTTCACCTGTTGCCTATGGGTTCACTTTTGCTGACTATGGGTTGGGGCTGGATGCTGATTATGTCATGGATTTCAAAAGCCCTGATTTCAGTTTCCGAACAGATGATCTGAACCTCGAAATGGGTGATTGGACAC
>CAYGOT010000014.1:0-80256 GCA_964351595.1 uncultured Roseivirgaceae bacterium | reverse complement strand
AGCGATGGGAGAGTCCTCTCTCGCGAAGACCGGAGCACCAGGAATAGTGATGCGCTTGTCGATAGCTACCCCACCCGAACTCTGCTGATGATCCTTTCTGTTGAGCGTCATGTCAGGGCTGATGATCTGCCAGCTTTGTCCGCCATCGTCCGATTGGTGAATGAACTGGCTGCCGACATACACCCGATGCTCGGTGTGGGGTGAAAAGCTCAGCGGAAAATTCCAATGCCAGCGGTACTTCATGTCTGCAGGCGCCCATCCATAGCCAGCTTCCGGCCAGACCCGCACTTCTCGCGCATACCCGGTTTTGAGGTCATACCGCTCCAGGCCGCCATCATAGCAGCCGGACCAAACGATGGTGTTGTCGGCAGGATCTGCCTTGGCAAAGCCACTCTCACAGCCGCCGACTCCATGCCATAGCCCTACCGGAATGTAGCCCTGCTGGCTGTTGCTGGGGCCCCTGTACGACCATCCGTCCTGGCGGTTGCCATAGACGTAGTAGGGGATCTGATCGTCGACAGACACGTGATACATCTGTGCGATAGGCAGCACCACGCGCTGAAATGATTCACCACCGTTGAGGCTGATACTGGCGCAACCATCATGTGCGACCATCATACGATCAGGATTGAGCGGGTCGATCCACATGTCGTGATTGTCGCCCCCACCACGTGGAGGATTTTTCATGAGCGTTTTACCACCATCTTCTGACTTGCTAAACCGTACACTTAAGAAATACACCTCATCAGGATTATCCGTACCTACCGCAATGCGCGTATAGTAGGAGGCACGCTCGTTCATTGTGTGATCCTGACTCATGAGCGTCCATGATTCACCTTTATCGTCTGATCTCCATAGCTCAGGGCTGTTGATCTCGAAGAGTGCATACACTACATTGGGATTGCTGTAAGATACAGCAACAGCCGTTTTACCCACAGGACGTTTCTCGCCACCTGGAAGGCCATTCTTGGTCATAGGATCCCAGGTATCACCTCCATCCGTAGATCGATAGATGCCACCTCCGGGAGCACCACTTCTTAGTCCCCAGGTATTGATATGAATTGACCACATCGCGGCATAGAGTATATTAGGATCCTTTGGGTCTATCGCAATGTCAGCAGCCCCTGTACCCTCATCGGCAAAAAGCACCCTTTCCCATGTCTCACCTCCATCTTTGGTTCTGTAGACGCCACGATCTTGTTGCGGCCCGTACGTGTGACCGAGCGCAGCAGCATACACAATGTCGGGATTAGTTGGGTGGACCACTACCCGGCCAATTCTACCGGTTTTCTCCAGACCCTTTCGCTCCCACGTCTCGCCAGCATCGGTAGATTTATAAATACCATCACCCATCGCATGAGCTGGTCTGATCACAAAAGTCTCACCCGTACCCATCCATACTTGATTAGGATCGGAAGGAGCTAATGCGACAGAGCCTACTGATGATACATCTAATGAATCAGTAATTGGATCCCAGTTGACACCTCCGTCGGCTGTTTTCCATAATCCTCCGGATGCAGCTCCGATATAGTTCACCATTGGGTTACCGGGCTCACCTGCTATGGCAATGGCTCTATTACCTTCAGGGCCTATAAAGCGGAAGTTTAACACTTTGAATACTGAAGGATCAATAGGCTGAGCTATGGATTGGACTACTAATAACAGCAGTCCGATGAGTGCGGTGAAGAAGGTTTTCATGATTTTGAGTAGTTGCATGGGTGCAAAATAGTCAAAAATCGTTGTTGAAAGCTTCAAGGTATATTGAGCCAAGAGACCTACAAAGTTTTAGAAACTTCGTAGGTCTTTCCAGCAACATGCGGTTGACCATAGAACGATTGTAGTGCCTGGAAATCGAATAATACACCACTCTCAGAAGTTATTTCCTGTGGGCTTGTGCTCGACAGGACAGGAAGTCTATACCGCTTTGACAAAACGCGGTTTAAGTAATGGTACCACCGTCATAATATTGTTTTCCTTTAAATTCATTGCGTGGAACCGTCATTTGATCATTGGACAAGCCTTTTTCTGATTGCCGCATGTCAGGGTGTTTTCCTGAGCATACTACTTTTTACGAGGAAAGAAGTGCCCACCACCCTCCTGGCAGGGTTGGTTCTCAGCTTTAGTCTTTGTCTTACCTATTATGTCATTTTTTGGACGGGCTATTTTAGGGTTCTGCCCTGGCAATTGGGTGCCGCACAGGGGCTTACGTTTCTATTTGGACCGCAACTGTTGATGTACTTGAGGTCAACGCGATCGAAGGAAGAGGTAGGCATTTTGCATTTTGTTCCTTTCGGATTATACCTGGTGAATTACCTTTTTGATGAAAATCCCAGACTAATACCTGCTTCTTTTGTAGCTCTTGTACAGCTGCTTCATTTGGTCATGTATGCTATTTTGATATTGCATGAGGTTAGAAAGCGCCAGGCTGCTGATGTCAGAAAGGCCTACTCATGGAAGAGAAAGATTGCCATGGCTTTTTTGGGTTATGTCCTGACATTCATCACCTACTACCTGCTCGTTTGGACAAGACTGTTGGAAGTAGAATATGATTATATGATTTCTGCCGCTTCGTCTTTCTTCATTTACTTCATTGGCTATTATGGTTTCAATTACCAGGAGTTGTGGAAGCATAGTGATGTACCAAGGTACGAGAAGTCAGGTCTGAGCACCTCTGCAAGTAGGGCTATCGCCAAAAAGCTTACGGCGGTCGTGTCATCGGAGAAATTGTACTTGCAGAACTCTCTTAAGTTGAAAGACCTGGCCGATCGGCTTGAAATTCAGCCGCACTATGTTTCGCAGGTGATCAATGAGGTGGAGGGCAAAAACTTCGCTGATTTTGTGAATGAATATCGTGTTGCTAATGCAAGACAGCTCCTGGAATGTACTGACATGAAGATCATGAATGTAGGCATAGCTTCAGGGTTCAACAACAAGGCATCATTCAATCATGCTTTCAAGAAGCTAACGGGCAAGTCTCCAAGTGCCTATCGTCAATGTCACGCTGAGGGCAAAGCCCTGGTTAATTAGGGCCACAATACTTTTGAGCATGGATTTAGCCAATAAAAGGTAAAGTATTATCGGCTTAGACCAGTTTACTGCGGTACACAACTAGTTTAGGGCTTATTCATTTAAGCACCAATTAGCATGAAAACTATCTTCTCAGCAGTTCTGATCTGCTTTACAATTAATTGTCATGGTCAGACACTCCTCGAAAAAGCCACTCAAAGTTTTGTCAATCAAGAATGGGAGCAATCCGCCGAGCTACTCCAAACCTATTTGGAGGATAATAGCGAGGATTCTGCGGCGTGGTATGGCTTGGGCGTAAGCCAGATGAATTTAGGTCTTCTGGAGGAGTCCATTACTAGTTTGAAGAAGGCGGAGAAGTTCCAATTTAGTAGAAACACCATTTCCTACAACCTTGCCAAGGTCTACCAAAAAATGGGCGACCAAGAAAGAATGTATCGTACTTTAGAGACTGCCGCTCAAGAGAATGGATTGGCCAACTTTTCGACCATCAACTCCGATCCAGATTTTTCTGACATTAAGGAAGAAGTTCGGTTTCAGGCGATCTTGTCCACAATAGAAGAAAATGCCTATCCATGTCTGATTAATGAGGATGCGAGACATTTCGACTTTTGGATAGGTGAATGGGATGTGTTTGCCGCTGGTAGAAAAGCGGGTGTGAACATCATCTCCAGAGCCAAAGGAGGCTGTGCCATTCACGAAAGCTACACTACTCAGGGCAACTACGCTGGCCAGAGCATTAATTTTTATAGCCCGGTGGATCAAAAGTGGCACCAGCATTGGGTGGGAAGCGCCGGAGATGTGTTCAACTATGTTGAGACCAAAAGAGATGACGGCTTGTTGCAGTTCCAAAGTGAGTACCTAACTGGGCAAGGTGATTTAGCACTGTCAAGATTGGCCTTTACCCTCAATGACGATGGTACGGTTAGACAGTTATTTGAAAATTCATCTGACAATGGTGAAACCTGGACGCCTGCTTTTGATGGACTTTATAAGAAGAGAAAGTAACCCTTGTCCGAACATTACTTCCTTTGCCACATGCCATTAATAGACACTGTTTCCATTAGGTCAACAGACTAAGGGATGTTTGAGATAAAGATTTTGAAGCTTGCTAGTGCAATTCGGAGTGGGCACTTGTCTCAGATTAAATCATGCTCTGATCGTGCTCAATGCTCTAGCTGTGCTTAGAACTCCTCTTGATTGGTTTGGGTGATTGGTGATCGATTTTTTGATCGATAACCACTTCTTGTCTTGGTAATGGAAATTCGATGTGTTCGTCCTTAAGCCGTTGATAAACGGAATTGGTCACCCTCGTTCCCATGCTAAAGCTATTATCATAATCTGGAATCCAATACATTAGTTGAAACTCCAGAAAGCTTTCACCAAAACCCAAAAACCTCGCTATGGGAGCAGGGTTTTTAAGCACCAGATCATCTTCTACAGCGACTTGTTTGAGGGTATCGAGCACAAGATTAGGATCGGTATTAAAGCTTGTTCTAATTTCTACAGTGAGTCTTCTTTTTTTATCTGATAATGTCCAGTTGATTAGTTTGGATGATACAAAATCCCCGTTTGGGACGATCACTTCCGACCCATCGTAGGTGCGGATCGTGCTTGCCCTAAAACCGATATCCTTGACAACCCCTAGCAAGTCATGCACCTCTACCACATCTCCTAACTGCATGGGTCTTTCAATAGCTAATATGATACCTGAAACCAGATTGTTAAATATACTCTGAAGACCAAAGCCGATCCCAACACCCAGCGCACCAATGATCACCGTGATGCTGGAAAGTTGGATGCCTGCTGCTGCAAAGGCGAGGATTACGCCAATAGAAATAAAAGAGTATCGTACCATTAACAGAATAGCACCCTGTGCTCTTTCCTTGTCGCCACTTCTTCTTACATAGACTTCTTCTTCAAGTACAAAACGCACCAAGCGCGAAAGCCAGATGGATATCTGGATAGTCAGAAAAAAGGCGAATATGTTACCAAGAGAAAGCTCAATTGCACCGATAGAGAACCTGGTAATAAACAAATCCACGAGTCCATTGATGATCGCATCATTCACCCTAAATGCACTTAGTGCATAGTAAACCCACCCAATGATAGCTATAAAGCCTATACCCGCACTCCATCGACTTAGGATATACTCGCGTTTTGATTTGACGATGTTGGATCTTTCTAATGGTGAAATGGCAAGCAGCAGCGAAGATAAGCCTGTGAGGAGATTTGCGCTCAGGAAGAAAATGATCGAAATATTGAAGCTTGAGTACACACCCCGGATAAGTAGTTTTGAAAGTTCGAAATGCCCAGCAATATTGCACAGTGTAGAAGAAAAACTGAGAAAAAGCATGACCGAAAGGATCAGTCTAATGATCGGTCGCCTTACCAGAGAAACGAGCAGATAGTCCCGCTGACTTCTGATAAGACCGAACAAAATAAGAGTCATGGCAAAAGATAAGAACAGAAAATAAAAACGACTGTAAGAGTTGCCTGCGGTCAGAATGGTGATCTGGTAGTAGCTCATTATCGAAGCATATAAAGCCACCTGCACACCTCTGTATCTTTCTGAGTAAATGAATAAGCACCAACTTGAAGGAATGATGACCACAAGCGCATAGACTCTAAGCATCGATTCAGGCAAATTGAAAATGATAAAAGTGGATACAATTGTAAAAAGTAGGCTTACGAGAATCGGATTACCAATAAGTAGTTGGATGCTCTTGTCATTCTCATATTCCTTCAACTTTATCGGTCTCGTTAGACGTAAGTACATCAAATACCCCAAGACCGAAAGGAAAATTACGATGAGGGTTATCAAGTAAGCCTGATGGGTCATGGTGAAGTTGACAATCGATCCTTTGAGATTTGAGGTTTGCTTATTGATAGTTTCACTCACGACCTGATTAGAGCTATCTATTTGAATATTCCATATGGCAGGGGAGTCCCTCGCCCAGATATTGTCAAGTAGTTCAGTTCGGCGTTGCTCAAGCAGGTTCTTTGCTTCGTTCACGGTAGAGTAGTAGCTCGCAAGGGCTGCTTGTAGCTTAAGCGCCTCGCTTTGTGCTGACATTAATTGTGTTTGTTGCTGTTCAATACCTGATCTGGCCGTTTGGATCATCGTCATTACCTCTGCAGGTGCAGTATTGTCACGAGCCACCACGGCAGTCTTGTCCCAACGCGTCTGAATAAAGCTAACATCACGAATCTTGCGTTGCAGTCGACTAACATATTCGGTGATTTCGGTATTGTAGCTATTGATCTTGTTTTCCTTGTCTTCCCAAATTCCTCGCTCATTTTCAATTTCTGATAACGAAAAGTCCCGAGAACTGTCAGCTAAGGCTTCAAAGTCTTTGATGATTTCATTGTTGGGTTCATTCAGATAAGCTTGTATCGCGAGAAGGTTATCAGGAAGCTGTACCAGATTATCAATTTCTCTAGTGACCTGATTGGCCTCTTCCAAAAAAATAGGAATCTCAACAAGCGGTATTGGCCCAATTGCATTGGTCGTATCATTTTGTGCTTCAACTTGATGCGTTGACAGTATGCAGAGGACTATAACTACTAATCCGGCTGAGAGTCTAAAGCCCATATTTCCTTGAGTTGATTGGCTAAATATAGTAAACCGTCGGATCAGCTAATTGAAGTATTGCTGGTTTTGGCCACATGGGATGATTAACCTGTTACTTTCTAGGTACCCCTCTAATCGGCTGGGCTTCCCAAGGATCGTCCGGCCATGCATGCTTGGGGTAGCGGCGCTTCAGCTCCTTACGTACCTCGAAGTAGGTATTGTCCCAGAAGCTGCGCAGGTCGCCGGTGACTTGTACCGGTTTGAAACCCGGTGAAAGCAAATGCATCAGTACGGAGGTCTTCCCTTGATTGATGGTTGGGGTATCGGCAAGGCCAAACACCTCCTGAATCCTGACAGCCAGTATCGGAGGTTCATTGTCTTTTCGATACTCGAGGATGATTTCAGAGCCTGTTGGCACCTCGATTTTGGCAGGAGCCAATTTGTCTAGCTGCTGCTGTTGTTCGTAGCTCAGCTGTTGATAGCCAATCTGAGCCAGATTGATCTCCTTAAAATCTTCAATGGATTCCAGATCTTCGATATAGAAATGTAGCCAATCCTTTGCCGTAGAGATCAAGTATTCAGGCGTGATTTCAGGCCATGCGGAATCGTTGTTCCACGCGCGGAGGTTGGCCAAGCGATACTGAAGTTGTAAGAAGGCTTCATCAAAGTTGAAGAGCCGATGACCGTCTTTGGCAACAGCCTTGTAGATCGCCTCAGCCACCAACTCAGGATCAGGATCGGGTAGGTTGACGGACTTCAGGATGATGTTACCAATGCGTAACTCCATGGCCTTTCTCAGCTTGTCCTCCCTGTGATCCCATGAGATATTCTCGCGTTGCTTTACAAGAGGAGCCAGATCACGAGGGTTAAGAGGAGAGGCCATGAAGATTTTGCCCATCCCTTGACGTGCATCCATATTTGCTACCGCCAACCAGGCTTCATGTGCCAGATCATCCTTATGACCAGCCATTGCCAGGCTGCCATTGGCCAATTGGAATTGGGCGTTATTGCCAGGTCGTGCACAGGCAATGCGTTCCGGATAAGCGAAGCTAATGAGGACACCTGTTTCGAATGGATCAGTTGGCTCGTTGCTCACCGGTGTGTCAAATATTTTCCGATAGGAGGTGGCCACCTTATCTATCCTGCTGAATGGCCCACGAAGATCACCAGAGGATCGGTACCTCCTTAGTTTATCGATACGCGCGTTGATGTCTATACCAGCGATTTGTGCTGCCTCCCGCGTCAGTGGATCACGCTCTTCGAGTAGTGCTGCGAGATCACTGACTAGCGCCAACCAGTGGTTAGCATCACCATCCATTTCCCTGGCTTTGATCATCATATGCGCTATCCGTGGATGACAGGGCAGCTGATGCATAGCCTCTCCATGAGTTGTGATTTTGCCGTTATCGATGGCTTCCAGTTCTTCCAATATTTGCCAGGCCTGGGCCATAGCTTTCTTGGGTGGAGGAGAGAGCCATGTGAGTTGGTAGGGGTCACTGATGCCCCATTTGGCCATCTCCAGTGCGAGAGGAGCCAGGTCTGCTTCTTCGATTTCTGGTACGCGGGTCTCACCCAGCCGCTCATGAGTGGCTTTGGTCCACATACGATAGCAGACACCAGGCCCCAGCCGGCCTGCACGCCCTGCCCGCTGATCAGCTGAGTCTTTGGTGATGGTGACTGTCTCTAGTCGCGACAAACCAGAGTTTGGATCGAAGACCTGTCTTCGGCCAAAACCAGAGTCTACGACTGCTTTGACTCCTTCGATCGTAAGGCTGGTCTCGGCGATATTGGTAGCGAGCACGACTTTACGCTTTCCGGCCCTATCGGGCAAAATGGCTGCCCTCTGCTTGTTTTGTGGTAGCATACCGAAAAGTGGATGAATAGTGAACCCTTTGAGCTTTGGTTTCAAGATGGCTTCACACTTGAGTATTTCACCCTGACCTGGTAAGAAAACCAGAATGTCCCCATCATGCGCCTTGGCTGCCTTAAGCACTACGGAGGCTGTCATTTCCGGTAGGAGAAATGGATCCTGATCTCCCTCGTAGAACACATCCACGGGATACTGACGCCCCTGACTTACCACGGTAGGACACTGCAGTCGCTCCGTCAATACGGGCATATCCAATGTGGCGGACATGATCATGATGCGTAGGTCGGGGCGCAAGACCTGCTGGGCTTCCCGGCACAGTGCCAGGGCCACATCAGCGTGAATACTCCGCTCGTGAAACTCATCAAATACCACCATGGCGACATCCTCAAGGGCATTGTCGCTTTGCAGCATTCTGGTAAGGATACCCTCTGTCACCACTTCGATGACCGTATCCGAAGATACCTTGCTGTCGAATCTAATCCGATAGCCTACGAGATTGCCAACTGGTTTGCCGACCAGATCAGACATGCGCTCCGCGATGGCACGAGCAGCTATACGTCTGGGTTCCAGCATAAGGATTTTCTTACCATCCAGCCATGGCTCATCCATCAAAGCAATGGGTACCACCGTACTCTTTCCGGCTCCCGGAGGTGCATTAACGATCAATGTATTGTTCTCTGAGAGGTGCTTTTTTATCTCAGGGATTACTTCTACTATCGGTAGGTCTATGTCTATTTTCAAGCGATGCTCATTTGGCTGACAAAGCTAGCCATTGAAATTAAAGAGCGCAGGATTGCTTTGAGTGATTTGACCATATTACTTGCGTCGGCTACTTAGTTCTTTTTACTATTTTCATGCGATGAATCGATCATTGCTTTTGAAATTGTTATTGGCTCTTGTAGCACTTCTGTATTTGACACTATTGATGATTGATGCCGGGAGTTTAGCCGGGTATGCCCTGGTTACGTTTTTTCTGCTACTTGCCTGGCAACTGCATTACTCCTCCTTTTCAGGGTTTTCTTATACGATTATCATCTTTGCTGCCGTCAGTGCTTCCATGTATTTTCCACATTGGTTCATTGCTGTGGGTGATTTTCAATTGAGCGGACTGATTGTGCCTCTGCTTATGATTATTATGTTTGGCATGGGTACCTCCATGAGCTGGGGAGACTTTCGGGGAGTGATCAGGATGCCGCAGGCTGTGGGTGTCGGGGTGGTATGTCAATTCACGATTATGCCAATCATTGGTTTTGGGCTGGCTAAGCTGTCAGGGTTGCCACCTGAGATTGCAGCTGGTATTGTGCTGGTGGGTTGCTCACCAAGCGGACTGGCTTCCAACGTCATGTCCTTTTTGTCCAATGCCAATCTTGCATTGTCTGTTACCCTCACCGCTGTGGCAACACTACTATCACCTCTGGTGACCCCATTTTTGATGGGGCTATTGGCGGATCAGTTTGTGCCCATTGACTTTCTGGCAATGTTTTGGAGTATTGTGAAAATGGTCATTTTACCAATCCTGGCGGGTCTGACTTTTAATCATATAGCTCACGGTAAATTTCCTTTGTTGGACAAAGGCATGCCTGTGCTTTCGATGGCAGGTATAGCCTTGATCATTACCATCATCACTGCGGCGGGTCGTGACGCTTTGCTTTCTATTGGATTGGTTCTGATCGGAATAGTCATCTTGCACAATGTGACGGGTTATTTTTTGGGATACTGGTCTTGCAAGTTGATCGGACTTGATAAGAAGAGCTGTCGGACCATTGCTTTTGAGGTAGGTATGCAAAACTCAGGGCTAGCATCTGGTCTGGCACTGGAAATGGGCAAGGTGGCAACCATGGGACTAGCACCTGCGGTATTCGGCCCTTTCATGAACATCAGTGGCTCTTCGCTGGCGACCTGGTGGAGGGGTAGAGATACTGAAAATGAGTCTGCGAAATAACCCAGTGCTCTCTAGTGTGAGGTTGTAGAAAACATCCGAATTCTGTAGTTTCCCTATTCAACTAAACAACCAACTTAAATGCTCAATATCTCCTGCCTTCTAGAAGATAGCGCCAGACGCTATCCCACCAAATCAGCTTTTGTATTCATGGATACTGACCTGAACTTCGCTCAAGTCAATGGGGCCGCTAACCAGGTGGCCAATGGACTGGTGGCTAAAGGCATTAAGCCAGGTGATAAAGTTGCATTGAGTTGTTTTAATCTCCCGTATTTCCCGATTATCTACTTCGGTATTCTGAAGGCCGGTGGCGTGGTAGTTCCGCTAAGTGTGCTGCTAAAGTCAGATGAAATCGAATATCATTTGACTGACAGTGAGGCGAAGGCTTATTTCTGTTTTATAGGAAATGAAGATCTACCCATGGGGAAAATGGGCTATGCCGGCTTTCAAGCCACTTCAAGCTGTGAGCAGTTTTACATGATCATGCCCAAGCCGGAGATGCCCTCGTCTATTGAAGGTACAGAGACCTTAGGGTCACTGATGGCTGGTCAATCCCATGTTTTTGAAAGCCATGCGACCGGAGCAGATGACACAGCCTTGATCATTTATACTTCGGGTACCACTGGTAGACCTAAGGGTGCTGAACTTACGCACTCCAATATTTTCTGCAATACCGTGCTGTCCTCAAACCTTTCCGGCTGTACCAAGGATGATACACAACTTATCGTGCTACCACTGTTTCACATATTTGCTATGGTGGTGCTCATGACTTCCGGACTTTACAAGGGAGTCAGGAGTATACTACTGCCGCGATTTGATGCGGAAGCAGTGTTTGGACTCATGCAGAAGCACAAGGTGACCATTTTTGCGGGTGTACCCACCATGTATTGGGGGCTTAATCAATATACGGAACCTAAGTTTGATTACGAGCAGATTAGTAAGAACCTTAAAGTTGCTGTTTCAGGCGGAGCATCACTGCCTCTACAGGTGATGGAGGATTTCGAAAAGCGCTTCAATGTGCCCGTCATTGAGGGCTATGGCATGTCTGAAGGCTCTCCCGTTGTGACTTTTAACCACCTGGATGAGAAGAGAAAGCCAGGATCAATCGGGAAGCCAGTCTGGGGAGTAGAAGTGAAAATTGTAGACGAGAATGACAATGAAGTCCCTGTAGGTGATAGGGGAGAACTGCTCTACAGAGGTCACAATGTCATGAAGGGCTATTACAACAAGCCGGAAGCCAATGCCGAAACGCTCAAAGGAGGCTGGCTGCATAGCGGTGATATTGCTATCAAAGATGAAGATGGCTACTACTACATCGTGGATCGTACTAAGGACATGATCATCAGAGGAGGCCTCAATGTCTACCCTCGTGAAGTGGAGGAGGTGATGATCAAGCACGACGCTGTTTCCTTGGTGGCAGTGATTGGTATCCCGGATGATAAGATGGGAGAGGAGATCAAGGCGTTTGTAGTGCTGAAAGAAGGTGAGTCCGTCACAGCTGATGAACTCCGTGACTGGACCAAGTCTAAAATAGCCGATTACAAATATCCAAGGGAGATCGAGTTTCTGGATGCGCTACCGATGAGCGCGACGGGCAAGATATTGAAGAAGGAGTTGAGAGGGTAAGTTGAGAACCTTAGCGTCTGATGGGAGGGATAGCTATATGCATCTCTCCTGCGTATGATGACTCCTAAAGACTGATACTGGGTAGATCATCGGAAAATTGAAATTTGCCATTTGTCGAAATTTAAGCTGTTATTTTTTTTCCGATAGTTGCCGTCAATTTGTAGATTGTTGGCAGATGTTGCGTGCAATATTAGACAAACCTCCACCTATTATGAGAAATAGTCTCTTCCTTCTAGTTTTATTACTTAATTCCTTCACTCAAAATGCCATCGGTCAGGTTAATGAACAGGATTCATTGGCGTTGGTGGCTTTTTATGAAAGTACCGATGGTGCTAATTGGACTAATAATCACAATTGGCTAACAGGAGATGTAGATACGTGGTATGGGGTGTGGACCGCCAATGGCAGGGTCACCGAAATTCAAATAGGTCCAAATAATCTTTCGGGTACATTGCCACAGGAGATTGGAAGCCTTACAGCATTGAAGAGATTGGAGATTTCAGGGAATGATAAGCTAGAAGGTCAATTGCCATCCTCTGTTTCCAATTTAGAAGCTCTTGAATGGCTCATTTTGCCTGGGAATCAACTGGAAGGTGCTATTCCTCCAGAAGTTGGTAATCTGAACCAATTAACCGGGCTAGCATTATCCGAGAATCAAATGGTAGGAAGTATACCAACAACTCTCGGGAATCTTACAAAACTTGATTTTCTTGAGCTGTCAGATAATCAGCTTGAAGGCAATATTCCTATTGAATTAGGATCATTGTCAAATCTTCGAATAATGGATTTAGATAATAATTTGTTGTCTGGGTCTATACCAGACGAGATAGGTAATCTTGTATCTTTAGAAATCTTGGATGCGGATGGTAATGAGTTATCTGGTTTTTTGCCTGACGAACTAGGTAACCTATCGAAACTGGAGTTTCTAAGCATAGGGAGAAATCAATTATCTGGCAGTTTACCAAAAGAATTGGGAAACCTTTCCAATTTGGAAGTCTTGCAAATTAACGACAACAACTTTTCAGGTGGTATTCCTGAAGAGCTTGGTAACCTGGAATCATTAGTTGGCCTTCGACTGAGCAGCAATCAACTAGCAGGCTCTATTCCAGCAACGCTGGGAAATCTTGTATTGCTAGAATCATTAGACGTCAGTGTTAATCAACTCACAGGAAGTATCCCAAGAACCTTAGGAGATTTAATTTCGCTTGACGTCTTGCGGGTTTTTAAAAATCAATTGGTTGGTGAAATTCCACTTTCTTATGTAAGACTAGAAGAATTAACTGAATTTGATTTTTCGGAGACTAGCCTTTGCGAACCTCAGGATCAGATATATCTTGATTGGAAAGAGGGTAAGAGCATTGTGGGCACTGGTCTTTTTTGTGAGAACGAGTATTCACTCAACACAGATTCCTTAGCCCTTGTCGCGCTCTACGAAAGTACCAATGGCGATAACTGGTATAACAATGATAATTGGTTGGTTGGTTCATTGGATTCTTGGTTTGGGATCACGGTAGGGAACGACCGTGTCACCTCTATTGTGCTTCAAGATGGAGAAGTTGAAGAACAATGTTGCTCAGGAAATAACTTGACTGGTTCGATACCAGCTGAAATTGGTCGTCTCACTGGTTTGGATCGACTAAGTCTAGTAGGTAGCAAACTAGGAGGTGAAATCCCTAGTAGTATTGGTAATCTCAGCTCATTAATTGAACTCACTTTACTAGGTGAGTTGGTTGGAAGCATCCCGGATGAAATAGGGAACTTACTGAATTTAGAAAGACTCGAACTAACCGGTAATCGACTTTCCGGTGAGGTGCCTTCCTCACTTGGGAATTTGTCAAACCTTTACGAAGTATATCTTGCTGTAAATCAATTAAATGGTACTATCCCAAAGGAAATAGGTCAGCTTTCGTCACTGCGTTTTCTCATCCTAGAAAGCAATAATCTGTCTGGGATAATTCCAATTGAATTTGGTAATCTATCTAATCTTAATACTTTGAGACTTAATGATAACAAGCTAGGCGGATCAATTCCTAGTGAATTAGGCTCACTAGAAAACATATGGCAGTTATGGCTAAACAATAATAGACTAACTGGAGTGCTACCTAAGGAGATGGGTAATATGTTAGCGTTGGAAGATTTGAGAATTGATGATAATTCATTGACTGGACCTATTCCCCTTGACTGGACAGGCATGACCTCCTTAGCTATTGGAGAACAGCGGTTTTTTGACTTTTCCAACACTAATTTGTGTGAACCCATTGACCTGATTTGGGAGGATTGGACTCAGAATCGCAATATTGTTAGTTCCGGGATTACTTGTACCAACACGGACATTTATAGCTTCTCGATCAATGGATTTGAGCAGCAAGGTGATTTAAATTTCGATAACAAAACCATTACTCTAAATCTACCGGAAGTAGATCTGGCCAGTCTCATTGGTGTTTTCGAGATTTCCGAGGGTGCTCGGGTAACGATTGCAGATGTGCCACAAATTAGTGGTGTTTCGACTAATGACTTTACGACACCACTGATTTATGCAGTGGCCTCTCAAGACGGATTGGAATCTTCAAATTGGGAGGTCGTAATTACTAATGAAGCTATTGTCAATGGAATAGTTGAATCTGAATACCACGCGTTAATTGATTTTTACAATGCCACCCAAGGTGATAACTGGACAAATAGTACTAATTGGTTGAGCCAGGAGCCAGTAGATGACTGGTTTGGAGTGGAGGTAATTGATAATAGAGTTAGTAAACTGACTCTAAACCACTTCGAAGAGAATCAATGTTGTCTCGGAAATAATTTAAGAGGTATTCTAACTCCTAGTTTAGGTCAATTGATCAACCTTCAAGAGTTGAAATTACGGAGTAATAGAATAGGTGGTAATATTCCAGAACAAATAGGTGATTTATCAAAGCTTCAAATACTCTCATTAGAATATAATAATCTGGAAGGTAGCATTCCGGCATCTTTTGGTGGACTATCAAGTCTAAAGTGGCTGCAGCTAAATGGAAATATGCTTTCAGGAACAATACCAACTGAATTGGGTGGCCTGGTCAATTTAGAGTGGATGATGTTATTTGAAAATCAGTTCTCCGGAGGCTTACCAGATGAACTGGGTAATCTTGATGAACTCTACTGGTTAATGCTCCATGATAATCAATTGACAGGGGAAATTCCAGAAACCTTAGGAAATCTCGATAGACTAGTGCAAATCAACCTTTCGGATAATCAACTTTCTGGTCAAATACCTTCCATGCTTGGAGAGGCAATAGAATTAGGTGCTCTTTACTTACATAATAATAATTTGACAGGACCTATTCCAAAAGAGCTTGGCGAACTGACAGAGTTGAGTTGGTTAGATTTAGGAGATAATCAGCTCACAGGAGATCTTCCAACGGAGTTTGGAAACCTAGACAATCTATTTTTTTTGAATGTCAGTAATAACCTTTTGATCGGCGCTATACCACTGTCATTCACAGGTCTGACTGATCTTGGTACATCGGGAGCTTCCTTTGACTTCTCCAAAACGAGCGTCTGTGAGCCTTCGGATCAAGCCTACCAAGACTGGAAAGAAGGGCGAAATATTGTAAAGAGTGGTTTGATATGTGAAAACGGTTACTCCCTGTACTCAGACTCCCTAGTCTTAGTTGCTTTATATGAAAGCACCGATGGAGAGAACTGGACCAATAATGATAATTGGCTGGAGGGGCCTTTGGAGAGCTGGTATGGAATATTTGTAGAAAATGATAGCGTAACTAGAATCAACCTCGGCAGTTGCTGTGATGGTAATAATTTAACAGGGTTAATACCGGCTGAAATTGGCAACATTAGAGGCTTGAATACTTTGAATTTAAGTTATAATAACTTGGAGGGTGAATTACCTCATAGCATTGCTAATCTCGAAAACCTTAGAAGGCTTGATTTGTCTTCTAACGATCTCTCAGGTGAATTACCTCAGTCTTTTGGTAATCTGAGGAACCTAGAGTCTGTTTTTCTTTATGATAACAGTTTTAATGGATCAATTCCTGAATTATCTGGTTTGACACAGTTGATATGGCTGGATTTTTCAGAGAACATGTTGAGTGGGGAAATTCCAATAGGTTTGGCTCATGCACCAAACTTAAATACTCTAAATCTTAGCGACAACTTATTATCTGGAGAGATTCCAAGTGAATTTGCTGCTTTAACTCATCTTGATGCACTTATTCTAAATAACAACGGTTTAGTTGGAAATATACCCAAGGAATTAGGTGAACTAGATAATATGAGGATTTTAGAGTTAAATCAAAATCAGCTTACCGGATCTCTACCTTCAGAACTAGGATCACTTTTCAAGTTGAATATGCTGGAAGTAAGTAACAATGAACTATCAGGATCGATTCCACTCAGTTTTACAGATTTGACTGTCCTCGGGGAACAGGGTTTATACTTTAATTTCTCAAACACCGATCTTTGCGAGCCCAACGACCAAACCTACCAGAACTGGAAAGAAGGTCGCAACATTATCAGCAGCGGTCTGATCTGTGATAATCTAGACGTTCAACCAGACTTTCTCACCTTTACCATCCCAGAGCAATACGAAGAACCTTACATTGACATAGAGAATGATTCGGTGCGTATCTACGTGACTTGTCCAGACGACTTGTTCTTCCAGCCGAGTTTTACAACTAGCGGCAACTCACAGGCCTTCATAAATGGTGAACTGCAGATATCAGGCTTATCTAGTGTCGATCTTACAGACCCTGTGAAATATACTTTGGTGGAAGGTGATGAAGAGGCCGAGTGGATAGTTAAGGTGATTAAGCTTAATACTATTGTGGGCGTAGAGAAATATCAAAATGCCAATTACTCTTGTAATGACCCCAATGGGGGTGCGGGAATCTGGGCGATCAACTTTGACGTTGGAACGTCATATAATGTGAATCAGGGCTACAGCTACGAATGGAGTGATGATAACTTCAATTCGGTTATTTCCAGTGAGCCGGGGATTGGTGGATTACCAGAAGGTGACTATCAACTGCGAGTGACGGAAGATCAGAATGGCTGTCAGATAACGGAGACTTTTGTAGTAGCCGATTCATCTCAGTTCTTTAATATCAAGGCTACAGTCGTACCTCAGACTAGCTGTGAAGAGTCAAATGGGGGCATAACGCCGGTTGAATTTAGTCATCACTATTTTAACTATCAGTTACCAAATGATCAAGTGACGTTTGAGTGGAGCACTGGACAAAGCGGAACTCAGATCACTGGCTTAGCCGCAGGAACTTATGTAGTACAAATTGAAGATAACCAGTCTGGCTGCACCTTCGAAAAATCATTTGTAGTGACCGAGCAAGCCCTCGGTGGAGATATTGAGATTACCAGTCTTATTCCGTCTACTAATTGCGACAATAACAATGGAGCAATAAGTATCGATATTAACGGTAGTACCTCAGACTACAATTTTAACTGGTATATGGGATCGAGCGCCACAGGTACCGTTTTGAGTAGCGATCCTGCTATTTCCGATTTGGAGGCGGGCCAATACACTGTAAAGGTCACAAAGAGTGGACAGCAATGCTCCGAGATTCAAACAATAGAGGTGCTTAGAGAGGAACCACCTGCGCTAGCCATTGAGCTCTCTTCAAAAGCCAATACTAACTGTACATCTCCAAATGGAGAAGTGAGTGTATCTAGCATAAAAGTGGGTGGAAAGGATAGTACCCTCACAACAGGGTTTAGGGTGGAATGGTCGAAAACAGCCACTTTTGATGCCATTCTATCACCATCACCGTCGGTGACAGGGTTGGAGTCAGGTGAGTATTTTGCAAGGCTGGTTAATACGATCACGGGATGTATAAGTCAAGTCAAATCAATAGCAGTTGCTGATAATCAGACAGCAATCAACTTCAACCTCAGTACTGAAGCAACATCCCGATGCGATGAGACAGGCAATGGAAGCGCAACCCTAACAGATGTTCCGGAGGGAACTCAGATCACATGGTATAGAGGCAGTGCGTTGGTTCCTGGTGAGACAACTGAAAGCATAGGTGATCTTTTAGTGGGTGACTATCAAGTGCGAGTAAAGACAATAGCCACCGGTTGCGAGCTGATTAAGACATTTGAGATTACCTCCAGCCTACCCGAAATAACCTTGGAAACATCGACGGTAGATAATACGAGTTGTGGGACACCTGCTGGAGAGGCAGAGGTCATTAAAGTTTCTGTTGGTGGCCAAACTACCACTGATCTGCAAGCCTTTAGCTTTGAATGGTGGATTGCCAGCGGTAATTCCAGACTTATTCAAGGATCATCGAGCCAATTGCAGAACATGACTGGAGGAGAGTATTATGTACAGGCTACTCTGGATTCGGTGGGTTGCCAGTCTGTGCCGTTAATGGTAATGGTAGAGGAGGACGTGCATGAGTTCACTTTAGACCTCACTGGTAATCGACCAGACCTACCGGGAATAGCCGAAACCGGTCAACTAAAAATAGAAGTGGTCGACGCTCCGGAAGCATTTGAGATTGCATGGTATGAGGGCGAGAACCCATCAGGTTTTGTCATTGGCACTATGACAACATTGGACAATGTCAATGCTGGAAATTACACTGTGAAAGTGACGGACACATCCACTGGCTGTAATGCGATAGGCACCTATGAGGTTGGTGTTGATGAGCGCATAGCACAAGCTGTCAGTTTCACGCTAGTTGATAGGATTAATGTTCAGGAACTACCACTTATACTGACCGCCAGTTCAGATCAGGGGCTACCTGTTAGCTTCGAAATAGTGGAAGGCGATGGCGAGATCAACCAGAATGCTTTGTCAGCGACAGCCGATGGGTTCATCACGATCCGGGCATACAATGATGGAAACAATGAAATAGCCTATGGTGAAAAACTGAGAACGATTAGAATAGTCAGTGACTTTCACATTTCCGGTAGGGTATTGGGAGCGGCGGATGGCGCATTAGTCGACGGACAAGTGGTGGTCTTCGACCTGAATGGTGATGTAATCGCAAATAGTACGTTCAGCAATGGCGAGTATTTCATTGATGATATTCCTGATGGAAGCTATCACCTGCTGATAGAAGTGACAGAAGAGCACAATGCAGTTGCTTTTGATACTTACTACGATGGCACTGTCCTTTTGCAAGAGGCGACCACTCTACTGATAAATGACAATACTGAGATCGATATATCGCTTGTTCCGAAAATCTCCGAAGGACTGTCTGGACAGGGTTCTATTACCGGTCAGGTTACTGAGTCCAATGGGGGTTCCCGCATTACCGTAGGCCGGACTTTGGATGGTACTCCAATCGCTGGTATTTCGGTCTATTTGTCCGATCGCAATACTCATGACGTACTTGCAGAAGCGATCACTGATCAGGATGGCGTCTTTATCTTCGAGAATGTACCTACCGGCCAATACTATTTCAGAATAGATGCCGTAGGCTATGATATCGCTGACCTGGGCGCAGATATCGACTATGATGAATCAGAAGGGGTGCTCGAGATCAATGCAGCTATTGGTCAAGGAAGCTTTGAGGTACAGTATGCCGTGGTATCGGGAGTAGATGATGAGCTACTTAAAGACATCAGAATCTATCCAAATCCTGCAAAGCATGTAATGCATATCGAAGATGCTCAAAACCGGATTAAAGGGGTTCAGCTAATGAATCTGACAGGTCAGTTAATAAAGACTTTTGAGACAAACTCCAGCGATCAGTACGATATCAGCACATTGACCGATGGGATGTACTTGATTCGTATTGTACTGGAAGCTCAGCAGTTTGCTCATGCCAAGATTGTGATTAGACATTAGCCTCTATGGGTTGTTTAACTCATCTGCAGCCGCTTGCCACTTAGCCAATACAGCGCAGCTCCAACCGCACTGAAGATCATGCATAATGCCATGGCCCATCGGATGGAGTCTTTTGGAAAATAGGGTAGCAAGAGGTCACTGGCCATACCTACGAATGTTGGCCCCAGTCCCAGTCCAATCAAGTTGAGGACAAAGAAGAAAACCGCAGAGGACATAGCGCGCATTCCGGTAGGTACTAAGCCATGAATCACGCTAATGGATGGGCCAAGGAATGTGCCCCAAAAAATATAAACAACAAAAAGGGAGCCTATCACAACCGGGATGCTGCTCGAGAAGAGGAAAACGGCCTGCAAGGGTATACTTAAGGCTATCGCTATAGCGATAAGTTTGAGGTAGACGCTTTGATCACCATGGCTGATTTTGTCACCTACATATCCTCCAAGCCAGCTGCCTGTCGCGCCTCCCACACCTACAGCCAGCGCTAAAAATCCACCCACTTGCGCTATGGGCATGTCATGCAGTCTTACCAGAAATGAAGCCCCCCAATTGCCCATGCCATAGGTAGTAAAGGTGTGAAAGGCAGAAGCAAAACAGATCAGACCAAATGGTTTAATACTGAATAGGTGTTTGATCGTGGCAGTAAGCCCAAAGCTGGCAGTTTGCGTTTCTGAGGCAGTAATTATGGTTCTTTTTGGTTCTTTGACGGTAAAGTTGAAGATGACGGCAAACGCAATTCCCGGTAGGCCCACGAGGTAAAAAGTCTTGCGCCAGCCAAGCTCTGCGGCGAGAAAGCCACCTACCAACAGCCCAATCAGCACACCAATGTAGATGCCAGCTGAGTAAATAGACATAGCCGTAGCGCGCGTCTTGGCGGGAAAGTAATCTGATATCATCGAGTGCGCCGGAGGGCTCCCGCCAGCTTCACCAACGCCCACACCAATGCGCGCCAGTAGCAGGTGTATAAAGTTGCCTGCCAATCCGGAAATAGCCGTCATCGCACTCCATACCGTCAGAGAGATGGTAATAATGCGCTTGCGCGAAGTACTATCGGCGAGCTTGGCAATTGGGATACCAAGCGTAACATAGAAAATAGCAAAGGAAAAGCCGCTGAGCAGGCCAAGTTGTGTATCCGAAAGTCCAAGATCTACTTTAATAGCCTCTTGTAGAATGACCAGAATCTGCCGGTCGATAAAATTAAACACATAGACTACAGTCAATGCAAAAAGCACATACTTCCGGTAGCTTGAGGAGTGCATGTCTTCGGTTGGGTTCATTCGGGGAAGGTAGCGATTTCTTAAAACTTGCACCTAAGTACCACCAGCTTGGGACGGCAGGAGACACGTCAAAGTGTAATTTGCCCGATCATCCACTTATACCCGGTGTAACGACTCGATAAGCATTAGTTTAGACGAAGCTAGTAACGAGAATTATAAGTTGGTGAGACGTCTTCTTTTCATTGGATTATGTGCTTTTGCTTCTTACGCAAGTGCACAACAGAGCTTTGCTGATAAGACTACCCAAGCTGCGAGCATCGAGGGCAAGACCATCACACTCGATGGCAAGTTGGATGAGCCTTTTTGGGCGGAGATCACAGGTATCAGCGACTTTAGAATGACTGAGCCAACAGAAGGCGGAGACCCCTCAGAACGAACAGTGATTAAGATCGCCTATGATGAAAACTACCTTTACATAGGTGCTACGTTTTATGATAGTGATCCTAGCGGAATCAAGTCGTTCCAGCGAAGGAGGGATGCTCCTCTCAGCACGGACGATAGGTTCATGTGGATTATAGACACGTTTCTCGATGGAAGAAATGCCTACTTTTTTGAAATTAATCCTGGAGGGCTCATGGGCGATGGGGTGCTGGTATCAGGACAAGGGATCAGCTTTAACAAGAATTGGGATGGCATCTGGAGGCCATGGACTTTTATTGGCGATTTTGGTTGGTCTACAGAGGTGAGGATACCTTTTCGCTCTTTGAATTTTGATCCCTCCAGCGATACCTGGGGTATCAATTTTCAGCGGACGATCAGACGAAAGAATGAGGAATTGGTCTGGTCGGGTCACCAACGTAATCTGGGGCTGTTTAGACCGCAGAATGCCGGACGTGTCACTGATCTCAAAGGCATATCTCAAGGCCTGGGCCTGGAAGCCGTGCCCTATGTGAAACTGGACAGGGCCCGCAATGAACAAGAAGATGGTGTGAGCTACACTGAAAATACATCGCTAACCGGGGGACTAGATGTGAACTACAACATCACGTCCGGACTCAAAGCTTCGGTAACGGTCAATACCGACTTTGCTGAGACTGAGGTCGACAACCGTCAAGTCAACCTTACCCGTTTCCCATTGTTCTTTCCCGAAAGGCGGGATTTTTTCCTGGAGGGCGCCAATATCTATCAATTTGCGCCTAGCAGCGGAATCACGCCTTATTTTAGTCGGCGCATAGGGCTGGAAGAAGGTAACCCTATTCCTATCAATTATGGCGGAAGATTAATTGGAAGGGCAGGGCGTTTTGAGATTGCCGCTCAGCAGGTGCGCACTAAGGCCAGAGATACGATCCCAGTAGAGGATTTTTCAGTCGTTCGTGTCAAGCGCAACTTTGGCAAGGAGAGTAGTATCGGTGTGGTATACACCCGGCGAAGCTCCGAAAACGGTGAGGAACTCTATGAGCCAGTTGGCCCGCGCCACACTTTGGGTGCTGATTTATCTTTAAACACTTCCAGATTTATGGGTAATAAGAATCTTCAGTTTCAAGCCTTCTTGGTGGGACATAATCCATTAACACTAGCCGACACGGAAAGTGAGTTTTGGGATCGCACCACCCGGGGGTTGCGCTTCAATTTCCCTAACCGCCCCTGGTCTGCTAGCCTTTCCTATCGCGAATTTGGTGATGCGTATGACCCGGCGGTTGGTTTCAACCGACGCAACTCATTCAGAAGAGTAGAACCGAGGTTTACCTACTCTCCGCTTATTGAAAAGAGCAAAGTCATTAGAGAATTGACCTGGGAAGTGAGTTTCGAGCATCTTATGAGTATTGAATGGGCTAAGCTGACTCAAAATGCGAGGTTCACTCCATTCAATCTCAGATTTGAATCAGGAGATGAGGTTTCTTACCAGTTCATTAGAAATTTCGAAGAGCTACTGGAGGACTTTGATATTTTAGGAGATGAGAGCATCATAATTCCGGTAGGATCCTATAGCAATTGGCGGCACAATATTGAAATCGAAACGGCGCGATTTCGAAGGGTGAGCTATGAATTGGAATTGAACCTTTGGGGGTTTTGGACGGGTACACGCAAGACCTATTCCAACAGCTTAACGGTCAGGCCCGTGCCCGGAATTAATATCAGCGCTGAGTACATTCACACTGATGTGGATCTCGCTGAGGGCGCCTTTGATGCGAATTTGATGAGGTTCATTGCCAATTTTGATCTCACTCCCTTCATATCTTTTACCACTAACATCCAGTATGATGATCTCAGCGAGCGTATGGGTATGAATAATCGCTTTCGGTATACGGTCACACCGGGCTCTGATATTTTCCTGGTTTACAATCATAATTGGATCGATGAGGAGCTGGGCTTCAGAACCACTTCGAATACAGGTATCCTAAAAGCGACCTATACCCATCGGTTTTGAAATAGCCGAGTCAAACATGTATTTTGGGTACATGAATCAGAAAGTCTTGTTTACGTTGCGTTCAGCTGTCCTTATCACCACTCTTTTATCATGGGGCGCACTCGCGACACATGCGCAACAAACACCCATCAAACAGAATGCCTGCGCAGAGGTGACACTTGCCATCAAAAGCCAGGGAGCTGAGGAACAGGTGAGAGGGGTGGTGGTTGATAAGGATGGCTATATTATGACCACAGCCCGACCCGTGCGCACGGCGGATCAGATCATCGTCTATTTCAATGATGGTAGTGTACAGTTTGCTGAGGTATATTCCGCTAATAATATTGCCGATGTAGCGATGCTCAAGGTGGAGGCCTTGCCGCGCAGCACATGTGTGATCAGACTCAAAAAGATGGAATACCTAAAGCCGGGTACATTGATTGCTGGCTCGACCGGTGAGGAAGTTCAGATATCCGAGGTGATCGACCTCTATCAGGAAAAAAGTACCATTGGAGATCAGTCACGAAGAGCTTACTACGTGATAAAAGAAGGAGAAACATTCGCGCCCGGTACCCCAATGTATGACCTAAGTGGGAAGTTTGCAGGATTCATCAGTGACACGCTACGCGCCAAAACTAAGGTGTGTGTCACAGCGCAGATCGCCAAGCGGAAGCTCATGGATGTGGTGTCGTTTTGGACAGGTGCGGACGTGCAATTAATCAATGTATCAGAGTTGAATGTTGGACAGGACATGGGTTTCAATATCAGAAAACTATCTGAGAAATCAGCTCTTGCGAGGGAAGGTCTCCGGCCCGGAGATGTGATCATCGATATTGAGGGAATGACGGCCACTAACATCGATGAGCTGGAAGAACTCTATCAGCAGTTTAAGGCTAGTGATGGGATCATTACTGTGCATTATGTGCGAGATGGTCGTACCAGAGAAGCGGAAGTAGATATGAACTAGATCTGTGCGTGTCCAGCGGGATGAATTTGACTGCATGACATAGCATATTCACTGCACTATTAACAATTCCGGTATTAAAGCGTCTGGTGCGTGGATATTTTCAGGGTTATGAAAATATTAACATTACTATTATTCTATCTTCTTGCCTTTGGCTGTTCGTCGACTGATCATATCATAAATGAACAGTACCTCGATTCAGCTCGCAAAATTGCCAGTTGGTTATCCAATACCAGAAAAGATTCTCCTCGAGATATGTGGCCGGATGATGCCACGGACCCTACAGTATCCAGCTTCTCCCTCAGCCAGGGTATTGCTGGAAAGGTAATCTTCTGTATTGAGCTGTTCAATGCTACTAAGGATAGCACATATTTCAGAATGGCCCGGGATGGATGTGATCACTTGATTCAAGGGTTATCACAACCCGACAGTATTTTCACTCAAAAATTATGGGCGTTTGGTCCGTATGGCGATCTATCAGGTGCTTACCAGGCTTTATCAATATTTGGCAAGCAGACGGCCGATGAAGAGTGCCTTGATGCTGCAAGATCTTATTTGTCGATCATTGAAAGAAACGCCCAGGCTTACGGAGATAGCATCTCATGGGGCCCAAACAATGACATCATGGGAGGGCTGGCAGGAATAGGCCTTGTTTTTATAGATGCTTTCGAAAAATTTGGTGAGGCCAACTATCGCAATATGGCTGAAAGTATCGCCAGAACACTGACGGCACGCTCACAAAAGACGGAACATGGTCAATATTGGTATTTTGCTCAGGATCGCCCGTTTAATCTACCCAACTTTTCTCATGGAGCGGCTGGAATTGGTTTCTTTTACGCACGCCTTTACGAAGCAACGGATAATTCAGAATACTTGCATAATGCACTCTCAGCGGTCGAATTCATAAATGAAGTGGCTGTTGACACTGTTGGTGATGCCTTCCTGGTACCTTATGGTATCCCAAACGAAGGTTGGTCATCCCCTTATGAAATAAGCTGGGCTCACGGACCCGCTGGAACAGCACGATTATTTCAGCAACTCTTTAAAGTGACTGGCGATAAAATATGGTTGGATAAGATGAAAGCATGTGCCGCAGCAATCGACCTGGCCCCATGCGGGATTACCGATTCCATTTTTGGCCAATCGACAGTTTCTGTGGACAGGAGATTCGGCCTTGGCGGAGTGGTTCATTTTCTTTTGGATATGCATGCACTAACTTCTGATGAAATCTATTTAATCAAGGCTCAGGAAACGCTAGACTATATGCTCAAGCAGTCAAGTCATGACGATCAAGGAATGTATTGGGAAGTGTCCAAAGGTGATCAACGAACCATACCTACAGGCTATTTTTATGGGTCAGCCGGGATAGGATTACTATGCTTGAAGATGCTCGCTACCAGTTCCAACACGGCCCATCAACACAGGCTTGTTGATGAGGTGAGATAATTTAAAGTTCTCACCTTACTAATCCAATAGGATGAGATTGCCTGCCCAAACTTTAGTGATGACATTCTGTTAATAAACCACACAAGGATATCAAAGCCATGCTCATCAATCGCAACGATTCGCTTACAGAAGTTTTCTCCAATGTATCTCATGAGCTACACAGAGGTGCCTTAGACAGGAATCATCCTTTTCGTTTTGTAAGCTTATCAACAGTAGCTGGCAGTCATGCAAATTCACGGCTGGTCGTATTGCGTCAAGTACTAGAAGACCTGAGTTGTGTATTCTTCACTGACAAAAGATCCCAAAAAATCTCTGATCTATCGGATAATAGTGAAGCTACATTGCTCTTCTGGCACGCTGGAAAAAAAGTGCAGGTTTCTGTCAGGGGTTCTGTAGTAGTTCACAATGAAAACAAAGTAGCACGAGAGTATTGGTCTGGTATCTCGATCGATGGGAGAAAGGCTTATGGATCAACACTGTCACCTGGTAGCAGAGTTGATAGGCCAGAATTGGCACATGACTGGCCGAGTGAAATCGGCAGTGAGTTTTTCAGCGTTATAGTCGTAAGAGCCTCCGAAATGGACGTTCTACAACTTCATAAGCTATCGCACTACAGAGCACAATTTAAGTTCGTGAATAACGATTGGCTGGGTAGCTGGGTGGTACCTTAACCCAGCAGGAGTCATTTTTCTTCTCTTTATTGCCTGATTAAGCTGTACTAAGTGAGCTGTTTATGCCAAGGATGATCGTCGTTATTAAAGTTTGCAACTCCACTTGTAACCTGGCACTCAGATTTATTGTCTTATGACAAACTCTCGAATTATGAAGTTAATGATCGCTATCCTTTTAGTTTTTATGTTGGTCTCTGGCTTGGTGCATGGTCAATCAAAAGCACGAATTTCAGTCAATTTCAACTACGAGCAGGTGAGCAAGTTCCTGTAGATATTCGATCAGGGCGAAATGACTGATGTGGACTTTTCTGAACTCATGGAGCTGCACGCTAGTAAGGCATATGCTAGAAAACTCTCAACTTTCTTTGACGGAGTGAATCATGACAGTTACCAGAGCAGCCTGCAATCTGCACTGATGAGAGATCCAAAGAAGGATGATCAGTACATGTTGAACCGCGTGTTACCAGAGCTTCCTACTATCAAGGCTTTTCTTGAAGAAATCAGAAAGTCAGAAGATGATATTTCATCGAAGGCAGCTACGATGATTTCAGGCTTCACACCTGATTCGATTGACTTTCATGCGACGGTCTATTTAGTAGTGGGAATCACGGGCGGAGGTTGGACTTTTGACGATGAGGACGATGCGTTCTATGTGGACATTCGATCCATGAAAGGAGACCTGGAGGGTATGATTTATCTATCGGCGCACGAACTTTATCACCTAGTCCAAGATCGGTTCTTTGCTCAGCTACCTCCTGAGTCGAATGTTGAGAGACTCTTGAGCCAGACGATCAAAGAAGGCTCAGCCAGTTATGTGGCGGATTTCTCAAAGGCAGAATCGACTGGTGACTATACACAGTTTAATCAGGATATACACAAGGTCAACAGTCGCCGGGTACAGTCCAATTTCGATTGGTTCGAGACGGTCCTTTTTAGACTGGTCAATGATGATTCAGCTGACTGGGATACTATATATCAACTCGGACTTACAGGTCAGTATGATAGCCCTCTGTATTTTGTCGGTTATGAAATGATATCGACGTTGGACAAGCATTTGGGTAGAAAGCAGTTGCTAATGCTTCTTGCCTTGCCATCACGAGAGATATTTAAACGCTATATTGACCAAATGGATCGAGAGGATAGTGAACAAACTGATTTACCAACCTTGGGCAATACTAGCAGGCAAATATTCGCCTCAATAGATGATGAAAAATGAGGACACAGCAAAGTATGTCAAACCAACGGAGTTAGCACGAGCTGATGATTAATGAATCTATACGCTAACGAATAATGGAACTGTCTCAAGAAATGAGACAGTTCAGAATTGATTAACAAAGAAATGGATAAGGTGTCATACCCTATCAAAGATTTAGTTAATTAGATCGATAACCCTCAAAATATTTGGATTAAAATTGGGACCATTGGCGTTCGAACCGGAAGCTGGATCTACGTCGTTGATATAGATTTTTTTTCCGTCCGGACTTATGGCGATACCGTTTGGAAGAGAAAAAGTAGCGTCACTTAATCCCGCGTCAAATTTGCCGCGCTGACCTGTACCAGCAAAGTTTTCTAATGTAGCATCAGAGATGGATACGCGATATATGATATTGGCGTTTCTGCCTGTTATGTAGAGATATCCGCCATGATATTTCATATTCACGCTGCTGCCCGATCCGATCCTCGCGAATGAAGAGACCTGTCCGGTGGCAGTGATTTTGAAAATATTACCATCTTCAAAATTGCACGTGTAGAAGTTACCATCTGGGTCTACAGTAAGTCCATTTGGACAGTTAAAGGAAGTACTCGTGGCAAAAGTGGATACATTGCCCTGAGGTGAGATTTTACTGATGTTATTTCCATCGCAGCTAGCGACAAAGAGTGATCCATCATCTCCAATCACTATTGCCACAGGTCCTGGTAAGTTTGCAAAACTTTCGACTTGCCCATCTGCGGATATTTTATGAACTCTACTTGCCGAATAACTTGACCAGTAGAGATTGCCATTGGAGTCGAATGCTCCACCAGTAGGACCTAGGAGCCCATCGGCAAACGTTGTACCCTCAGAGCCATTAGGTGAGAATTTTAGAATGGTAGTACCGTTCACATCGCCTGTTCCAAAATCAGCCACATAGATGTTTCCATCGTCATCGAGCTCGATACCACCACTTGCTGAAAAACCAGAGGCTAGTGTTCGAACCAGCTTTGTTTGTGCTAACTCAAAAACCTGGGAAGTATTGGTGGCTGTTTGTTCTATGTTGGAAGAAACGGCCAAGACTTGTAGCTTATAGGGAACTCCTTCTGTTACAGGATTCCCGTCCGAATCTGGTAGACCATCCTTCAGGCGGTATGGAAATGCGGCAAGACTGCTAACCACTTCATACCTACTCGCTTCGAGGGATAGAAACGCATCGACAGTAAGTTCATTCTGGGATATGACAACCGCTACTCGGTACTCAGACAAGGTTGCATCAGCTATTGGCGTTATTGAAAATTGGATATCGGATGCACTGTTGTCGTTTGAGGTATCAAATACTTTGATGTCATCTATTTCAAAAGGTGGTACTGGTTCGGAATCATTTTCCGATGAGCAGCTCAAGAATAGTGGTGTAACAGCACCTAACAATAGGAGTAAGAATGATTTCATAGTTTTTAGCTTAAATCAATTGAATTTAAGCGCTTTAAGAGTCGATTCTTATAAGGGCTTACCTACTTCTAACCCTTGGTAATAGGCCTTTGGAGTTTGGCCAGTGTATTTCTTGAAGTATTTGTTGAAGGAGGCTTTGTTATTGAATCCACAGGAGAAAGCGATAGCAAGAAAAGTGTATTTTTTGTTTTCGGTGGAAGAAAGTTTTCTTTTCACTTCTTCAACTCGGTAATAGTTGATCAGGTCTCTGAAGCTGCACTTTTTTTGTTCATTGATCACTTGGGATACATGATTTTGTGAAACTCCTAGTTCATTGGCCAAGTCTTCGAGCTTTAGATCAGTGTTAAGATATATTTTTTGATTCTGAAGGAGAGCGTCTATGCGCTGGATATATAGGAGTGACTCGCCTACTTCTAGTACCGACTTACTGTATTTGAGCTTGGTCTTTTTCTTCACCCATCGACTATCCACCCAGTGTGGGCTAAGCAGCGATAAGTATCCTATAGTATACATTAATAAGACGATCACTCCAGAAATAAGGTAATCATGTAGCACAGTGAACTGTATCGTATTGATCAGAACAAAATAGGAAAGTACGGATAGCGCGTAGGTTAGAAATAGCCAAGAGAGTAATGCGTCTTGGGTGACACTTGTTTTAACAGCTAGTCTAACTGAGCATAGTGCATAGACTAGTAAATGAAGAGCAATAGCAAACTGAAATGGCCAGTCTGAACTGGAGGACTCGTAGGTGAACTGGGAGAGAGTTTCACTTTTGAATTCGGCCGATAATACGTAAAACTCGAATGTGTAACTGAAGTGCAGTAAAAAGGGAATCAAATGGATAATAGTGTTAAGCTTAAAACTGTACTCGCTGGTTTTGCTTCGGATATAGAGATAGAAAAGTGGTCCATATAAGAAAATGAAACTCTGAGTGAGGTTGATTAAGTGTGGGAAGCGATGTAGCAGACCGGACCATAACCCTACGTTTTCGATCAGGTTGAGTGAGTAAAGAACAAGAAAAAGTCCGAGGAACTTACTCTCAAGACTACTGAACCGAAGTGTCCAGACCAGGCCTAAAAAGAGCCCTTGGCCAGCTGCAACCAAGAATGCAACGTGAATGAAGTCCATTCGGATCAACTTGTTATGTTAGTCTATCGATCTATCAAGTCAACAGGCTACTTTATTAAGCAATCAAACTGTGTAAACCCTGACATCTGACCTATAACCAAAAATGCTAAAAGCTGTCATAAGTACTATATCTAATCGCTTATTAAAAGGTATTTTCCTATAAGTATTTACATAGTAGGTGGCAAAGCGCTAATCCATATATCATCGGTGCTGTTTTGTCAGTTACCCATCCCAGAATTGATTAACTTAGATGGCACAATATGCCAGGCAGAAGACCTGAGTATATCCCTTAATTGTCTAGAATAAAAACAACTTCTTAGCCGTCTTTGTCAGAAACTTGTCATGAGCCTTCTCGATTGCTTCTCCGCCGAAGCGATAAGCAGTATTGCAAAATATTGCGATAGTAATATCCTGCTTAGGGAAGTACATCAAGTTGGCTTGAGTGCCAAAACCCCAACCCGAATGACCAATGAAGTACTTGTAGGGAAAGCCTTTATCATACATAAGTCCTAGACCATACCTGGGGTTATCCGGCATCACCCATGTCTTCATTTCAGCCAAAGATTGCTCGCTGATAATGCTACCAGCAAGCAAGAGGTCCATAAACTTCGCCATATCACAGATAGTGCTCCTGATGCCATCTTCACCATATGACCAGTCGGCATAAGCCTTTTGCTGTTGAGTAGAGTTCTCAAACTCACCATCGTCATTTTCGTCGGCGTACCCATTCACTAGCAATGCAGCAGGAGCCTGTTCATTTTTATAGTAGGTATTATCCAGACTATGTTCTTTAAAGAGTGCTGAGTACAGATCCTGATGTGGCTTACCTGTAACGGATTCCATAATCATGCAGAGCAAAATGTAGTTAGTGCTCGAGTACTGATAGCGTTCTCCCGGTTTAAAGTTGCCGGGCTGACCATAGATGTATTGCTCGAGTACCGCCGCAGGAGGGGTCTTGTGCAGGTCTAACTTACCAGAAAAGAAATCCTGAAGCGCCTGTTCGTCATATTCGAAATTAGGAAAGCCGCTGGTCATGTTCAGCAGCTGTCTGATTGTCACTTGATCTCCATATTCAAAGCCACCAGTGACATTTGGCGGTAGATACTCCGCTATTCTATCATCAAGAGAAACAACCCCTCGCTCAGCAAGCTGAAGCATAATAGTGGCCGTGTAAGTCTTACTAATACTGCCGAGATAAAACACCGATGCTTCAGTGATGGGGGACTTTGATTCGAACTCAGCATGACCTGCCTGATACGTCCATTGACCGTGCTTAGGGTGATCGATATAGAAGCTCAATCCTACCAGACCATTGTCCACGGCCTGATCCATGTACTTCTGGATTTTTCTATACTTTGATGGAATTTTGTTCTTCTTCTGGCCGCTAGACACATGAGCAATGCATATGAGGTACAGCAGCGCTACTGCGATAAGATTCGTTCGCATAGTTTCTTTGTTTTGACCTCTGCAAATCACAGTAGTATATGGCAACTGAGGTAGTAAATATGCGACAATTTTCGACTTTAACCTGATGGCAACTGAGTGGGTAAGTAATGGTCAAAAGACAACTTTCCAGGAGTTGTGTGGGTAAAATACTGCACTTCCTTGATCAAGTGATTCTGGTCATAGTAGCCCAGCTTCTGGGCTACCGCAATAGGATGGTCTGGATGACGGGCTCCCAAATGTTGGAGAGTATGTTTAAACCGAAGAAGTCGGAGGAAATACTTTGGAGATATACCCATTTCGGCTTTAAACCATCTCTGAAGTGTGCGTGGCGTGCAGCATAGCATATCACATAGATTGTCTATCGATGAACCCAAGAGTGGATGCTTTCCAAGCTCTAATAGATGACTTTGACTTTTTGTCAATGCCGAATCTAGAGCCGTATGAATCAAAGTTTCTAGGCCTTCTTGGTCTTTGGTCTCTTGCGTTCTAGCAATAGCCATTTTCAACTTAGGGTTCATAAATTCCGACAGGCGAATAACCGGTCTAGAAATGAGCTCTTCAGCACTCAGGCCAGTGAGCCTGATCAAAGGAACAACACCAGTCGCTTTGAATACTATCCGTACCACGCTGAACTCCTTAGAAACTACGATTCGACTGGGCTCCTCAATAAAAGTGAAGCAGCAAGACTCTGATAAGTAATGATCCTGATTCCGGTAGGATACTGTTAGATGACCTGACTTGATAATCAGTAGCGCGGGGGTCACTTCTGGATAGCCGAAGGTGATAAAAGGCCGTAAATCCGACTCAGCAGATTCGACACATTGCATTTCATCTACAAAGGGTAGGAGTTCTGGTGGAATATTTAGTTGCTGAATACTGGGCATCTTAGCTAGACCAACGGGCTATACAGCCTGAGGTTACTTTAGAGTTGAGATGCAACTGTGGCACCCAAGACAGCCAGTATCAAACACAATGGTGTATAGAACCGACTATCATTTCTGGCAAACTCCGTGCTTTTTACTGTTTTGAAAAAACCAACGTACTTGAAGTCACCGATAGACCTAAGCAAGAAAATGGACGGAATGATCCAGCCAACAATGTGAGTCATGGTACCAGACAAAGCGTTAGCAGAAAGTACGAAGTAGTAGGATGCGAAACCGAGCAAACCAAGTCCGACTACCATGCTTGATACTGGCCCAGTCTTGAGGACGTGCTGGCCATTTTCGTTGGTGGGTAGTGCATTGGATAGCCACCATTGGCCACCAGCAGCCCAATAGAAATGCAGCAAACTGAGGCTACTGAAGATTATAATCAGGACGATTAGAAAGTAGGACATATGTTTTCGCACTTTAGTCTAACATGCAATAAGAATACTAAAGTAGCACTTTTTTAATATTCAATAGTGATAAGCATGGACATCTCTTAATTATTGATAATCAGTTAGTTAATTCGTAGATTCAGAGAATTACTTTTTTAACTAACCCAAATGATTATGAAAAGATTACAATTTTTTTGTGTCGCGTTGCTGATGGCAATCACCGTCAGAGCGCAAGAGCCCATCTTTCTTTTAATGGAGTTTATGAAGGTCAGTCCCAGCCAAACGGCAGCTTATTGGGAAACGGAGACCTTTTGGCAAAAAATTCACGAACAACGCGCTATGGCTGGTGACATAGTAGGCTGGGATTTGTTTTCGCTGACACCTGGAGACATCACTGATGGTTACCAGTTTATGACAGTTCAGCAATTTTCAGATCCTGCCAAAATGATGGGAGATGGAATGAGTTGGGAAAAACTCTTAGGCTATGCAAAAAAGGCTTACCCTGATATGTCGGATGAGGATATAGAGGCTAAAATCATGAAGTCTGGTGAGACACGTCTCCTGGATAAGAGAAGGTTTCTGCGAATAATCGATGGAACTGAAGGAGATTTGGACTTTAAGAAAGGAATGATTGCCCAGATCGATTTCATGAAGGTCGATTTTAACAGCATGGGTGCTTATGAGGCCTATCATCAAGCCGAGAATGGCGTATTCAAGCCGGATCATCAGAAACAGGTGGATGCAGGCTACAAGATGGGTTGGGGTCTGGGCATGGTAATGTCACCTATGGGCAGTGATACGTACGCCACCCATATTACCTGGAATTTCTTCAATGACTGGAATCAATATTTTAACCGCTGGAATAATGACGATGAAGAGCCATCTGCAGAAATGCTGAAAAAGATTAGAGATGGATTGGCAACTAGAGACATGCGGATGTCTGTGCTGGCCGAACTGCAAATGATGGCCAGAGCGCCGGAATAATATTGTTAGAGAGCTGCTGAAATCCACAGTGGCTCACCTTTTATTAGCTGAGTAGCTATTTTTAGTCCCTGTCCTTTACCCAGGTTGCTCAGTGTTACGTGTGTGCAGTAGCGGTTGACTGCAACAAATAAAATCCCTACTTTGACCTTGCTTTTTTAAACTTTGTAAGCAATGCCGAAGATCAACATTAGCAAATCCGTACTTATCCATGCCGAGGTAGGCCATGTTTTTAGTATCCTCAATGACTTTCACCACTGGAGTGCATGGTCTCCATGGTTGATCATGGAGCCCGAGGCAAAAGTGGATGTAGCCGAGGACGGTAAGTCCTACGAATGGAAAGGCAACCGAACCGGTAGCGGCAATATGCAGGTCGTCTCAGAGGAAATGAACACCTCAATTGATTATGATCTTACCTTTTTGACTCCATGGAAGTCCACGGCTAAGGTGCGGTTTGAGCTATCGCAAAAGGATAACGATACCGAAGTGACATGGATCATGGATAGCAGTTTACCCTTCTTCATGTTTTGGATGAAGAAAATGATGGAGGCTTTTGTAGGGATGGACTATGAGAGGGGACTGGCGCTACTCAAGGATTATGCAGAAGATGGAAAGGTGCACTCTCGCCTGGACTTCAAGGGATATGAGCAGTATGAGGGGTGTAGGTATATTGGACTTAAGACTGACTGTACCATAGATACCATCGGCCCGGCGATGGAGAAGGATTTCGAAAAACTGTGGTCCTTCGCTGAGGGCAATAAGGATCAAATATCGGCACAACCCTTTACGATTTATCACAAATGGGATGTGGTCAAAAAGAAGGTGTCCTACACCAGCGGTATCCCTATGAAGTCGATTCCTGAGGACTTACCAGAAGAGATGATCACGGGTACCATACCAGCGACACGGGTATATACGCTCGCCCATCATGGGCCATATGATCATCTAGGAAATGCCTGGAGTACGATGTATTCCATGCATCGCAACAAAGAGCTAAAACTGAACAAAAAGGTTCATCCCTTCGAAGTGTATGTCACAGACCCCAGCACCTCGAGTGGAGATGACCTGATTACTGAAATTAAGTTTGCAGTGAAGCAAGAGACATGACCAGAGCGGAAGTACTTGAATGCTTTAAGGTGGTCATCGATATGCATCCTGACGTTGTGCTGAAAGGCAAAACCATGCCCTACACCTCTGCCAATGGTCACATGTTCAGTAGCCTGAATAAGTTCGGTGAGCTAGGCCTCAGACTCGGCAAGGAAGACCGTGAGCAGTTTTTGGCGGATCATAAGACGGAGCTTTTTGTGACCTACAATACGGTCATGAAAGAGTATGTCCGCGTACCCGAATCCTTATTGAAGCAGCCCAAGGCCTTTTTGCCTTATCTGGAAAAAAGCTATCAGTACATATTGAGTTTGAAACCGAAGTAAGCTTGGAATACCAATAGTTTTCGATCACTCTGTCATTCCGGATTTCGCTCGGCGAAATACCGGGATCTGTATGCAAGTCTAGCGCAGAATTAATGGCGGCTATCCTTCATTTCGCGCGTATTGATTAATTTTCACATTCAAGAAAACCAATCCAATCCATGAAATTGCTTCAACATACGCTTTTGGCCAGTTCCCTTTTTTTACTTTGGAACTGCTCATCTGCTCCCGATACTCAGGTTCAATCCCCTGATGGTCAAATCGCCATTCAGTTTAGTCTCACAGCGGACGGTGCTCCACAATACGGCGTGACCTTCAAAGGTCAGGAGGTGGTCAAAACCTCTACTATGGGTTTCGAGTTTCAGGGACAAAACCCAATGACTTCTGGTTTCGAAGTTGATAAGGCTGAAAACTCATCCTTCTCCGAAACCTGGGAAATGCAGTGGGGAGAGCAGCGTTTGGTAGACAACACCTACAATCAACTGTCTGTCTCACTAATTGAAAATGCTGAGCCGAATCGTTCGCTCATTATTCACTTCAAGGCCTATGATGACGGCATTGGTTTTAGATACGAATTCCCAAAACAGTCGGCGGTGGGTTCGGTGGTCATTATGGATGAGTTCACCCAATTCAACCTCACTGGTGATCATAAGGCTTTTT
Organism: uncultured Roseivirgaceae bacterium; assembly: GCA_964351595.1. GTDB lineage: Bacteria > Bacteroidota > Bacteroidia > Cytophagales > Cyclobacteriaceae > UBA6059. The sequence goes on along the minus strand of CAYGOT010000014.1, from coordinate 44,110 downwards.
GGATCCCTGGAGATTGGGACATTTACGAACATTTATACAACACCTCCAAAATCAGTGAAATTGACGCGATCATCAAGCGGGACCATAAAGACTTGGCGGCCACTTACATTCCTGAGAATGCGGTGAACACGCCTGTTACGATGAAAACGGCTGATGGCAACTACCTGAGTTTCCACGAAGCGAACCTCACCGATTATGCAGGAATGACTTTGAAAGTGGATACGGATAATTTCTCGCTGACCAGCAATTTGGTAGGCTCGGATCTGCTGGGTTATAAAGTTAAGCGCGCACTTCCATTTGTCACTCCCTGGCGGACCATTCAGATCAGCGACAATGCAGCTGGGTTGATTGATTCCAACCTGATTGTCAATCTCAATGAACCCAATAAAATTGGAGACGTAAGCTGGTTCCAGCCAATGAAATATGTTGGTATTTGGTGGGAAATGCATCTGGGCGTTTCTACATGGGACTATGAAGGGACGCAGAGCATGGACACCTGGGCCGAGGATGGATCGGTCAGAGAAGCTGTCCCACATGGTGCGAATACGGAAAATGCCAAACGATACATTGATTTTGCATCCGCCAATGGATTCAAGGGGTTGCTGGTGGAAGGTTGGTACACCGGCTGGGATCATTGGATTGGATTTGAAGACCGTGAGGGGGTCTTTGATTTTGTCACTGAATATCCAGATTACGATATAGAGGAGGTGGTTCGCTACGGTAAGGAAAAAGGTGTGGAGTTGATTATGCACCACGAAACATCAGCAGCACCGCGGACTTACGAGCAGCAGCTTGACACGGCTTATGCCCTGATGCAGTCATTGGGCATCCATTCTGTAAAAACAGGCTATGTAGGCCGCATCATTCCCAAAGGCGAATACCACCACGGTCAATGGATGGTCAATCACTACCGCAAAGTACTTGAGCATGCAGCTAAATATCAGGTGGCGGTCAATGCCCATGAACCGATCAAAGCAACCGGTATTCGGCGGACCTATCCTAACGCTATTGCACGGGAAGGTCTTCGTGGACAGGAGTTTAATGCGTGGGCCACTGATGGTGGAAATCCTCCAGAGCATCTGCCGATCGTCGCATTTACGAGAATGTTGGGTGGACCCATTGACTTTACACCGGGTGTATTCGAACTGTCATTGGCACCTAAACCAAACAACCAAATCAATACGACACTTGCCCAGCAGTTAGCACTGTACGTGGTGATCAATAGTCCAATTCAGATGGCTTGTGACTTGCCAGAAAATTACGAAGGGCATCCGGCACTTCAGTTTATCCGCGATGTTGGTGTGAATTGGGAAAAATCTGTTACTCTGAATGGAGAAGTGGGAGATTTTGTGACCATAGCTCGTGAAGAACGCGAAACGGGCAACTGGTTTGTGGGAAGTATCACAGATGAAAATGAAAGAGAAGTCACCATCAAATTTGACTTTTTGTCTGAGGGAAGCCAATACAAGGCGGTCATTTATAAGGATGGTGATGAGGCTCACTACAAAAGTAATCCCGGCGCTTATGAGATAGTGGAGCTTGAAGTCAGTAGTCAAAGTTCAGAGACCTTTCGATTGGCTCCAGGAGGGGGTCTTGCAATTAGTTTAATCAAAATTCAATAGAGGAGTTTCCAGAATCGGATCGCTCAGGCGTCAATGAGTAAAATATGTCGCAGCGAGCGCATGTGGGTACATAGTTTACCTACTCAGTGCAAGCCTCAAGGCATACTAAGTGTATAATTTGCTTGTCAGAATTCTATAAATTGGTGTTAACCCAAATGCTGCCGACAGACTCATTGTTTCATCGATTTTTGGAACCAGTTGCAAGTGATGAGCTTCCAGAAAGACTTAATAATCCTTTTGAAGGGAGCCCTTATCACATCGCAATTACCGCTTCTCACCAGCTTTATCGGAAGATTGACAATACGGACTGGAATCACAACTTCGGGATAGATCGGCGTACTGAAAACTCGATTGGAAAAATGTTTGGAGTACTGGTGGTGGCCTCTGATCGTGGAGAAGTTGGTTATTTGGCTGGATTCTCCGGCAAGATTGGTGAGTCTAATCACTTCGCAGGTTTTGTTCCCCCAGTTTATGATGCTCTGGAAGCTGAAAGCTTTTTGAAACAGGGGATGGATCGGCTAGCAGACTTTAATAGGAAAATCAAGTTGCTTGAGGAGGATAGCTCTGCTACTATGGATGAAGAAAGAGCGCAACTCTTTCAGCAGAGGCGTCAAAATTCTGACGCGTTGCAGGAGCGAATTTATCAGAGCTATGAGCTGTTGAATAGCAATGGAAAGGCCAAAAATCTAAAAGAAATATTCGATTTGGCTGGTTACAAAAATCCTCCGGGTGGTGCAGGAGAGTGTGTAGCTCCCAAACTCTTTCAATACGCCTTCGAAAATAAGCTGCGTCCTATTGCGCTGGCAGAGTTTTGGTGGGGCGCCTCACCAAAGTCAGGGAGTTACTTGCATAAGCAGTACTATCCATCATGTGATCACAAGTGCCGACCTATTCTTGGACACATGCTGGAAGGATTAGTGACATTTTGATAGCTATTAACGCCCCTGCATAGATCTTTTAACTCAATGGCCTGATTTTAGGCTAGCCCGGCTCAGAGTCACCTAAAGGTCACTCTGAGCTTCTGATGGTCACACCATAATAATTCTGAACTACTCATTCCTAAGCACTTCACTTGGATTAGTAGAAGTTGCTCTCAGCGTTTGAAAGCCAATGGTCAAAGCACCAATGACTGCTATAAAGCCAAATGCAATGACTAATATGTCGAGTCCAAAATTCACCCGGTAGGCGAAAAGGTCAAGCCAGGCTTGATTGCCAAAGTAGGAGAGGGTGCCTCCGATGACAGTCGAAACAAGAATCAAAATCATGAATCCTTTGCCCAGCATATATACGATGCTGCCACTGCTTGCACCGAGTATCTTGCGTATGCCGACTTCTTTAAGTCGGGTCTGAATGGAATAAGTGGCAATCCCAAATAACCCCATAGCAGCGATACTCGCGCTCAGAATGGATATGAGCCCAATGATATATACGATATCATAGAAGAATCCATAAAATTCGGCAATCTCCTCACTGAAGTATTTGTATTCAAAATCGTGATTAGGGTCAAATGCTTCCCATGTATCCTCGAGTACTATGATCGATTCCATATTGTTGCTACCGGTCAATTTCACTTGTGCTATTGTAAAGTCCTCCGGGTTGTAGCGCAAGAGCAGCGGCTGAATCTCCATGTAGAGCATCATATAATTGTAGTCCTTCACGACACCCACCACATTCACGGTAGTACTGTCTTTAATAATGAGGTTCTGACCTATGGCATCCTCCAGGGAGCCAAAGCCAAATGACTCCACAGCAGCCTCGTTGATGATCACTTCTCGCTCTTCCGGTTGATTAGGAGTGAAGTTACGTCCTGCTATGAGTTCGAGTTCCAGATTGTCAATGTAGTCCTCGTTGACGGAGAAATAGTTGTAATCTATTGCTTCCTCAGTCGGCAGCTTCCTGACTTTTTCATCGAAATGCATACCAGTGCTGGGTATATTGTTAGTGCCGGATACAGCTCTGACAAATGACAACTCATCTAGCTCAGCTTTGAAAAGCTCATACTCCTGACCCTGCAGAGCAATATTGACAATATTATCCCTTGCAAAGCCATAATCTTTCTCCACCATAAACTTAATTTGGCGGTAGACGAGCGATGATGAAGTGATTAGCACAATAGAGATAACCAATTGCACCACGATCAAGGACTTTCTCAAATTGAGCCGTGACATTTTTGGAATCCGATCCCCCTTAAGTGCTCTGACAGGCTGGGCCGACGACAAGTAAAGGGCTGGCAAGATACCGGTGATCAGACCAGTAGCCAGGCTAAATAGCAAAAACTGGAAATAGACTTCAGCATCTGGCTCAAGCTTCCAATCGAGCAGCGCGCTCATGGTCAGCGATTCGAAAGCTGGTATCAACAGGGTTAATAACCCAATCGCTAGTGCCAGCGACAGCAAACAGACCAGAATGGCTTCCACTACAAACTGGATGATGAGCTGAGATCGCGTGGAGCCCATCACCTTACGAATGCCTACTTCCTTAAAACGTGTCAATGCTCTGGCCATCGTAAGATTGGCATAGTTAAATGCGGAGCAGACCATGATAAGGAAGGCCAGCAATACCAGACCATAGACGAAGAAGAAAGGCATGGCCTGGCCAATTTGATTACCCATCAATGGTCCTGGAGTGATATTCGTCATTTTTTGAACATGAAAGTCTACCCGATATTCAGAGTTTTCGTCATAGTTGTCTTCAGCAAGTTGAGTCAGGTAGTCATTCAGCGCTGATTGGTCATAGTCATCTTCCATCCTGAAGTAAACCCAGGCGCCACTGGTTTTACTCCAGTCATTGAGAGTAGAGGTAAGGATCTCCTGTTGCTCCAGTCCACGGACAGTTGAGAAGGAGGCCAGCGCTTCGAAGTTGATATGCGACTTACCAGGAATTTCGTCCAGCACCCCTGTGATGGTAAACTGACCTAGCTCTTGAATATCTAAAGTCTTACCTAATGGATTTTCACTTTGGAAAAATTTCTCGGCGATTTCACTCTTAATCACAATAGAGTAGGGATCATCAAGGGCGGACTCCTTGTTGCCAAGCTTTAACTCGAAATCAAAGAGGTCGAAAAACTCAGGATCAGTAAAAAGGCCGTTGATGCCAATCGCCTTGCCATTGTCCATTACTTCCCCCTGCACACCTCTTCTAAACCTTACTACGTCCTTCAACCCTGTGAAGTCATATTTGAGTTTCTCTCCTAACGGAACTGGAGTCGTGGCGAGGGGTATATCCACTTCCATTTGGTCTCTCTCGTGATACACACGGTAGGTCTCGTTGCGATGTGTGTGAAATTCATCATAGCTCATCTGATCGTTGATCATTAGAATGAGTAAGAGACAAACGGCCATCGATACGGATAAGCCAATGATATTGATTCCAGTGAATGTCTTGTTTCGTGAGAAGTTGCGAAACGCAACAAGTGCATAATTTTTGAGCATGACGTGTATGTTGTTTTGAGTTGTTGAGCTTTGGCGTCTGAGTGTAAATCGATTCATAAACAGAATGACATCCACCCAGTATTTCCATTTGGCCTTTAGTGGCCCGTGTTGTTCAAGGTAGCAGGCATATCGCTCCTCAAGATCACCGAGGATGGGTTCTCTTAGTTCATTGCGGCAATACCAGCTGAAGAACTTTGTAGCCCACTTTGGTGGCGCTGTACTTGGCTGATCACCCATAGGCTTTGGTGTCAAATACAAAATTGGGAATCAGACTCCAAAGGTGGTTACGCGCATCTTTGGCTTCCATTAGGGCTTTTTTTCCTGCTGCAGTTATCACGAATATTCGCTTAGGTCTGCCACCTCTTGCTTTGGTTACTTCTCCAAGCTGCGACTTTACGAGACCTTTCTCTTCCATCCGATAGAGAGCGGTGTGCACGCTACTCATCGTCACTGATCGCTGTAACTCTTCCTCTATGGCCTGCGTCACTGAGAGGCCATAGGCTTGCTCATGCTGTGCTGCTACGACGAGCAATACTATTTCTTCAAATTCACCAAGGTTGTACCTCATCTATTTACCCATTTGTAAAAGTAATACGAACAACAGATGGAAATGTTTGGGGTTCTCATCGTTGGTTAGTCGCTAAGGATAGGGTTGAGGTTACAGATATTCAGTGAGCTACGTGGATGTATACTTAAATTAGGGTCTGCGGGGATTGATCTAATACACCGTCATTCCGGCCGGCTGGAAGCTTTGGAGGAACGACAATACCGGAATCTGTGTGCTTGGATAAGCTGTTAGCCGTTTTGAGATTGCGCTGTTTGCAATGTCAGTTTTAGCCAAAAAAGGAATGGGTCGTCACGCCTACAAACAGATTCCTGACTTCCGCTACGCTCCATCAGGAATGACGAGCGACCTTGGTTGAAAACTATGGCTTACTTGTGGACATCATACTTGAAAAGTTGAATGAAAGCGGCAGGCAGCTAATCGTTTTGCTTCTTTGCTTCAAGAGTTTCATAGACCAAGGCCAGTTTGATATCAGCGTAGCTATAATCATCACCCAGCTTGGACTTGATTTCACTCATACCTTCGGCACCTGTGGCTTTGACCTTTAGGATATTTTCAAGCTTTTCCTTCTCTATCAGTTCCAGTGCATCTAGCTTGCCAGCTTCTACGAATTGGGTGAGGTGTCCCATGATGGTGGCTGGTACGAAACCACGCGCCTCTGCAACTTCTTCTACAGACTTGCCTTCTTTGAATAGCTCAAACGAGACTTCTGCCGTTGGTCGCTTTTTTTCGGGAGTGACCTTTTTCACCTCGAATCCAGGGCGGTGGGTATATTCTTCAAGCTGAGCCTTGTCCAGTGAGGTGTTCTTGATGGAGGCCTTTACCACAAGGCCGAGTTTTTGGATTAGCTTCGACTGATTCAAATAGAGCGATTCCAGCTCATCTAGTTCCTTCAGATATTTCTTGACCTGACCAGCGGACTTCAGCGATTGCTTATGCGATCTGATAGTCTCTACATGCACGAATAACTGAGTTTCAAAATAAGCCTCAGCTTTGTCCATTCGTTCAGCGAGTGCTTCAAGCGGATCTGGCTGCTGCATAATCTGATTGATTTGCTGAGTGAACTTTTGTCCTACTTCCTTCAATGGAAGGGTAGCGGTGACTAGATCCCGTGTCCATTGAAGATGCTTTTGCTTGGCAGATCGATTAGTCGATTTGTCAAAAGTCGCCAGATGTGCCTGTAGATCACTCATCAATCGGCTAAAGTCCAGAGTGGTTTTTGACAGGTTGATAATGAATTGTTGCCTGTGGGCTAGTAGCTTGCTCTTCAACTCTTCCTCCGAGGCAAAATCCCGCAGAAATGCATCCAGCGATTCATCTGTATCCGGCGGATTTTCCGGTAGGCGAGAGGACAACACCAAACCATCAAGTGAGGTGAGCCGTGAGAGCGCCACATACAGCTGGCCCGGCGCGAACGTCCCCGAAAGGTCGAGTATGGCTTTATCAAACGTCAAACCCTGGCTTTTGTGGATCGTAACCGCCCATGCCAGCTTCAGAGGGTATTGTTCGAAGCTGCCGAGGTAGACTTCTTCCACGGTGTTCGTATCGGTGTTGAGTGTGTAGCGCTTGTTTTCCCATTTATGCTTCGCCACGTTGACTGTGACCCCATCGTCCAGTGTAACCTGGAGATCGTCGTTGGACACCTTTGTGAGCTTGCCGATCTTGCCATTGTAGTATTTACCCTCCAGATCCGGATCACCCTGAGGGGCATTCTTGATGAACATGACTTGTGCACCCTCTTTGAAATCAAGCGTGTAGCCAGTAGGGTACATGTGCTCGGGAAAGTCACCCTCTACCGTGGCAGATAAGCTGGTTTGTCTGGTCTTCAATTGCAAGAGTCGCTGGTCATTGATACTGTCGGCCTTGTAGTTGTGAGTAGTCAGATAGATATAGCCATCGTACTCCTTGCCCTTGGTATTTGGAGCATAGTGTTCATTCAGCAGCGCTAGTTGTTCGGACGTCTGCTCATTGTGCCTGAAGGCGTTGAGCAAATCAATGAAGGTAGGATCACTTTGGCGATAGATCTTTTGAAGGGCGATCTGTATGGGAGGGTTTTCCGATAGGGCTCTGGCCTCAAAAAAATAGCCGCTCGGATAGTAAGGTCTGAGCAAACTGGCATCTTCATCTCTGATAACCGGCGGTAGCTGCATCAAATCGCCAATGAAGAGCACTTGCAACCCACCAAATGGCTGATTCCGCTTTTTGCGCAACACACGCAGGGTCTGATCAATGCAGTCGAGGAGATCCGCGCGTAGCATACTCACTTCATCAATAATCAACAGCTCGATCTGTTGAAGCAGTTTTATTTTGTTTTTGTTGAAGCGGGCGTTCTGAAACAAAGTCTGGGGAGTCGTTACGGAAGTGTTGGTCGCCTGAAATGGCCGGTTTTCCGGTAGGTAGACCCCAAAGGGTAACTGTAACAGGGAATGCAACGTCACGCCTCCGGCGTTGATGGCGGCTATGCCCGTAGGTGCTGCGACCACTACCGCCTTGTGTGTATGCCGGATGATGTGCTTGAGTAAAGTAGTCTTGCCGGTACCTGCCTTGCCTGTGAGGAAGACATGACGATCGGTCATGTTGATATAGTCTATGGCCAGACGGGCAATCTCTGAGAACTCCAGATGATGTTTTTCCTGCTCCATAACGCAAAGTGAAATTATAGAATGAGTCGCATTTTATGCCCAAATGTTTGAAGTATCCACGTTTAATCTTGAAATTGGTGAATGCAAAGAAGACATTACCTTGATAGAAATCTGATCGTCCTTCTTCATCTGGTATTGGCCACTTGTCTTTCGGCTGTTGCTCAAGACTATAAACCCAAGATTAATCTTAATATTAACGGTCACAACGGCAAGGTGAATGACCTTCTGTTTTTGCCAAATGGCCAACGGTTCATTTCGATATCCGAAGATAAATCAGTGAAGATTTGGGATGCTGCGACACTTGAAGTCATTGAGCGGCTTGATACAGAGTATGGGCCAGGCTATCAGGGTGTCTTTTACAGTGGTGCATTAAGTCCTGATGGTAAGTACCTGGCCCTGGGAGGCCTACCGTTGAATGAGATGGAGGAGAACTATCTCATCGTCGTTGATATTGAAAACAAGGAAATCATAGGTCCGGTAGAAGGACATTATGATGCGGTCTCGGACATTGTATTTGATGATAGCGGAGAATTCATTTTTAGCGGGGGAATGGGTAATGTGCTCAGCATCTGGAAGCTGAAAAATGGTGTGCTTGAACTTTTCTCCCAAACGGATATGGGCAGCTATGTCAATGCGCTGGGCTATGATCCCAGCACCAAGTCTTTGGCGGTCGCCACTGGGAGCAATGTGGTAACTTTTCTGGATATGACAGCCATACTCGAGGGTGGTGATGATTTCGATGCGTCCGAGGGCATTGTGCACGATGGAGAGATCAACAGGCTGGCTTATTCGTCGACAGGCAGATACATTGCTACGTCCAGTGTCAATGGTGAAGTACAGGTGACCGATGCATCTGGCAACACCATCTTTCAAAATGATGAGTTGGGTGTACTGGTTAATGCGCTATCATTTTCAGCTGACGCTAAGTATCTAATGATGATGGATCTGGAGGGTACGGCTAAGTTGGCCGATCTAACTAAGCGTGGAATCATTAAAGAGTTTAAAGCGCACGACAATGCCGTCTTTTCCATGTCATTTGATCCGACGACCGACAGCTATGAAGTGATTTCGTCTGGCGGTATCAACAATGGTATTGTTAGATGGGATGCCCTATCGGGAAAAGCGTTGACCAGCCTCTCAGGTGAGGGCAGAGCCGTGCAGTCTATGGCTTTTGTTGATAGTAGTAGCCTGAGGGTTAACTACTTCTCCAACAATGATGGTGAAGATGCTTCGATCGTTTTTGACTTTAAGAATTTTGTGCCAAAGAAAATGGCAGGTGAGGGCAGTGCTATCGCCAATCAGAAAAATAATATCACCCAGCTAGACGAATATACGCTGAGGGCAAAATCAGGAAGAATTTCTAACGACCCTTCTGCAGATGGTCGTATTCTGGAGTTTATCTCAGATGCTTCGGGACATGTTTTTGTTGGAAGTGACTTCTCCCTAAAGGAATATGACGGTTCTGGTAAGCTGGTTCGAGAATTCATCGGTCATGCTGGAGGAGTGAGAGCATTGTCACTGAGTCCGGGAGGTCGATATTTGTCTTCCGGTGGTGAGGATCAGAAGGTATTGCTCTGGAAGCTTGATGAAGCGGGGAAATTCCCTAGTGTGGGCGAGTATTTTACGCCGGAGGCTTTCTCAAGTGTTAAAATTGGCGGTGTTGAAGAGTTGCTCGATCAGAACAATCCTGAAGCATGGCAGAAACTCATGAGAGCCCTGGAAAAGACTCAGCCAAAGCTTTACAAAGAACTGAACGGTACCTACCCATATCTCCACGTTTCAACGCATCCGTTTATGACGCTTTTCTTAGCAGATAATGGAGAATGGATCACCTGGACTGAGGAGGGGTATTTTCACTGCAGTTCTGACGGAGCTAAATTGTTTGGCTGGCACATCAATCGCGGAATTTCTTCTCTTGCTGACTTCTATACAGCCGAACAGTATTTTGATATCCTTTATGAACCAGAGCTATTGATAAGGTCATTCGATAGTGGTGACCGAATATCTGAGCTGCTCTCTCAGGCTGGAGAAGGTACTTTTACGATTGACATCTCAGAGCGACCCTCCGTGGCAGTTTTTAACTTGTCCCAAGTACGACTCAACCGAGACCCTAAGATAAACTTTAGCAAAGGCGAGTATCGGACATCCCAGAGAGAAGTCGAAGTGACCATAGATGTGTATAATGGCGGTAGCGGATTTTCCGAGCTCAACTTATTCCAAAATGGCAAGCTGGTGGTCAGCGATACCGATTTTGAAGAGGTTCCGGTAGGTCAGTATGTGACGAAAAAGTACGAACTGTCGCTAGTCAATGACCTCAATACCTTCAGTGTATTGGTCAAGAATAAACAAAAAATCGATTCACGGCCTAATGAATTCAAACTACAGTATACAGGTGAGGTGATTGCAACATCAAGCCTTTATGTACTGGCCATCGGTATCAACCAGTACAAGAATGAAAGGTACAACCTCAACTATGCCTATGATGATGCCATATCATTTGTTGAGGAGCTGAAGCTTAAAGGAGGCGAGATCTACCGTGAGATTAAGGTAGTCGAAGTGTATAACGAGAAGGCTACCAAGCAGGGGATTATCAAAGGTCTTAATGAAATCAAGGCTCAGGCTCAGCCCGAGGATGTATTTGTGTTTTACTATGCGGGTCATGGCACTATCGACGACACCCAGGACAACAAGTACTTTTTTGTGCCTACGGATGTCACTCAGCTCTATGGAGACTCGACACAGTTGGTGACAAAGGCTATATCGAGTGATGAGCTTAAGATGCACCTATCGGAAATCAAAGCTCAAAAGCAGCTGGTACTTATGGATGCTTGCCACTCAGGTGGCGCAATAGAGTCACTAAGTACACGATCTGCAGCCTCAGAGGAAAAGGCCATGATACAGTTGGCCCGCGCCGCGGGTATTGTGATGATCGCCTCCAGTGGTACCCAGCAGTTTGCTACTGAGTTTGCCATCCTTAAGCATGGCGTCTTTACCTACTCTCTGCTGGAGGCCATGAACGGGGCTGGCGACAATGGTGATGGCAATATCACCGTATCCGAAATCAAGCAATACATGGAAGAGGCCGTACCCGAATTGACCAAGAAACACGGAGGATCGGCGCAGTACCCTACCGGCTTCATCAGAGGCAATAATTTCCCGCTAGGAGTAGTCAAAAAACAGTAAGGAGGGATATAACCCCTCCTTGATTCCTTATTTTTTCTTTTTCAGTTCGAAGAGATCTTTTCTTCGATCCTTGAGGTTGCGTACACTACCAAACTCGTGTAGCTCTCTTAGCAGCCCAATGTCCACATCCGCGATTAGTACCATTTCCGTGTTTGGAGTGGCTTCTGCCTTAATGCCATTGGATGGGAAGGCAAAATCGCACGGTGTGAAGACCATAGACTGTGCAAATTGCATGTCCATGTTATGGACATTTGGCAGGTTGCCGACGCTACCCGCAATCGCTACATAACACTCATTCTCGATCGCTCTTGCCTGAGAACAGTTGCGTACTCTGGAGAAGCCGTTTTGCGTATCGGTAAGGAAAGGGACGAACAGTATGTCCATGCCCTCATCTGCAAGAATTCTGCTCAGCTCAGGAAACTCCGAGTCGTAGCAAATCAGGATGCCAATCTTGCCACAGTCCGTATCAAACGCCTTGATTTGGTTGCCGCCCTGCATACCCCAGACCTTGGCCTCATCTGGCGTGACATGAATTTTTTCGTAGCGTTCGATACTGCCATCTCTACGGCAGAGGTAGCCGACGTTGTACAGTCTTTTGCCCTTTATTTCAGGCATGCTACCCGTGATGATATTGATGTTGTAAGAAATGGACAGTTCTGAAAAGCGGTTCACGATCTCTTTAGTGTGCTTGGCAAGCTCTCTTATGGCCTCTGCTTCTCCAAGGTGATTATTCTCCGCCATCAAGGGGGCATTGAAAAACTCTGGAAAAAGGGCAAAATCAGATCTGTAACCCGAGACCGCATCTATAAAATACTCCGCCTGCTGCATGAGCTCATCCATGTCCTTGTATGGACGCATTTGCCACTGTATCAAGCCGAGCCTGATCACGGTCTTGTTCGTGGTAGCTACTTTGGTGGGCTTTTGATAATAGATATTATCCCACTCCAGCAGCACAGCAAATTCATTAGAATCCTTATCTCCCTCCAAATATCCCTTCATGATCTTGGCTGGGTGGAAGTCATTGGATATCTGGAAGTTAAGCACAGGATCATGGATCTCCTTCCTTCTTACCTTGTCGATGTACTGCTTAGGTGAGATCTTATCAGAATAATTGTGATAATTGGGAATACGACCACCAAAGGCTATGCCCTTAAGGTTAAGTTGTTCACAGAGTTCTTTGCGGTAGTCATAAAGCCTTCTTCCGAGACGGAGACCCCTGTATTGAGGCTTAATAAATACATCAATGCCATAGAGCATATCACCCTCATCATTGTGGGTGTTAAAGGTGTAGTCACCTGTGATTTCCCGGTAATTATGATAATCGTCAAACTTGTCATAGTCGACGATGATCGACAATGCACAACCTGCAAATTCTCCGTTGATCTTGATGACGATCTGGCCGGCCGGAAACCGCTCGACCAATGATCGTATTTGATCTTCTTTCCAGTAAGCATCTGGCATGGTTTTGTAAGCCGTGATCATCGCTGATTTGAGGTCTTCATAGTCCTCCATGCTCAGATAGGTCAGCTCAATATTTTCAATTTCTTGGGTATTCATAGGTTTAGATCTTCAGTCTTAGTCAGAGCTTCCAGCTCATAGGTCAGGTGCAAAATTGGATTGAATACGCGGATCGCCTAGGCTTTGTTTGAGATTTTAGAAATATATTTTCTCATCAATTCAACCCACGCAATTGGACTCTTCAATTGTAGGTTACAATCTAAGAAAAGTCTTGATGATCCTTCCGAACTCCTTATGTGATATCGGCCTAATTGGGCAATACCGATGAAGGGAGATTGTCGGGGTTATAAGTCTTTGGTTTGTTTCGCTTGAGGTATTTGATGCCCCAATAAAGTAGCCCTGCGAATAGAATTAGCCTGAAGATAATACCAACTCCGATCGCTGATCCGAAGCTAAAGAGCGCGATACCAACGAAGGCAACTGTGGCTATGATCATAAGCACGTTGAGTGAAAAACTGCCGGGCTTGTTGCCGGCTAAAAATGTGATGTCGCTGAGCGGTGCTAGGTGCTCGTGCAATTCGGTAATAAATGCGCTGTAGTCGCTCGCTCTATCCTCAAAATTGGTAGGGCCTGCATAGTGGACACTTTTGATAAGAACCGTAGCACGATTCCTCAGTGTAATTTCACACTGGTACTTGTTCGTGGCAAACCGTGAGGGGTCATAGTAGAGGCGAACCGACTTGATGCTGGCATAAGGCGCATCATCCGTTCGCTGACCTTGGTGGATCATCAGGTGTTCCTGAGTCAATTCGAGGGTTTTCTCTTTCTCCAGAGCTGAAGAACGAAAAGTGTAAGTGGCGGACATACCGTGAAATTGATCAAAGCATCGGTCCTATGGAATACCCGCCATTGGGTATTTTGACTCCCGGAATGTGCTAGAATATGATTTCTACGGTAGTACCCGCACTAAGCTTAGAAGTGATCCACATTGTGCCACCTAACTTTTGAATGACATAATGAGCTTTGGTGAGTCCTACACCTTTGCCCATGGTTTCTCTGGCCTTCCCACTGCTCGCACGGTAGTAAAGGTCAGTAACTTTCGAAAGCTCTACTTCCGGAATGCCAACCCCTTCATCCTTACAGCTAAATTTGGTCTGCCTATTCTTCTGGACAAACGAGGCTTCTATTTTTGACCCGGGCAGGGAGTATTTTCTGGCATTCGCCAATACATCTCTAATGACATCTTTAAAGACCATTGGGATCTCTATTTGATCATGATCAGCAGCTATATCAAAGTCCATGCGATAGGTCATTTTAGCCTTATGATCATTGCTGGAGAAAATAACTTTGTACGCCCCCCGGCTATTTCTTTGCACTGCTTCGAAAAATTGCTCCATATCCTCTCGCAACTCCTCTGGGGTAATCTTCGCTACTCTAAAAGGATCACCTTGCCATTCAACTATTTCTTCTGCCCTCCGACGCATTTCTGATAAGACGAGGTAAATATTATCGACCTCCTTTTTATACTCTTCGTCTTCTTTAAGGTCAGGATAGCTCTCATAGATCACCACAAAGCTTTGGGACAAATACTCATGTAGCTCGTCAAACTTGCTCAATTGATCATTGGTAAAATCCCGATCATCCAACTTCTCCCTTATGGAAGTGAGCGTTTCGATCACGGGCTTCATGACCTGAGGGTCGCGCGACATCTTACCCAACTCCTTTACATTGTATATCAGCACACCAAGTATATTAAGTATACTATGCATGAGCACAAGATGGATCTCCTGATCAGTGAGCTGAAGATGTTTGTCTATTTTTAGTTTCATAGTGGCTGTGTTATCATGCAAGAATAGTGATAAGATGATTTGATTAGCTTGTAAAGCTGTATAGTCTACTCTAAATTCTACCTGACTATTGGAATGTACTAATTATTTAAACATCATGTAAATGACTGAGATTAATCATAATCAGATCATAAAACTCAGGCAACATCTCCACAGCATTGCGGAAGTGTCTGGTGAGGAATACAACACTTCTACATATCTCATTGATTTTCTTAGAAAGCATGCAGTGGGCAGAGCCGTGCAGATTACGGCTACAGGGTTTGTATGGATCATTGAGACTGCTAAGGACGGACCCAATGTGATGTTTAGAGCCGAGCTTGATGCGCTACCTATCGCTGAAATAAATGGGTTTCACTATAGGTCGGCGGACGCCTCTGTTTCACATATGTGTGGGCATGATGGGCATATGGCCATACTCGTTGGTACGATCATGAGTGTGAGTGCTGACCTACCGGAATGTGGTACGTATCACTTTCTGTTCCAACCAGCTGAAGAGACCGGCCAGGGGGCAGCAACCATACTAGCGAGCTCCAAATTTGATTTTAGCCCAGACTACATATTTGCGCTGCACAATTTACCCGGCTACCCGGTCGGCAAAGTACTGTGTAAGTCGGAGAGTTTCAATGCTGCCGTCACCAGTGTGGCTATCAGCTTCGAGGGTAAGACGGCCCATGCCGCAGAGCCGGAAAATGGCTTTAATCCGGCAAATGCCATGGCAAAAACAGTCGCTTTTGCTGCGGATCTTCAGAACCCAAATCTGAGTGAAGAGCACTTCGGTTTAATCACGCCTGTTTATATGGAATTGGGCGAGAAAGCTTATGGCGTAGCTGCAGGTCACGGAGAAGTCCATTTTACGCTAAGGGCCTGGACAGGAGAGGAGTTGGATCGAATTAGGAAACAGCTATTGGCAGAGGTCGAGCGACTTGCACAGGAATATGGATTGTCAGAGAGTGTGGAATGGCTGGAGTCTTTTGCCGCAACGAATAATGATCAGCAGGCAGTAGAGCTAATTGAGCGGGCAGCCAACGCTGCAGATATTGATTTTCAGATGGTGGATCAGCCTTTCAAGTGGGGTGAGGACTTTGGACTCTTCACAGAGCGCTTCAAGGGAGGTTTTTTTGGGCTGGGGGCCGGAGTGAAGGTTCCGGCCTTGCACAATCCTGATTATGACTTTCCAGACGCGCTAATACCGCATGGGGTGGCTATGTTCCGGAAGCTTATTGATTTAACTATTGAAGAGAGCCAATAGAGGATAACTACTGTATCTCCATCGTAGCTTGTAGGATGTTTTCATCCTTCTCGCCATAGTCTTGAAATACTTTGTAAATGGCTTTGCCCTGAAGCTCTCCGGTAATAGATCGTGACCATTTTTCATAGTAGATCACACTGGTCTTCATGTCCTGACTAAACATAGGATGGGAGATGTAGTAGGTGTCGCCGTTGAATCGTCCCATGACCTCTTTATTGGTCACGTCAACATTACTTTTTTTATCAAAGTCTTTCTTAGAAAGCTCTCTTAGCACAGGGCTTTTATACTGGGAGATGAGGTAGTCTACATCGCTTTCGCTAAAGTAACCCACATAGTCCTCGTGAATTTTATTTCCAGCTTGAAATACATAAGATGGCTTTCTTATTCCGCTGTATATGCGAACATCACTACCTGTAACGATGGCCTTTTTTATTACATCGAGAACCAGGTTTTCATCAAGGGTTTTCTTTTCGCCATCACTGGCTTGGCCCAGACAGATACTGAAAAAAATGGTAAGAACGAGAGTTGAGAAAAGGTGTTTCATAGCTAAATAAATCTTCTATACAAAGGAAGAAAACATAGCTCAATACGTCGCAATATTTAGTCCACACAATAAGACCGTTAATCGAAAGTGAAACCACAATCGTCGAATAGCTACTCTTCAGCGAGTAAAACGAGCTCCTTATCAGAGTCGATCCTGACCGTTCCATTCTCTACTGTCGCGGATTTACCAGAGTAGTGATCCGTCACTTTTGTACCATCACCGAAGACGCTACCTACCGGAATGGTCTTCGCACCCTTGCCCGCATTTAGAGCAATGATTACCTGATCGTTGGTCTCGCCACTAGAGTAGGCGCGGCTAAATACCAATGGTGATTCCTGGATTACTGTATGCTTACCGGCACCAACAGAGACGTGCGCCCTTCGAAATTGTCCGAGCTTTTGCCAATGAGCGAGTACTTCCCGATTCTCTGGATTTTGGGATAGCTCCTCCCAGTTCATGAAGGTCCTCAACACAGCATCACCTGTTGCTTCCTCGGACTCAAGCTTACGTGCCGTTTCATCGCCGTAGTAGATTTGAGCAATACCTGGAGTCAGCAGTAGCTTGGTACCATAGTCTATAATGTTGGAGCGATCCTTATCTGGCACAGTGCCATCGTCATGAGAACTGATGTAATTGACTGTAGTCAGGTTTTGCCAATCAGCAGATTGAAGCACTTGATCGTATTTAGTAAAAATATCCGCAGCAGGCATATTGACGTCATCTTTGAATGAAAAGTTGATCAGACTGTTGAAGCCTTTGTTATAGTAGTCGATATCAACCTCTCCACCGTCCATAGTGAAGTTCTTACCATTGAATATGGAGTAATTGTAAACTTCTCCTAGCATGAAGAAGGGTAGGTCATCCAACTTCTCATCTGAATGGCTTTCTTTCCATGACTGCAACGCGTTAACCGCCAGATCATAAAGTTCTCTCCAGACGGATTCCTCGACGTGCTTGACCGTATCTACCCGAAAACCATCAATACCAAGCTCCCTCAAATAGTCGGTCAACCATTTCATTATATAAAAACGAGGTGCCCTGGGATGCCCCGTCTCAGCAAAGAACTCATCGAGCTCTTTCATTTCCTGATCCAGGCGACCTTCTTCCGTCCACTTTTTGATAAGAAATTCTGGTAAGTCAACTTCTTCGTCACTGTTGGTAAGTATATCCGGTAGATTTTCTACCAGTGTGCAGGATACCGTCTTGTCATAGCTGTCATAAGAGCATTGTGGGCCTGTGCGCACCCAATCGTCTGGCCATTTACTGTCAAGCTCAGTTACCGGGCCGGTATGGTTGATCACTACATCAAATAGTATCCTAATACCTTTGCTACGGGCTTTACTAACCAGCTCAGCCAGATCTTCCATCGTGCCGAAATTGGGATCGAGAGTCGTCCAATCTCGCATCCAATAGCCGTGAAATGCATAGTTCTTGCCGTGACCCTCGTCAACTGCAGATTTGATCTGCTCAAAGACGGGCGTCATCCATAACACATTGACCCCCAGGTCTGTGAAATATCCCTCGTCGAGTTTTTGGATCACACCTCTGATATCTCCACCCATGAAGCTGCGAAGAGGGGCTCCATCTTGCTCTCTTCCAAAGGAAAAATCATTGGAGGTATCACCATTATTAAAGCGATCAGTGAGTAGAAAGTAGATGGTTGACGCTTCCCATGCAAAGGCCTCTTGGGCAGGAGTTTCGGTCGTTTCTTCCACCGTAGATTGATCGACAGAAGATTGACATTGAGCAAACATCAACAGAACAAAGAAGAGGTAAGGAGCTAGGTTTTTCATTAGTTGGATGATTCTAATTTGAATATGCTGTACCCAGTTGGTGATAACTCAAAAGAAAAACTGTCGGCTTTTGTATGATCAGATATGCCGCTACTATATTCACTCAATGCTATGGTCTGGTCGAGTGAGGTTAGGCTAATGTTGTCACCGTTCAATCCAAGTTTACTCAAAGCATCAGATGGTATTTTCAGGTTGACTGTTTCTGAATTGTCATGATCAAAATTTACTGCGATGAGCAGGTTTTCGCCATTGTGATGTCGTAGATAGGCGTATACCTTATCAGAATGCCCGGTGTACTCAGCACTTCTGTTGTAGTAATGGAGATCGTAAAAACCTCCTTCGCTGATAGCTTTGCTTTCATTACACAGGTTAAGGAGGTCCGAATAGAATTGGCGCAGTTGCTTTTGCTGATCGCTCAGGCCACCACCGTCAAATGCTTTGTTATTCACCCATTTTTGGAATTCGGGTACGCCCCAATAATCGAATATCGTAGTACGACCATCCTCGCCACTAAAACCAGCAACTCCTTCACCTGGCTCCCCAACCTCCTGGCCAAAATAGATCATAATAGGGCCTGAGTTCATAGTGGCGCTTAGCACCATAGCTGGAATAGCATTTTCAGCAGATCCGGCGAAATCCGGAGATGGAATACGCTGTTCGTCATGATTTTCAAGGAAGCGCAGCATATAAGCCTCAATACCTTCTTGCCTCTGCCATATGACAGGAATGTCATCAGTAGATGCCCTGTTTTGTATAATATGTTTCAAGGTGTCATAGAGTTCCACTTTGTCATAGAGATAGTCAAACTTGCCATTGAAGATGTAATTGCGGTAGCTGTCAGGGTTATATATCTCAGCTGTGAAAGTGATGTCTGGATTAATGGCCTTGATCCTTGGAATCACCCAACCCCAGAACTCGACGGGCACCATCTCAGCCATATCACATCGGAAACCATCTATTCCCTTGTTTGCCCAGAAACTGAGGACCTGTTCCATCTTGAGCCATGTGTCTGGTACCGGATCAAAATAGGTCTGCTTGTCGTTCTGATAGTCGACCCCATAGTTCAGTTTAACGGTTTCAAACCAATCGTTGATGCTGGGAGAAGCGCTGAACACATCGTTTCCCGTTGCTTTTGCAGGAGATTCATCAAATTGACCATCCTTGGTTGGATGCGTATTGCCACCAAGCGATTTGTACTCCGAAGGCACTTGAAAAGACTCGCCTACGATATAGTAGAAGTTGTTGTTCGGGTCAAATGCCTTGTCTATGTTGTCATTTTCGCCAAAGTCAGCAATACCATCCGGTTTTGCATCCGAGATGTAGCCTCTAGCGACGTGATTGGGCACAAAGTCGATGATGACTTTCATGCCATTGTCGTGCGTTCGCCTGATCAGGGCTTCAAATTCAGCCATACGATTATGAACATCCATCGCCAAGTCTGGATTGACATCAAAGTAATCTTTGATCGCATAGGGAGATCCAGCACGACCTTTGACCACATCAGCATCATCGAGACGGATGCCGTACTCCTGATAGTCAGTCAGTACTGCATGCTCTATGACGCCAGTATACCACATATGAGTCACGCCCATGCTCTTTAGGCTAGTGAGTGCCTTATCAGAAAAGTCATCGAACTTACCCACACCGTTTTCTTCGATAGTACCATAAGGAATATTGTTAGCAATTGTATTCCCAAAAAGGCGGGTAAAGACTTGGTATATAACCGGCTTTGTGATAGTTGCCATTTCTTCTTCGGTAGGGGAGGTTGCTGTAGTCTGTTCTGTCTGCTGACAACTCATAAGAGTCATTATCAGCGGACAAAACAGGGTGATGGTTATTAATCGCATATTGCTCAAAAAGGCAAATGCCTGATTGAATCAGGCATTTGTGTTTACGTTGTTCAAATCTTCAAAAGCTGACTTAAGTCGCTTGACAAAGTTCTTTTCACCTTCTCTTAACCATACTCGCGGGTCATAGAACTTTTTATTAGGAATATCATCACCATCGGGATTGCCAATTTGAGACTGAAGGTAACCTTCCTTACTTTGATAGTAGTTCTTCACACCTTCCCAATAGGCCCACTGCATATCCGTATCGATGTTCATTTTAATGGCACCATATTCAATGGCTTCTCTGATTTCTGCGCGAGTCGATCCAGAGCCACCATGGAATACGAAATTGACCGGGTTGGAACCTGTTCCGAATTTCTCTTGGATATAATCCTGAGAGTTCTTAAGGATGATTGGTGTCAGCTTGACGTTACCCGGCTTATAAACACCATGCACATTACCAAATGCAGCGGCAATTGTGAAGTTAGGGCTGATTTTCTTCAAGTGCTCATAGGAGTAGGCCACCTCCTCTGGTTGGGTGTAGAGCTTAGAGTTGTCAATGTCAGTATTGTCAACACCGTCTTCTTCACCACCGGTCACGCCTAGCTCTATTTCGAGTGTCATGCCCAAAGGAGCCATACGCTCAAAGTATTTAGAGCATACTTCAATATTCTCTTCCAGCGGTTCTTCTGAAAGGTCAAGCATGTGAGAGCTATACAGTGGTTTACCCGTTCTTTCAAAGTGTTTTTCGCCTGCGTCAAGGAGACCATCTATCCAGGGAAGGAGTTTTTTTGCACAGTGATCTGTGTGCATGATCACGGACACTCCGTAGTGCTCGGCCATCATATGCACGTGGTGTGCGCCCGATATCGATCCTGCTACTGCCGCTTGCTGATTATCGTTTGGGAGGGACTTTCCAGCATTAAAAACACCGCCACCATTTGAAAATTGGATGATCACCGGAGAATTCAACTCCCTGGCTGTTTCCATTACTGCATTCATCGAATTGGTGCCGATCACATTGACGGCTGGAAGGGCAAAATTATGCTCGTTGGCGTAGTTAAACACCTCTGTTACTTCATCTCCTGCGAGTACGCCCGGTCTGAATCTCATGTTAATTTTTTTTAGTTTACAATCAAACAAAGATATTAATCCATATCATTTATGTGAGGGCTTTGCTGTAATTTTAGCTAAGGTCAAAAAGTGAAAATAAAGGCGCATGGATACCAAGGGGAGGCCAGTCACCATTAAAGATATTGCTCGAGAGTTGAACATCTCGCCATCGACGGTATCCCGTGCCTTGAAGGGCTATGACACCATTAGTGAAAAAACCCGAAAAACTGTACAGGAATTAGCAGAGAAGTACCACTACCAACCCAACTCGATCGCTTTAAGTCTGCGCCAGCAGAAGTCCTTCACTATCGGCGTAATTATTCCTGAGATCGTCCATTTCTTTTTTTCGACAGTAATAAGCGGTATCGAAGATGTAGCCTACCGAGCGGGATACAATGTGATCATCTCTCAAACGAATGAGTCCCTGGAACGAGAGATATCAGATACAAAAGCCCTGATGAGAAACAGGGTGGATGGGCTTTTGATTTCGCTCAGTCGCGAAACGACCACCTATGACCACCTGCATGAGCTAAATGATAGGGGCGTCCCGATGGTGTTTTTTGATCGCATCTGTCCCGAGATTCCGACGAGTCGGGTAATCGTTGATGATATGGAAGGTGCCAGGCTGGGGGTGCAGCACCTGATCGATATCGGATGTAAGCGCATAGCACATCTGAGAGGTCATGCCGGGCTTGAGATTTCTGAGAATCGCCTCCAGGGATATAAGCAGGCTTTGGAAGCCAATGGATTGCCTTTCGATGAGGAGTTGGTGGTAATCTGCGATGATAGTAGTGTCGATCAGTCCATATTGGTAACCCAAAAACTGCTGGCCCTGGATGAGCGCCCTGATGGCATATTCGCGTGGCATGATGTATGCGCGATGGGAGCAATGAAAGCCATCTTTAAGGCTGGTTTGAATGTCCCGAAGGATATAGCCATAGTTGGATTTAGTGATTGGCAATTTGCCGCATTGGTGCACCCATCACTAACGTCAATTCACCAGTCAGGCTTTGAAATGGGGCAGGCAGCAGCCCGACTCTTTATAGATCAGATAGATTCCAAATCTGTTGAGTTCGTTCCCAGGACAGAGGTAGTTCCTACGCGTCTTGTCATAAGAGATTCAACATCTCGATAGTTAAGCACCCATTCAATTTTTTCGATTGTGTTAAATCATCCTATCTTAATCAGATCAACTGATGAATTGCGAATCTCAAAAATGACTTTAATTTTTTGGGGGTATGTTTCCGAAACTGTTAATTGCATGACCGATTTAAGTTGTGAATGCAAACTTCAGTTTATCCTGTCAACCGGCCTGATTGAGGCTTGATTCGATCGATGCGAAAGACATTTCGGCTAACTAATTAATATCTAAGAAGGACATAATGAATAAACCAAAGTTAACCACAGCTCAGATCTGGAACATGAGTATGGGATTCCTGGGCATCCAGTTTGGTTTTGCCCTACAGAATGCAAATGCCAGTAGAATCTTACAAAATTTCGGAGCTGATGTAGAGCATCTTTCGTGGTTCTGGTTGGCAGCCCCTGTTACAGGCTTAATAGTGCAACCTATCATAGGACACTATAGTGACAACACATGGAATCGGCTTGGAAGAAGAAAACCCTATTTCCTGACCGGAGCTATACTTGCTTCTATCGCGCTGTGTCTGATGCCAAACTCCGGGGCACTGGCAGCTTTCATTCCACCAATGTTCGTGGGGGCCGGCATGCTGATGATCATGGATGCCTCGATCAATATTGCCATGGAACCCTTTCGCGCACTTGTGGGCGATATGTTGCCCTCAGAACAGCGTACACAGGGCTTTTCAGTGCAGGCAGCATTGATAGGATTTGGAGCCGTTTTTGGTTCTTTTCTCCCTTATATGTTAGCGGAGTGGGTGGGAGTATCGAAGGTGGCTCTAGCTGGTGAAGTACCTGACAATGTAATATTCAGTTTCTATTTTGGTGCGGTTGTTTTCATAAGTACCATCCTTTGGACATTGTCAAAGACCAAAGAATATCCGCCAGAGGAGTTGGCCAGATACAACGACACTGATCCACACGAGGAGGGAGGAGGCATCATGAATATCTTCAAGGACTTTGCCTCCATGCCTAAAACAATGAAACAACTGGGGCTGGTCCAGTTCTTTTCGTGGTTTGCACTCTTCTCGATGTGGGTATTCTGCACTCCCGCTATCGCACAGCATGTATTCGGTGCATCTCCCGACGATAGTTCTTCTGTGGCTTACAATGATGCCGGAAACTGGGTGGGTGTGATGTTTACGGTTTACAATGCCGTCTCAGCTGTATTCGCGCTAGCGCTACCGGCCATAGCAGCTAAAATTGGTAGGAAAAGAACACATTCATTGGCGCTAGCTGCTGGTGGCATAGGGATGCTGTCGATCTATTTTATGCCTGATCAGACGATGACACTTGTATCTATGGTGCTGGTAGGTATTGCCTGGGCGAGCATATTGTCAATGCCGTATGCCATATTAGCCGGGGCGATCCCAGCGGGAAAGATGGGCATCTATATGGGCATCTTCAATTTCTTTATTGTGATACCTCAAATTATAAATGGCATCATTGGAGGTCCGATAGTGAAGCGATTGTACGATTCTGAAGCTATTTTTGCACTGGTAATGGCGGGTGTATCATTGTTGATTGCTGCTGTAACTGTCAATTTTGTGGATGACAAGGATGAAGTGGTTGCCACGGATTGATTCGAACACATTTTCACACTCAGTACTTTAAGATAGAATGAAGCTAAAGTTCAGTATAGATTATCGCACCGTTTGGGGGCAAAGGCTATTTGTATGTGGTTCGCTTGACGAACTGGGCCAATGGAATGAGGAAGATGCTGTTCCGATGATACCAGGAGCAGGCGAACAATGGGAGCTTGAAGTCGAGGTATCGGCGGCAAAAGCCAAGTTGGTGGAGTACAAATACTACCTCCTTGATGAGCGCTATGATGCTGTGCAGTGGGAATTCGGTGATAACCGTCGGGTCAAGCTTGACACCAAGCGATTTTCAGATGTTCACCTCAGAGACTTCTGGCGACCTGTGGATGATCCGCTCAACAATTTGTACACTGCTCCATTCAAAAATGCATTTTTTAATCGGCCGGTTGTTAAGCCAAAGGCTTTAAAATATTCATCTAAGACGAGCTACGTACGATTTCAGATTCGTGCACCTCGGGTAGGATCGGAGTATAAGATATGCGTAGTAGGCGACCATCCTGCGCTAGGTAATTGGGAAGAATCTAAAGCATTGATCCTTGAGCCCAATGATTTCCCTGTATGGTCGGGTGAAGTAGCCATCGATGCTAGTGAGCGCCCGCTTGAGTACAAGTACGGTATTTACGATAGTAAAGAAAAGCGCATTGTGACCTGGGAGGCCAGAGACAATAGATACCTCCCTATTCAGGGTACTGGAGAAAATAAAAAGCTCACCGTCTGGACCGACGAGTACTTCGTCTATCCAGTGGGCAACTGGAAAGCTGCCGGCGTATCTATACCCGTGTTTAGTATCAGGTCTGATCAGGGCACTGGTGTGGGCGAGTTTACTGACCTCAAACTGCTCGTCGATTGGGCTAAGAAGACAGGCATGCGACTTGTGCAGGTCCTACCGGTAAATGATACCGTGGCAATGCATAGCTGGACTGACTCATACCCGTATGCTGCGATCTCCGTTTATGCGTTGCACCCGATTTATGGTAATCTCAAGGCTATCGGTCGACTAAAGGATAAGTCGAAACAGCAGGAAGTGGATGAAGCCGCCCAGCGCTTAAACGCTCAGGATCATGTGGTCTATGAGGAGGTCATGGACATCAAGTCCAAGTACTACAAATGGGCCTTTGACGAACAAAAGGATAAACTTCTGAAGAGTAAGGATTTTCAAGCCTTCTACGCCGATAACAAGCACTGGCTTGAGCCATATGCCGTGTTCTCCTATTTGCGAGATAAGCACGGTACACCAGATTTTACACAGTGGGGTAGTCAAGCGGTGTATGATGCCAAAAAGATCGCTAAGCTCGTATCTCCGAAAAGCAAGGAGTTTGATCATGTAGCGATCCACTTTTTCATCCAATATCATCTGGATAGCCAGCTTTCTGAAGCGACTAATTATGGTCGCGAGCAGGGCGTGGTGCTAAAGGGGGACATTCCGATAGGTATCTACCGCAATAGCGTGGATGCCTGGATGTATCCTCAATTGTTCAACATGGAATGCCAGGCTGGGGCGCCACCGGACGACTTTTCTGTGTCTGGACAAAACTGGGGCTTCCCGACGTACAACTGGGAAGAGATGTCCAAGGATGGCTTTCAATGGTGGAAAGCCAGATTACAAAAGATGGCTGATTTCTTCGATGTATTCCGCATCGATCACATTCTTGGATTCTTCCGTATCTGGGAGATACCGGATCATGGCGTAGAGGGTACAATGGGCCATTTCAATCCTTCAATGCCGTTTTCGACGCAGGAGATCTACAACTGGGGAGTCAACTTTGACCTTGACCGCATGTGCAAGCCTTACATTCGTGAGCATATGCTGCCGATCATCTTCGCGGAGCACGCTGACGAGGTGAAGCAGGAATTTTTGGAAGACTATTTTCCCGGACAATACAGGTTAAAGCAAGAGTTCGATACTCAACGTAAAGTCAAGGACTATTTTGCGCAGTTGATCAAGTCAAACCCTGATAATACCGGATATTATGAATACCTACGAGCAGGTCTTTATCAGCTAATAGGAGAGGTGCTTTTCTTCGAAGCACCATTCACTAATGGTGAAGGTTGGAACCCTCGTGTAGGGATGCAAAACACCTTTTCCTTCAGAGAACTGGATGACAATACCAGAAACAATATCAACAAACTCTATATCCACTATTTCTACAAGCGGCATAATGAGTTTTGGCGTGAGAGAGCAATGGAGAAGCTCCCGGCGCTGAAGTCAGCTACGGACATGCTGATCTGCGGTGAGGACCTGGGTATGGTGCCGGACAGTGTGCCTGGTGTAATGAACGAGCTGTCTATTCTCAGCCTGGCGATTCAGCGCATGCCCAACGATTCTTCGATGGAGTTTTGGCACCCTGGAGATACGCCTTACATGTCGGTCTGTAGTACATCAAGCCATGATACTTCCACGCTGAGAGGCTGGTGGGAAGAGGATCGAGCTAAAACGCAGCGCTACTTCAATAATATACTGGGCAATTGGGGAGATGCCCCTGCTTTCTGCGAACCCTGGGTAGCGACTCAGGTGATCAACCAACACCTGTACTCACCGAGTATGTGGGCCATATTCCCGTTGCAGGACTTGCTGGCCATGGATGGGCAACTGAGAAGACAAAACCCGGAGGAGGAGCGGATCAACGTACCCGCCAATCCACAGCACTACTGGAAGTACAGGATGCACCTGACTTTAGAGCAGCTGCTCCAGGAGGATGGATTCAACGGCTTCCTAAGACAGCTCAACGATCGCAGTGGCCGGAATGCTGATTATTAGAAGTGTATACTAAGGTTGGTAATTCCTAAAATACACTTCATTGGAACTGTTGAGGGCGTTGAATCGGATTTGAATGATTACCGGAGAGTCTGGGGAGGCACCACATTCTTTGTGACCTGAGACGTAGTAATGAAAGAAAGTTTGGCTCCTATTGTACAGTTCCTGCTCATCAGGTCTTCCCAGGTAATGCTTGATTTCATTCTGGTTAAACCCCAGTAGCATGTCCTTGTATTCATAAAGTTGATCCACCGCATCCTGGCGGACCTGACCACAACCCTTCTTATCATTTGCCCACGCTTCCGCATCGAATCCCGGGATAGTAGGGTGGGACAGCCCACAGCTCCACAGCGCAAAGATCACTACCCAACTCATTTTCTTCATAGTGGCATTAACAGTCATTATGCGTTGCAGGTTTTAATTTTATTCAAATGAAACTGAGAAACACTTATTCCGACAATTCAGAATTAGTTTTGAACCCAAATTAAGACACCAAGTTACCTTCATTACCATAAGCTCTTAGATAATGTCAAGAAACATTAGAATCGTCCGTACTTTCTCTATCATCGTTTTTCTGGGGGTATTACTCTATGTCTATGCCTACCTACCGGAACAAGTAGGGATAGATGCCGATGCGACTGATGAATTCTCAACTTTCGTTGGGAAGGAAGTCTTCTTCTACTTCGCTATTGCAAGTTTCATGTTGACCAACGTCATCTTCATAGTTTTTGGGAAGCTGATGCAAATGATACCTGTGAGGTCAGATGGCTTCTTCGTATCAGCCGACTTCAAGGAGCGTATTCACAATTGGTTCTCAAGCTTTGGTTTGATTATCAACTTATTCTTCATTTCCGTAGTAGCTTTTGTTGGCTTCTTCAACAATGCTGACTACTATCATATCTCGTCCTTTAGCATTTTTGCTTACCTTGGACAGGCACTCATTTTTATTTGGATAGTACTATTTTTCTATCTACTCAGTAAGAGAAGTTAATAGCTTTATTATGAGCGGTTTACGCTTATCCATCTAAATGATAAGTAGAATTAAAAAGACGTTGAACAGCATCAGAGCTTAATATTCTGCTCTAGGAATTATTCTTAATCTTGTTAGTTTTACTGGGTTCTACACTTAGAAAATTACAATTTTTTTGAAAAGCGAAAATGGCTGAATTAGCGAATTACGACGAGGATAGTATACGATCACTTGATTGGAAGGAGCATATTCGTCTCAGACCTGGTATGTACATTGGTAAGCTGGGAGATGGCGCTGCAATGGACGATGGTATCTACGTGCTTGTCAAGGAGATTATAGACAATTCCATTGATGAGCACATGATGGGATTTGGAAAAACCATCAGTGTCAAAGTATCCGATCATCGCGTCGAGGTAAGAGACTATGGTCGCGGCATTCCGCTAGGTAAGGTGATTGACTGTGTGTCCAAAATCAATACCGGAGGCAAGTATGACTCTACGGTCTTTCAGAAGTCCGTCGGCCTCAATGGAGTGGGTACTAAGGCGGTGAATGCATTGTCATCGTACTTCAAAGTGCAATCCTTCAGAGAAGGGCAGACCAAACTGGCGGAATTCAACCAGGGCGAACTGACCAATGATCCTAAGCCGAGCAAGTCAGATGAGCGCAATGGCACCCTGACGATTTTTGAGCCTGACAATACAGTTTTTAAGAATTATCACTTCATTCCAGAATACCTTGACAACCTGCTTTGGAACTACGCTTTTCTCAATGCAGGCCTTACCATCAATTTCAACGGCAGGAAGTTTCATTCTGAGAATGGACTCCTTGATTTATTGAGGAGGAAGGCTGATGAGGAGACTTTGCGCTATCCGATCATTCACCTCAAAGGTGAAGACATTGAGATTGCGCTATCTCATTCAAATCAATACGGGGAAGAATACTATTCCTTCGTGAATGGTCAGTTTACCACGCAGGGTGGAACGCATTTGGCCGCCTTTCGGGAGTCTATTGTCAAGACGATCCGTGAGTTTTATAAGAAGGATTACGATGCGACGGATATCCGCGCGAGCGTCGTTGGGGCCATTGCTGTGAGAGTGCAGGAGCCGGTCTTTGAGTCTCAGACTAAGACCAAGTTGGGTTCACAGAATGTAGCTCCCGATGGGCCTACGATGCGGACATTCGTCAATGATTTTATCAAGAAGGCCTTGGACGATTATCTACATGAGCATCAGGCCACCGCAGATGCATTGCTTAAGCGAATACTCCAATCGGAGCGTGAGCGCAAGGAGATTGCTGGCATTAAAAAGCTCGCCAATGAGCGCGCTAAAAAGGCCAACCTTCACAATAAGAAACTAAGAGATTGTCGTTTGCATTTTGATGATAAATCAAACAACGAGTTGAAGGATGGCACGATGCTCTTCATTACGGAGGGAGACTCTGCCAGCGGCTCTATCACCAAGTCACGCAACGTACAGACCCAGGCGGTCTTTAGTCTAAGGGGAAAGCCTTTCAACTGCTTCGGTCATACCAAGAAGGTGGTCTATGAAAACGAGGAGTTCAACCTGCTGCAACATGCCTTGAATATCGAAGATGGGATGGAAGGCCTGCGCTACCGCAAAATAGTGATAGCCACAGACGCAGATGTGGATGGTATGCACATCCGACTTCTGATGTTGACTTACTTCCTGCAGTTTTTCCCGGAGCTTGTACGCAATGGTCACGTTTACATCCTGGAAACACCACTTTTTCGGGTACGAAATAAAAAGGAGACGATCTATTGCTACAGCATTGCTGAAAAGGAGCAGGCGGTGGCTAAGCTTGGAAGCAAGCCTGAGATCACCAGGTTTAAGGGACTGGGAGAGATATCCCCTGATGAGTTTGGTGGATTCATAGGAGAAGACATCCGACTGGAACCTATCATACTAAAGAAAGAAACTAAAATTCAGGATTTGTTGTCGTTTTATATGGGAAAAAATACCCCGGACAGACAGCAGTTCATCATCGATAGACTTAGAATCGAGAAAGACTTAATAGAGGAGGAGGCAGCCTAAAGAATGGAAGAACAAGATTTGCCTGAAAACGGTCAGGGAGCCGAAGACGACAAAATTCACGAGGTGCTCCCGGTATCTGGGATGTACGAAAACTGGTTCATGGAATATGCGTCTTACGTTATTCTGGAACGAGCCGTACCCGCAATTGATGATGGTCTAAAGCCAGTACAGCGCAGGATTCTGCATGCCATGAAGGAGATGGACGATGGTCGCTTCAATAAAGTGGCCAATGTCATCGGTAGTACCATGCAGTACCACCCTCATGGAGATGCATCAATAGGCGATGCGATTGTCAATATGGGGCAGAAGGATCTGCTCATAGAGACGCAGGGCAATTGGGGCGATGTGCGAACCGGTGATGGTTCTGCAGCACCCAGATATATTGAGGCGCGGCTTTCCAAGTTTGCCCTTGAAGTACTTTTCAATCCTCAGACCACTGATTGGCAGTTGAGCTATGACGGACGAAAAAAGGAACCGGTCACCCTACCGGCCAAATTTCCGATCCTGCTTGCACAAGGAGTGGAAGGCATTGCGGTAGGTCTGTCCACCAAGATATTGCCGCACAACTTCCTTGAATTAATCGATGCTTCGATTGCTCATCTCAAGGGAAAGAAATTCACCCTCTATCCCGACTTTGCAACGGGAGGATTGGTAGATGTTTCCGACTACAATGATGGTGAGCGCGGGGGTAAGATTCGGGTAAGAGCGAAAATTGAAGAGTACGATAAGAAGACCCTGGTCATCAAAGACATTCCGTTCAGCACGACGACTACCTCTTTGATCGAGTCTATTATCAAGGCCAACGACAAGGGCAAGATCAAGATCAAGAAGGTGATCGATAACACGGCTAAAGATGTCGAGATTCTTGTGACCCTGGCACCTGGTCAGTCGCCCGATATTACCATTGACGCGCTCTACGCTTTCACGGACTGTGAGTCTTCCATATCGCCCAATGCCTGTGTGATCATAGATGAGAAGCCGCGGTTTATGACCGTATCCGAAATTCTCAGAATCAATACAGATCAGACCAAAGAGCTGCTTCGCCGGGAGCTGGAGATCAGGCGCGACGAACTCATGGAGAAGATGCTATTTTCTTCGTTGGAGAAAATCTTCATTGAGAATAGAATCTACCGAGATATTGAGGAGTGCGAGACATGGGAGGCAGTCATCCAGACCATCGATGAGGGTTTGGAGCCATTCAAAAAGGAGTTTTATCGGGTAATCACCGAGGAGGATATCGTCCGTCTAACGGAAATCAAGATTAAACGGATCTCAAGATTCGATAGCTTCAAAGCAGACGAGCTCATGCGCCGCTTGCAGGAAGAGCTGGAAGAGGTGGAGTACAACCTCGCCAACATTGTCGAGTACGCGATTACCTATTACCAAAAGCTGAGAGACAAATACGGCAAAGGCAAAGAACGTCAGACAGAGATAGCCACATTTGACACGATCAAAGCAACCGTAGTAGCTGCGAACAATGCCAAACTCTATGTCAATCGAGCGGACGGCTTTATCGGCTATGGGATGAAAAAGGATGAGTTCGTTTCGGACTGTTCGGATATTGACGACATCATTGTTTTTAGAAAAGATGGAGCCTTTCAGGTCACACGTATTCAGGATAAGGTTTTTGTTGGTAAGGATATCCTGCATGTGGCGGTCTGGAAAAAAGGAGATGAGCGCACGGTCTACAATATGATTTATCTCGATGGTAAGACAGGTCGATCAATGGTAAAACGATTCCAGGTGATGTCGATCACCCGTGACAAGGACTATGACCTTACCAAAGGAGGCAAGGGTAGCAAGACGCTCTACTTCACGGCTAATCCAAACGGTGAAGCGGAGGTTATTACAGTAAACCTGACTGCCGGGGCAAAGGCAAGGAAGAAAGTCTTTGATTTTGACTTTGCAGATGTCGAGATCAAAGGGCGAGGTGCTGGAGGCAATATCCTCACAAGATACCCGGTGCGAAAGATCGTGCTGAAAAGTCAGGGAGTTTCTACGCTTGGCGGCTTGGATATTTGGTATGATGGGGCTGTCGGAAGGCTAAATACTGACCAAAGAGGCAAGCATATCGGCAACTTCCTCGGCGAGGATAAAATACTAGTGATCCTGAAAGATGGATCTTATGAGTTGACCAGCTTTGAGCTGACCAATCGCTATGAGGCTGCTAACATCATGCTCATCGAGAAGTTTCGCGAAGATGCGATTCTCACTGCACTCTACTATGAGGGTGGCAGCAAGCTCAACCATATCAAGCGCTTCAAAATAGAAACAACCACACCTAATAAGGTCTTCAAATTTATCTCTGAAGAGCGCAGTTCCAAGCTTCATTTTATTTCATCTGCCGACACTGTGAAGGTGAATGTTAAATACACAGAGAAAGGCAAAAATGCCTTTCAGGATTTCCAGTTGGACGAATTAATTGATGTCAAGGGCTGGAGAGCTACCGGAAACAAATTTCCGATAGATAAAATAAAGGAAGTGGCTCTTCTTGAATCGAATGTCTCGGAATCACAACCGAAAAAAGTGGAAAAGGCCGAAGAAACTGAGGCTGACCCATCTATTGATGAATTAAAAGCATCTATCGCTAAAGAGGTAGCAGAGGAGGAAGAGAAGAAATTTGACGTGGGTAGCTCCGTTGATCTGAATGTGAAGAAACCCGATGATGAAAAAGACCAGCTCGGACTATTTGGTGAATGATCAGGCAGGAGATTTACGATTATCCCGTTGAGTTCACGGCATTTCTGCAAAGCCATATTTCATATCGAAAGAGGGCGTTGATTGAGGAAAAGCTCAAGCGGCGCACCCGATACCTGACTGTAGTCCTTGAGGATATCCATAAATCGCACAACGCCAGCGCTGTATTGAGAACAAGTGAGTGCTTCGGTATACAGGATCTACATATCATTGAAAAAGAGCATGCCTATAACCTCCATCCCCATATATCATCCGGTTCTGCCAGGTGGCTAGACTTGCACCACTATAACCAACCGGGGACTAACAATACTGAAGTATGCTTATCAGGTTTAAAGGCGCAAGGATATCGTGTTTTAGTAACCACGCTAAATGACCAAGCCAGGCCATTTGATGAGATAGAGATAGATTGTAAATCTGCGGTGGTATTCGGTACAGAGTACTCAGGTGTGAGCGATGAAGCTATCGCAATGGCTGATGAAGTAATTCATATTCCTATGGTGGGATTTACGGAGAGTTTAAATCTATCAGTTTCCGCAGGTATAATTTTGCAGCATTATCGACGGTTATTGGATAATTTAAAACTTCCATGGCAGTTGTCAGAAAAAGAAACTGAATCAATCAGACTCAACTGGACCATGAATGCCGTTAGAAAGATAGATTTGCACATCAAACATTTTTTGGAAGAGAAGGCTTAGCCTGCATCTCTATGTTTAAGTATCTGATTACCATAGCACTGATACCGTTACTATTCGTTTTGATGACGAATGCTTGGGTGGTGATGTCGACTTCCAGTAGCGTGCAGACTCAGATCGAAGAAGTCGGAGATAGTAGAAGAATAGCACTGGTTTTGGGCACAAGCCGCTATCAGATTGGTGGAGGCACGAACCTTTATTTTTCCGGTAGGATGGAGGCGGTGGCTGAGCTGTATCACAAAGGAAAGGTGAAGCACATCATCGTAAGCGGTGACAATGAAACCGAATACTATAATGAGCCTGCAGAAATGCGCGAGGCATTAGTGGAGCTGAAGGTCGACAAGAGCGACATTACGCTTGACTATGCAGGATTTCGGACGTTGGACTCTGTCGTCAGGTGTAAGGAGGTCTTCGACCAACACGATTTTGTTATCGTTACCCAACAGTTTCACGGTTACAGAGCGCAATACATCTCACAGTATTATGGATTGAATACAGAGGTGTTTGCGGCCAACAATAAAGTGTATGAGAGCACTGTGAGGATACAGCTTCGAGAGATGCTAGCCCGATCGAAAGCCGTACTCGATCTGTATGTATTGGGAACAGAACCGAGGTTTTTGGGAGAGAAGGTAATTATTACACTCTAATTATTAATTATAGTGCGAGCTTCTTCGAGAACACTTTCTGTCACTTTGGCGATATGCTCAACACCACTATCTATCTGATCGATGTTTTCAGCTGCTTTGCAGTTGGCCTCTGTCTCCGGCATCACTTCATTAAGGCTGTGGACTCCAAGGTATTTAAGTGTAGGTTTTAGCTTATGAATTTCTTGCCCGAGAGCCTCCCATTCTTTGGCTTTATGGTATTGATCAATTTTACCAATAATATCTGGAACGGTTGTCAAAAATGTCTCTATCATCGTTTTGATAAAGCCATCGTCACCATCTGACATAGTCTTTAGATAAGTAAGGTCGATTTGACCAGTTTGGTCCGAATTTGCCATGCTTATTCTTTGATTTATCTCTAAATCTTGAATATCGCTAGTTTTCCCTGATTTCTTGATCTTTTCTTCGAACTATCGAATTCGATATATTTATTATTTCTCGGAGTGGAGTGATCAATCCGTCAAGTGCAAAATGTTGAAGATCACCAACATGGCTAACGATTTTATTTATTATTTTCGGGGCAGATTTTATCTACCTAAATGGAAAGTTTATGATACCCGAATTTGACGGATTGAGAGAAGATGAGATAGAGCTTTTGCTGAAGGCGCCTATCTACGTTTCTATACTGATTGCCGGTGCTGATGGTCTTATTGACGATCGTGAGCGCAAGGAATCAATTGAAACCGCACGGAGTAAGCAAGTGCGTGCTCGTGCGCAGCTGATCGATTATTACAAAGAGGTGGCAACTGATTTCGACCTGAAAATGGAAAAGCTTATTCGTGAGCTTCCTGATGATGCAGAGAAAAGAACCTCAGATATTGTCATCGAACTGAGAAAGCTTAACAGGATACTACCCAAGGTGGATAAGGCCTGGGCAACTACGTTCTACGCGAGTCTTAAAGACATGGCAAAAAGAGTGGCGGAAGCTTCTGGAGGAATTCTTGGCTATCTTTCTGTTAGTTATGACGAGGCTAAGCTCGTTGAATTGAAGATGATTGACGATCCATCGAAATAGACTTTATTCAATAGAAACTAAAACTCATCGTCAGGTGAGTTTTTTTTATGTTCATTTCGTTCTAGATCTGTCCAACACCGACAGCCAAAGATGATGATATGTTCAAGGACTTAAACCTCACCCCAACACTCAGGATGACCTTCCTGCTTTGGCTGACGTTTTCTATTCAGTTTTATCTGAATACTGACCTGGGCTTTCTTGGAGTATATCCTCGGCATTTTTCGGGTCTGTTGGGTGTGGTCACCGGCCCTCTGGTGCATGGCGATTGGGTGCATCTAATGTCCAATACCTTCCCCTTTCTCTTTCTAAGTGGAGCGATCTATTTATTCTATCCCAAGATTGCCAATCAGGTTTTTATTCAGTGCTATTTGCTGACAGGTTTGTTAGTTTGGGTATTTGGGAGGCCTTTTTATCATATTGGCATTAGCGGAGTGGTCTACGGCCTGGCCTTCTTTTTGATTTCACTGGGCCTGTTTAGGAAGGATGTCAAGTCGCTGTTGATTTCTACGGTGACGCTGCTGATCTACGGTAGCTTGATCTATGGTCTCCTACCGGAAGATACCTATGTGAGCTGGGAGTCGCATCTGATGGGAGCCATAGTCGGTGTGGGTAGTGCGATGGGTATTGCCCGCTTCAACCCGAGAAGCACTACTTAAGTGCTGCGTCCTTTATCGAGGAACCTCCGTCGATAGGATGTGATGGTAGTGTCAGTTC
Organism: uncultured Roseivirgaceae bacterium; assembly: GCA_964351595.1. GTDB lineage: Bacteria > Bacteroidota > Bacteroidia > Cytophagales > Cyclobacteriaceae > UBA6059. The sequence continues at coordinate 8,537 of CAYGOT010000014.1, read as the reverse complement.
CAAGAGTTCCATAACCATAGGAAACACATCAATATTTCTAGCTTCTTCCAATGTTCCTTTTTTGATATTGGGTCCTTCAGCAAAGAATATAGTCTTCATTTCCGGCACCACCGCTGGATCAAAGCCGTGTGTGGCAAGGCTCGTAGACTCTTTTTTGCTGATCACGTACGGTGGCTTTGTTAAAGCAATAATCTCACCTATGTTGGAGTGATTGTTAAAATTGAGCCCTGATGGTATCTCCGATTTCCGGTAGGTGGTGAGATGAGCTACCTGGCTAAGCTCCTGATAGATCCTCTCGGCCTCAATAGAATCCTGCTGATACACCATCAACGGCATAGACCAGGACACTTCGCTATTCCCAAAGTCTATACTATCAAGCTTCACAACCTCCGGTGCATTGACCATACCATGATCAGATGTCACAAGCAGGTGCACGGGCAAATCAGATGCAGCTATCCCTGACCTTAATTCACCGATGACGCTATCTATCTCTTTGACAGCCTGCTCTATTTCCCTGGAGTCGGGCCCATATCTATGCCCAATATCGTCTGTCAATGAGAAGTACAGCGTAATGAAATGTGGCCGTTCCTTTTCCGGTAGGCTCAGCCAGCTCAGCACTTGCTTGACGCGTACATCATTGGGGATGCTCCCGTCGTATTTAAAATGGTAAGTTGGGTAGGTTTGCTGGATGTCCGACTCTGAGCCCACCCAGAAAAAGGAGCCTGACAGCATTCCTTGCTTTTCTGCTAAGACCCACAGCGGCGTGCCCTCATACCAGGTGCCATCTTCGACAGCCTCTCGGTTACTGATCGTGTAATATTCTCCTTTGGTAGGGTTGAAGTACTCATTGCTCACCAGGCCGTGACTGGAAGGGTACATACCTGTCACCAGCGAATAGTGATTGGGAAAAGTCTTTGTAGGATAGGAGGGTGTAAGTTGCTCTACCGAGAATCCATTGGCAGCCATCTCGAGTAGATTAGTCGCGCCATACCGATCGGCATAATCATGACGAAAGCCATCAAGGGACACCATGATCACATAGGGCTTATCCAGGCTGGAAGGGTCATTGAGCCTTCCTTGGGATATCTGCAATGCTTGAAATTCTTTAAGTGGGTCTGGGCTTGGTTGACAACTAACCATGAAAGTTAGTAGGCTGAGTAGGATTGGAAAGCGCATAATCAAAGATGCAAAATCCCTACTAGTCCAGTCCATTGCGCTAATTATTTTTAGATGACTTTTTGATTACTGATTGTATAGCGTTGTTGTGCGGCTAAGTTGACTTTTGGCTAATGAATTCCTTCGAAATGCTAAATATATTAGAATAACTAATTATTTTAGCTTTATGAAAGGAAGAGGAGCAGCGACCAATCCACAGAATCGGTTTTTACAACTTAGTCAGGTGGTTGAGCACATGGAAGGTGTGGACGAAGAAAAGGATCTTACAAGAACAACTCAACTTTTCGAAGAGACTCCACAGAAGATACTCTCGAAAAATAATAGTGTCGATGTTCCTTTTGAGCTCTCAGTCAATCCTTACCAGGGTTGTGAACATGGATGTATTTATTGCTATGCCCGAAATAGCCATGAATACTGGGGTTTTAGTGCGGGGCTTGACTTTGAGTCCAAGATCATAGTGAAGAAAAATGCACCAGCACTTCTCGAGAAGGCCTTCCTCCACAAGAGCTATGTGCCGAAGGTGATCGCCCTATCGGGAAACACAGATTGCTACCAACCGGTGGAGAGAAAGCTCGAAATTACGAGACGGTTACTGGAGCTATTTCTAAAGTACCGCAATCCTGTAAGCATCATTACCAAGAATAGCCTAATAGAGCGAGATGTAGATTTACTAAAAAAATTAGCTGAATTGAATCTCGTTCATGTGAGCGTATCTATCACCACCCTGGAGGAAGAAACGAGACGGAGGTTGGAACCGCGTACTGTGTCAGGCAAGAAGCGACTTGCAGTGGTGAAGCTGTTGTCTGAGAATGGGATTCCTGTCAATGTGATGGTTGCGCCCATCATACCATGGATCAATCATCATGAAATTCCGAAGATCATAGAACAATCGGCTAGAGCAGGGGCCAGTGAAGCAGCCTATACTGTAGTGAGGCTTAATGGTGCTCTAGCGGGTATATTCTCAGACTGGATTGTAGATCATTATCCAAACAGAGCAAGTAGGGTGCTTAATACCATCAAGGAAATGCACGATGGACAACTCAATGATAGTGATTGGGGAAAGCGAATGTCTGGAACAGGCCAGGTAAGTGCTATGATTCGACAGATGTTTAATCAAGCCAAGGCCAAGCATTTTAAGGGAAGGTCAATTCCTCCACTAGACTTTAGCCAATTCAGAAGACAGGGACATTATACCTTATTTAGTTAGTCCCGAGAAGCCAATCCGGAAAGCATTAATTGAGCTCCCCTGGGATTGGTCGCCAGTGGAATGTTGTGCACATCGCAGATGCGCATGAGCATCTGCACATCCGGTTCATGGGGATGCTTGTCCAGAGGGTCTCTAAAGAAAATAACCAGGTCCAGTTTCTTCTCAGCAGCGAGCGCCGCGATCTGTGCATCTCCACCTAGAGGGCCGGATAAAAAACGCTTGACTTTCAGTCCTGCATTCTCGACATGCTTGCCTGTAGTTCCGGTAGCCACAAGCTCTACCTGCCCAAGTATTTCCTTATGGTCGAGGAGAAAAGCGACCATCTCGGCCTTTTTGCCATCATGGGCTATTATTGCAATCTTCATTGTCCTATTTTTAGCTGAAGACAACTTAATACATATTCTGATCTCCCACCAATAGGGGTAGGGAAAATAGTTGGTTGTTTGAGATCAAAAGACATTCTATATGACCGGATTGCGCTGTTACCTCCAATTATCCACGCTGTTGATTTGTTTGCTTTTAAGCTCATCACGGGCTATCGCTCAGCAAGAGAGCGTCGCACAATTGGCGCAAAAACTCGAATCATACTATAGCGCAAGATCTGAGGAGAAGGTGCACCTCCATACCTCCGCACAAGTCACTACAGCCGGTCGACAAATACACTTTCAGGCATATGTGTTGGACGCATACTCTAATCAACCTACCGATTTGAGTAAGGTGTTACGGGTGGAGTTGTGGGATGAGGATCTTACCAGAAAATATATATCGCAGCGGATCAAAATTAAGGCTGGATTGGTACAGGGCACCATTGATTTGCCCAGGCAGCTGCCAGCAGGTCAATACGAGTTACGCGCTTTCACTCAATGGATGCTCAACTATGGACAAGTAGAAGCTCTGCCTGTCATCATCGACAAAAGCGGTGAGTTCAAAGTAGAGACTAAAGCTAGTGATGAAATAGCCTTCTTCCCTGAGGGAGGCCACTTGGTGGCTGGTGTGGTGAACAAGATAGCGGTGAAAACGAATGGAGCCATCAAAGGAAGTATCCGCAATAATAAAGATAAGGAAGTGGCTACTTTTTCTACCAATGACCAGGGACTTGGCGTTTTCGTGATGGTACCCAATAAGGACGAGCAATACATTGTGGATGTGGGCGATGAATCGAGGAAGTATTCTTTCCCACTTGTGGACGACAGTGGATTGGCCTTTTTACTAAAGACGTCTGGTAGTGGATACCGGATGACCATACAAGCATCTAAAGCTTTGCAGAAGGAGCTTGATGATGGCAGCATATCAATAGTAGTTGAGGCGCAGGGCATTGCCTATTTTGCAATCTCCGGAGACATCAAGAAGACTGGTTATTTTATTGCTGACCTGGAGTCAAGTTTGATGCCGCATGGACCGGCCAGAATATCGGTTTTTGATAGTCAACACCATCTACTGGCGGAGCGCCCTTTCTACAACACCAAGGATACCTCATCACCTGCGCACATCAGTTTGAGCAAGAGCAACGCTACTCGTAGAGATAGGATAGAGCTATCATTATTCAATGATGTGGATATGCCATTGATGGCTTCAGTGTCTGTAACCAAAGTTGATCAATTGGTTGATCAGATTCCCTCCATCAATACTTTAGAGTTGCGTAATTCTTTTTCATCAGCTACACCAATGTCTAATCAGGTAGAGGATATAGATTTATTGATGCTCACAAATACCTGGAGTGCTGCTCCATGGTCTCAAGTCCTCGCTGGTGATCAGTCAGGTTCATCCAATAGTTTTCGAGCAGAGCGACTGTTGTCATTCGATGGTATCGCGAAGGATGTGAATGGTGAGCCACTAGTTTCCGAGACTTTGGACATTTGGCTGCTTAATCACGATCAGGTTTACCAGACAAAAACGGACAAAGAGGGGAAGTTTAATTTGGTCCTGTTTGACTTCAGCGACAAGGATGATTTTCTTTTCAGCAGCCCTAGTGGGAAGTTGGCCAGCATCGAAATGAACTCATTATCTGAAGATATTAAGGATAGGAGGGTCAACGACATTGTTGCGGTAGCAGAAAAGGACTACTCGTACAAGCGCAAGATCAATCAGGTTTATGACTTCTACCGAAAGGAAGGATCTGGGAACACTGGCGCGGATAAATTGAATCTAAAAGCTGTTGCCGACTATTCAGTTGACCTGGATAGGTACATCGAGTTCAATAGTATGACCGAGATGTTCGTGGAGGTGGTCATGGGAGTACTACTCAGAGACAATAGCTTGCTAAGGGTTTACATCGATAAGGATGGTGTGCACGCAGATCATCCGCCGCTGTTCTTTGTCAACGGCATGCCGACCTATGACGAGCAATGGGTACTTGACTTAGATCCCTTGGATATCCAGGAGATATCTATCCTCAATACAGAAGAGTCGCTTAGAAAGTACAAATCGGTTGGACAGTATGGTATAGTCGATATCAGGCTAAAGAGTGAGCTGCAACCAGCGGCTCCAGACACTTATATTCAGCAGCTTGATGGACTTTCCAATTACAGCGCACCTATTTTTCCGAGATATGATGAGGAACAAAGCCATTCCAGGCTTCCCGACTTGAGAGAAATGCTATACTGGGAGTCTGGTATTCGACTCGACGCGGCAGATCGACATGATATTACATTCTTTACTTCTGATGTGGTGGGTACCTACCTGGTGACAGTAGAGGGCATGAACGCAGAAGGTCGTTTTTTCCGCCTCACCGATCTCATCCAGGTAGACGCTATCGTTGAGTAATGCATAGCCTGCAGTCTGTGGTCACGTCACTGCATTTGGTGGGTTGATTACATCCGCCTATCGGCAAATGCAGTAAGTATATCCATGCAAGAAAGATATAAGATCAACCTCCTGGATGTTGGCATTCCGCTGTTTATGTTGACGAGCCTGGTTTTCCTTTCTGGAGGGGTTTTCGAGTTTTTCACGGCCTGTCGGGCCAATGCTACCCTCTTCTTTTTTGGAGCTTTCTACTTATTCCTTTGCTCAGCTATCTATTTAATTCGACGGATCTAATCCTCCTTTATTACCTTTCGGTGATTGATGGAGCGACAAGTTTACAGAATAACCAAAGCCGGATCGATTGGCAACCTTCAACTTCAGTCAGATACGCTACCTGACCCAGCGCCTGATGAGGTTCAGATTGAAGTAAAAGCAATAGGGCTGAATTTTGCTGATATTTTTGCGATGTTCGGCATCTACTCTGCCACCCCGACAGGACCATTCATTCCTGGTTTGGAGTATGCGGGAAAGATTCTCAAGAAAGGGAAAAATGTAGTATTCTTTGAAGAAGGTCAACCTGTGATAGGCGTGACGAGATTCGGTGCATATGCCAGCCATCTCAATATCAATTGCAACTATCTAACACCTCTACCTACCGGCTGGTCTTTTGCCGAAGGAGCTGCGCTACTTGTACAGGGAATCACAGCCTACTACTCATTGATCAACCTTGGTAATCTTCAACAGAACCAGACTGTGCTAATTCATTCGGCTGCTGGCGGTGTAGGACTACTGGCCAATCGCATTGCTAAGGCTTACAAAGCATTCACGATAGGGTCTATAGGGTCTTCACATAAGGAAGCGCTACTCAGACAGGAGGGTTATGATGAGGTACTTGTCAGAGACGCTGATTTTAGTGATAAACTGAGTGCAATCACAAGCGAGCACCCATTGAATATAGTGTTGGAGTGCATTGGAGGAAAGATCCAGCAGGTCAGTTTTGACCAGCTAGCGCCAATGGGCAGAATGATCGTGTATGGAGCCGCGCAGTATGCATCTCCCGGTCAGCGACCCAACTACCTGAAAATGGCCTACAAATACCTTACTCGGCCTAAGATTGATCCTCAGGCAATGATCCAACAAAACAAATCGGTCATGGCCTTCAACCTGATTTGGCTATACGAAAACTTTCAACTCATGCATGACATTGTAGATGATATGATGCAGCTTGATATCGGTAAGCCGTTGGTCGGACATCAATTCAAATTCGATCAGATGCATGAGGCGATTTCTCTTTTCCAATCAGGTCAGACTACAGGTAAGGTGGTAGTAGAAGCAAACTAAAGTTCGATATGATAGCCGCGATAGATATAGGAAATTCAGATATAGTCATTGGCATTTATAGCGGTAGTGAATGGCGGCACCAATGGCGGTTGCCTAGTAATGCCAGCATGCAGCAGGCCGATTATGAGATCAAGGTCCGGCAGCTAATGCTCGATGCAGGCATGCTCAATTCTGAATTCAGAGGAGTAGTCCTCAGCAGCGTGGTACCCGCGTTGACCGACCGGATCAGAGCAACCTGGTCGCGATTGACAGGAGTAGAAATATTTGTGCTTGAGCCAGCAAAGCTGAAGACGCTTGAGTTGAAGATTGCCAATCCGCATGAGATTGGATCGGACCTGGTAGCTAACGCTATGGCTGCTTATTCCCTGTACCAGGCAGATGCTGTTATTGTAGATTTCGGTACGGCGCTGACATTCACGACCGTGAGTGGGGCAGGAGAGATATTGGGTGTGGCCATAGCTCCTGGCATCAGGACGGCCATCAAGGCGCTCACTCAGAATACTGCCAAGCTGCCTGAGATAGAGCTCGAACTGCCTGATACTGTAGTGGGCAAGAACACTGTTCATGCCATTCGAAGCGGAGTGCTCTATGGCTATGTAGGTATGGTTAAAGAAGTGGTAGCTCGAATTAAGTCAGAAGTCAATCCGGAGCTAAAAGTGGTGGCGACAGGAGGGCTTTCTCATGTGCTCCATCCTCTTAAGCCGACCTTTGATGACGTGATCCCAACCCTCACCCTTGATGGCTTAAGAATAATCCTGGAAAAAGAATCAGAGCTCGGATAGTTCTGAAACCAGCCCCTCTAGTCGTTCCAGGGTTTTACTCTTCTTTGAGGGCTCCAATATGGCATGGCCTACCTTGTACCATATGCCTTCTTCCATAGAAAAAAACAAGCCTCTTTTCCTAGGTTCCTTCTCCATAGCAAGCTCCGGTAGGTAGTCAGGCATAAACACTGTCTTAATCATCGACTTGAGTTTCTGCCAGGGTATTGCGATCTCTTCGCCATTTCTCGTGACCTTAGCCGATCTCTCAGCGAAGGAGCCCTGGATAGTAAAATCCGAACTCTCCACTTTTGTGATTTCTTTAATTTGGATTTGTAGTGGAAGTTCTCTGCCGCTCACCTCAAACACAGCCTGCGCCAACTCTTGCGTGAAGTACTCCCACATGTCATATTCGGAAGGGAATTGAGCAGACTGATCTTTGCTGTTTGAGTCTTCAATCTCGATAGCCAATGGCTCCTCTTTTCCCGGTTTCTTCCTGTAGGTGGTTCGCTCGATCACCCGCTCTAGCTCCTCAATCCACGCCTCAGACAGCTCCACATTCCATTCATAATCGTCCTCTTCAGTGAAGCCTTCCTCGTAGATTTCTTCAGCAGTCAGGGTATCTCGATCCAGGTATTTCATCTTCAGCTCTACCGACAATGAATTGCCAACTTTGTTCAAAACGAACCTTTGACTATAGGCGTACGGAGCGGGCTGATTCTGAGTGCTGCAGGTTATGATAATGGGGGTGTCGATCATGATTGACTTTTGAGTATGCGTTGCTTGTCGATCTTACCAGAATCTGTTTCTGGAAAGGATTTCAAAATTACAAGCCTTTTGGGAAATTCGTATTTGGATAGTGGAGACTCCTTTTTAATTTTTTCTAGGAGGTCTATGTCATCCAGCAAGGAATTGTGTTCAAGGAATAGAGTTACTACAGTGCCGTAGGTCTCACTGGGCGTACCTGCAATAAAGTATCGGCTGTTGGGAAATGCCTCCTGCATGACAATTTCAACTCCCATCTCTACCTTGTCAGTCATTACTTTGACTCCACCAGTATTAATGACATTATCTAGCCTGCCAAGCCAGACAAACTCCTTTTCATTGATGATGTCCACCATGTCGTTTGTTTCTAGCCATTGATCATTTGTGATCCTGTCGCGAATACACAATTGACCCTTATCTCCAGTTTTGATCCTGACTCCATTGAGCACTTTAAAGTTTTTGTCAGGCGAGCTACCGTTGAGCTGCTTGAGGGCGATGTGCGAGACAGTTTCGGTCATGCCATAGGTAGACCAACAAGTAGTTTTGAG
>CAYGOT010000013.1:30568-87446 GCA_964351595.1 uncultured Roseivirgaceae bacterium | reverse complement strand
ATGCCAACCCATACCTAAATCCAAGAATAAGATCTGTACCTACCTCTCTGTTCTCATATGCATTGAAGATATTTTCCAACCCCACGGTGAAGTCTAAAAATCCCCTGCGCCCAATTCTTCTTTGAATTCCATAAACAATGTTCCAGGTGACATGCGAGTCATCTGTATGAAATCTTCTACCGTAATTCGCAGTGGTGCCGATATAGTTGGCTGAGAAGTTGTTGGCACTCTTACCTTTCAATATTCGGCGATTCATATTGTAGTAATAGCGACCTCCGGCATAGACCTGTAGTTCGCGATAGCTTGCCCTATCGGCGCTATATGCTGATCCTACAATCCATGACCATGTGGGCGAGAACTTCTGCTCGTAAGCCAAATCTATGACTCGATTTACGGTCGTTTTCTCATCCCCCCAGTTGGTCAATGAATAAAACAACGGGCCGAGCAGATCGATCGTAAACATATGCAGCTTCTCTTCGTCAGCACGAATAATATTGTTGTAGCTTTCTACTAATCGGGAAAATTCAGCCGTGTCCATTTCCTCCTGATGCTCGGCTATTGACACATTCTCCTGAGCAAGTCCCAAAGTAACCATTGCGATCACGAGGGTTAGGGTTGCGAGTAGTCTATTCATTATTTCAAAATTGTAATCTTACCAAAACTTGTAGTGGCCCTGATGCCTGGTTGTCCCTTTCTCTTGAGGATATATAAGTCTCCGCTATCAGAAATCGCAGCTTCCAATATCATAGACGGATCAACTATAACCTCTCCAAAATCAGATTTGAAGTAGAGATCGTAGTGTTTCCAATCTTCTCCTAACTCCATGCTCACATCTGCTTTCACAGCTTCTACATTGAGTTGGAGCAAGGTCGATATACCGATGATGCTCAGATCACCAAGGTTGGATTTGATCTCTGCCGACCCGGATAAGCCCGAGATGATCGTCTTCGTTTTACTAAATATCAGCTCTTGCTCGCCGCTTAGGTTTGAAATATGGCAGTCTCCAAAATAACTATTGTACGTACCCTTACCACTTACATTCTCCAAGGTCAGGTTGCCAAATCGGTTGTCGAGGACATAGGTACCCAGCAGGTTTTTCATAGTAATGTTGCCGTATTCATTGGTGATCTGCAAAACAGCGGTCTTCGGTACCCATATCTTGTAGCTCGCTAGGAGAATCGATTCTAATTTGTAGTCCTTATCAGGATAGCTGTAGTAATTGGTGATTCCTATCTCTTCTTTTCGCTTTTCCAATATGTATCGCTGAAACTCAAGCTCCTTCTCGGCTATGGCCTTTGTCCTGGCCTTGGAGGTGAGTTGTATCTCCACTTTCACGGTAGGTGCATCCCAACCGACAACTTCGATATTGCTCTTATTTCCTTTAAGCATGACATAGTCACCTCTGTCATACTCAAAGGTTCTCTCGATGGTCTTTGTGACCACTTGCAGACTCACCTGAGCGCTACCGCAATGGGCATACGTAAGAGTCGCCATCAAAACCAGACCTATGTATCTTAATCTTTTCATCCGATGATCATTTGAATCAATTGTTTGCCCACTTCATCCTTCTCTTTTTCTACCCGGATCAGATAGCCCGTAAGCTCCTGTTGATTTTGATTTTCTGTCATCACGTCCATTAATTCAATTTTGGATTCATCCAATTCAACATACAGCTCAAATAGACCTTGAAACTTTGGAGTATTGCAGGTGAGGGCGACCTGCTGGCAATGGGTTTTAATAAAGCCCATGACTTCATCCTCCTCACTCATCTGTTGCATCACGGTCGTCATCATTTCCGGTAGGCCATCCGTCACCTCAGTATAAGTATCGACAGTAACCTGCTCGTCAGCTTTATCAAAAAGCAGATACACGGTCATCAATAACGCCAATCCAGCTGCAATCCCACTAAGCCAGGCATTGGGCATCCTCCTGATAACCCGCTTAGGCTGAGTGCTCTCTATCACACCGTCAAAGAGGTCCGGTGCGCTTAAAGTCCTGGACCTGTATTCATCGATAGCGCTGAGCAAAGGCTGCTGAGCATCCAGTTCATTCGCAATATTTTGCCATACTTCGTCAGGCGCCTTATGGCTTGGCAGTTGGCGTATAGCTCTGTCTATATTTTGATCGTGCTTGCTCATCCGTACATCACCTCCTTTAGTTGTTTTTGCAATGCTTTCTTGGCATGGAAGAGTTGCGACTTGGATGTGCCTTCAGTGATCCCTAGCATCTCTGCGGTCTCCCGGTGAGTATAACCCTCCACTTCGATCATCAGAAAAATACTTCGATAACCATCAGATAGTGCTCTTATCGCATGATCCAGGTACTCGCCTGTCAGGTTAGAATCCCAATGGATAGGTTCAATTTTCTGAGACCTCTCATCTATCTCATCAAAATGAATTTGATGCCTTCTTCTTGCCAGAGCCGTCCTTACCACGATGGTCTTTATCCATGCCCCCAGAGAAGAAACTCCCTTGTAGCTTGACAGGCCTCTGAACACCTGAATGAAGGCTTCCTGAAGCGCATCGGCTGCATCATCTTCATTGTTAAGCATTCTGTAGAGTATCGTGTACATGGCATCCTTATACTTGTCGTACAGCTTTTTCTGACTCTGCCTGTCCTGTTGGAGGCAGTCATAGACTAATTCGAGTTCAGAAGGGTCTTGCTTGTAGCTCAAGTATTCTTAATTGTTTAGATCAAGGTGAGAACTGAGGAGAGAATGGTTGTATCAGGATTAAAAAAAAATGAAAATTAAAGGTATTAGCTGTTCGAATTGCTTTCTTTAATGTGGGTAAAAAACATCATCAAGTACCTTAAGCATTTAAGATAAACATCAATGAAGAAATTTTTCCTTTTTCTTTCTTTAGTCATTTCACAACTGGTTTGCTTCGCTCAAAAAAGTGAAATCAAAAACTTCTTCGAGAATTACGTAAGTGAGATTAATAACCTTGCAGTAACCAAAGATGTCAACAAAGTGACGGCTTATTTAAGCCCGGACTTTCAGGTTAATAGAACTTTTATTGGCCCAAATGGCAGAGTAGAACGAACAGTTCTAAGTGTGAATGCCTATGTCAAAGGCTTGCTGGCCTATGTCGGAGAAAGAGATATCCAACCCAATATCAAAATAGAGGAAATCAGCAAGGTGATCGAAGGGCCGACAGTAGCCACTATATCCGCAGTACTATCTATGAATATGAAGGTAGATGGAGAGCTGGCGGAACAGGGTGGATTTGTGGTCAACTATGGCATAGCCAAAAATGATCAAGGCGAGTGGAAAATGGTACATTCGGATGTAGTGAGAACACTCATTCAACGCAATATCGGGAACTGCCCGACGAGATTCTATGAAAGAGAAACAGCGTTAGTTGCCGAACTCTACTATCCTGCTGGCTTTGAGTACAAATCTGAGCTTGAGGCTTTTAATTTTAAGACCATCGATAAACAGAGATTTATCAGCAATGACTTCAGACAATACAACTGGGATAGTGACGGCAGCTTGTACCAAATGGAGAACGAGAAAAAGACGAAGCTTGGTGTAGCTACTAATGAGAAAGAGGCTGCAAAGTTGATCTTAGGAGATACTTATAGGTTACACTGCCTGGGATTTGGAAGGTTTTAATCAGAATTGGTGAATAATGCTGGACAGGGAATATGTTCTGCCAGTTCGTCAAGTAGCAACAGCGAATATGTCTCTATGGGAGATAACAGTAAAACAGACTTAACTCAAAACTTTTTACCGGTAATTTAAAATTGGATGACGATGAATAGAATGCTAAAACTTGTCTTGCTAGCTGTTGTGCTGGCACCATTAACATCGATATATGCTCAAGAACAAAATGTTGAAAAGGTCTTTAGGGCATTTGTTGAAGAAGTGAACAATCTGGACGATACCAAAGATGTGAACTTAGTTTTGACTTTCCTGGATGACAATTTTACCTCCGAACGAACCATTGCAGGCCCTATGGGTACGATGTTTACAGAGACAGAGAGTCTGGAAAAATTTCAAGAAGGTCTGGAAGAACTAACCGTGGATCGGGATATTTCCTCAGAGCTCAAAATAGAAAGTTTAGAAGTAGAAATGAATGGAGAAAACGCGGCACGGGTGAAAACCTCTGTTAAGGTTACCATTGACGTTGACGGAAAACTAGGTGAGCGGGCTGCTATAGATGCGACTTTTCTAATGGCCCAAAAATCAGGTGAATGGAAGATGATGAGAGCACAAATCAGTCGCAGTGTAGCACAACGAAATGTTGGTGAGTGCTTTTTCAAACTCAACAGGAGAGACAGTGATTACTTATCCGAGGTTTTCTACCCAACAGGGTTCGAGTATATCGTGAATAATGATATAGTACAGGTGCTCAATGAAGGAAATGAGCGTTTCATATCAATCAACTATCAGGAGTATCCATGGAATGAGGATGGTACTGTAGTTTCCCTCATTGATGATCAAAATGTAGAGTTGGGTACTGCAGATAAGCAAGAAGATGCCATCATACTCGTACTTTCAAAAAAGTATGAAAACACGTGCCTCAGGCTGATCAAAAGATGAAAAAGGAATGCGCATTTTTCAAATGCATTCCAAAACTCTGATTATTTCAACTGAATTCCATGTTTCAACTATAGAAGAGGTGTGCGAGTCTTTTAATGCTCAATTACGGTATAACTCAATAACCTGATCGTTTTAATAAACCTGTCAGCTCGTTCACTGCGACTCTTCGCACATTAACTGCATCAGTTCTTTTCGTAGGTCTTGTATTTCTACATTAGCATAAAAACATACAAGATGAAAAGAACGGTCACATTTATATCGATGTTGTTAATCTGTGGAGTAGTCACTGCTCAGGATATGTATCAAAACAGGCCCTCGGCAGAGCATCCTTTTGGCAAACCTCACCCTGACGCTCCAAAGGAGATCATGGATTATGCTCCACTGATAGGCATCTCAGACTGTCAGTCCGTGTCGCGTGTCAATCAAACAGAGTGGGCAGATACCGTTAGCCTGGAGTGGCACTGGAAGTATATCACTGATGGCTGGGGGGTACAGGATGAGACCTTTAAAGCTGACGGAGCTCACTCCGGTAGCATCCGACAATACAACGCTGATAGTGCACAATGGTATGTCACCTACTACGCTTCAGCAACGCCTACCCCTCGACTAAGTACGTGGACAGGCGCCCCTCGAGACGGTGGTGATATAGTGCTCTACAATCCACAAAAAGCTCCCAATGGTTTTGACGGCTTCTTCAAGATTGTATTCTCGGACATCACTGACGAAGGGTTCAACTGGGAAGGTGCCTGGGTAGATCCTGCTGAGACCATTAACTATCCGACCTGGAGGATCTTTTGTAAGAAGCGGGTGGAATAGAGAGGTGCCGATATTCGTCGGTCGAGTATAGTCCTATTCAAGCGATAGGCTCATGCTCCACAGCATATTCTTTTAAAACTCGTCCGACGAATTTCACACATTCCAGCGCGTTTCAGAAAAGCGTTCCGGTTTAGATTAATTGGTTTTGGGCTCTGCCAGCATTTCTTAATCTCTTTACTCTCCCGGCTTATACGTCCTCTTTGCTCGTGCCAGCACATCTTCGCGATAGTAAGCTACATCCTTAAACTGCATATCAGCATAGCGCTGCGCCTGGTCATCAAAGTGAGGTGAAGCAGGGTCTCCGCTCTGACCACCAGCCAGCATGGTCTTGGCTTTTACTTTGACCCCAAACTCTACTACAGCTACAAAGCTGTTGCCTCGGTAGCCATAGATGCGACGGGTATCCTCACCATACTTTGCACCATATGCAGCCAGGGCTCCCCAGCGGCTGGTCGTCAATCCTACCGGAATACTGGGCTGGTCATCGTCATACTTGAGGTCGATATCACCGGACAGTCGCTGGAACCTATTGTACTCTCCCCAGGGCACTTCCCAGGTACCCCAATCAGCTACAAGTTTGTCATAAGCCGCTCTAAAATGCTCCAGCCTTCGCTTGTTCGGTAGTCGTGTGCCATAATAATTGAATCGGTCGTTTCCACTTAAGTCTTCAGGATTGTCTCCATTAGCCATTAACTCCATTCCATAGAAATGTGCTAATGTCAAGCCAACGGACTCCTTCCCTGAGCTCATATCCCATGCTCTTAACACATCTATAGCTCCTGCCAGCTCCGGATCCTTAGGGCCAACTAGTTCGTAGGCCGTAATTAATCCCGGAATCACTTTTTCGAATGCCGGCAAGTAAGGATCATGAGCTAATTCGATCAACCCGTCAAGCGTTAAGTCTTTCATCTCACCAAGCACTTGTACAGCATGTACGCCACGGAAGTTTTCCTGGTCAGGCGCCATGTAATAGGGATAGTCCTCTTGTTTCGGGCTGTATTCAGCAGCGGCAGTAAATGGCGTGGAATTACAGTTTTGTATCCATCCGTTCTCAGGATTTACGATAGTGATAATCTCATCCAGCTCATGCATGCCCTGCCAATCAGTAGCTGGGTCCGAACCGTCCACCGGCTTTGAGTAATCAAATTGTGGATCACGCCTGGGAATAAAGTCGCCATGGTAGTAGGCAACTGTGCCATCTTTATCGGCATAGACCGTATTGTTGGATGAGTTGCGGCGGATTTTCATCATCTCCCAAAACTCCTCATGATTGTTGGTCTTGGTGCGGGTAAAGGACTGTATCAGTGCATCCACGGGCTCCCAGTTTAGTTTTGTGGCTACTAAGCGATCACCCACTTTACCAGTAATCGGCCCATGATGTGTCCTGTACATCGGGAAGGTGCGTTCTTTCAGCTGATCACCTTCCTTGTATTTAAGCGTCACCTCAGAAGTCCACACGTCCCTCCATTCCTCTCCATATTTGTACTGCAGCTTTCCATCTCTTTCCTCTACTGTTTCAAGGAAATCATCCATAAAGTCCACTCGCGTAGAGGTGTGCATCCAGCCGTTCTTCTCACTGAAGCCCTGATAGATAAAGAACTGGCCCCATGTCGTCGCACCATAGGCGTTGAGTCCTTCCTCACTCACTACCTGTGACTCCCCCCGGAAGTAAAACGAAGTATGTGGGTTGATGAGCAGCATCGCATCACCCGAAGCTGTATGTTGACCAGCTATCGCAAATCCGTTAGACCCCTTGGGTTCTTCGAGCACATCTTTTTGCGGTAGCAAATCAGCCATGGTCATGGACTGGTTCTCACCGTAAAACTCTTTGATTCTATTGGTGCGAACACTCTCAATATCACCGCCAATCGACCCCTCAAAAAAGAACATGGGAAACCAGGGCTCGAATCGCGTCAGCACTTTGGGCTTAACCTCCGGATGCGTGTGGAGGTAATAGTTGATACCATCGGCGTAAGCCTGACACAGCTTTTTGAGCCAATCAGGAGCATTTTCATAATGCGCCTTTGCTTCATCGATAGTCATGTATAGGCGAGCCCTAAGGTCGCTGTATAAAGCCTCCTCACCTTCCACTTCTGCCAGACGACCAATCGCCCAATAGTAGTTGCGCTCTACCCGAGGAAAGTCATCCTCGCACTGCGCATACAACATCCCAAAAACAGCATCTGCATCAGACTTTCCATAGATATGAGGCACACCGAAATCATCACGGATAATCTCTACACGAGCGGCTTGGGCTTCCCAGCCTTGTACTTCAGTGTTGACTTGCTGCTGCTCGGGGGCGCTGCAAGCACTAACAATCAATAAGAGATAGAGGAGTTTTTTCATGGTTGGGTTTAGTGAAGTTTCAGAGGTCCTTACTAATTAAACATTGTGAATCAATATGGCCCTTGTTCGAATGTTCTACAAGCGCTTTGATATATTAAGTAATGTGGCAACTCACTCAACAAGAAGATACTAAAGCAACTCATTCGCCACGTTGGCCAACTCTGAGCGCTCACCCTTCTCAAGCGTGATGTGCGCATGGAGGGGATGGTCCTGTATGCGATCGATCAGATAAGACAGTCCGTTACTTTGAGAGTCAAGATAAGGAGTATCTATTTGATAGACATCTCCGGTAAAGATGATCTTGGTGTTCTCCCCTGCCCTGGTGATGATGGTCTTGATCTCATGAGGGGTAAGGTTCTGCGCCTCATCCACGATAAAGAAAATGTTAGATAAGCTTCTTCCACGGATGTAAGCCAACGGCTGTATCAACAGCTTTTCCTGATTCACCATATCGGTGATCCGTTGGTAATCCTTTTCCGTCTCGTGGTACTGGTTCTGGATGTACTTCAGGTTATCCCAAAGCGGCTCCATGTACGGGTTGAGTTTCGACTTGATATCCCCAGGCAGGTAGCCAATGTCCTTGTTACTCAATGGAACCACTGGTCTGGCCAGGTATATCTGCTTGAAGTCGCGGCGCTGCTCAAGTGCGGCGGCAATCGCCAACAAAGTCTTGCCAGTACCAGCCACTCCATTGATTGACACCAACTTGACCTCAGGGTCCATCATGGCATTGATCGCAAAGGTCTGCTCAGCATTGCGCGGCTTTATTCCGGATACGGATCGCTTCTCGACATGCTGTATGTTCTTGGTAAACGGGTTGTATCGAGCCAATATCGAGTTTTTATCACTCTTAATGATGTAGTAGGCATTAGCTAAAGGCTTCTTTCTTTTGAGAATATTCTTCTTATCAATCTCACCGTCCTTATACAGTTTGTTGATATCCTCTGCCGAGACATTCTCAATCTCTTCCTTACCAGTAAAAAGTGTGCTTACATTTTTAATCTTACCCGTCTCATAGTCCTCCGCAGGCAGGTTAAGTGACTTTGCCTTTAGACGCAGGTTGATATCCTTACTTACCAGAATGACATTTTTGTCGGGATACTCGTCTTTTAGCGATAGCGCAGCATTGAGGATTTTGTGATCATTTTTTCGGTCATCAAATATCTTCTGAGCATCTACACTGCTGCTGGTCGACATGACGACCTTAAACTTACCTTTGCCCTTTCCATTGAGTGGAATCCATTCCTGGAGCATGTGACCATCAGCCAGCTCGTCAAGCTTGCGAGTGAACTCCCGTGCCTCGAAATTTTTTGTGTCGTTTCCTTTTTTAAACTGATCCAGTTCCTCGAGAACTGTGATTGGTATCCCCACATCATGCTCAGCAAAGTTCATAATGCTGTCGTGAGAGTAGATGATTACTGAGGTGTCAAGTACAAAGATTTTCTTCTGCTTTTTCGCTGCGGTCATAGTCGAAAAGTGATTGTTTGGCTAACAATGCTATAATCGTAAATTGAGTGTTTTCAGAAGAAAATCCTATTAATTGCAGGTTAAATTGTCCTCGAAAAGGTCAGTGCTTGAAGGCAAACAAATCTCCCTTTTCTGTTGGGATAATTCGCAGGACATTGGTCAATGTGAGTAACACCATGATCTTCGAGGCACGTGGCATTGGTAGGCCGGACTTATCGGCAAACTGGCTCACTGTCAATGTACCAGTCTCCTCCAGATACTGCATCAGCAGTCGCTCATCTTCACCATAGGAGAAGCCAAATTCTTTATTGTTTCGCTGACGCCTCAGCACCTCTGTCATCTCACGGCTTGCTTGCACACTTTTGTCTTCATACCGGACATAGGCCTTACCCCATCGCTGCTTTGGTGTCTCCAGGGCATAGTGGGGCTTTCGCTTACTTGGAGAGATTTGATAGTAGAGCACCGCTCTATTTTCGTGAAGCTTCACCATCCCTGACTTGAATCGTAGCTTGGGACGACTCAGTTCTTCGATGGCCTTCTTCATGAGGTAGTCATCTTCCTCGGCATGTTTGAGACCAGAGATATCACCATTATCGTCCACACCCACCAGCAGCGTACCACCGTTAGTATTAGCAAAGGCCACCAACTCACGGATGACCTTATCAGGATGATTGATCTTTTTCTTAAACTCTATCTGCTCATTCTCACCCTGACGGACTAGATATTTGATCTCTCTTAGGTCCATCGATTGATTTACTATCTGCGCTAAATTTGTTCTTCGTCATCCAGGTCCTCCGGCATAGAAAACATACTGCTCAGTAAGTCCTTGAACTGAAGTCCTTTCGCCAATTGGTGCTTACTCAGCATACTGAATTCTGCTAAGCCATGAAGAGCAAACTCCATCATGAAGAGCTTCTGATCACCCTTTGCTTCCTTATGCACTTCCTCTACCAGTTTCGCCAGGCCGGGGACACTATTCAACGCTGCTGTATACTCCGAGCCGGAAAGGTCGATCAGCAGGTCCAGGCTATGTCCATCTCCAAACCAGTTGGTGATCTCCTTGTAAGGATTAGGCTTTTCTTTTTGCTTGCGGAGCTCTTCAGGATTGGGGAAGTAGTGTAAAAATTGTGTCCGAATAGCCTTGCCAAGCAGATTATTGGCCACTATACCTGGCCCCTCCTGCTCGCCTTCATACACAAGCTCCACCTTACCAGTAATTGACGGGATAACCCCAATGAAGTCACCGACCCTTACGTGCGTCTTTTCGTCTCCACTAATCAACAATCTGCGCTCTGCAGCAGCCACTAAATTCTCCAAAGCCGAAATGGTCAAGCGTGCAGACACACCACTTTTACTATCGACGTACTCATTGTCCCGCGCCTCAAAAGCAATCTGCTCGATGAGGTCGTAGGAAAGATCGTTGAGCTGTACCTGAGCAGACTGCTCATCCAATACGCGTGCCTCCTGTGCAGTGATCTTTTTGCCAATCTCTATAGACTTAGGATAGTGAGTAATGATCTGGCTGTCAATCCTATCTTTTAAAGGTGTAACTATACTACCACGATTGGTGTAGTCCTCAGGGTTGGCAGTGAACACAAACTGAATGTCAAGCGGCAATCTCAATTTGAAGCCTCTGATCTGGATGTCTCCCTCCTGCAGGATATTGAATAATGCCACCTGGATTCTGGCTTGCAGATCCGGTAACTCATTGATTACGAAAATACTTCGGTGTGATCTAGGAATGAGTCCGTAGTGAATCACCCGCTCATCGGAGTAAGGAAGCTTTAATGATGCCGCCTTAATTGGATCCACATCACCGATCAAATCAGCAATAGAAACGTCTGGAGTAGCCAGTTTTTCCGAATACCTCGAATCTCTATGCATCCACCCTATAGGCGTACTGTCGCCGTGCTCTTCAATAGCATCAACAGAGAATCTGGAGATTGGCATCAAAGGATCGTCATTAAGCTCAGAGCCCTTCACAACAGGAATGTACTCATCCAGAAGATGTGTCATCATTCTTGCAATTCTTGTTTTGGCCTGTCCTCTGAGTCCAAGAAGGTTCATATTATGCCTGGATAGAATCGCCCTTTCTATATCAGGGATCACCGTATCCTCGTAACCATATATGCCTTCAAAAACCTGCTCCTTTTTCTTCAGCCTATCAATTAGGTTGGCTCTAAGCTCATCCTTGATCCCCTTTGGTTCATAGCCAGCAGCTTTGAGTTCACCCAGTGTTTTAATCAATAGCTTTTTCTCGGCAGGTATATCCTGATAGTTCATCACTTCTCCTTTTATACTGTTGGTTAGTATGTTTTTCTACGATTTCGGCGGTAGTCTTCAAAGACCAGATCGCCTAGCCCCTTGAGGCTGCTGTAGTAGGCATTACCATTGTTGACTTGAGTAAACTCTCTTACATACTGCTTCAGATACGGGTCAGAAGCAATCATAAAAGTGGTAATGGGTATTTTGATTTTGCGACACTGGGCCGCCAGATTCAATGTCTTGTTAAGTATCTGAGGATCCAGCCCAAAACTATTCTTATAATATTTGATACCTACCTTCATGCAGGTAGGCTTACCATCCGTAATCATAAAGATCTGCTTGTTCGCATTCTTCCGTCTCCTTAGAATATCCATCGCCAACTCTAGCCCGGCAATGGTATTGGTATGATAAGGCCCCACATTGAGATAGGGCAAGTCCTTGATCTCTATCTGCCATGAGTCGTTACCAAAGACGATAATATCCAGGGTATCCTTGGGGTACTTCTTCGTGACCAATTCTGCTAAGGCCATCGCCACCTTCTTGGCCGGGGTGATGCGATCCTCACCATAGAGAATCATGGAGTGGCTAATGTCAATCATTAAAACCGTAGAGGTCTGCGTCTTATACTCCTTCTCTACAATCTCCAGGTCATCCTCTGTCAATCTAAAGTCACCAAAGCCATGATTGATTTGTGCGTTGCGGATGGAGTCCGTCATACTGATCTGATCGAGCGTATCTCCAAACTGGTAATCTCTCCTATCCGTACTCAGCTCATCTCCCGTACCCGAAAAGTTAGTCTGATGTTGTCCACGATTTGACTTTTTCAGCTTACCGAATATCTCCTCGAGTGCACTCTTTCTGATGGATTGCTCACTCTTTGCTGTTAGCTTGATCTCACCCGTCTGATTGTCATCTGTGATATATCCCTTGGCCTTAAGATCGTCGATGAAGTCGCCTATTCCGTACTGAGGGTTGGTAATATTGTACTGCTTATCAAGATTGGTGAGCCAGCTCAGTGCCTCGCTCACATCCCCGGAGGTAATTACCACCAGCTGCTTGAAGATATCAAGTAGATTCTCAAATGTAGTCTTCTCTTTGTCCTGACCGGGAATGAATTTTGTAAACCGAAATCCTCGCATGCAACCAAATATCTTCTTTCGTTTGCACTTAACAAATTGAAAGCCATTTGGATTTCATTTGGCCAGATAAAAAAGCAAAAACCTCAGACTAAGAATGAAAGTCGCGTGGATCGGGATGTTCAAAGGTATAATCCAACTTGTCCGCGATCAACGTGCCATCGATGATCCTTTGAGTGCCTTCATCCTTAAAAGTGGGCATGGTAAATCCAAATTTCCGACTATTGGCTCGATAGACTTCCGACCTTGTAGGGTGGAGAGGACTCACAAGGTTGTAAGTTCCGAATATATTATTTTCTATTATTTCAGATATTAAGCCCACAGCGTCTGATTGGTGGATGTAGTTAACGGGTTGATTTTCTCCGCTCACCTCCTTACCAGCAAAGTACCTGCCGGAAATCCGCTGCTCACCCATGAGCCCGCCACACCTGACGATCGTGCTTTTCACCCTATCAGAAATCAATTTTTCACACGCGAATAAGGTAGGATTGCCCGTATTGTCAGCGCTCAGCTCAAAAGATTCATCATATTTTCCTGCTAAGGAAGGATACACTGACGTGGAACTGACATAGACAAGTCTTGCACCCTCAGGAATCCGCTCAAGCAGTGCCCTAACCTGATCAATATGGAAATCCCTTCCCCGAGCGCTCACTTTTGGCGGGATAGCAATAATGAAAATTTCAGACTGCCAAATGGCATCATCGCTAGTTTGGACAGTATCAGCGTTGACCTTAAGTACTATTGGCTGGACACCATGACCACTCATTTGTTCATGCTTCTGATCGCTTGTGGTCGTGCCGATCACTGCGTGTCCATTTTTCACAAGCGCTTTAGCTAAAGGAAAGCCAAGCCACCCACACCCGATTACTACGATTTTCTGAGACATAAAAAAACCACCCTGAGGTGGCTTTAGTTTATTTACCTTCTTGGCATGGTTCTAAAGATCGCATCCCAAAGTGGTGATGAAACGCCAAAGGCGCGATCAGGCTCCTTATAATGATGGATGCCATGATGTATCCAAAGAATTTTCAAGAAGTTCTTAGGCGGCTGGAATGCGTGTACCGAATAGTGGACAAACAGGTAGCCAGCGTAACCCATGAGGAAACCAGGAAGGAAACCATATACCAAGTTTCCCATCATGAAATAAAACAGGAAATAGAAAATAGTAGATAAGGTGAGACTCAACACCGGTGGCATAGCGAGCCTATCCTTGTCCTTTGGGTAGTCATGGTGTACTCCATGCACGTGATAGACAAACTTCTCCCTCTTAGGAGTTGTCGTTGGTAAGTGGAACAAATATCTGTGCATCACATACTCCAGAAGGGTAAATGACAACATCCCAGCGACAAATAATCCAATGATCATCATCGGTGCAAAGCCAAAATTTGTAACCCCGTAATAAATCAATCCTGTTGAGATCAATGAAAAAAGTGTGAGTGGGACTGCAATGTGTGTTCTGGAAAGGCGCTCGAGTATGGGGTTCTCAAAAACTCACTTAGTTCCAGAATGATTTGGTAATTTCTTTGCTTTAAGCGTTTCCACTTGTGCCATAGAATACAATTTTTGGCAAATTTAAATGATAAATAAATACGATGGTAGCATTTTACGCAAATCTAGTCCTGAAGTGCGAGCTTGGATCGGAACGTTGAAATTACTTCATTGTAATAGTCCTCATATCGAGGCAAAATATTGTTGATTTCGAATTCTTTGGCCCTTTTCAGCGCTCCTTCTTTGAAGGATTTCAAATTACGGTCATCCAAAATATGAATGGCTTTTTCTGCCATCTGCTCCACATCTCCTACAGGGCATAAAAATCCGGTTTCACCATCGACATTCAATTCCGGTAGGCCTCCTGCATTGGTAGAAATCACGGGAACCTCGCAAGCCATGGCCTCCAAAGCGGCCAATCCGAAGCTCTCCTTCTCAGATGTCATCAGGAACAAATCCGCCACAGACAATACTTCTTCAACTTGCTCGAGCTTACCCAGAAAACGTACATCGTCGAAGCTGCATGTCTCTCTGGCAAGATTCTCCATCGCCGTACGCTCAGGTCCGTCTCCTACCAGCAATAGTTTTGCAGGCATGTTTTGACGAATGATATTAAACACTCCTATCACGTCCTGTACTCTCTTGACCCTACGGAAATTGGAGGTGTGCACAATCAGACGTTCTCCATTAGGGCAAATCGCAAGTTTAAAATGGTCCTTCTTCTGTTTTTTGAAACGATGAATATCTACAAAGTTGGGAATCACCTTAATATCCTTCGTGATTTCGAAATGTTCCAGGGTGTCCTGCTTCAAATCTTCGGATACGGCAGTCACACCGTCTGACTTATTGATCGAATAAGTCACCACCGGCTCAAAGGATGAATCTTTACCCACCAGCGTGATGTCAGTACCATGAAGGGTAGTAATCACCGGAATATCGATGTTCTTGGTTTTCAATATCTCTTGCGCCAAGATAGCCGCCGAAGCATGCGGAATAGCGTAGTGCACATGAAGGAGGTCCAATTTTTCAAACTTGGCCACCTCTACCATCTTGCTCGCAAGGGCCAGTTCGTATGGAGGAAAGTCGAACAATGGATAAGGTTTGAGACTTACTTCGTGATAGTAAAGATTCTCATTAAAAAAGTCGAGCCGAGTGGGTTGAGAGTAAGTAATGAAATGAACTTGATGACCTTCTTTGGCCAAAGCTTTGCCCAACTCAGTTGCCACTACACCGCTCCCGCCGTAAGTCGGGTAACAAACTATTCCTATCTTCATATGGTCGTAAAAACAGCTTGTGAACAAGCCAAATTCAAAAAATGTTCAATCATCGGAAGAATTGCCACGTATGATCGATTCGTAGATGATATCCTGAATCTTAGTACGCACATTCATCTGGATAAGTTTGACATTACCTGCATCCGGATAGGTACGATTTGAGAGGAAGATATAGATCAGCTCCTCTTCCGGATCAACCCAGACCGCCGTACCCGTAAACCCTGTATGTCCAAAAGTGGCATCAGAGCAGTATTTGGAGGTGTTATCCACCTTATCAGAAGGCTTGTCCCAACCAAGCCCTCGACGATTTCCCAAAAAATGTGGCTTAGTGAATTCCTCGACCGTCTCCTGCTTGAAATACTCATAGCCCCCATAGTATCCTTTGTTGAGGTGCATTTGCAAGAGTTTGGCGAGCTCATTGCTATTGCTGAAAATACCGGCATGTCCTGCTACACCACCCACAAATGCGGCATTCTGATCATGGACATTGCCCCAGATAGTACTATTACGATAGTAATGATCCTGCTCTGTAGGAGCGATATTGAATCTATCGAAAATGCATAGCGGATTGTAAGCCAGTCGATCTATCCCAATAGGGTCATAGATATTTTGCTTAAGGAAATCATCCATCGGTTGATTGAGAATATTATCGGCAAGACGCTTAAGCAGCATAAAACCAATATCACTGTAGCGGTACTCGGGTTCGTCAGCTAGTCGGATGTCATCTGAGATGATCCAATTCCATAAAGAATCCGTCACGCCTTGACGCATATACAGGCCGGGAACTACCGGTTGATCAAACTCCGGGATCATCTGCTCCCTGTAATACTCATCGGAAAAATCACGCTGCTTGTCCATGGTCTTGCGCCAAAAAGGATAATATGCAGGAAGTCCCGCCTGATGAGCCAATATCTCCCTTATCACCATATCTCCCTTGGCCTGACCTTCGAGCTCAGGGAAGTATTTGTAGATCGGGTCATCGAGTGAGATGGCTTTGCGCTCAACAAGAAACATGATGGCTTGAAGCGTCCCGGCCACCTTGCTGACGCTGGCAATATCATATAGAGTATGCTTATTAATCGGACGAAGGCTGTCGTAGGTCTGATACCCAAATGACTTCTCGTACACCACCCGACTGTTTTTCACCACCATGATCTGAGCACCAGGTGTGGCTCCCTCCTTTATCGCCTCTTGCATTACTCCATCGATCGCTGACAACTTAGAGGTATTCATCCCGCTTAGTTCTGGAAATCCGTACTTAAGCCGCTTTATACCCCTAAGCTTGTCTGATGTCTCCCGCTCCAGCGCGCTGGAGATATCCACAGGTAGCACACCATCTACTTCTACAGCTCCAAAAAAAGCCTGTGTGACAAGATCGTAGGCCAGGGGAACTGATTCGTAATTCCAGATGATCGCAACATTTTCCGAGAGCTTTGCCAGCACGTCTACATCATCGATATAAGCCGCCACATACTGACTTTTCGATAGCCTGTTTATAAATGCCACCCAGGACGAGCCGGCACTTTGGTCTGTCAAGTCAACCAGAAGCCAATCAAACTGCGAAATACTCGACTCCAGTTTTTCGGAAGGAGCTTCCGTAAGCTCAAAATGCTCAATATGCGTATACCGCTCCAGCCCATTTCTGAATATCTCACCCACCTCATTGTCTCTTGACAAGGAGGCGAAGTAGTTATCTGCAAGGTTGGTTAGCGGTAAATGAGAATGGGTGCCATTTCTGGCTACCAGGGATTTCTGCAGTATGTCAAATAATGTGATTGCTCGATTCTTGTCATAAATCAGCTCCTCCAAAGATGCTTTGCCGACCTTATTAGGAGCTACCTGACCCTTATACACCAATACTTTTGCTGCGATTTTCCTTAGCTCTTTCTTGCGCAGGCCGTCGATGATCACATCTCTGGCTTCAATAATCTTCTCTTCACCGCCGTTGATCACGATGATATCCAGACTATTCTTGAACTCCTCAATCAACTGGCCTTCAGCAGATTCACCACCTAAATAATCTCTAAAAGCCAGTGGGTAGTTCATGCGATCCTTCAAATCAACAATTTCCGATCGGTAGAGATTTTCAGTAGAGAGAATGGATATTCCCGACCTGAGCATTCCTTTTTTATAGTCCTCAAGCGGATAGACCGTGAAGTGGATATTGGCTCCTATGCCAGCGAGGATTTGTCCAACCGAGTAGCCCATATTCGCTATCAGGGTTTCGTCAGATATGCTAGCCAAAGTATGGGCTTCCGGTAGGGTCAAGCTCTGCGTTAGCGCAGGGTTGAGCCCATCGATCGTCTCTATACCTATCCACAACGGTAGGGTACTGGCAGATCTAAGCTCTGAAATGATCGCTCTAAGCTCATAAGGGTCTCCTTCTGGTAAGAGAAACCCACCAATATGATGCTGCCTGATCAGCCTGATTGCCTCCTCCTTTTCACGGTATTTGGCTATAATCAGCTGACCGGCAAGCTCCTCCTGGCTCAGCGACTTGACCTTCTCCTGCGTCACGGCCAAATCACTCAGCTCTCCAGACCAGGAAAGAGAGGGAATCAACAAGCACAATATGAGGTATATCTGGCGGGGCATCCTAGCGGAATAAAATAACCTATTAGATTTGTATTAGATTTCGTTAAACCAACATTGTTTGCTTCAGATTAGCAAATATTAATCCACAAGAAGCAGCAATATTCGATAAACGCTAATTGTCATGAGACTACCATCATTGATCCGGCTCCCAAGTCACCAGCGATTCAAATTCCAGGCACGCCACTATGACCCTGTGAAAGAGGAAATCGAAGAGCGTGTTTCTAAGATCAAGCATGACATGGAGTTGGAGCAGAACCTCAAAGCTTCCAGAAACGGATCTGCGATACACGGATCGTTCAGAGCCAAGTCAGATCTGGCTAAAGGCGCGGGACCAAGCGCGTCAGGTATCCAGCTGATGATAGCGCTATTCTTAATCATCACCGTCTTTGGCTGGCTGTACTATGGCAATGACATTTTCTACAGCTATACTTTGCTCGTACCCGTAATCGTCTGGAGTCGGTCAAAAAATATGCTCGCTAGCGTGAGCTCTTTGTTTGCGGTAGTAGGGTTTAGCGGACTTTACCTTTTCGGCTGGCAGTTTCCGTTTCTTAGGGAGTTCGTGATCGCCTCTCTTTTGATCACGGCCTATTTCTGGTTTAAAGGTAGGAGGGCTCAAGCCTAGCATGTCGGACATCATCAAATTGCTTCCTGACGCTATCGCAAATCAAATTGCCGCTGGCGAAGTAGTGCAGCGACCAGCCTCTGTGGTCAAGGAGCTGCTCGAAAACAGCGTAGATGCCGGAAGTAAGCAGGTGACGTTGATCGTCAAAGATTCTGGTAAGACGCTGGTGCAAGTCAGCGACGATGGCTTGGGCATGTCAGAGACCGATGCGCGCATGAGCTTTGAGCGTCATGCGACCTCCAAGATCAGAACTGCCGAAGACTTATTTAGCATACGGACGAAAGGTTTCCGCGGAGAAGCGCTTGCCTCCATCGGCGCGGTAGCTCAAGTGGAAATGAAAACACGAACCGCCGAGAGAGAGCTGGGCACCCTACTCTGCGTAGAAGGTACTCAGGTCAAAAAGCAAGAGCATATCGCTGCACCTACAGGCACAAGCATCTCAGTGAAGAACTTGTTTTTCAACGTGCCAGCAAGGCGCAACTTCCTCAAGTCAAATCCTGTGGAAATGCGCCACATCCTCGATGAGTTTTTCAGGATTTCGCTGGCTCATCCGGAGGTAGGCTTTTCGTTGTATCAAAATGATTTGGAAACCTTTCAGCTGGAGGGATCCAAGCTCAGCCAAAGAATCGTAGGCTTGTTTGGTAAAAATTATCGTGAGCAGCTGGTTCCCTGCCAGGAGGAGACGCCACATCTGAACATTCAGGGATATATCGGCAAGCCGGAATTTGCGAAGAAGACTCGGGGCGAGCAGTTTTTCTTTATCAACAATCGATTCATTAAGAATAACTACCTCAATCATGCGGTAAGCACGGCGTTTGACGGGCTAATTGCTGATGATCAATATCCCTTCTACGTGCTCTTCATTACGATAGATCCAAAGCACGTGGATGTCAATGTGCATCCTACAAAAACGGAGGTAAAATTTGATGATGAGCGCACGATCTATGGCATAGTCAAGTCGGCGGTCAAGCAGGCACTCGGCGCACACAGCGTCATGCCATCTCTGGATTTCAATACGGATGTCAACTTTGAGGCCATCGCTAGATCGGGATTGAACTTTGACCGTCAGGTACTGTTCTCAAAAGCCGAGCTCGACTACTCCAAGTTCAAAACCGCCTCTCCAAGAGAGGAGAGCAATCTCAAAAACTGGGAGAATCTGTTTAGCAAGGCTAAATCTGAGTCAGACTATCGACAAGAAGTCCTTGATCAGGAACAACCTTCGTCGCAAGATGCGGTCGTCATTGCCAGCAGTGCCAATAATATTGAGAACCCCGGAGAGGAGGATATGAAATCTCCTCCATGGCAGTTGCATAAGCGATACGTATTAAAGCAGGTCAAAAGTGGGTTGATGGTCATGGATCAGCAATTTGCTCATGAGCGAATATTATTTGAGCGATTTAACCATCAAATCAAGTCAAAAGAGGGTTTATCTCAACAATCGCTATTTCCAGCGCATGTTGAACTCAACCCTGCTGATTTTTCACTCGTTATGGAACTTCAGGACGAAATTAAATCGTTGGGTTTCGTGTTTGACGTTTTTGGTAAGAATGCCATAGCTATTCAGGGTATCCCGGCGGACGTACGAGAGACGAATGAAAAAGTGCTGTTTGAAGGGTTGATCGAACAGTTTAAATGGAACAGAGAAGCCTTGAGCATAGACAAACAAGAAAACATCTCCCGTGCATTGGCCAAGCGCTCCTCTATCAAACCGGGGCATCAGCTTGACCAGCAAGAGATGAATGCCATGATTGACCAGCTCTTTGCTTGCCAGCAACCGAATTATACGCCGGAAGGCAAACCAACCTTTGTATTACTTGGTTTAGATAAAATTGCGAACTTCTTTAACAGATAACCTCCTCTATGTTTAGCAGAATGACCCCAATGGTCAAAAACATCCTGATCATCAATGCAGTGGTGTTTTTGTTGTCGAGCCTTATCAAAATCGACGTGGTTGACATCCTCGGCCTGCGGTACATCTTTGCTAGCAGCTTCAAGCCTTTTCAACTGTTCACCTACATGTGGATGCATGGGGGTTTCTGGCATTTGTTTGGTAATATGTTCGCGGTACTGATTTTCGGCCCTATGCTGGAGCAGATTTGGGGACCCAAGAAGTTTCTTGCATTCTATCTGATCACCGGCGTGGGAGCCGGTATGCTCTATGCTACTGTCAATTATATCGAGGTGAGTCAAGTACAGAATGCTTCGGAAGTCTACATCCAAAATCCAGATCCAGAGGCATTCAATTATTTCATTACGGAACACGCACCTAGGTATTACAACAGGCTGTTCGATTTTATCAATGAATATGCAGACCAGCCAACGAGTGCTCAATATATAGCTGAAAGCAAGGTGATCGCCAACCAGATTTATGAAAGCAAGGCGAATGTACCCATGGTAGGCGCCTCAGGGGCTGTATTTGGAATACTGATGGCTTTTGCGATGATGTTCCCCAACATGGAACTTATGCTGCTCTTTCCGCCCATCCCTGTCAAGGCCAAGTATCTTGTAATGTTCTATGGTGCTTATGAATTATATTCCGAAATTAACCGTGCGGCTGGAGATAATGTGGCGCATTTTGCCCACCTCAGCGGAATGCTCATCGCATTTCTGATACTGAAATACTGGCAAAAGAACTCCGGAACCTATTATTGATGATGAACAACGCAGGTATTTTCGACGATTTTAAGAACGCTTGGGACAAGCCCAATAACGGCCTCATTCAGATCATACTGATCAATGTAATTGTGTTTGTTGCATTGATAGTTTTGAAGGTAGTGCTCGTGCTCTCTGGGTTGAGCGGAGTATATGAATCCTTCAGAAACTACCTAATGCTGCCGGCTGACTTCACCAGTTTCATCTTCCAGCCCTGGAGTTTGATTACTTACTTCTTTACACACGAAGGCTTCCTCCATATCATTTTCAATATGCTCTTCCTTTTCTGGTTTGGCAGGTTGATTCAGGATTTCTTAGGCAACAATCGCCTGATTAGTCTTTATGTCATTGGAGGGATCATGGGTGGCCTTTTCTACATGCTCATGTACAATGTCGTACCCTTTTATCATGATCGTATCGATGGCTCGTTAATGCTTGGTGCGAGTGCCGGGGTTTTTGCTGTGGTAGTGGGTGCCGCGACATTTATGCCTAATCATACTTTCTTCTTACTATTTCTGGGAGCAGTGCGTATCAAGTACATCGCCATGTTCTACGTCCTGTTGTCGCTATCGCGAACTATCGGTAGCAACGCCGGTGGCGAACTGGCGCACATAGGTGGTGCTATCATAGGCTTCCTGTTCATCAAGCAATTGCAAAAAGGCAATGACCTTGGTGCGCCAGTCATACAGACCATGGATTTCTTCAAAGGACTGTTTAAGCCCAGCCCTAAAATAAAGGTGACGCACAAGAAAGCCGGCAGCTCTACGCGCAAAGCTGCCTCGAGCAGTACGACCAGCTCAAGTGGAGGCACAGACCAGGCTGAGATCGATGCGATCCTCGACAAGATTTCAGAAAAAGGCTATGAAAGCCTAAGTAAGGAAGAGAAGCAAAAGCTCTTCAATGCAAGTAGGAAGTAGATTCAACAAAGAGTTTCTGGGGCATTCAAAAGATACCATCTTTGATTTCTTCTTACTTATTCTGATTCATTTTCTGCTGCTCGCAATTGGGGTGGTCATCTTTAATGAACTAATATTCAAAGTTGACTTATTGAATCCAACCCTAAAAATGGATGCAGGCTGGTATTGGAACATCCGTCAGAACGGTTATCACTATACCCCTGGTCAACAATCAAATGTGGCCTTCTATCCTCTCTTTCCCTGGGTATGGGGATGGACCGGAGTTGGATACTTAGGTATTGTATTGATCAATATAGGCGTTCTACTATTCAGCCTTTATCTCTTAGTGGTCACATACAAGGTTGAACAACGGTATTTGCTCCTTTTATTAGCCACACCAAGTTTAATTTTCAGTTTTGTCCCTTACTCGGAATCAATATTTTTTTTAGGTGCGACGCTGTTGATAATAGGTTTCAACAAGAGCTCATGGCATCTAATTCTGATCGGTTCAATTATAAGTTGTTTAACTAGATCGGCCTCTGCAATTTTAGTGTTGTGTCTTGTTTTCACCTACTTCCTGTGTGAGTTCCGTGTGGTGAGATGGCAAAGAATAAGGCTATACATTTTCGGCATTACGGCTGCCTTGACCTCCTCGATGGTTGTAAGGTGGGCTCAAATCAGTGAGGCCGGAGTTGATTTCAGTCTTTTTGAAGTTCAATCTCAATGGAACAGGCACTTTGGGTTCCCTAGTTTTCCATTAACCACAATTACTGTTAAGTCTCTTGTATGGAATGATTTTCTCGCACTGTTTGTCGGACTACTTTCAGGCTTGGTCATACTCTATTATGTCTACCAACGCATCAGCCACAACCAAAAGCAAAATGCTGACTGGATTATTTCAATGCTATATATAGCAGGAATAACCTGTGTCACATTACTCTTCTCCGGCACCTATGGGGAACGGGGCACTTCAATTCACAGCCTCAACCGATTTATTTTTGCGACACCTTTCTTTACTGTATTCCTCATTTATCAATTAAAAAGGCTCACCATTACTAAAGAAGTACTTGCCCTTTGTTTGGTAGCTTTTGGATCGGTCTATCTGTCATTTATAATCGGTTCTACTGGGCCATACGCTTCTCTCCGTTTTCATGCTCTGACTTTTGGTTATTTCTTAGTGATGGCTTTTATCCCGGTCGCATATTTAGAAACTATCAAAAGGAAGAGTTCTACCAGGTTCTGGGTACTCCTGTATGGGGTTTTGATCTTACTCCAGTCTTATGCTTATTGCGCCCACTTGTCAGGTTTAAGAGTAGGTTAAATCAGTGCTAGATTCAGTCCCCTCCTATAGAGTTTATCTAATCGCTGCTACGCTACATACCACGTTGTTGGTCATATGCTTTAGTCTACTGAAATACATTGGTCTCACCGACAGTTCTATTTTTGATATTGGATACCAATGGGATTCTGATTGGTATTGGTCAATTGTCTTAGAAGGTTACAGCTATGTTCCGAATAGCCAATCTAATGTCGCCTATTATCCACTTTTCGCATGGCTTTGGGAATTAAGCAATTTGGGGCCTCTGGGGGTATCCATTTTAAATTGGCTCATTACGTTGATCAGTGTCTATATTATTAGTCGAGAGTTCAATATTCCATTAGGGCAACTGATACTATTCTCGAGTTTTCCAAGTGCCATTTTCTTTATGGTGCCCTATTCGGAAGCACTTTTTTTACTGGGAGGTGCTTTCATTTTGGCAGGTCTCAACAAGGACCACTTAGCATTGATTTTGATAGGGGTTGTATTAGCATGCACGACCCGGTCAATTGGATTCATTCTTTCATTATGCTTTCTTTTCACCTACCTCATTAAGGTAAACTGGTCATTTACAAGAAAGGACCATGTCTACTCCTTATTACCAATAGCGGTAGCGCTAATAGTAAATTGGGCCGTTCAACTATACCAATTTGATCAATCGGGTGTCCATTTTAACTACCTCGAGGTTCAGGCACAATGGGAAAGAGTACTGGACTTTCCTAGCCTGCCTCTAACGGCAAGACCAATCCCAAGCTCGGCATGGGCAGATTATTTAGCCCTGTTCGTGGGTATTTTATCCGGGGTAATACTAGTTCGATCATTCTTTGAAAAAAAGACTGGTCCCGAATATCTAATAGAAAAGCCAGCCATGTTTTCGCTGTTCTATCTTGCAGGGATTACCTGCGTAGTACTGTTGTTTTCTGGTAAATATGTGGCCGGCAGTACAGTGATTGCCAGCCTAAATAGGTACGTCTTTGCTACTCCTTATTTTCTCTTATTTATTCAAGAAATGACCAGTCAAGCGACGCGAGCTGATAGAAAAAAGTCGTTTTTTTTTATTCTGTCGCTTTCGATCTTGGAATGGGGACTTTTAACATTCGGCCTAAACAGAGTTGTAAGTCAGCTTAATTGGCAAGTTTACTTTTTGATAGTGCTCACACTTCCTTTTATCTACTTTCACGCATTAGTCAAGCATACAAGACTAAAGTGGTGGATTCCGCTCTACCTTATAAGTACTTTGCTCCAAGCCTATTTTCTTGGATTATTCATTGCAGAGCGTTGGGTTGGGTAACTATATTTTGCTATCGCAATAATATCAAAGCTAACAGCCCTGTCCTCAAACTCCATCCTGCTGTCCTTAACCAGTTTGTGTCAATCAAGCGCTGAATACCTTCAGCATTGTATCCATTGACCAATGAGCCATGAAGTGGTACACTTATAAAAAAAGTGACCGCCCATACCAATGCCAAACATAAAGCAGCGATCCAATACAGATAAGAACTATTCAAGTCTGAAATGGCTAGTCCGCCAACAGTTAGTAGCAACTCCACCACCATACTCGGCGCTACGATGAATGATATTGCTCGCATGTGAAACTGCTGGTAACTGGCGTAAGTCTCAGGGCTAATTCGCAGAAAACCTGGGTAATGGACAATCTGTACAATCCAAATGAGACCAGTATTAAAAGCTGAAGTCAGCAACAATGCTACTAGCAGTTTTCCTGATAAGGATAATTCCATGGGAAAATAACCCTCGAAGGATCAATTGGTTTTATCTCTGTTGGCAAGCTGACCGCATGCCGCGTCGATATCCTTGCCGCGGCTCCTCCTCACAACGACCGTCACGTCCCGCTCCTCCAGGTAGGCGGCAAACTTATCCAAAGCTCTGGGATCGGCTTTAGTGAAGGTTGCTTCGCTGATTGGGTTATACTCGATGATATTCACTTTGCTAGGTACGTACTTTGTGAACTGATAGAGTTCTTCAGCGTCCTCCAGACCATCATTGAAGCCGTAAAAGAGTATGTACTCAAAAGTGACCCTTGATCTTGTCTTTTTATAAAAGTATTGCAGTGCCTCACGCAGCGCTTCCAGAGAGTTCGACTCATTGATCGGCATGATGGTGTTGCGCTTGGTGTCGTTAGCAGC
This sequence comes from uncultured Roseivirgaceae bacterium, assembly GCA_964351595.1. Classification (GTDB taxonomy): domain Bacteria; phylum Bacteroidota; class Bacteroidia; order Cytophagales; family Cyclobacteriaceae; genus UBA6059. Next base: position 61,881 of record CAYGOT010000013.1, on the reverse strand, counting down.
GTGCAGAGATACAGCCAGTTTAAACTTGACCTCATCATCGGCGAGCTTCCTGATCATCTTGGCAATACCGGCGGTAGATACTGTAATACGCCGAGGCGACATACCCAGCCCTTCTGGTGAAGTAATGTGCTCGATACTCTTCAGCACATTGGCATAGTTGAGCAACGGCTCTCCCATCCCCATATAGACAATATTGGAAAGAGGCACTTGATAATGCTGCTCCGCCTGGTTAGCGATCTCCACTACCTGATCGTAGATCTCCGCTGCATCCAGGTTACGCATGCGATCCATATAGCCAGTGGCACAAAACTTACACGTTAGGGAACAACCGACCTGGGAAGAAACACAGGCTGTCATCCGATCATCAGCGGGAATCAAAACTCCTTCTATTAGGTGACCGTCATGCAGTTTGAAGGCAGACTTGATGGTCTTATCATTAGACACCTGCTTATCACTCACACCTATCGGTAATAAGTCAAACTTATCTGCCAGCTGCTCGCGGGTGGTCTTCGACAAGCTGCTCATCTCTTCAAAAGAGTGTGCTGATTTTTGCCAGAGCCACTCCCAGATTTGCTTGGCTCTAAATGGCTTTTCACCTAGCAGCTCGACCTCTGCTCGGATCTGCTCAAAGCTCAGTTTACGGATGTCTTTTTTTGTTGCGGTAGCACTCACAGGTGCAAAAGTAGTGAATGCCTATCGCTCTATGGTCGGCTCTATGATAAACTTGCTACAGGAGGGCGTCCGTCAGCATGATCACATGCCCGGCACATAGTCAAACGGCATGAGTTCGGCCATACGCTCCCATGCCCAGTAGCCATAGACGATGTAGTCCGTGGGATTGTACACATAGCCTGATTTGTCAACTTCAAGAGGCTTATCTCTCAGGCTCAACAATGAGGTTTGTGCGCTGCGCGATTCTATGTTGACGGTTTTTTCGCCTTTGGGTGCACTGTCCACATATTGTCGGTAGGCGGTGGGCTCTGGCTCATCTTCGTAGACGATCTCCAGGTAGTCTGGGAAAAAGACTTTCCGCTTCATATTCAAGCCACCGAAGCTCATCATCTGGCTCGGCTTGATCTCATAGCGCGGCTCAGTACTATTTTCCGGTAGGGTCTGTAGGCGGTATATCTTAAACCCGTTATCCTTCAACTCATCCTTCATCAAGGATGAGAAGAAATGCTGCATTGACCCGTAGTAAGCCCGATCCCGGTTCTTTTTCCATTTGGCCTCCGTCTTTTCATCAGGTGCTTCCATTAGCTGAAACCGACTCTTTCCGAGCATGATCTTGTAGTCATTGTCGAACTCGAACCGCTCCAATATGTAGTAAACCGTGAAACCAAGCGCCTCATTGTCTATGATCAACTCATCCTCGCCGATCACGTGGGTCACCCGTGTAAGTGGATCATATTGAAAGTCGAGCACCCCTGGATTTCTGATGGTGCATTTGTTGGCATTAAAGCTGGTGCCCAGAAAATATTTTTCGAAAAAGCCCAGGGACCTACGCCATTCCCTATCGACTTTGCCCTTTACCGTCACCTCTTGGAGCTCCTTGATATTGGGCAATAGTGCTACATTTTTCTCAGTGAATTCGGCTGACGCAACAGAAACCACAAAGCTGCGCGGGTCATAAGTGATGTGTGAAAAGACCAACTCAAAGTCCCCAACGGGTACTCGCTCTAGAAAATAATGCCCCTCCAAATCGGTCGCTACACCTATCATAGAGTTACTAATGAAGACATTGGCACCAATGACCGGCTCATCGGTGAGACTGTCGTAGACATAGCCCTCTATCGAACCGAAAACTTCAAATTGCGCATGGGCGGAGGAAACAATGCTCAGGAATGAACACACGAGCACTGCTGAAAAAATAGATTTCATAAGGATAGCTGGTCAATTGTACCTCGATTTTAATAAGTTATGATCAAATTGAGAAGGAAATGAGCTCCCAATATGGGGGATGTCTAATATACCCTATGATCACCCGGTTAATAGAAACGATAAATAGTTGGATTGGCAAGGCGGTTGCCTGGCTAACCTTCCTGTTGGTTATCCTCATCTGTGCTGATGTGGCACTCCGGTATTTGTTTAGCTTCAGCCAAGCAGGCTTCTACGAACTGGAGTGGCATCTTTTTGCGGCTATTTTTCTGCTAGGTGCGGCTTATACGCTGCGCTATGATAAGCACGTCAGGGTAGATGTGTTTTACAGCCGTTTTGACCAGCGTACCAAAGCATGGGTCAACTTGATTGGTACTTGTATTTTCCTGTTGCCTTTCTGCTTCGTCATCGTCTATACCTCTCTGGCTTTTGTAGCCGACTCATATGCCATACTGGAGTCCAGCCCTGATCCGGGAGGTCTGCCTTATAGGTTCATCATCAAGTCGACAATCCCCATTGGCTTTAGTCTACTCTTGCTGCAAGGTCTGGCGGAAATACTCAAGTCCATCAGGATCATTCTTAACCCCGCTCAGGATCATGCTTGAGTATCTACCCTTTATTCTTTTTGGGTTGATCTTCGTGATCATTTTGTTCGGGTATCCTGTAGCCTTCACACTTGGTGGGCTATCTGTGCTCGTCGGCATACTCGTTTTTGACATAGACTTCTTTTACCTTGTATCCCTGCGGATCTATGGTACGATGAACAACTTCGTACTGATAGCAGTGCCCCTCTTCATCTTTATGGGGATCATGTTGGAAAAATCCGGACTTGCCGAAAGCCTGCTAGAAACAATGGCACTTCTCTTTGGCAGATTCAAAGGCGGACTGGCAATATCAGTTGTTATCGTTGGAGCCATGCTCGCCGCTTCCACGGGTATTGTGGGTGCCACTGTCGTGACCATGGGTCTGATCAGTCTACCGACAATGCTCAAACGCGGCTACTCGGCCGAGTTGGCCACAGGCACCATTGCCAGCTCTGGTACACTGGGGCAAATCATCCCTCCTTCTGTGGTCTTGGTGCTGTTGGGCAGTGTGTTGAATATTCCGGTAGGTGACCTATTCACTGCTGCACTGATCCCAGGGCTCCTGCTAGTGGCCCTCTATCTGGCATACATTATCATTATGGCCAACCTTCGGCCTAAGCAAGCACCGCCCATGCCTCAGGCCGAAATAGATGCTTTCCGCGAGTCAGGCATGCTTTCTAGGGTGATTAAGGCCTTTGTCCTACCCTTCTTGCTCATACTGGCCGTGCTAGGGTCCATTTTCGCCGGGATCGCTTCCCCTACAGAGGCTGCCGGGGTAGGTGCCCTCGGAGCAACCCTGCTCACCATCTTACAAGGTAAGATGAGCCTCGATGTGTTAAAATCAACCACACGTGAGACCACTTTTCTGACTTGCATGGTCTTCATTATTCTCGCTGGTGCGACCAGCTTTTCTCTGGTCTTCCGTGCGCTGGAAGGTGATCGCATGCTGATCGACCTCATCACTCAGTCCAATCTGTCACCTCAGGTCTTTTTGCTGGTCGTGCTGATCGCCGTTTTTATCGCCGGATTCTTTATCGACTTTATTGAGATCATCTTTATCATCGTGCCTGTGGTGGCGCCCATCTTTAGTGCCCTGGGTATTGACTTGCTATGGATCGGCATCCTGCTGGCTATCAACCTTCAGACCTCTTTCCTTACTCCACCCTTCGGGTTCTCGCTTTTCTACCTCAAGGGTGTAGCTCCGCCGGAGGTTAAGACCATTCACCTCTATAGAGGGATCATGCCCTTTGTTGTTATTCAATTGGTGTTTCTTGCGCTGGTGGTCGTCTATCCTGAGATCGTTACCTTCCTACCGGAATATCTGAAAGGTGAGTAGGACAAACGCTAACCTCACATTCCATTGACATTCGTTGATTTGGCATAAATGGAAGGGCTGACCACATCCTCATCGCTCACTTTTTTGACCCCCTCTACCGTATAGTAAGCCTGAGGGTTGAATCTCCTGATCGTATCCAGGGTAGCCTTAAGATGATCTCTATTCACGACCGTAAAAAGTATGTTAACCTTACCGGTGTTGGAGTCGGCTTTTAAGTTGGAGTACCTCAACCCTTTTTCCGATAGGTAGCTGATCAAGTTATCATCGGGCTTCTGGGTGATTACCCTGATGACGACCTTTCCAATAGCCAGTTTTTCCTCAATAAGCATACCGACCAATACGCCCATACCAAAGCCACCAGCGTAGGCCAGGTAAGTGAAAACGCTACCCATATTCTGAAAGATCTGTCCTATCGCTATTAGCCAAATGAGAGCTTCAAAGAATCCGAGGATTGGTGCCAACAATTTGTTGCCGTGAAGCATGAAAATGATGCGTAGCGTGTTGACTGACACATCTAATATCCGTGCTAAAAATATAAGCAGTGGGAGCACCACAAATTGAAAAATATCGGCATCCATACCAAGCCATTCCCCCAGATTTGCATTCATGCCGCGAATATATAACTAATTATCAATCAGATATTCATGCCAATATGCTTTTCATTTTCAACTGATATTGGCCTGTTAAGACCAAATAAGCCGCTTTGACTCGTCAGACAATCTTTTCCGTGTTGGACAGCAAAACCTCATCAAGATCATACCCCTCAATAGGTACGATCTGTTCTCCATCCCAGTCTATCCTTCTGCCGAGTTTGTAAGACAAGCCTCCCATATGGGCGGTGATCGCTTCTTCAAAGCCTTCCTTGATGCCACAGCTAGGTGTACCGCCATTGCGGATACAACTCAGCCATTCTCGGATGTGTAAGAAGGTAGAGTCGACGCGTTTGCCATCACGGTAAGTCCAGAGCAAGCCCTTGTTGGCAAAATATTTTGCGGTAGCAGAAGTGACCGCATCTACGCCATCGGCTGCCGGATCATATTGATAGATGGGCACGTTAGGATCCATCTTCTTTGCCTCCAGCATCTCAGCGTATCTCGTAGATCGTGCATCCGCATAGATGGTCAACCTGTTGCCGAGCTCCATGCTGGCGTCATGCCCCATGAGCAGTGAGGTGCGATCAAACTGATTGCCCAGGGTGGCACTATAGACCAGCGTCATGCCTTTTTCCTTTCCCTGCTCCTGACTGGAGCCGGTAGAGAAATCCGGAAAATCCATGTTTACCTGCATTACATCAGGCACATTGCGACCATCACGGTGGGTGTAAATACCACCAGAGGCCACTACGCTCTTCGGTATTCCCATCTGGAGAACGCAGTTGATCCTGTCATAATCGTGCGTCATGAGGTCTCCCGATAGCCCAGAACCATACGCCCACCACTTGCGCCAGCGGAAAAAATGCTCCTTGTTGAAAGGCACCATGTCAGCATTCCCAATGAACTGATTCCAATCGATGGTCTGAGGGCTGGCCTTTTCATGAATGTTGTATTGCCAGGCCCCATTATCATCATTGCGATTGGTATTGACCTGGATGAGTGACACATGGCCGAGGATGTTCTTTTTGATGACATCCTGAGCCGTCAAAAAGCTCTGGGTCTGACGGTGCTGATGCCCTACCGTAAATACTATGCCTGAGCGCTCAATCGCCTCTCGCAAAGCATAAGTCTCAGCGATATTGTGAGTCATAGGTTTCTCTACATACACATGCACGCCCGCCTCAGCAGCAGCAATGGATATTGGCGCATGCCAGTGGTCTGGTGTGGCGATGATCACTGCGTCCACATCACCACTATTGAGTAACTCATCGTAAGTACGGTAGCGTTTGATTGTGTTGTCTTCTCGGTTGAAGCTTGATAATGCCTCCTGGGCATTCACATCAAAAACATCGCAAACAGCAGTCATCTTGACATTAAGGTTTTCCTGAGCCATGAAGTCCTTGAGTCGCGTATCACTAGGATTTTCAGCCAGGCGCTGTTCCATATCGGCAATCCAGGTATCCGTAGCAAAGCCAGTGGCGCGACAAAGATCCTTGCCCCTACCTCCAAAGCCTATGATGCCGATCCGTACCGGATCACCGGACATATCGCCGGTCGGTGGTGGTGGAGAGGCATTGATATTGAGCGTCTCAAGTATTGACTGTTTTTCACGTTTGAGCTCTCCTGCATAGCTGGCGCCAGCCCACCAGACTGACCCCACAATGGGAATGCCTCCCAGGCCTTTGAGCATGTCTCTCCTGGACCAACCGCTATTTTGATTTTTTTCTTCGCTCATGATTGTAGGGATTGAGAGGTAGTATCAGAGGCTTCAGCCCTCTTCTTAAATAACATATTGAGTCCGAAAATATGACTCGTGGGAAAATGATAAAGCACGAAGAGCGCCATCATCTCTATTAGGTTTTTGTTGATAATCCAATAGCTGCCTTCCGCAGGACCTTGAGGCAAACCGGGGAATGCCGGATGGGATAAATAGTAGAGCAGTAGCAGCCCGATCCCGGCCAACGCTGAAAGCCGCGTATAAAGACCTAATATCAATAGAAGTCCAACCGAGGTGAGGACGAGGATATTAAGCATATCCACCGCCACAATGGTCGTGTCACCTGCCAGCCAGGTAAAAACATCTTTGAACGGGCCCTGGGAACTGTAGAGGTAGCCTTTGGCGGTCCATGAAGGATTGTAAAGTTTGATAATGCCCTCGTAGAGGAAATGCCAGCCAATCAGAATCCTTAAAAGGATTAGACTCCATGATTGGCCTTTGGAGTATTGAATTGTGTCCATCTGTTGTGCTTTAATGCCAGTACGATAGTACTACACATTGTAGAGTCAACAACTGATCACCATCAGCGAACAGTAATATCTTGGCTAATTCTAATCAGGATTTTGGTCTTGTTCTGATTCAGCAATAGAGATTTGGTACTTGGGTTATTTGCTTAATCAAACAACCTATCTTGCGGCAAAATCTGAAGCATGAATAAGCCCAAAAGCGGCGCGCTCATATTTATCTTTATTACGCTACTGATTGACGTCATCGGATTCGGTATTATCATACCAGTAATCCCCGCACTCATATCAGAGTTGACCGGAGAGGGTATCGCTGCTGCTGCCCAGTATGGCGGATGGCTCATGTTTTCCTATGCCATGATCCAGTTCTTCTTTGCGCCAATTCTTGGGGGACTCAGTGATCAGTATGGCCGTAGGCCAGTGATTCTTCTTTCCCTATTCGGGTTTGGTATAGATTATTTGGTGGTGGCATTTGCTCCTACGATCACCTGGCTTTTCGCAGCACGAATGATTGCAGGTATCACAGGAGCGAGCTTCACGACGGCCTCTGCCTACATCGCTGATGTCAGCACGCCGGAGAAACGTGCTCAAAACTTTGGCTTGCTGGGTGCGGCCTTTGGTATTGGCTTTATCATAGGCCCGGTCATCGGCGGTGTATTGGGTCAATTCGGATCTCGGATACCCTTCTTTGCTGCTGCCGGGCTTACGCTGGTCAATTGGCTCTATGGCTATTTTATCCTACCGGAATCATTGCCCAAGGAGAATAGAAGACCCTTTAGCTGGAAGCGGGCTAATCCTGTAGGAACTTTAAAGCAACTGCGACTGTACCCGGTCATTCTCGGGCTCGTCGCAACGCTGATGTTAATCTATATCGCGGCGCACTCCACCCAAAGCACCTGGACTTATTACACCATCGCCAAATTTGAATGGGATGAAGCCATGGTCGGATACTCACTAGGATTTGTTGGACTGATGGTAGCTATCGTACAAGGGGGTCTAATCAGGGTCGTCATACCGAAGATCGGTCAAAGGCGAGGTGTCTACCTTGGGCTCTCCTTCTACGTTCTCGGCTTTATACTGTTTGCCTTTGCCAACCAGGGGTGGATGATGTTTGCGTTTATGGTGCCTTACGCTTTGGGAGGCTTTGCAGGTCCATCACTCCAGGGAATTATGACAGGACAGGTTCCTTCTAATGCCCAGGGAGAATTGCAGGGTGCCTTGACCAGTGTGATCAGTGTCACGAGTATTGTCGGGCCTCCTTTGATGACCAATCTCTTTGCCTGGTTTACAGATGGAACCGCAGGAGTACATTTCCCAGGGGCTCCTTTTCTGATGAGTGCTGTGCTGATTGTGATAAGTATCATTCTAGCGAAAAAATCGCTCGATGCTGTAGGCAACTCATAGAACAGCCCTTCACAAGTGCCTCTCTTAAAACCCCGCAAATTTCTTATCTTCCGTCATAAACTGAAGCCTATGAAAGAGACACAACGTCGATCATTTGTGAAGAAATCAGCGCTTGGTCTGGCCGGATGGCTGGGACTTTCTTCCTTTTCAAAATCACAGGTCAATACCTTAGGTGGCGATTTTGTACATACGGTCTACTTCTGGATGAAGAATCCCGACAGCACAAACGACAATTCGATTTTCGCCGAGAATCTCAAGACATTTTTAGATACAGTGGATGTGATACGCACCTATCACATTGGGGTACCTGCCAACACGCCTAGAGATGTAGTCGACAACAGCTATACATTTGCCTTGATCGTCACCTTTGATGATAAAGCCGCTCACGACATCTATCAGGAGCATCCAATACATAAGAAGTTTATTGCGGATACGCAGCACCTGTGGACCAAGGTGCAAATCTATGACTCCATTACCGCCGGCTAGTCTGCCAGAGAAATCCTACTTCTAAGTGTCAATGGGATTGGAAAAGCCTCCTTAGAAGCGTAGGCTTCTAATATCACCTAGCGTCAGTGATGGCGCATCCTGCATGGTGTCATCAGCACCGATCTCGATTGAGTGCGCCTTCCAGTCACTAAAAAACTGTGATGGCTCAATGGTCTTGATATCTACTCCCTGACGCATCAATGTATAGGCCACCATCTTGATATCCTCCAGCGATACCTTGTCACCATAGTAGATAGCATTGGAGGCATACTGATCAAATTTTTCGCTAGTCGGGCGCTCATGGATGTAAAAACCAAGTGCGCGCAGGCGGAATATTTTATCTCCATCTTTCTCCTTCTGATAGTAGCGAATCACTACATCGGTACGTGATTCGGGTTGTACGCCTTTTAGCTTTTGCTCCTTGTAGATACGGCTAAACTCGCGGAAATATTCTACATCAGTGAGCGCGTTGTTCGCTTCAACTGCAGAAAAACTGCTTGTTCCAAAACCATCAGATACGATCTTGCGACTGGATTTACCCTCCTCAATTAATTCTTCAGCGTGCTCCCGCTCGATCTCCTCCGGCTCTGGCTGTAGCTCATCATTAGCAGCTTCATTAATTTCAGACTTTGAAGATTCCTCCTTGTGAGATGCCTCATCCTTGTCCGCATAGGCCGTCTTTCGAGCTTCTACCTTTTTAGGATTTCTCGATAGCTCAAATACAATCATATTCTCATGATCAGCGGGCTGAGGTATGAGATACAATACCAGACAGATGGCCGCCGTGAACAGGAGGTTGTACAACAAATTGATAGGACCGGGTTGTTCTGTACTCATGGAGTTTTTTGTGCTACCGTATGCCTGCAAAAATACAGTTTATTTGCAAATGCATCTGTCTATCTGTTATTCTCCCAAATGATTTCTTGTAAGATCAAAAAAAGAAGCCCCTCGACCGCTGTGCAGTCGAGGGGCTTTTGTCTTTAAGTCTATTCGACTTAAGCCACAGCTTTTGTTCTTTTGGCTACCTGAGTATCCAAGTCAATTACGATAGGAGTCGCAATGAATATAGATGAATAGGTACCGATCAAAATACCCACGATGAAGGCAAAAGAGAAGCCCTGAAGTGAGGGGCCACCAAAGGCGAACAACACCACAACCACAATCAATGTAGTCACAGAAGTGATCACCGTTCGATTTAACGTCTTGTTCAAAGCCTCGTTGAAGACTGTGAGTTTATCCGATCCCGCTTTCAATGCCATGTTTTCACGCACACGGTCAAATACAACCACGGTATCGTTGATCGAATAACCAATAATCGACAAAATCGAAGCGATGAACACCTGGTCTATCTCATAAGTGATACCGAACAATCCGACGATCGCAAAAGCCGACAGCACGAATAGTGTATCATGGAACAGCGCCACAACCGCACCCAAACTGAACTGCCACTTTCTAAACCTTACCAGGATGTAAAGGAAGATAGCTATCAGAGCAAGTACCCCGGATTGATAAGATGAGTTTTTGATATCATCGGCGATCGTCGCACCTACTTTGGAGGAGCTTGCTATCGCAAAATTAGACTCATTAACATTGGTATCATCAGGTGTATAAGTCAATCCTGAATAGTCTTCAAGTCCTGAGATCAATGCAGCTCTCACATCCGCATCTGCTTCATCAGACTCATCATTGATCATAAATGAAGTCGTTATCTTAACAGTGTTGTTAGCTCCGAAAGTCTTTACTTCCACACCCTTACCATCGAAAGCTGTGCTTAGCGCGGCTCTCATTTCTGAAGGCACCACGGGATCATTGAAGCTCACCACATAAGATCGGCCACCGGTAAAATCAACGCCAAATACAAGGCCGTTTACAATCATGGCTACAATACCTACCGTAATGAAAGTCCCTGAGAAGATGTAAGCCATCTTTCTCTTACCAATAAAGTTCTTATTGATATTGGTAAATAGGTTGGCCGTGAAAGGTAGAGAAAAGCTCAGCTTACTTTGGTCACCCTTCTTGACGAAAGCCTCTACAATTACACGAGTAATAAACACTGCTGAGAAGAATGAGCAGATGATACCAATGATCAACGTAACCGCAAAGCCCTTCACAGGACCCTGACCCAACGCATAAAGGATAATACCTGTCAATAGGGTAGTGACGTTCGCATCTATAATGGAACTATAAGCCTTATCATAACCAGCAGAGATAGCTTGTCTTAAGCCTGCCCCATTTCTGATTTCTTCTTTGATCCTCTCAAAAATCAGTACATTGGCATCAATCGACATACCTATGGTTAAGACGATACCGGCTATTCCCGGTAGGGTCAATGCAGCCGCTAGCTGGGCCAGGATGCCGAGGATAAAGAATACGTTGAAGAAGAGCGCCACAACGGCAATCAATCCACCTCCAGAATAGTAGATCGCCATAAACACAATAACAATGGAGAGACCAGCAAGAATTGAAGTGATACCTTGATTCTGAGCGACCTTACCAAGTGTTGGTCCTATCACTACGTCCTCCACGATAGTCGTAGGGGCTGGCAAAGTACCTGCTTTTAAAATATTAGCTAAATCCTTAGCTTCATCAAGCGTGAAATTTCCGGTGATCTGAGAGTTGCCATTGGGTATCTCGCCCTGTACCATTGGTGCAGAGTACACATAGTTGTCAAGTACAATCGCGATGCGCTTGCCAATATTTTCAGAAGTCATCCTCTTCCATTTCTTAGCTCCTTCGGCATTCATCTGCATGCTGATCGATGGTCGGGTAGACTGATCAAGATCCTGACGTGCATCGGTGATCACCTCACCTGTCAATGGTGCGCGACCACCCCTTGACATCCTGATCGCATATAGCTCAAGAAGTTCATTGTTAGAAAGGTCATTTTCAAGCTCCAGGGGCTTCACTGCCCATAAGAACTTGATAGTAGGAGGAATGACCGCCTGTACCTCAGGGTTCTGAAGAATCCTGTTGATCTGAGCTGTGTCACGGGTGTCATAGACCATACCATAAGCCTGCTGCATCTTCGTAAATAATGGCGAAACAGTCGAATTAAGGTCTTCATCCAGATCAGATTCCCCGTCAGCAAGATCACCTGCGAGATCGGAGGTATCTGCCTCGGCATCAGTCTCAGCAGGCTCGTCTTCACTAAGAAGATCGCTCAGGTCGGCCGTAGTAGCATCATCCGTACTGCTGACATCCAGATCGAGATCACCACCTGCTGCCTGCTGCTGAGCAACATAGACATCATTCATCGCCTGAAGCGTCTGGCCCGTTTCATTGATTTCATTTACTTCCCAGAACTCAAGCTTTGCAACACCCTGGAGCAGCTTTCTGACTCGCTCAGGATTGTCAACACCAGGAAGTTCCACCTGGATTCGGCCTGTACCTTGTAGGCGCTGGATGTTTGGCTGAGAAGTACCGAAGCGGTCAATTCTGGTCCTAAGAATGTTGAACGAGCGATCAATCGCACTCTCTACTTCCGTATTGATCACATCCAAAACCACATCGTCTGAGGAGTCAAAACTGATTCTTCCGCGATTGGAGGCTGTGGCGAAAATGCTTGCTAAACTCTTGTTACCGGCATTTCGCTGAAATGCTGCATAAAATTCGTCTACGAAATTGAGCTGCGTACCTCGGATTGCATTCTGAGCATCCTCCAAAGACTTGAGAAAATCAGCATCCTGATTATTTCCCGATAGGCCCTTGATGATGTCAATAGGCGACACCTCTAAGGTCACGTGCATACCACCTTGAAGGTCAAGACCAAGGTTCAACTCTGTTTCCTTGATATCCTGATAAGTATAGTCTACCCCGAAAAGGTTGTAAACCGGCGTGCGCCAGATCGAATCGAGGTACTGTTGTCTTTTGGCATACTCTAAGTTGCCATTGCTATCGCGAGAGTACTCCGTGGCGTCCTTCTGGATGCCTTGAGACACAAACGTGAATGATAAATAGTAAATACATAGTAGTGAAATGACTATCGTCAAAAACACCACACCGCCTTTATTGCGCATGATTATTTATGAATTTTGAATGAATTAAATGGTACTGTTTTGGGCGAAAGCCCTATATGATAAGTTGCTCAAAATAGGAACCTACTAGGGCGCATTAGGGGATATGATACGCCGAAATAATGTCTTCAGGAATTGAGAGTAGTGATCGGAGGATAGCCATGACGGTTGAGCCACCTGGTCTTCCACCTCATTGATTTCTCCAAAGTAGAGAAGTAATGGAATCGCCAGCTGGACATTTATGATTTGGGCTACCGCCTGAAAACTACTGATCTGAGTAGTAGAAGTGGGGTGCTCGGCACCATCTTCATTGACCGTCGATGTTTTCTCTACTGGCTTCTGATCCACTTCATATTGCAATGTGGTGGAGCCTAATACCAAAATCGCCGTTACCAAGCCCAAAATCAGGCTTAGACGCTTAGTATCGAAATATGAAAACATGCGGTTTTTCATGCAGGGCACAAAAGTATCTAATAAATGGCAAAAACCCACAGCTACGTGGAATGATCGCTACTTGCCTCCCAGGATACCGTTGAAATAAGCCAGCAATACGCTGAGGGCATTCTTGAAATCTGAATTGTTGGGAATGATCAAGTCAGCCGAATGCTTAAATGGCTCTATGTATTTGTGGTAAGTGGGTGCAACGTGCTTTTCATATCTGTACAGCACATCTTCGAGATCATAGCCGCGCTCTTTGGCGTCTCTTATGATCCTGCGCTTGAGCATGAGATAGTTCTGCGCCTCAATAAAGATTCGCAAGTCTAGCAGAGCGGACACCTCTTTGAAGTAAAACACGAAAATGCCTTCAACGACAATGATCGGTGCAGGCTTGAACACCAGCATTCTCGGCTCCACATCAGGATTGTTGAAAGTGTATTCCAGCCGATGCACCTCTTGTCCCGACTTCAGCTTTGCCACGTCTCTGGCGAACGCCTCATGATCAATGCCGCCAGGAGTGTCGAAGTTTTTGACACCATTTTCATCTACGGGCTGAGAATCACGCTCCCGATAGTAGTTGTCTTGAGAGATCAGACATACTTCATCAGGGGAATATTGGTCCAACAGGTGATTGAGGAAATAGGTCTTCCCGGAACCGCTACCGCCGGTAATACCTATAATGGTAGGATTATCCATGGCGGTAAATGTAGGCACTAATGCTGTTTTAAGTAATCGACCAGCTTGGCAATCGCCTGTCCCCGATGTGAAATGGCATTTTTCTCTTCAGCACTCATCTCAGCAAAGGTGTGCTGATACCCTGAGGGCCTAAAGACCGGATCGTACCCGAATCCTTTTTCGCCATGCAACTGATCGGTAATCTCACCTCCGGCCACTCCCAGAAATTGTACAGACTTGCCGCCCTGGATTAGTGTGATGACTGTCTTGAACTGGGCAAAGCGATGGGTCACACCCTGAAGGTTCTTGAGAAGTAGCTCCGTGTTGGCAATATTGCTACGCTCCTCACCAGCGTACCTAGCGGTGTATACGCCGGGTGCTCCATCCAGCGCAGCAACCTCCAACCCTGTATCATCAGCGAAACAATCTACAGCGTAGTGATCATAGACATATTGCGCTTTCTCGAGAGAGTTGCCTTCCAGTGTATCAGAAGTCTCGGGCAACTCTTCTCCACAACCAATGTCTTCGAGGCTTTTGATCTCGATCTTATCTCCAAGCAACTGACGGATTTCCCTCAGCTTGTTCGGGTTGTTGGTAGCAAAGCAGATGGTCATTAGCTAGTTATTGCGGACCTGAACCAGGCTAATTTCAAACAAGAGCACAGTATTTTCAGGAATTGCAAAACCAGAGTTATTGTCAAAGCCATAAGGCCCCAATCCTATTGCGGAGGGTAAAATGATCATGGCTTTAGAGCCTTCATCCATTAGGCCAAGAGCAGCACCGATACCTATTTTTAACTCTGGCATCAAAGTAAGGTAACCGTATTGGCCGGTGAAGCCGAGCTGACGCCCATCAACTGTATAGTTGAATCTCCAGACAGAAAAATCGTTGTTTGACTTACCTATCACCTCAGGATCGGCAACTGACTCAATGTTGGAGTCGAAGATTGTACCATCGAGATACTTACCGATGAAGTTAATTGAAACTATATCGTTGAGTTCAGGCTTTCCTCCTTTTTGTCCCTCTTGCAATAAATAATACCGCGCTCCTGCAGCCGTCGTAAAAACCTCATCCACTGCATTTTCCGATAGGTAAGCATCAATCAATAGATTATCTTCTACGAGTTGAGCCAGGCTATCCTCTGGAGACTGTATTGGCTCTGTATTGTCAACGATAGTCAAGTTATCATCCGAACAAGAAGCAAACAACATCATTGCTCCTACCGTCAAAATGATCAAACAGGCAGAATATTTTTTCATACTATCTAAGCGCTACGATTTTTATATCAAATATGAGAATTGAGTTAGGCTGTATGGGAAAGTTACCTCCGGCTGTCGCACCCTCAGGACCAAAGGCCAGAGTTGATGGGACAATCAAGGAACCACTACCATCCTCGTTGAAGAGAGGTATTCCTAAATCCCAGCCGTCGATCACTTCTCCCACACCCAATACAAACTCAAAGGGGATACCCTCGGGAGATTGATCAAAAACAGTGCGCTCAACAGTAGTGCCTAAATAGTCTATGAAGACAGTTTGCCCCTCTCGAGGCGCAATACCGTTTCCCTCTTCCTCTATCTTATAAAAAAGACCTTCAGCCGTTTGGCTAAACCCTGTAAGATCATTTTCCTCCAGATACCCCTCTATCCTGACGATATCAAAGGCCAACTGCTCCTGTGGTGAGCGACTGACTCCAGCAAAATTATCATCTAGATCACTACATCCAGTAAAGAACGCTATAGTCGACAAAAAGACCGCTACCTTCAACTTCTCCATTATTCTTCTTTTCATTCAGAACAATCTAACGGTGGACTTCCACTAATTATTGAAAGTCGACCAACTCAACATCAAACTTCAATATCGCAAAAGGTGGAATCACACTACCAGCACCCCGCTCTCCATAAGCCAATGGGCTAGGAATGTATAAGGTTGCCTTGGCTCCTTTATTTAGAAGTGCTATGCCTTCATCCCATCCCCGGATCACCTGGCCTTGTCCTATCGGAAAGTCCAATGGTGCGCCCCTGTCATAAGAGGCATCAAACTGAGTGCCATCCATGAGCATTCCACGATAGTGTACAGATACAGTCTGACCCGTCTCGGGTGATGGTCCGCTACCCTCTTCTGTAATCACATATCTCAGGCCTGACGCTGTGGACTGTGCCTCAATATTGTTATCGCTCAAGTACTGATCGATAGTCTGACCATCCTCCTCAAGCTTCTGATCCATCGTCATAGCCATCTCCGCCTGCTGCTTTTCGTAGACTTGGCGCTGATAGGCGATGTACTCATCTCTTGACATATTGTCAACCAGCCCTATGTTGAAAGTGATTTGGCTATTAGGAGCAATTGAATCCGGCACCTCCATGTCAAAGGTATTGACGTAGAAGTCGTTGGCCGGTAGCTGGAAGGTTACACTATCACCTTTCTTCAATACTCTGAGCGCCTCATAGATCAAGCCACTTTGCGACCAAACAGAGTCGATATATTGCATCGCCACAGGCCCACCTTGCTTATCGGTATTAAAAAGCTCCACGCCTCGCTCGTCCTCATAGCGCATATTCAGCGTTAGGATTTGACCATCTTCGGGACCCACTTCGGCTTCCCCTTTATTGAGGAAAGTCACTTTCATTCCAGAATCAGTTGTTATTTCATTTGAATCGCTGGCACAACCATACATCAGCACACCCGCTACAGCCAGTGTCATTATTCTTTTCAACATTATCTATGCATTTACTTTTTGTACAAATCTATCTCTATGCTCGAGCACTACCTTCCTGAACTTTGACACTGTTTCTTCAAGTGTCTCATCCGATGCGCCACCCGCGGCATTCTTATGTCCTCCACCGTTGAAGTATTTCCTGGCCAAATCATTCACTGCCACATCTCCAAATGATCTGAAAGACAGCTTCACCTTATCCTCTCTTTCGATGATTATAGCCGCCATTGCAATGCCTTTGATCGAAAGGGCGTAATTGACCAGGCCTTCCGTATCTCCCGTTTGATAGTTGAAGCGATTTAAATCCTCATTGCTGAGGGTGATATAGGCCACCTTAAGGTTGTCAAATACTGTAAGTCGATCTGCAAGTGCAAAGCCTATGAGCTTGAGCCTACTGAGACTGTTATTATCATAAATAAGCTTGCTCACCACACTTATATTGGCACCTCTATCAATCAGGTCTGCCACTATCCGGTGTACATTGCTGGAGGTTGAGGAGTGCTTAAAAGAACCCGTATCAGTCATGATCCCTGCATACAAGCAGTCGGCTATCGCCGGGGTAATTTTGTCCAGGTCATCTAACTCTTTGATCAGTTCATAAACCAATTCAGCTGTAGCCGCTGCGTTGGTATTCCACAAAGTGAAATCAGCAAAGTCCTCCGGGTCGAGATGGTGATCAATGAGTACCTTCCTGGCCGGCGACTGCTGCACCAAAGCTCCCAGCTCCTCAATCCTTTTGAGACTAGAAAAATCCAGGCAGAATATTAGGTCAGCATTCGATACCAACTCAGCAGATTGTTGCTCACCGCCATCTTTGAAAATAAGAACGCCATCATTGCCATACATCCAGTTAAGAAAGCTCGGATAATTGGTAGGCGTGATCACCTGCACATGATGCCCCTTGCTTATCAGATAATTAGCCAACCCCAAGGAGGATCCAAGGGCATCAGCATCTGGCTTGATATGGGTGGTAATAACTATCCGTTGTGGTCGACTGATAGCTTCTCGAAAGGCCTCTATATTTTGCATTCAACCACTATTAGCGGAAAATTGAAGTGCAAAAGTGTGTATAATAAGTATCAAAACCAAGGTGCCACAACCACGAGAGATAGCCTGTTCAAGTCACTTTTGGGCTACCCGTCGGCTAAATATCTACTTATGATGAAGGTGGCTGTACTGCATCAATGATTACAACATAGGTTTTAGTTATTATTTCATTCACTTACCTTTGCGCCTCAAATTGTTAACAAAACTCAAGAAGAGAACACAATGGCAAGTAATATCACATTCACAATGATTAAGCCTGACGCTTTTGGCGCTGGGAACAGTGGCGCGATTATCAAGATGATCGAGGAGGCTGGATTTTCAATCAAAGCAATGAAGTTGACAAAGCTTTCAGCAGAAAGAGCAGGTGAGTTTTACGAAGTACATAAGGAGCGTCCTTTTTACGCTGACCTTTGCAGCTATATGTCTTCTGGTGCTATCATTCCAATGATCCTGGAAAAAGATAATGCTGTAGAAGACTTCAGAAAATTGATCGGTGCAACTGACCCAACAAAAGCGGACGAAGGCACGATAAGAAAAATGTTTGCTAAGTCGATCGAGGCTAACGCGATTCACGGTAGTGACTCTGACGAAAACGCACAAATAGAAGGCGGTTTCTTCTTCTCCGAAGTAGAGAAGTTCTAAAAACAACTCTTATTACCTACTATTCCATACCTCACCCTGCACTGGTCAATATCAGTGTTGGTTGAGGTTTTTCATTTTTATAGCTTATTTTATATTAAGCTAAATTATCTGACATCATACCCCAAGGTCATGAGTGAACTTATAGAATTTATAGCAGGATTCGGGATCGCTCAATCTGTCTTGCTTGGAGCATTCTTACTTATAAAGCAAGGTAAAATACGACCGCTCAGGTTTATGGGTATACTGCTTCTGTTAGAAGCGTATATACTCGCCGAACAGCTATTATATCTAAGAGATGGGCTTTCTGATTTTCCTTATTTGCTCGGCCTATCATACCCTCTGGCGATCTGTCGTCCGGTGCTGGTTTATTTTTTTGCTAAGGCCTATTTTGATAGGTCGGCCACTATGAGTCGACATCAGTGGGTGCATCTATTACCGTTCTTAGTGTATGTTGTGCTCTTCGCTCCTTTAATTTTTTCCGCCCCAGAGACCAAACTTGCATATCTCAATTCAGTCAAAGGTGATATTTGGACGAGCAGTCTGTCTGGTATACTATTCTTCACCATGTACAATATCATTCATGGTATTTATTACTATCTGACATGGGGGATCATTAGCAATGTTCGCAATCTGCTCCCCCTCAATGCAAACGGTCAGGCAACCTTGATATCCAACGCTCTGTTGGTCTACATTGGGGCATATTTGATTAAGGTAGTTCTGTATGTCGCCATAGGTACCGGTCATTTCTCAATCGATCTTTTTGGTAATGCTGTAATGGTGTTTTCAAGTTTTACCATTCAGCTAATCGCCTGGTTTTTAATGGGGAACTCCAGATGGCCCGTCTTCAATCCATCTAAACCCCCTTCAGAAATCGATCAGTCACGATTGCGAGATAAGATTGAGCATGAAAAAGCCTATTTAGACGATGGGTTGACGCTGAACGGACTAGCTCATCAGCTAGGAATGGGTAGCGATAGAATGGGTGAATTGTTTAGAATGACCTATCAGGATGCCTTCAAAGAGACCATCAACAGACTGAGGGTGATAGAGGCTCAGCGACTCATTGAGCTTCACATCAATGACCCGAGAATGAACTTATTAGCGATAGCGTTATCGTCAGGATTCAACAACAAAGTGACATTCTACAGAGCCTTCAAAAAGTTTGTCGGTCACTCTCCAAGCGAGTTTCAAAACCAGCTGAAGTCAACCATTGCTACCTAAGCGAATAAAAAATTTGGTTTCATAAGCCGGAATGAAACCAGCGCCTTACTTAGGATATCTATCATTGTTTCAAAGTTTGCTCACAAATTGAAATCATGAAGATACTTGTATTATTATTAGCCATAGTCGTGTCACATACGCTAAGAAGTCAAGACAGGATGGAGAAAAACGTCTCTGACTATTTCAAAGCTTATCACACGGGCAATGTTCAAGCCATGGCTGACCTGTTGAGTGATAGCATCTACTTCCACGACGAGACCGCCGAGGTTCTGGGGAGCGAACTACTATTTACAAATAAAGACACGCTTATTCTTACGCTATCGAAATTATTTGAGGGGGTCGCAGATTTGTCCTGGAGGACTTCAGTAGAGTTCACCACAGGTCATCTGGGCGTCTCCTCAGGCATGATTTCTTATCGAAATGCGCTTTCTAATGATAGTTCAGTTGTCTCCTATAATGTGGTATCAATAGTGGTGCTTGACCATACAGCCAGGGTAGTGAAGCATCTAGAGTATGCCAACTATGCTGAGGTTATCCGACAAATGAATAAATGAAAAGGTTCTTGGTAACTACAACGGGCAGAGTCGAGTACCGCTGCATCGGATCGGGTGAGGTGATCCTAGTCTGTCATGGTGGACACAGCAGTTGTCAGGATCACCTCTGTATTAAGGGGTTCGATCTGGCCAGTTATCAATTCGTCATCCCTTCAAGGCCTGGATATGGCAGCACCTCACTGAAGGGGCATGAGTCACCTGAAGCGACTGCCAACCTCTTTGCTTCTCTGATGGATGAACTCTTGATCGACAGGTTCCACCTAATTGGCATATCCGCAGGAGGCCTTACAGCGCTAGCCATGGCTTCACTGTTTCCTCATCGGATAAGCACGCTTGTGCTCATGTCAGCAGCCACCAGTAGATGGCTTAACAAAACAGATCTGCTCTATTGGATGGCTCGGGTGATGTTCCACCCGCAGATTGAGTATCTGACTTGGAAGCTCAACCTTATGTTTGCAACAGCTTTTCCTAGCTTATTTGCGCGGTTCTTCTTCCGTCAGGTCAGTACGGAGCGTCAGTTTTCGAATGTAGATAGCAAAGAACTCATCAGTATGATCAGGAACCAGCGGTCAGGTAAGGGGTTCGTAAATGATCTAGAGCAGGGACTTACCAACCAAGCGATTAAAGGAGTAATCAGCCCCACGCTGATCGTTCATAGCCATAAAGATAAGGCCGTCAATGTGAAACACGCCTTGGAGGCAAAGGCGATGATCTCTCATTCATGGGTCATCCTTCTTCACAACAAATGGGGACATATGATCTGGTTTGACAAAAACTACCAAGAGGTCGCAAATCAGATTGACCACTTTCTCAACAACAAGTGCTTAACTCAAAACTCAAACACACTGAACTAAAATGAAATATCAATTACACTTCTTGACAGCATTGATGATCCTCATTGCATGCTCTACTGGCGAAAAAAAACAATCACTAAACACGAATAATCAAAAGACCATGAGTGAACTAACACCAAAAGTAACAGGTATTGGAGGGATTTTTTTTAAATCAAAGAACCCAAGCATAATCAGCCAATGGTATGGAGATAATCTTGGATTGGCCATGGATCCCCCTTTGAGTTTCGCAATGCGAACGAGCCAGACGAAATCAACTACCTGCGATGGAGCCCTTTTGAGGAGGGAAGCGATTACTTTGATCCGACTGGCAAGGAATATATGATCAACTACAGGGTTCAAAATATTGAGGGGCTGGTGGAGAAGCTTAAAAAAAGCGGTGTAACCATGGTAAATGAAATTACAGCTTATGAGTACGGCAAATTTGTCCATTTCGTAGATCCGGAAGGCACCAAAGTCGAGCTATGGGAGCCTGTGGATAGCTTCTTTACAGAGCTGGGAGGCCCAACTACAAAATGAAGAAAATAAGTTTCAAAGTGAAGATTGAAACCTATAACGCGTCTGACTGGCCTATCTGAGGTCAAAAAGCATGTGAAACTTCATTATGCTACTTTCTCCATTTTTGATCAGTATGGTTTGTCTAGGTGACCTTGACTATCAAACCTTCGCAATAGATCCCGGACTTACTTCTATTCAAACCAAGGTTATGAGGTTTGGCGTGGTGCCAGTTATAAGTCGGTTAATGGATATTTCTGGTAAGGTCGCTTACAGCAATGACTTGTCAATGGCAGTGGCTGCTGAATGACCAGATTGAGGTAGGAATACTAGTTTACTTTCTCAATCCTACCTAGATAAAGGCAAATATCCTTTAATCTCATTCACTGAGAATGCCCCTTCTATCAGCAACTAAGCCTATAATTCATCAATTCTGTTCTTCTTGAGGGGTATGAACATTAATTCCGAACAGGCTATTTCTGAGTCAACAGCGTTGAGTAGAACAAGTCTCGGGATGGGTTTTGGAATGATCGTATCTTCGTTTAGAGATGACATAACTATTAAAATCGTGCAATGTAGCATTGCATCTTTCTTGTGGCTAGAATCAAGTTAACTTGACACCAATTTAGCTTCTATCAGAACTGCGATTGCTCTGATCGGGGCTTCTTGAAAAACACGCGCCTGACCCACCTTGGTAGAAACAGTGCGCCCAGGATCAAATAGGGATAGTACGACATCAGACGCCATAGTATGTTCGTGATGAATGTGTAGTCTCCGAGGAACTCATTGAAGAACTGGATAAAGAAGAACTCAGCTGTGCCGCTGCTACCCGGCGTTGGGGAAATCAACATGACGATCCACATGACCACCTGCCTTGAGAATACAAGTAGGTGGTTTTGAAAGGATAAATCAGAAAATGAGGTGATCAACGCATTGAGCATTATATATCTCGCCGACCATATGAAGATGGTTGAACCTATGATCTTCATCCAATAGCTGGCGGCTTTTCCCTTGAGTTGCTCCGAGGCAAGGATCATCTCATCCCCCTGGATATTGGCATCATACCTCCATTTTCTCAGCCACTTAATAGTAGTAATCTTCAGAAGCAGCCATTTGAACGCCCTTGGCTTGAAGAGTAAAGCGAATGCCATCACGGAGGTATAAATGACAATGAGCGAATAGCTAACCCAAAATAAAAGTTTGAGGCTGCTGCCGATCTGCATCTCAAAGGCCTGCGTATCCGGAAAGATAATACCCTGAGCAAAGAACATGACAATAGGTGCACCAAGGACAAAAAACATGTTATCCAGCACTGCTGTCAACAGAACGTAAGCCAGGGATCGCCCAAACTTGATTCCTTCTTTAAGGAGTATGAAGACAGCCACAGCTGTCCCTCCAACTACCGAAGGGGTCACTGCTGAGGCAAATTCCCATAAAATGATGACGTAGATACTGCTCGTCCAGCTGATGTCTCTGTTAGTCAACGTTCTGATCCTGTAGATGTAGCCAAGGTCCCGAGCGAGAAGTACCACTACCGCAACCAGTATTGATCCCAACCGAGCATCTACAATGAGTGCAAGTGTACTCTGATTAACATCCGGGTCACTGTAAAACAGATAAAAAACAATGCCCAGTCCTATGAGGATAGGAATCCAGACTTTATTAGGGTTGAGTGTTTTGAAAATCTTCTTCGAATTGATATCCATCAGCTCGCGTATTCTTCTTCCCTTCTTTCAATCCAAAAATTATTGAACCCTTCGCCCAAGTGAAGCATGATCAACTGCATCTGCAATAGCTCCAGAATTGCCAAAAAATTGTAAATCACCGCAATCCGGTCAGGCTTCTTAGAGATAATGTCACTGAAGGATAGCCTCTCCGCGCCAACCAAGGCATCTAGTATAAACTCTCTTTGACCCGAGATGGTGTAGGGGTATTGTACGACCTGATGGGTAGGTCGGTTCTTTTCGTATTCATAGCGCTGAAGTACCTTCTGATATACTTTGAGCAGCTTATACAGGTCTATGTTTTGAAGCTCAACTTCTACATTATTCAATTCCGAGAGCTTCTTGATCTCTTTAGAGAGATTGCCTCTGCGCTCCCTGTCCAGCCGATTGGACTCAAGAGCTGCCAACTCTCCGATCACAGATTTATACCTCTTATACTCCAGTAGGTGTTTAACCAATTCCTCTCTTGGATCAAGCTCATTGCCCTCTTCATCCATGACCGGTCGTGGTAGTAGCATTTTTGCCTTAATCCTCATTAATGTCGCTGCAACGAGGATAAATTCGGAGGCCACCTCCATGTTGAGCTTCTCAAGGTGATGCAAATAATCCAGAAAATCCCTGGTGATATTAGCTATAGGAATATCATGAATATCCAGCTCGTCCCTCTCGATAAAGAACAGGAGAAGGTCAAATGGCCCCTCAAAAAGAGGAAGCTTTATCTCAAATTTAGATTGATCTTGCAAGGGTGCTGTGGAAATAACAGAAAGCCTAAAGATATCTGGAATGCCCCAAATGCTGCTGACCAATGCTAAAAATTTATACTTTTGCAGTCTATTTTTTGGTGATCAGTGCAATTGATAGCTTAACAAACATTTTATTAGTAGGCTAGTTAACTGATCTGTACTTTTCGCAAGACCAACATGCTGATACAACCCGGAGAACTGCTTGGTAAGATTAATTCACCGCAAGACCTTAAGAGTCTTGACCAATCCCAATTGGTGCAGCTCACACAAGAACTTAGGAATTATATCATCGATACTGTGTCAGTTTACGGAGGTCACTTCGGAGCAAGTCTGGGAGTAGTGGAGCTGACTGTTGCCCTTCACTATGTTTTCAATACACCAAAAGACCAACTGGTCTGGGACGTTGGGCACCAGGCTTATGGTCACAAAATATTAACCGGACGTAGAGATAACTTTCACACCAACCGAGTCTATGGTGGACTATCTGGGTTCCCTAAAAGGAATGAGAGTGAATATGACACATTCGGTGTGGGGCATTCCTCTACATCTATTTCTGCTGCCCTTGGGATGGCCATGGCCTCCCAGTATAAGAATGACAAGGACAAGCAACATATAGCTGTAATCGGCGATGGTGCAATGACCGGAGGCTTGGCCTTCGAGGCGATGAACCATGCAGGCGTATCTAATAGCAACCTCCTGATCATCCTCAACGACAACTGTATGTCGATTGACCCGAATGTTGGTGCACTAAAGGATTACTTAACAGATATCACCACTTCTCACACCTACAATAAGGTGCGGGATGAAGTCTGGAATGTACTGGGCAAAATCAGCAAGTTTGGTCCTAATGCACAAGAAATTGGAGCTAAAGTTGAGGGTAGTATCAAGTCATTCCTGCTGAAGCAGTCGAATCTCTTCGAGTCGCTCAATCTACGCTACTTCGGACCCATAGATGGTCATGATGTAGATCACATGGTACATGTGTTGAAAGACCTCAAGGATATCCCAGGCCCTAAAATCCTTCATTGCATTACAGTGAAGGGAAAAGGGTATGAGCTTGCAGAAAAGGATCAAACCAAGTGGCATGCACCTGGAAAATTTGATAAGGTCACAGGAGTCATTCAAAAGAAAACACCGGAGAAGCCAGAAGCTCCGAAATATCAGGATGTCTTTGGGCATACTTTGGTAGAGCTGGCAGAGCAGAATGAGAAAATTATGGGCATCACTCCTGCTATGCCATCAGGATCTTCGATGAACATCATGATGAAAGCCATGCCCGATCGGGCGTTTGATGTTGGTATAGCGGAGCAGCATGCCGTCACCTTTTCTGCCGGATTGGCCACCCAGGGCCAGATACCTTTCTGCAACATCTACAGCACATTTATGCAGCGGGCTTACGACCAGGTCATCCATGATGTCTGCATTCAAAATCTCCACGTGGTATTCTGTCTGGACAGGGCGGGATTTGCAGGAGCCGATGGCCCGACTCATCATGGAGCATATGACATAGCTTACATGAGATGTATACCCAATATGGTCATCGCAGCGCCAATGAATGAAGAGGAGCTTCGCAACATGATGTACACTTCTCAGCTACCCAGAAAAGGGGCATTCACCATACGATATCCACGTGGAAAAGGAGTCATGCCCGAGTGGCGCACACCGATGCGACAAATAGAAGTGGGCAAGGGCAGAAAGCTCAGAGAGGGTAGTGATCTAGCCATTCTTACAATCGGCCACATTGGCAACTACGCAGTGGAAGCCTGCGAGCAACTATCAGAGCAAGGCATAAGTGCAGCTCACTATGATATGAGATTTGTTAAGCCGCTTGACGAGGAAATGCTCCATGATATCTTCGAAAACCATAAATATGTCATCACTGTCGAGGATGGTTGCCTAATGGGTGGATTTGGAAGTGCTGTTGTAGAGTTTATGGGTGATCATGGATATGGCAGTGTTGTCAAGAGACTCGGAATACCTGATGCCATCATTGAGCATGGCGAGCAGATCGAATTGCATAAAGAATGTGGCTTTGATACAGATGGCATTGTCCTTGCCAGCCAACGAATCCTGGAGACTACCAGCAAAGTCTATTGATCCATATAGCCCAATCCGGCAATGGTCAACCAATTATTCTGCTACACGGATTTTGTGAGAATCATCACATATGGGATAACATAACCACTCAACTATCTTCGAAGTATAAGCCGCTGGCCATTGACCTTCCTGGGTTTGGGTTGAGTGACCCCCTACCGGAAAAATGTAACTCTCTCAATGATGTGGCTGAAGCTATAGTCGAAGAGCTTTCCAAACGAAAAATAGATCGTGCATTTTTGGTTGGTCATTCGCTGGGAGGTTATGTAGCACTTGCGCTTGTTGACCTATATCCGGGGTTATTCCAAGGTGTGACCTTGGTAAATTCAACCACTTATAGTGACAGTGTGGATAAAAAAAGAACCAGAGATAAAGTCATCGCTTTTATCAGCAGGCAGGGTGTTGCTCCTTTTATTAACCAATTCGTCGAAGGCATTTTCTACCAAAAAGATAATTTCCCTGAGGCCTTTGATACGGTGAAAACTATGGGGCTTAGCTGCACACAAGAGGTGCTGGTTCGGTATACCGCCATGATGAGGGACAGGCCGGATCGCACATTTCTCCTTCAGAAGTCCGTTCCACCAGTCATGGTGATTGCAGGAAAGGAAGATGATATTATTCCGGTAGGTCAATCTCGTGAAATGCTGGACTATCTGCCCGAAGAACGTGGTGTACTACTGGAATGCTGTGGTCATATGGCTATGTACGAGCAACCTGAGGAGCTGTACAACACATTGATTGGTTTTATGGATCAGAAGTCTATGGCATATAGGTGAAGGTTTTCATAATGCCGGGGACAATTTATACCTATATACTCACCGCTGTTCCAAAGCCGGATATGCGTTTGATGCACGTTGCTGGAGACAATCTCACTATTTGGTCGCGATCAAAAGTTGGAACAGCCGCGCTAAAATGCCATTCTCTCTAACTGCAAACTCAGCGGTCATCTACTAAGTTGATTGAGGAGAAATACTCAGCAGATTGAGCTTATGCCAGGTTCAAACCAACCCTAGAATTACTTAATCGGCACTTTTACTACCGTGTTTGGATCAAGGTGATTTTAAGTGGTGAAAAACCACTATTTATAGCCTCTAAAGGTGTTTTCCGTTCAAACAAAAGGTGTTTTCGATACGTTTGTAACTTCTCATATTGCATACAGTTTAAACGAGCGCTAATCATTTTTTCCGGTAGGAGTGCTACCGCCAACAACATGGGAAATCAACGAATCATACTAATAGTACTGGTGGTTATTGCGGCCATCATTTTTGGAGCATACAAGATGGGCATCTTCAGTGGTGAGGAGCAAGCCAACTCCTCAGATCTGGGTGCCCGAACTAGTCGGGCTGTACCTGTGAGCGGATTGATCGCCAAGCCTCAAGTACTTGAAAATAAAATCACCATTACGGGATCTGTGATTGCTAATGAATCTGTGGAGATCACATCAGAAAATTCTGGTAAGATTGAGCGCATCTACTTTGAGGAAGGCAAAAGGGTGAAAAAGGGGGATCTCCTGCTCACGCTCAATAGTGACGAGCTCGAAGCTCAATTTGAAAAGCTGAAATACAGCAAGAAACTCAGAGAAGATAGTGAGTATCGCCAGAGGAAGCTGCTGGAAAAAGAGGCTATCAGTCAGGAAGAGTACGACATTGCCCTGACAGAATTGAATACCTCCATCGCTGACATCAAGCTCGTGGAAGCGCAGTTGGCGAAGACTAAGATCAAAGCACCCTTCGATGGCGTTATTGGCTTAAGGTATGTGAGTGAGGGTAGCTACATTAATAACAACACCAGGATTGCCTATCTGGCTAATATTAATCCGGTTAAACTGGAGTTTTCTGTGCCTGGTAAGTACAGCAGTAAAATTAAGACCGGAGACAAAATTGTCTTTAATACTGACGCATCTGTCAATGATTATCAAGGTGAAGTTTATGCCATAGACCCTCAAATAGACCAAAACACGCGAACATTGAAAATCAGAGCGATCAGTCAGAATACTGATGGCACGCTTATTCCGGGTCAGTTTGCGAAGATCGAGCTTATCCTAACGGAGGCTAATAATGCGATCATGCTTCCTACAGAGTCTGTCATCCCGCAGTTGTCAGGTCATAGCATATATAAGTATGAGAACGGCAAAGCCAAAGAACTCAATGTCGAGATAGGCGTTCGCACATCCACGGAAGTGGAAATCGTAAATGGCCTGAGCATTCAGGATACTGTATTAGTCTCAGGACTGCTTCAGATAAAAGATGGTTCTGATGTTGAAATCACCACATTAAATTAAACGATTATGGCAGGTATATCCTCATTGAGTATTAATCGTCCTGTGCTGGCGATTGTGATGTCGATCGTCATTCTTTTGTTCGGCTTCATTGGATTCAACTTCCTTGGTGTGCGGGAGTACCCTAGTGTTGATCCTCCTGTGATATCAGTTAGTACGTCTTATGTGGGTGCTAATGCCGATATCATTGAGTCACAGATCACCGAACCGCTGGAGGAGTCGATCAATGGCATAGCAGGTATTAAGAGCCTGACCTCAACGAGCCGCGATGGGCGGAGTAGTATTACGGTAGAGTTTGACCTGAGTGTGGACTTAGAAGTCGCCGCTAATGATGTTCGCGACAAGGTATCAGCGGCACAGCGCAATCTTCCGCCAGACGCTGACCCACCTACAGTGCGAAAAGCCGATGCTGATTCATCTCCACTGGTATTCCTGAACGTACAGAGTGATCAGAGGTCGCTACTCGATCTGTCATCCTTCGCTGAAAACCTCTTCAAAGAAAGGCTGCAAACCATTAATGGCGTAAGTTCAGTTCAAATCTGGGGCGAACGGCGGTATTCGATGCGTCTTTGGATGGATCCGGCAAAGCTCGCTGCTTATGAGTTGACTCCTCTGGATGTATTGAATGCGGTGGGCAGAGACAATGTCGAGCTACCCTCGGGCTCAGTCGAAGGGGCTAATACAGAACTCACAGTTAGGACCCTAGGCCGACTCAACACACCAGCAGACTTCAATGCGCTCATAGTGAAAGAGGATGCCAGTGGCGTAGTGAGATTTGATGATATCGGACGAGCAGAGTACGGTGCTGAAAACGAACGCACCATTCTCAAACGTGATGGCATACCCATGGTAGGGGTAGCCCTTATCCCTCAGCCAGGTGCCAACTACATCGATATTGTCGATGAGTTTTACAATCGCTTAGGCCCTATCGAAAAAGACTTGCCTGCGGACATCAAGCTGGGTATCGGTTTCGATATAACGAAGTATATACGAAGTTCGATCGACGAGGTAAATCAGACCTTGGTGATTGCATTCGGCCTGGTGGTATTGATCATTTTTGCCTTCCTCAGAGATTGGAGAACAACACTCATACCTATAGCAACGATTCCAATTGCTTTGATAGGTACATTTTTCATCATGTATTTTGCCGGTTTCTCTATCAATATTCTCACCCTGCTGGGCATCATCCTGGCTATCGGACTGGTAGTGGATGATACGATTGTGGTATTGGAGAACATCTACACCAAGATCGAAGAGGGCATGACGCCAATTGAGGCCGGTATTAAGGGAGCACAAGAGATTTTCTTCGCTGTAATATCGACCACAGTAGCACTGGCCGCTGTATTCCTACCGGTAATTTTCCTGGAGGGCTTGACAGGACGACTTTTCAGGGAGTTTGGAGTTGTAGTGGCAGGGGCGGTTATTATTTCATCCTTCGTTGCATTGACGCTAACGCCAATGCTCTGTACCAAAATATTGAAGCGAAGGGAGCGACACAACTGGCTGCATAGAAAGACTGAACCGTTCTTTGTCAAACTCAATCAAATGTACAACAAGTCGCTGGAGTCATTTATGACGCAAAGATGGCTTGCCTTCGTTGTATTAGTAGCGTCAGGTCTGATGATCTATGAATTCAGCGGTTTGCTGAAATCTGAACTTGCCCCACAAGAAGATAGGGGTCAGTTCAGAATATTCTCGACTGCACCGGAGGGAGCGACGTTCGACTATATGGATCGATACGTAGATAAGATGATTGCGCTAGTTCAGGAAAATGTCCCTGAGACAGAGGGTATTATATCTGTGACCAGCCCTGGATTTGGCGGAAGTAGCTCTACCAACTCTGCTTTTACCCGAGCAATACTCTTGGATCGACAGGATAGAGATAGAAGCCAGGCCGAAATTGTAGAACAGATTACACCACTCGTAATGAAAGAGACTGAAGCGAGATCTTTTGTCACTGTGGAGCAATCCATTGGCCGAAGGAGGGGTGGTGGACTTCCAGTTCAGTTTGTGATTCAGGCTCAAAGCATCGACAAACTCAAAGAGGTGTTACCTGACTTTATGTTCGAAGCGGGCAATGACCCAGCCTTCAATTATGTTGACCTCAATCTAAAGTTTAATAAGCCAGAGATCAGAATCGAAATCGACCGTGAGAAAGCGAAGAGGCTCCAGGTATCGATCAGAGATATAGCTCAGACACTACAGCTTGGGTTGAGTGGGTCAAGGTTTGGCTACTACATTATGGGTGGAAAGCAGTATCAGATCATCGGTCAGGTAGAAAAAGAGGACCGCAATGACCCGCTGGATTTAACCTCACTTTATGTTAAGAATTCATCGAATGAGCTCATTCAATTAGACAACCTTGTACAGATCTCAGAGACCAGCACTCCTCCACAACTTTATAGGTACAATCGATTTGTCTCAGCCACGGTATCGGCCAGTTTGAATCCAGGCTATGCCCTTGGCGATGGTATAGAAGCTATGGAGCGCGTCGCTGAAAAAGTTTTAGACGAATCTTTTCAGACTGCCCTCACTGGTACATCCGAAGAGTTCCAGGAGAGTTCGAGTTCATTGTACTTTGCATTTGTCTTTGCTTTGATTCTGATCTACCTCGTGCTATCAGCCCAGTTTGAGAGTTTTAGAGACCCGCTTATTATTATGTTCACTGTGCCAATGGCTGTGGCAGGGGCTTTCATGTCGCTGTATATTTTCGATCAGTCACTTAATATTTTCAGCCAGATCGGAATCATCATGCTTATCGGGCTGGTAACCAAAAATGGTATCCTGATTGTTGAGTTTGCGAATCAGAAAAAAGCGCAGGGTCTTAATGTGGTGGACGCCATTGTAGCGGCATCCGAACAACGTTTCCGCCCTATTCTGATGACGAGCCTTTCAACCATTTTGGGCATCCTTCCCATTGCATTAGCACTTGGAGCAGGTTCTGAGAGTCGCGTGTCAATGGGTATCGGGGTAATCGGCGGACTGATCTTCTCTACAATATTGACATTATATGTGATCCCTGCCATGTATACCTACGTGACCAGTAGTCAAAAGCGAATGGCAAGAATCTAATGAAACACATGAGAAAGTATATTTTCATTTTTTTGAGCTTCTTGAGTTGGCAAGGCTTTAGTCAGGATATTCTGACGGTAGAGGAGGCCATTGCTCAAGGTTTGCAAAACAACTTCGACATCAAAATAGCCAGGGTAGGTGAAGAAGTAGCCGTGAATGATGCCACTATCGGAAACGCCGGCCTTTTACCAAATGTCAATTTGCAGGGTCAAAAAAGCTGGTCCACACAGGATG
>CAYGOT010000013.1:0-30558 GCA_964351595.1 uncultured Roseivirgaceae bacterium | reverse complement strand
GTCTACGCAGGATGTGACCCAGGTTTTCCTTGATGGCAGAGAAAATACAAGAGACGGTGCGAGCTCCCAAAACCTCAATGGTTCAGTCAATTTTACCTGGACACTTTTTGATGGTCTGGGCATGTTTTATGCACTCGATAGGCTAAATGTGATCAAGGAAGCTGGTGCAATCAACACCAAGATCATCATGGAAAACACGATAGCCGACCTCCTAACTGCCTACTATACCGTGGTATTGGAAAACGAGCGATTGAAAGTACTGGACAATACCATTCAGCTCTCTGAAAGACGAACTGAAATTGCTAAAAACAAGTATGAGGTCGGTAAGTCGTCAAAGGTCGAGTATCTCGCGGCACAAGTGGATCAAAATGCTGATGCTACCCTCCGACTTCAAGTCATTGAGCGATTGAATAATGCGAAAATTGACCTCAACAGGTTGATGGCAAGAGCACTTGATACAGAATTTGAAGTAGCGGATATTATTGATATCAATGGCGAGTTTGTCCTTAGCGATCTCCTCAACTCTGCAAATGTCAAAAACCCAACCTTGCTACTGGCACAGCGAAACATGAATGCCAGCTACCTCCAGCTGCAGGAGGTAAGAGCTGAGCGCTACCCTTCGTTGGACTTCAATACAGGCTACAGTTATAACAAATCGACATCAGAGGCAGGTTTTCTTCAGAGCAACCAGCAAAATGGATATAACTATGGTTTTACTGCCAGGATGAATTTATTCGATGGGTTTAATACGAATCGAAGAGCACAAAACGCCAGACTAGCAGTACAGATCAGCGAGCTTGACATTCAAAATCAGACCCTCAATATTGAATCGGACATTAGCAAAGTTTTTACCTCCTACCGCAACAGTCTCAATCTGATCGAGATAGAGACCCGAAACCTCGAAGTAGCTTTAGAAAATGAAGAAATTGCACTAGAGCGCTATCGTCTTGGTAATTCCACCGCGCTCGAATTGAGGGAGGCCCAAACTAATGCTGTAGAGGTCGAATCCCGACTACTCAATGCGAGATACAGCACTAAGGTTTCAGAAGTGGAGCTGCTTAGGCTATCCGGGAGCCTGCTCCAGCCACAGGTCGACGAATAACCCTAGTGCCCGCTCAGATTTTGGTATCTGAAGGATCGTTGCTTATCTTCTGGGTTGATGTAGTCTGCTATCTATGAAAACCAGAGCTTATCATATTGTCTTTGCTATCACGCTGCTCGCCCTGGCGTCTTGTAAAAAGTCCTCTGAGAGTGCTGATACCACTTCGCAGACACCCGAGCGCAACGAAATAGTTGCTGAGCTTGACCTGGACGCTATCATCGAAAGAGGACATTTAACGGCCATCATCGACAATAGCTCGACAGGGCTCTTCCTTTATAAAGGTGAGCCGATGGGCTATGAATTTGATCTGTTGACTCTGTTTTGTAAAGAAATTGGTGTGGAGCTGAGATTGGAAGTCACACCAAGTCTGACGGAAGGCTTCATGAAGCTCAATCAAGGCAAAGGTGATATACTTGCCTACAACTTGACCGTCACCAAAGAGCGCAAAAAACGCATTGCTTTTACGCATTACCACAACCTGGTTCGACAGGTACTCGTGCAGCGCAAGCCTGACAACTGGCGGGATTTGAAACTCCATGAAATCGAGAGATCTTTAATACGTAATCCAATTGAGCTCATTGGTGAGGAAGTCTGGGTTAGGAATAGCTCCTCTTACCTTACCAGAATGAGGAATCTGTCAGACGAGATTGGAGGTGATATCATAATAGTAGAGGACTATCCTGACGTGGAGACCGAGGCACTCATTAGAAAAGTAGCAGAGGGGGAAATCGCGTATACCGTAGCTGATGAGGATGTAGCGTTAGTTAATGCGTCCTATTATCCCAATCTTGACGTAAAGACACCTGTCAGTCTCCCACAGCAAATTGCCTGGGGCGTCAGAAAAAATGCACCGAATCTACTCACGAGACTGAATGACTGGATTGATCAGATGAGAAAAACAAATGACTACTACGTCATTTACGATAAGTACTTCCGAAGCACAAGGCAAAGTAGAAGACGAGTGAATAGTGAGTTTTTCTCCAGCGGAGATGGACGAATTTCACCCTTCGATAGTCTAATCAAACAAGCAGCTAGTAAACTCAACTGGGATTGGAGACTACTGGCTGCACAGATCAATAAGGAGTCAAGGTTTGACCCCAAAACTAAATCCTGGGCAGGGGCCGTGGGTTTGATGCAGATCATGCCCAAGACCGGTGCTCGATTTGGTGCTACCAACTTGCTGGACCCAGTTCAAAGCATCGAAGCAGGCTCAAACTATCTGGTATGGCTTGAAGACTACTGGAAGCCCCATATTCCCGATTCATTGGAGCGCGTAAAGTTTGTTTTGGGCTCTTACAATGTGGGGCAAGGGCATGTAATGGATGCCGTGAGGCTGGCGAGAAAATATGAAAAGGATACAGCTGTATGGGATGACAATGTGGCCTTCTATCTGCTTCAAAAGTCTTACTCCAAATACTTCAATGACCCGGTTGTCAAACATGGCTACTGCAGGGGAATAGAGCCTGTTAACTACGTGACAGATATTTTTGCTCTGTATGAGAACTACCTCGATATTATCCCTCAGGAACCCGAAGATCAGGCAGTTCCTCTGCCATAATTCTGGCACTTAACAGTGACAGTGGTATGCCGCCACCAGGATGAACACTCCCGCCGCAGAAATATAGATTTTTATACTTCCTAGAGAAGTTGGCATGGCGAAGAAATGCAGCGTACTTATTGTTAGAGCTATTGCCATAAAGTGCTCCGAGTGAAGATGAGGTCTTTGATTCAATCGTCCTTGGGTCAAGCACTTCCTCACAAGAGATAAGTTCGTTGATATTTTGCCCCAATATTCGACTTAGTTTCTTTATGATGTTTGCTCTGGCATCATTGATGAGCGCATCCCAGTCTTGCCCCTGATTATTGGGAACGTTGATCATCGTAAACCAATTCTCGCACCCATCAGGAGCATCATCAGGCTTGTGCTTACTAGTAATGTTCACATAGACTGTCGGGTCGTTGATAATATCACCATTCTTGAAGATGTGTTCGAACTCCTTCTTGTAATCTCTCGAAAAGAAAATGTTATGAAGACTAAGTTGGTTGAACTGCCCCTTGATACCCCAATAAAAAATGAGCGCACTGCTCGACTTTGGCTGCTTCAACAACAACTCAGGAGGATCAACATCTGACATCAATTTCCGATAGGTATTCACGATATCCATGTTACTGACCACCACGTCGGCCATGATCCGTTGGCCAAGACATTCTACGCCTATGGCTTTCTTCGACTCCAAAATAATTCTTTCAACAGGGTGGTTGAATCGGAAAGTTACACCCAACTCTTCAGCAAGCTCAAAAATGCTCGTAGTGATATCGTGCATGCCCTTATCAGGAAAAAATGCGCCCATATTAAACTCCAGATGAGGAATAATATTGAGCGTGGCGGGCGTCTGATAGGGATCAGAGCCATTATAGGTAGCGTATCGATTAAACAACTGCGTAACTCTGGGATCCTTGAACCTCGTCTCATTGGCTCTATTCATAGTTCGGAAAAAGTCCAGTTTATGAAGTCTCGAGTAGGCTTGAAATGCTTTTTTGTTGAGGAAGGTCGACCAACGGTGCATAGATCGATACATGAAAAGCTCAGCAAGAATCTCATAGAGCTCTTGACTCTTATCCAAGGCTGCTGCTATAGTCTCGCGATCGTCGGCCGTTTTTGTATCAAATTCGTCCAGAAGACAACCTCTGTCGGCATAAGCCGTCAACTTCAGTCCATCCTCATAAAAGTATTGGCAGTTGATATCAAGCCTTTGATAATTGAAATGGTCACTGGATTTTTTTTCCGCTAGCGCAAATAGCTCATCCACCAATTCCGGTAGGGTAAAAAGCGAAGGTCCCGCATCAAAACGATAACCATCAATGTTGATTTCCGAGAGCTTCCCGCCCGGATAGACATTTGCCTCGAGTACCTCCACGCTATAGCCCTTGACAGCTAGTCGTACTGCTGCGCCTAGGCCTCCGATACCCGAACCAATGATCAATGCTTTTTGCATGACTATCTAACCACCTAATTCAACAGATGTTATTTTAGTTTTCTTGCAATCATTAAATTATTTAACAAAATAATTACATTTTTGAGTTACCTAATTCAAAGAATTGGTATTAATAATTAGAAGTAAATTTTTAATAAACTAATTTAAGAGAAGAATGATCGCGCTAATGAATCAGCAAACGGAAAAACTCTTTACGGAGTATAAAAAAACACGAAGTGCCAATATTTCGATAGAAGAATTCGAGTACATACTAACCCTGTTTCCATCATTGATAATATGTATGTGTGACGGCAAACTTGACCCTGAAGAGTGGGATGCCGTCCTACAGCTCGCAGATGGAATGGCAGAAGAGTTCTACAATGATCAAGGCACTCTGGTAGACAAAACTGCATTAGCCATGAACTTCCGTACGGAGTTTCGCTACTTGCTCGAGAACCTTGCCAAGTGGGAAAAGAGATTCCTGAATGTTCTCAAAGATCACATCAAAAATGATCAAACATCAAAAGAATTCGTGCTGGAGAGCATGTACCTCTTTGCCAATGCCGCCGATGGGATCTCAGAAGTAGAGCAGGAAACGATCGACGAGTTGGCAAAAAGATTGCAGCTAGAGTACTGATCTCAGTGCCTCCATTACTTTTTCACAATCGACGACTTCAGGGTTTTTCAACACTTCCTCAGTGAGGAATGGCTGAATGACCCTGTTTTGTAAATTGCCTCTCTCCCAAGCCTCTGAATAGGGTGTGTGACTAAAAGTCACCATGGTATATTGAGGTATCCATTCGTTGGGATAGAGGTCATGCAGCCTGGCCTCCACCTTCTTCTGGACCAGGAATCGCTCATCAGCTACATGATCCCGCATTTCCACAAAGTTTTTCAATGCGAGATCAGCTATCGCATCTGCATCTTTCTTGCGTGACTGCTGGAACAAGTCCAAGACTGTATCCCAATTATAGTTGTGAGTCTTGGCCAGCTCATTGAACAAGTAGCAATCTTCAAAACCAGAATTCATACCCTGTCCATAAAATGGCACAATGGCATGCCCGGCATCACCCAGCATCAGACATTTTCCCTTATTCCATGGATAGCATTTCACAGTCACCAAACTAGAGGTAGGATTAGTCAAAAACTGCTCCGTCAGATCAGGAATCAGCTCCAATGTATCCGGGAAGTATTCCTCAAAAAACTGCTTTACCCCTTCTTCCCCATTGACAGAATCAAAGGACGGCTCACCCTCAAATGGGAAGAACAGTGTAACTGTAAAACTTTTGTCAAGGTTGGGTAGAGCAATAAGCATAAAGTTGCCCCTGGGCCATATATGCAAGCCATCGGGTGCTATCGCAAAATCACCGTCCTTGGTTGGTGGTATACTCAACTCCTTATAACCATGCTCGATATAATACTGCTGATAATTGAACCTGTCCTGCCGAAGGAAGGACTGACGCATAGCGCTAAAGGCACCATCTGCACCAAACATCACATCGGCCTCTATCGAGAATGTCTTGCCATTGTTCTCAATAGTAGCTCGAGTGGCTTCCAAATCAACTTCTGAGCATCTATGATCAAATAACACATCCACTCCCAGCGACTCTGCCTTGGTCACCAAGCGCTCATTGAGGCCACCACGAGAAATAGAATTGATGAACTGACCGTCCTGACCATAGGGCTGAAAAGTGAGGTTGCCTTCCAGGTCATGCATGCGTCGGCCTTTCATTGGGATCACCATACTTTTGAGGTCATCGCCCAGCCCTACAGCCTGCAAAGCTCTTATACCTCTAACGCTCAGGGCAAGGTTGATCGATCGTCCGGCATACTGGTTACTCTTTCTTGGGTCGCTCCGTTTCTCATATACGGTCACCTTGAATCCAGCCTTTACCAGATAGATTGACAGCAATGAGCCTACCAAACCGGCACCAAAAATGACAACTTCTTCCTTCTTCATAGTTTTTGAGTTAGTCCCTGAGTCAATAACTCACCAAAACGATAAACGTCTTCAAAAGAATTGTAAATAGGTACGGGTGCCACGCGGATTACATCTGGCTCACGCCAGTCGGCAATCACACCGTTTTGCGATAGCCAATCAAAAACCTGCTTGCCTCTTTCATGAAATAGCAATGAGAGCTGACATCCCCGAGCATCAGACTCAGGGGGGGTGATGATTTCAAAAGCAGTACCATAGTTCTCAGAGGACCTAAGCTGTGTCTCAAGAAATCCTGTCAACTTTAGGCTTTTGGCTCGGAGGTTGTCCATACCAGCTGACTTGAAAAGATCAAGTGAGGCGAGGTGAGCTGCCATACTGAGCACCGGGGCGTTACTGAGTTGCCATCCTTCAGCTGTCGGGATAGCATCAAATCCTTTTTCCATTTTGAATCGCTCCTTCTCGTTGTGTCCCCACCATCCCGCCAATCTGGGAAACGTCTTGTCTGTAGCGAACTTCTCATGAACAAAAATTCCAGAAACGGATCCAGGACCGGAGTTAAGATATTTGTAGCTGCACCAGGTCGCGAAATCAGCTCCCCATTCGTGTAGTTTCATGGGGACGTTACCTACTGCATGCGCTAAATCAAAACCTACGTATGCTCCTACTTTATGACCAGCCTTAGCAATTTCCGATAGGTCAAAAAACTGACCTGAATAGTACTGCACTCCCGAAAAAAGCACCAACGCCAGCTCATCTCCGGCCTGAGTAATCTGTGAGACAATGTCTTCGGTCCTGAGATAATGCTCCCCTTCTCTCGGGAAAACCTCGATGATGGCATCCTCCGGATCAAAGCCTTTCAACCTGACCTGTGACTCTACAGCATATTGATCAGATGGGAAGGCATGACCTTCCATGATGATTTTATACCTCGATCCCGTCGGTTGATAAAACGAGAGCATGAGCACATGTAGATTGACAGTGAGATTGTTCATCACGACGACTTCTTTCTCCCCTGCACCGATCAGGTCAGACCAATAGCTTGTAAAGTTCTTGTGATAATGCATCCAGGGCCTGACCCCCTTGAAATGTCCCTCAACGCCATTTTCTTTCCAGTTTTCCAGTTCTTGTTGGATGACTTCTAAAGCACCTTTGGGCTGCAACCCCAGCGAATTGCCACACAAATAGACGGTATCCTCTCCTTGATGTTGAGGGATATAAAACTCAGACCGAAACTTTGACAGCTTGTCTTCCTGATCTAATTGTCTTGCTCTTGAGAGAGTCGTGATCTCCTGTGACATATTAGACGAACCTAGGATCAGTTTCCATCACATGACCACAATTGTCACATGTACGCAACTCTTCTGAGCCATAGAATTCTCTAAACCTGGGGATGAAATCTTTTTCAATATTTGTTAGATGGAAGTAGGTGTCGTGCAATTTGTGATTGCAGTTATCACAATACCACTGAAGTCCATCATCGTGCCTCGCTTCTCTCTTTCGCTCGATCACCAAACCAACCGACCCCTCAGACCTGATCGGTGAATGGGGCACTTTGGCAGGTAGCAAGAACATCTCCCCCGCCTTGATAGGTACATCTACAGACTTTCCATCCTCTTGAATCTTGACCAGAATATCGCCCTCCAGCTGGAAGAAAAGCTCTTCAGTTTCATTGAAATGATAGTCTTTTCTGGCATTGGGGCCTCCCACGATCATTACGATATAGTCGCCAGCATCAACGTAGAGGTTTTTGTTGCCGACAGGTGGTTTCAACAAATCTCTATTCTTATCGATCCACTCATATAGATTAAAGGGTCTTTTAATAGCCATCATTTTTGGGATTAGGTCATCAACTCTTTTTCTGTTTAAATTAAACAAATTATTAATGCTCTCAGGAGAGCAAAAGGAATATCAAATGAACATTTCACTGGAAGGTAAAAAAGCACTCGTCTGTGGCAGCACGCAAGGAATAGGTAAGAGTTGCGCACTTGAACTGGCCGCATTGGGTGCTGAGGTCACCGTGCTCGCTCGCAATGAAGCCGCACTCAAAAAAGTAAAAGCGGAGCTTGATGGAATATCATCCCGCAACCATCAACTATTGGTAGCTGACTTTTCAAATCCGGACTATCTGAAGAGCCAAATCTCAGCGTACATTGAAAGCGGCAATCAAGTTGACATTTTGATTAATAATACCGGAGGGCCTCCAGGAGGACCGATCATTGATGCAGACTATAGTGCGTTTCAAAGTGCACTTGGTTTGCACTTACATTGCAACCACATCCTAGTACAGGCAGTAGTTCCGCATATGAAGGAAGTCGGCTATGGTAGAATTATCAATATCATTTCTACTTCCGTCAAGATTCCCATCCCCGGATTAGGCGTATCTAATACCGTGAGAGGTGCTGTAGCAAACTGGTCAAAGACATTATCTTTCGAACTGGGTAAATATGGCATCACAGTAAACAACGTACTTCCCGGATTTACGGAAACAGTGCGCCTGGAGAGTATCATTGAAAATAAAGCGAATAAGAAAGGGCAAACCACCGATCAGGTGATCCAAAATATGAAAGTTGAGACGCCCGCCGGACGATTTGGCCTACCGGAAGAAGTTGCTGCACTGGCAGCATTCCTATCAACTCCCGCAGCAGCGTATATCAATGGCACAAATATTCCTGTGGATGGAGGCAGGACAGGCAGTCTATGATTGATAACATACTCAATTATGTTGGTGGGGACCTGGTACCTGCCGTGGATGGAGGTACCATTGACAATATCGACCCCTCAACGGGAAAAGTCTATAGTCTGCTCCCCTCAAGCACTCACAAGGACGTAGAAGCTGCTGTTTCCGCTGCTTCAAAAGCGTTTAAGCAGTGGTCATCGGCCAGCATTGAAGAAAGGTCAAGGGTGCTCCTGAAAATTGCGGATGGGATAGAATCACAGCTTGACAAGCTTTCGCTTGCTGAGTCTATCGACAATGGAAAACCCCAACACCTAGCGAAGAAAATCGACATCCCACGTGCCGCTTCCAATTTCCGCTTTTTCGGTGCTGCTATAGTGGGGGAATCCTCATCAGCACACATCATGGAAGGTGAAGCGGTCAACTATACAAGACGAAAACCAATCGGTGTAGTGGGCTGTATCTCTCCATGGAACCTCCCTTTATATTTATTCACCTGGAAAATAGCTCCAGCACTTGCCTCTGGCAACTGTGTGATCGCCAAGCCATCCGAACTCACTCCGATGACCGCCTTTCTGCTAAGTCAGATATGTATAGACAGTGGACTCCCCGGTGGAGTGCTTAACATACTGCATGGCTATGGTGCTGAGGTCGGACAGGCCATTGTAGAACACCCCAAAATCAAGGCGATTTCCTTTACAGGGGGCACTAATACCGGTCAAAAATTGGCAGCAACCGCTGCTCCAATGTTCAAAAAATTGAGCCTTGAGCTGGGCGGAAAGAATCCCAATATCATTTTTGATGATTGTGATTTTGACGAGATGATTGAAACAACAGTCAGATCTTCATTTACCAATCAGGGCGAAATCTGCCTGTGCGGATCTCGGATACTTGTTCAGGAGTCTATTTATGAGCGCTTCTGTGCTGAGTTTAGTAGACGTGTTCAGCATCTGACTATTGGAGATCCATTGACTGATGTTTCTTTGGGCGCTCTGGTCTCTGAAGGCCATCTTGACAAGATCAAATACTATGTTAATCTGGCCAAAGCAGAGGGTGGAGCAATACTCACTGGTGGGGACGAAGTAAAAGTCAGCGGTAGATGTGAGGGAGGTTACTTTTTTGCACCTACCGTTATCAGCGGTCTTAGCAACCAATGTCGATTTAACCAGGAAGAGATTTTCGGCCCTGTTGTTAGTGTAATACCGTTCAATTCTGATGAGGAGGCCATAGCCATCGCAAATGATACACCTTATGGCCTCAGCACAACCATATGGACCTCCAACATCAAAAGAGCACATAATACGGCCCACCAAATTGAAGCCGGCGTTATCTGGGTCAATTGCTGGCTACTGCGCGACCTTCGTACACCTTTTGGTGGTATGAAAGCTTCAGGTGTTGGTCGAGAAGGAGGAGAAGAGGCGCTTCGCTTCTTTACTGAAGCTCAAAATGTGTGTATCAAACTTTAGATATAAGTCTGGATCGAGCATAACATAAAAAAAGCCCTCAATTGAGGGCTTCAAAATTTCCTATTCATGCTAATGACTATGCTTCCGCCTCTTCACCTTCTCTGAGCCTTGGCAGTCTAGCAGACTTTCTTTCTTTGTGACCACAATAAGTACAGGTGAAGTGTTTCATTAGTTCGCCTTCCTCAGTTGCAGTCGGTGACTGAATCACCTCTTCCTGGGTCAACTTCAAAGTCTGATAATTACATTCTGCGCACTTAAGTGCGTGCAATCTACCATTGTACTTTTCAATCTTAGTATAACCGGATTCCTCATCGATCCATACATCATAGTCAACAGAGAATGCATCTTCCTCAGCCTGCATACCTTCATCAAGGTAGACATCTTCCTCTTCCTCACTAAGCAACCTCATCTTTCTGCCATCAGGAGATATTCTTGCAGAATATCTAAGTTGCTTCAATCTCTTCTCTATGAAAAACGGGTAGTAGAACTTCAGGACGTTTTGAACAACAACACCTACAATAATTGCGAGCATAGAGCTAACAAATATTCTTACAAAGAACCACAACCAACCAGTCTTATCAACCAGTGTATTGGTATACACAGCAGCACCGATAATCAACAATAAGGAAGCATACCAGAGTAGATTGATCTCACTTGTGTTGATGTAGTCATACTTATCCTTTTGTTCCTTGATGGTCATCAACTTAAATAAGTGAGCAAGGAAAACAAGAACGCCCACACCGGCTATTAAATAGGCAGCTAGCCGGCCGTATGTGTTCCAGGCTTCTAATAATTCAGGTGAAATGTCAGTCATAGCGATAATAAGTTACGTTGTAAACTTGCTTCTATACAGTTCAATTTAGTTAAAAAACTTCACTCAGCAGACCAATATAGCCGGTTTGATCTAAGGGTCTAGTTAAAATAAATTGTAGTAAAAAACAATTTATAAAAACTATCAATCATTAAAAATATAAAAAAATCCTCAATACCTCATATTTGAGTAGTTTCTCATATTTCTACAACTCAAGTATATATACTGACTATTAAACTAACGTAACCATCAGTATTGTACAATTTTAGATTTGATTGGTTTAATCAAAGTACATATTGAAATTATACAATTGACACTTTGTCATCAGACCATATTAATGGTATTAAAATAATGAATACTATTATTATTTGACCAACAACTTGATGAACTTTACTATTGAATTGAGGAATAGGAATCAGTTTTGATTCCTTTTTAAATAGCTCATATTCAATATGTTGTAATAACATTTAGATAAAAAAAGAAAATGAAAAAGCGATTGAACATTATTTGGAGCCTTTTTGCGGTAGCAGGGCTTGGGTTACTAGCAAGCTGTGGGGATGAGGATACGGAAACTCCTGCACCGGCGGCCCCAACATTAACCGTCAGTGCTAACGGTGGTACTGTTTCAGGAACTGACATTACGGCCATTCCCGGTGATGTAATTAGTTTTAATTGGAGTGCTGCTACACCAGGTGGTTTCAATCGCTTCGCGGTAAGCGGTCTTACACCCCCTATTGATGAAAATAGGAATAGCCTCGGGTTGGACGCAGGTGCTGTGTCTGCTTCAGGTAGTTTTCCAGTAGACATTGATGAAAGCTTAGTTGGGGCAACAGTACAACTTGAATTCTTGCTTGTTGACGATAATAACGGGCAGGATACAGAAACCTGGACGATAACTGTAGAAGCCCCTCCTTCACCAGCAGCGAGAGCCTATACGGCAATATTATTGTCTGCTCCATTAGGAGACCTATCCGCTGATTCATTTTTCAGCTCAAATTCAGGTGAGGTTTATTCGCCATCTGCCGTAACTGGTACTGCAGACCCAATCTCTGCGACGATAGACTTTGGATATTATTATGGACTCAGCAACCAGGCTAGCTTAGCTTCTCCTCAAGCCTATTCACAATTGACCAATGCGGCCTTTACCGCCCAGGTTAGTGGCTGGAATGTGCTCAACGCTACGACTTTTAAATCTACTACCGTAACAAGTGAGGAATTCGTTGGCATTTCCACATGGGCTGATATTGATGCTGCTTTCGATGCTGGAACTGACGAAGGTGGTGCCATAACTAACCTTGCCATCAACGATGTTATAGCTTTCGAGACCGATGCTGACAAGGCTGGTGGTGCAAAACGCGGTGTTATTATCGTTAAGGCGATAACAGGTACTGACGGTCAAAATGACAATATCGAGATTGAAGTGGTAGTACAAGAAGACGCTGGCTAGTATGCGTAAGCTGCAGAACTTTTAAGGTCACTGTTTGCACAGTGGCCTTTTTTTGTTGCCTCATACTCAAAATCAGTCTAAGTGGATAGGTTTTACCAAGTCCCATTTGTCAAAAAGGGATTTTCTTTCAAGTATTGCTTTTCTACATTTCACCGACTTTAAAACTAAAACATGAAATATACCCGACTTATCCCCTTCCTTCTTCTCTGTGCGTGCACAGCAAAGGAGCCTCAGCAAGAAATGTCAGAAAAGCCCTTGAATGATGCTGAGCTTAAGGCCAAAGCCAAAGAACTTGCTGATAAGTTCATTATTACAGATGGGCATGTAGACCTTCCCTACCGTATGAAAGTAGCCGGCTTTATGCTGAAAAAAGAAATAATGGATGTGTCGGTCGAAACAGACGGTAACTTCGACTACCCTAAGTCCAAAGAAGGTGGGTTGGACGCTCCATTTATGTCCATATACATACCCTCTTCCTATCAAGTGACTGGGGGTGCAAAGCAGTTGGCTGATAGCCTCATCACCATGGTTGAGAAGATTACAGAAACGTATCCTGACAAATTCGCTTTAGCGAAAAATCCTGCAGACGTGGAAGCCAACT
This sequence comes from uncultured Roseivirgaceae bacterium, assembly GCA_964351595.1. Classification (GTDB taxonomy): domain Bacteria; phylum Bacteroidota; class Bacteroidia; order Cytophagales; family Cyclobacteriaceae; genus UBA6059. The sequence goes on along the minus strand of CAYGOT010000013.1, from coordinate 17,543 downwards.
TTGAGAAGGGACTCATCTCTCTGCCAATGGGAATGGAAAATGGAGCACCTGTGGAAAACGATCTTGCGAATGTCAAATACTTTCATGATCGAGGGATTAGGTATATCACTTTAACACATGGAAAGGACAATCAGATTTGTGATTCATCTTATGATACTACCAGAACCTGGAATGGACTTAGTCCCTTTGGACGTGAGGTAGTTGCAGAAATGAACAGGGTGGGTGTAATGGTAGATATTTCACATGTTTCCGACAGTACTTTTTATCAGGTGATGGAGTTGACCAAAGCACCATGCATCGCGTCCCATTCTTCAGCAAGGTATTTCACTCCAGAGTTTGAGCGGAATATGTCCGATGACATGATTAAGAAATTGGCCGAGAATGGTGGTGTTATTCAAATCAATTTTGGGTCGTCATTTCTTTCAAAGGACTCACAGGATAAGTTGCGGGCGGCTAGGGAGCACATCGTGAACTGGCTTGCCGAGAACAATCTAGATCGCCAGGACCCTGAAGCTAAGGCGTATATAGACACGTACATGCTCGAATCAGATCCATATGCGACAGTGGCCATCGTTGCAGATCATATCGATAGAGTGGTAGATCTGGCAGGTATAGACCATGTAGGCTTTGGTTCAGATTATGATGGTGTGGGTGACTCTCTGCCGACAGGGCTCAAGGATGTCTCAGAGTACCCAAATCTCATAGCGGAGCTCCTAAAGAGAGGTTACACTGAAGAGGAGATCGAGAAGATCTGCTATAAAAATGTTTTCCGCGTTTGGAATGCGGTGGCAGAGGTGGCTAGTGCAAGCTAAATCTGCTTGGCGAGATTCTTTTCAAAGGCTTTTTTGAAACGATCAAAATGCCAGTCAAAATCAAAGTCCAGGTAATAGAAGTAGTCATCTAAAAGCTGATCTAATGCCTGGGCTTTTTCTACATTATCCGCATACCCATTACTTCCAAAGACTTCCTTTAGCACATTACCGCTTCCACCACTTGACACTACTCTCTTTTTCTTTTTGCCCTCTGGTACCTCATACAGGTTGATACCAAAGTCAGCTTTAAAAGTGTTCATAGAAACATAGTGAAATTCGTCATCGTTGGTATGTTCGACGAATATAAACGGAGCAAACTCTGGCTGAATATAAATGGAGTTGATGGCAAAGCTTTCTTTGAATTTATCCGGTGTAATTACTTCTATCTTGTTCTTGCCGATAAGGCCTTCGAAATAGTCTAGTATCTCATCGTTGATCAAATCCGCCTGCTCTGCTGATATTTCATTTTCATAAATGAACTTCATCTCGTCGTATGACGACTTAAAGGTGACAATCTCCATGGGATGGATCTTGTCTTCAAAAAAAGAGGGTTCGTAGATGCCTGGCGACTGGTTATAGTTCTTGAATTGAACCAATACCTTAGTAGGCATGAACTTTACATAGTAAATCTTTTCAGAGTTTGCGATCTTCTCTCCTAACGTCTCCGCTTGGGCACAAAGAAACATGGAGGATAGTATTCCCGATAGGAATAACAGGTGGTATATCCTTTTCATAGCTGGTCAATAAAATGTAGTTCTTACCAGAACTACTCATCTAAAGTAGAGATTCCGAAAAATAACTGCAAGCAATTCGCCCCCAATCTCTTAGATACTCCTACTCCTTTCCCCTCAAATAATTATTATTGCCCGACTTAAAGAAACAGAAGCACTATGTTCGGCTGGTTTAAGAAAAAGACTCAGGAACCTCAGGCAAGAAAGCTCCAGGATTTGAACAATAATGAACTGGCCATAGGTGACGAGGTGGATTCATTGCGGTATGAGCTAGGTCGATGTACAGTGGTAGAGACGGCCCAGGGCATTGTGTACGAATCTCAGGAGACTAAGAAACAAGTCCATTGGACGAAAATGATTGACGCCTCCACTGAGCTACAAAAGGTCTATAAAGTAGATGCTCGGTAGCAAGTCGTTCACATTCGTGAAAAAATCTGTACGAATGTGAAACATGAGCACTTTCTCGATTTCATTCAACTTGCTGGCATTAAGCCATTTACTGATTTTGGCATAGCGATTGTCACGTATTTTGGGGTAGGTCAAAAACTCAAAATACTCAAATCATGTACACCGCTAATAAATCATTAAAGAAACAACTGATCGTAATTGCGCTGGGTGTAGCTGTGGCGGTATTGGTAAGCATCAATATGACGAAGGCTGAAGGAATCGTTAGGCCGGAAAAAATCGCATCACTCGTAGACCATAGCACATCTGGCAACTCCATCATTGAAAATGACCCTTCCGCTATGATCGTCGTATATGACAAGACATATAGTGAGGTGTTCAAGCTTGAAGTTGACGAAGAGTCAAAGGATGATAACGTCCATCTTACAAGATTTCTGTCTCTGTGTGATTTCGTGATGGAAATAAATAATACTTTTATTTATCTCTTAAAGAAATAGATATGACTGCTCGACTTACAAGATCAAACGAAAAAGTACTAGGCGGTGTATGTGCCGGTATAGCAGAATACTTTGACCTGGATCCTACATTGGTAAGAATCGCATACATCCTTGTCTCCATATTTAGTGCTGCCTTCCCAGGTATATTGGTTTACCTCATCCTTTGGTTCGTCATGCCTCCAAGAATCTAATCAAGAAAGTTTAGCGTAGGCCGAGACCCATCGGTCAGGCACATCACCTTTACCCGCAGCGGTATAATCTTCATAACTACAAGGCACCACATAGTTGCGCGAGTATAGATTCTTTGCAGACTGAAATGGCAGCTCCATCCACCATTTATCTGATTTAGAGCTTTTATAAAATATGATTTGCCCAGGGTCTTGATTGGCCAATGTCACAATATATTTTACATAATGCTTGGTAGAGAAATCGTGCTTATCCTTTCTATTGTAATATCCTTCTATAAAGTACCAAACCATTACGCTGACAATAAATGCAGATGAGCTATGCTCGTCATCAAATAATGGATCGTATCCATAAAACCCGGCAGAGCTGAGCTTATCACTGCATCCGGCATACCAGGCTATTTGTGAAGCCTCCTCACCGCTGAGCCCAAAAGGAATAGGATTATGTGTCGCTTTCATCACTGAGGACTGAATAGATGATAGATCAAATGACATCATATCTGCCTCTCTAATTGCCGGCTCGATTTCCTTGGGCTTGTCTCTAAGCCTACCCAGTCTAATAAGGTTGAAATTGAGTTTTTCCAGAACCTCAAGTGAATTGGCAGGTACCAAGTAAGACTGGTACCCCAAATGAATATAGTCGAAAAGGTAGTTGGGCTCATGCAAAAGAATGTCGTGAACATGGTTGCTGCCAGATGAGTCAGTACCGGCAGTATTCATATCAACCAGCGCATCTACATTAAGGATACTTACAAGCTTCTCCGACATCTCATAGGACTGATACTGGGCTACATCAAAATCGTGGGTACCTCCGATTATCAAAGGAAGAATTTCCTTATCATGAAGAGAATTGAGCAATTCTGATAAGCGCGTTTTTGTGTCCTCCAGATCATGGCCTGTCCTTAGGTTACCAAGGTCAGCAATCCTATAAGTAGACTTACCTTTCCTGAGCTTATAAAGCTGCTTACGAATTTCGTTGGCAGACTCAGATATTTTATTATCCACTGGAACAGCCCTGCCATCTGCAATGCCTATGATAGCAATATCGATATTGTCTAGCTCTGGAACCTTGCCCGCATTGATATGTAAGGCCTGATATAGGCTATGACTGTCATAGCCAGCTTCAACTATATGGCTAGGTACCCGATTAAACAAAAGCTTTACATCCATGAGATTCCTTCTCTTTGGGGCATAAAAAAAGGGAAATTTCGCAATTTCCCTTCTTACTGTTGATTTTTATTTCTTAGCCACCGAAATCATCGAATCGAATATTCTCATCCGGGATACCAAAGTCTTCACCCATCTTTTGAACCGCATTGTTCATCAAGGGAGGCCCGCAGAAGTATAGCTCAATGTCTTCAGGATTGTCGTGCTTGCTAAGGTATTGATCAATTACAGACTGGTGAACAAAGCCAAGGAAGCCATCTCCCTTCTCATCATTCATATCTTTTTTCTCTACCCACTTATCCTCTTCAGCAGGTTCGGAAAGAACCATGTAGAATTTGAAGTTGGGGAAGGACTTTTCAAGTTGCTTAAAGTGATCAATATAGAAGAGTTCTCTTTTCGAACGACCCCCATACCAATAGCTTACCTTACGACCAGTCTTGAGGGTTTTGAATAGGTGATAAAGATGTGACCTCATGGGCGCCATACCTGCTCCACCGCCTACATACAGCATTTCAGCGTCTGATGGGTTGATGAAAAATTCGCCATAAGGTCCAGAGATTGTTACTTTATCGCCCGGTTTCAATCCAAAAATGTAAGAAGAAGCAATACCCGGATTGACTTTCATCCAACCATTTGCAGCACGATCCCACGGTGGGGTAGCGATACGCACATTCAACATGATCTCCCTGCCTTCAGCAGGATAAGAAGCCATTGAATAGGCCCGCTCTATGGTCTCGTCGTTCTTCATTTTGAGATCCCACAAACCGAACTTATCCCACTCTAGTTGGAACTTATCGGGAGTCTCATGCTCCTTCGGGTGAGCTGTAATATCTATATCCTTGAAGTCTACCTCACACTTGGGAACTTCGATCTGGATGTATCCACCAGCTTCATAATCCATTTCTTCTGGTAGCTCAACAACGAATTCTTTAATAAAGGAAGCCACGTTGTAGTTTCTTACCACGGTCGCCTCCCATTTCTTAATTCCGAATATCTCCTCGGGGATTTCGATGCGCATGTCTTGCTTCACCTTCACCTGACAAGACAATCTCACATGCTCCTTTTGCTCAGTGCGACTTAGATGACCCACTTCAGTAGGTAGCACATCACCCCCACCTTCATGTATCTTACACTTGCACATCGCGCAAGTACCACCCCCACCACATGCAGAGGGTAAGAACACCTTCTGATTTGATAGTGTCGATAATAATGTTGATCCAGCAGAAGCTACAATTGGATTGGCCTCATCTCCATTGACGATGATCTTCACATCTCCAGACTGAACGAGCTTTGATTGTGCAAACAGCAAAATCAGAACAAGCATAACAATAACTGCTGTGAAGGCGATAATCGAGGTAATAACTACAAATGACATAGAAACGTACTTGTTAGTTTTGAATTAAGAACGACAAATATAGTGCATCTTCCCTATTTGCAACAGCGCAAAATATGATATTCAAAAGAGGGAGTTGTGACTGGGAAACTAACAGTCCGTCTGGGTGAAATGTTACAGCGATCGACTACTTTTCGAGCAGACGAAGAAGTGTAGTTATTTTATTCTTGAGGTTGCGTCGATCTACAATGAAGTCAAGGAAACCATGATCAAGTACGAACTCAGCACTCTGAAACCCTTTGGGTAGATCTTTACCTATCGTCTCTCTAATCACCCTTGGTCCGGCAAAACCGATCAACGCTCCTGGCTCAGAAATATTGAAATCTCCAAGCATAGAATATGAAGCAGTAACGCCACCTGTCGTTGGGTCTGTCAATAAGGATATGTATGGGATATTTGCTTCTGAGAGCTGTGAAAGCTTTGCGGATACCTTTGCCATCTGCATGAGAGAAAATCCGGCTTCCATCATCCTGGCACCCCCAGACTTGGAAATAACCATAACAGGCGTCTTATGCTTTAGTCCATAGTCCACCGCTCTGGCTATCTTTTCTCCTACCACAGAACCCATAGATCCTCCGATAAAGCTAAAGTCCATGCAAGAAACAACCAGGTCATGGCCATTGATCTTACCAACTGCATTACGAACAGCGTCTTTTAGGCCCGTCTTCTTTTGGGACTTTTCTATCCTGGCCGGGTAGGGTTGAGAATCTACAAATTTCAGAGGGTCCTTTGATGTAAGATTAGCATCAAGCTCTTTGAACTTATTGTCATCAAACAGAATCTCAAAATACTCTTTAGATCCTATTCTGACATGATAGTCATCCTCTGGGCAGACATATGCATTGTTTTTCAACTCGCGCATATGTATAATAGCTCCACTTGGCGTCTTATACCATAGCCCATCAGGCGCCTCCTTTTTATTGGCGGTAGGTGTCTGAATGCCTTTATCTGTTCTTTTAAACCAAGCCATGTTTATGTCAATTAGGGTCGCAAAGGTATTGAATATTTGAAATAGTAGCGGGCACTATTGCGGTAGCTGAACTCAATCTACCTCCTCATAGTCCACATAGTCGCCATGGTTAAACTTAGTCTTACTCTTGGCTTTAGCACTTGACTGGGGGACATGATCAATTTGTACATTGCCATCGGCAGGCTTGCGGGCATACCCATTGGTCTGAGTGTCCTGCCCTGCTGTCCGCTGAGCCTGCTGCTGTTGGTAGGCTTTATAAAACAAAGTCTTAAATAGGAAACCAGATACCTTAAAGAAGATATACCCTATCAGGAATAGTATGAGTAGAAACTTCAACATGTTACCTATTTAACTTAGCGACTCAGGTAGAAGTTTCGTTCTGAGTAGATTTTGAGGAAGTAATCATCCATCAAGTCGTCGATAAAGTAAATCGACTCTCCTGTAGATTTCATTTCCGGCCCTAGTTCCTTATTCACATTTGGGAACTTATTAAATGAGAACACGGGCTCCTTGATAGCATAGCCTTTCTTGGTGGGGTTGAAGTTGAAGTCCTTCACCTTTTTCTCACCCAACATCACCTTAGTAGCATAATTCACATATGGCTCATCATAGGCTTTGCAAATGAAAGGCACAGTCCGGGACGCACGTGGATTGGCCTCTATGATGTAGACCTGGTCGTCTTTTATGGCAAACTGGATGTTGATCAGCCCCACAGTATTCAGCGCTAGCGCAATTTTCTTAGTATACTCCTCGATCTGACGCATGACAAAATCACCAAGATTGTAAGGGGGAAGTACGGCGTACGAGTCTCCAGAGTGGATGCCTGCCGGCTCGATGTGTTGCATAATACCTATGATGTATGCATCCTCCCCATCACAAATAGCGTCGGCTTCCGCTTCTATAGCACCTTCAAGAAAGTGATCCAGGAGTATGCGACCATCTTGCTTGCTTTTCATGAGCTCAACCACATGCTGCTCGAGTTCCTGATCATTGATCACGATCTTCATCGACTGACCGCCTAGTACGTAAGATGGTCTTACCAGCAATGGGAAACCAATAGTTTTAGACAACTCGAGCGCCTCATCAGCGTCTTCGATGGTGCCGTACTCAGGATAAGGGATGTCAAGCTCTTTTAGCAGATCAGAGAATCTGCCGCGATCTTCCGCAAGATCCAATGACTCAAAATCAGTACCGATGATCTTAATATTGAATCGCTTAAGTTTTTCGGCAAGCTTCAGTGCTGTCTGGCCGCCAAGTTGTACAATCACACCTTCAGGCTTCTCTTGCAGGATAATCTCATAGATATGCTCCCAAAAGACAGGCTCGAAGTAAAGCTTATCAGCAATATCAAAGTCAGTAGAGACTGTCTCCGGATTACAATTGATCATGATGGTTTCATAGCCACACTCCTTTGCAGCCAATACACCATGCACGCAGCTATAATCAAACTCGATTCCCTGACCTATTCTGTTGGGGCCACTTCCTAAGACAATGATCTTCTTCTTATCAGTAGGAACAGACTCATTTTCTTCCTCAAAAGTAGAGTAGTAGTAAGGTGTCTTAGCCTCAAACTCTGCAGCACATGTATCGACCAACTTATAAACCCTGTGAATACCAAGCGCATGGCGTTTGTCAAACACTTCACTCTCCAGACATTTCATTAGATGTCCGAGCTGACGATCGGCATAGCCCTTCTTCTTAGCAAGGGATAGTAGTTCTTTAGGGATGCTCTCAAGCGTATGCTCCTCTATTTCTCTTTCCAGTGCTATCAATTCTTCGATCTGGTGCAAAAACCACGGGTCAATCCTTGTGAGTTTTAGTATGGTCTTGAAGGGTATACCCAGTTTAAAGGCATCATAGACATGAAAGAGTCGGTTCCAACTAGGGTTCTTTAAGCTGTAAAGGAGTTCCTCTTGATTGGTGAGCTCTTTACCATCCGCGCCCAGTCCATTTCTCTTGATTTCTAATGATTGGCAAGCCTTCTGGAGTGCTTCCTGAAAGTTGCGTCCAATGCCCATCGCTTCTCCTACCGACTTCATCTGAAGTCCCAGTCGACGATCAGATCCTTTGAACTTGTCAAAATTCCACCTTGGTACTTTGACGATCACATAATCTATGGCAGGCTCAAAGAATGCCGAAGTGCTCTTCGTGATTTGGTTGTCCAACTCATCGAGGTTGTAGCCGATCGCCAGCTTAGCAGCAATTTTCGCGATAGGATAACCAGTGGCTTTTGATGCCAATGCCGATGATCTGGAAACTCTCGGGTTGATCTCAATACCAACGATCATGTCATCGACTGGATTGACTGCAAACTGCACATTACAACCACCAGCAAATTCACCGATTCCATTCATCATCTTGATGGCAAGATCACGCATGTGCTGATAGACCGTATCCGGAAGGGTCATCGCAGGTGCTACCGTAATAGAATCTCCCGTGTGGACACCCATCGGATCAAAATTCTCGATAGAGCATATGATAATAATATTACCAGCACCATCTCTGAGTAGCTCCAACTCGTATTCTTTCCAGCCCATGATACTCTGCTCGACCAACACCTCGTGAATGGGCGAGGCTGTAAGCCCATTGGTCAACGCCTGATCAAATTCCTCAGGAGTCTCCACAAAACCTCCTCCCGTACCTCCCAGTGTGTAAGAAGGCCGAATTACAAGCGGGAAACCAATTTCCTGAGCGATCTCTTTGCCTTTGAGGAATGAGGTAGCCGTCTCACCTTTGCAGACGTTGACATCAAGCTCCTTCATCTTGAGGCGGAATTTCTCCCGATCCTCAGTTGTCTCTATCGCATTGATATCTACGCCGATCAACTTCACATTGTAGTGATCCCAAATGCCCGCCTTTTCACAATCAATAGCCAGATTTAATGCGGTCTGCCCCCCCATCGTAGGCAGTACAGCATCTATTTGATGCTTTTCGAGTATTTCTCTAATAGAGGCCTTGGTGAGGGGCTTGAGATAGACATTGTCAGCAGTTACCTTATCCGTCATGATAGTGGCCGGATTGGAATTGATCAGCGTGACTTCTATACCTTCCTCCCTGAGTGATCGTGAGGCTTGTGAACCAGCATAATCAAATTCACAGGCTTGGCCAATAACTATCGGCCCTGAACCGATGATCAGGATAGATTTGATACTCTTGTCTCTTGGCATGAATTGAGTTTTAGGTGGTCAGCTTTAGATAAATTGGGGCAAATTTAAGGTAGTCGACGTACATGAGGAAACCATGTCCATAATTTCCGCTGATAGCTTGAAGAAGCTAGCAACAGATAATCGGCATGGGAGTGCAATTTTCCTCTTAAACGCGGCTGATAGAACATTTAAGTGAGACTAAAGTTTAACGAAAAATTTGAGCGTCATGCCTATATTCAGAAATATCGAGACCAGAATTCATTACGAGATTTACGGCGCTGGCGGTCCAGTGGTACTTATTCATAGCGGTGCTTAAGCTTTGAATTCAACTTTCGCCAGGTTAGTTGGGTTGATTGACTAACTGACTCAGGCCTTTAGGTAATTGGGATTGATCTACGCTGACATGGCCAAAGTGGATCACTTCTCACTGGCGTCTATTAAGCAGTTGCATAAAGTGGCCACCAACTTTTAAGCTACTGGCTCACCAAGAGCTAAGAATTAATGGCTGTTTTCAAGAAAAACTTGCGACAAGCTCAATCTTGTATCTTTGCAACCTCAACCTACCGGAACACCACAAATGAACCACTTTTTCAAATTCTCATACCTAATAGTGTTATTAGGAATTTGCGCTAGCTGTGAAAACTTTAGCTGGCTACCCAAGGAACAGGAAGAAGAATCTAAAGAGGAGCAGCCGGAGCTAGCCAAGACCAGGGACGGCCTGGTGGTCAAGAAGAAAGATGGACGTAAGGTCTCCGAAGTTACCTATGCGGAAGGGAAAAAAGAAGGTCGGGCGGTCAACTACTTCCCTAGCGGAAAAGAGGAACTGGTTCTCTATTACAAGAATAACCTTAAAGAAGGTGTTGCAACCACTTACTACGAATCTGGAGTCGTCAAAAAAGAATCTCCTTACGTGCGTGGCAAACTGGAAGGCGTACAAAAGCATTACTTCTCAAATGGGAATATTAGTGCCGAGGTACCTTATAGGAGTGGTATTCAATCCAGAAAAGTTAAGGAGTACTACAAGAGTGGCAAGGAGATCACCAAGCATGCCCAAATTGCGGTAAGGGAAATTAATCGGGTATCAAGCGATGGATCCTTTACCATTAAGATCAGCTTCTCTGATAAGGTTCGCAATGCGAAATTCTATCAAGGGTCATTAACCAAGGGGGAGTATTTCGAAGAGTCCAAAATCTCTGCTCTTGATACTCAAAATGGCACAGCGACGATCACTCTCTATCCCGCACGCGGAACCTTTATTAAGGAAGATTTGAAAATCATCGGCACCTATAAAACGAACAAAGGTCTGAAATACATCACGACCAAAGTGCACCCCATAAATGTTGAGGGTGTTTAGGCAACACCCTCAAGTTCCTGAATGACTATATGTGTATCGGACGATTTGCGGTAGCGGCTAAGCACGCTTCCTTCACGGCCTCCATGTATGTAGGGTGCGCATGCGACATCCGAGCGACATCCTCAGCCGAAGCGCGATACTCCATAGCTGTCACTCCACTGGCGATCATGTCGGCTGCCCGTGCTCCGATGATATGCATTCCAAGAATCTCGTCTGTCTCAGCATCAGCCAATACCTTGACAAGTCCATCCGTATCCATACTCGCGCGCGCCCTACCTAAGGCTTTGTAAGGAAACTTGCCCGTTTTGTATTTTCTGCCAGCTTCTTTCAGCTGTTCTTCCGTATGTCCTACACTCGCCACCTCAGGCCATGTATAGACCACTCCGGGTATCAGATTATAATTGATATGCGGCTTCTGTCCCATCATCTGCTCAGCTACGAACACACCCTCTTCCTCCGCTTTGTGCGCTAGCATCGCACCTTTGACCACATCACCGATCGCCCAGATATTTTCTACATTAGTCTTGAGGTGATCATCTACAGCTACACGCCCTCTGTCGTCAGCTTTGACTCCAGCTTTTTCGAGGTTCAATCCTTCGGTGTAGGGCTTTCTACCTATCGACACCAGACAATAATCGCCACTCAACTCGAGATTCTCACCTTTTGGCGTTTCTGCCACTACTTTGACTTCCTTACCCTTGGCTGTAACTGCGGTCACTTTATGACTTAAGTAGATATCGAAACCTAGCTTCTTTAACGCTTTCTGAAGCTCTTTGCCCATCGTAGCATCCATCGAAGGTATGAGATTGTCCAGATATTCTACTACTGATATCTTCGCTCCAAGTCGTGCATATACACTCCCCAATTCCATCCCAATAACTCCTCCACCAATGATGATCATGTGCTTGGGGACTTCCTTGAGTTCCAGCGCCTCTGTAGAAGTAATCACTCTGTCCTTGTCGATATTGATAAAAGGAAGTGATGCTGGTTTAGAGCCTGTGGCTATAATGATTTTCTCAGCGGTGATCTGTGAGCTCTTGCCTTTAGCACCCTCTATTTTTATCGTGTTCTTATCCACGAATGATCCCCATCCATGATGAACATCGATTTTATTCTTTTTCATGAGGAAGGCTATCCCATTGACATTGTCGCTAACCACCTGGCTTTTCCTGGCGATCATTTGCTTCAGGTTCACCTTAGGCTTATTGATCGTAATCCCATGCTCTTTGAAGGTGGTCTCGGCGTTGTGAAAATGCTCTGAAGAATCAAGGAGCGCCTTCGAAGGAATACACCCCACATTGAGGCAGGTGCCTCCGAGTGTATCGTACTTTTCGATAATCGCTGTTTTAAGGCCTAACTGGGCACAGCGTATAGCTGCCACATATCCACCAGGACCAGAACCAATAACTGCTACTTGATAATCCATAATTCTTATATAATGAGTACAAGGTACGGCGTACTAAGTATTAGGACTTGTAAGCCTACTTTGAAGTTTAAAGATCATATTTGACAATGCTCCTATTTCATTTAAGATTGGGGCAATATCATCATCAGATATCAATCCAACATTATTTGAAATCAATAGCTGGGTTTCTACTTCAAAAAGTGAACCTACCGCTATGCTAAGAAAATTTACGAACTGCTTATCAGAATTCCTTCCTGCGCCTTCTGCAACATTGGAAGGGACTGAAACGACAGATCTCCTAAGTTGAGATATCAGCCCATACTTTTCTTCGGAAGGGAAAGAAGTCGTTATTTCATATACCCTGGTTGCCAAGGTGATGCTCCTTTTCCAAACCTCCAATTCTTTATATCTATGCATATCCAGTCATAATACTTCAATCTTAGTACCTAGTACTGGTGCCTAAATTAAACTCCCAGAAGTAACCTAGTCGGATCCTCCAGCAATTGCTTCACCCTGACAAGGAAACTAACCGATTCCCTACCGTCAATAATCCTATGATCATAGCTCAATGCCACATACATGATGGGGCGAATGACCACTTCTCCATTCTCTACCACGGGACGCTCCACAATATTGTGCATACCTAATATGGCTGACTGAGGTGCATTAATAATAGGTGTGGAGAGCATAGAACCGAATATACCTCCATTCGTAAGTGTAAACGTTCCTCCCGTCATTTCATCAATACTGAGCTTCCCATCACGTGCTTTTGTGGCTAGCCTTACCACTTCTTTTTCTATTTGCTCGAAGCTCATTTGCTCAGCATTTCTGATTACCGGCACTACGAGCCCTTTGGGAGCAGATACAGCAATAGAAACATCACAGTAATCATTGAAAACCATCTCATCGCCATCGATCATCGCATTGACAGCAGGCCATTCTTTGAGTGCTACACAACATGCTTTGGTAAAAAACGACATGAAGCCCAATCCCACTTCGTATTTCTCTTTGAAGGTCTCTTTGTATTTCTTTCTCAGATCCATAATCGGCTGCATGTTGACTTCATTGAAGGTCGTCAACATGGCTGTCTCATTTTTCACTGACACCAGCCTTCTCGAAATGGTCTTGCGAAGATTAGTCATCTTCTCTCGACGCTGGTCGCGATCTCCACCTGGAGCTGTAGGTGCACTTTGAGCCGCAGGTTTATCTGCTGAGGCTGGGGCAGATTTTTCAGCTTTTACCGCATCTTCCTTGGTAACTCTTCCTCCGACTCCTGTCCCTTTAATCTCAGATGATGACATACCTTTTTCCGCCAGGATTTTAGCTGCGGCTGGTGAAGCATGTCCGGCTGCATAGCCAGGTTCTCCGGTAGGAGACTCTACTATTTCCGTCGCTTGGCTACTTCCTTCAGATGCTGCTTTCTTTGCAGGTGCCCCATCTGTTACCTTGATCTTACAAATCAATGCACCAATCTCCAGTGTATCACCTTCTTTGGCCACATGCTCAAGTACACCATTGGCCTCAGCGGTAAGTTCAAAGGTCGCCTTGTCTGACTCGATCTCAGCGATCACATCGTCCAGAGCAACTGGCTCTCCATCCGCCACCATCCAGCTCGAGATAGTCACTTCATTGATAGACTCACCAACGGCTGGTACGTGCATCTCCTTCGTTTCACCGGTAGGGCTAGCCTCTTCTGATTGAGTGGATGCACTTTCTGTCTTGGCCTTTTCGTCTGGTGCGGCACTATCTACAGCATCCGTATCGATTTCGCAGATGACTGCTCCTATTTCGATAGTATCACCTTCCTCCGCCTTTGTCGTGAGCTGACCTGCAGCCTCTGCCGTTAGTTCGAATGTCGCCTTATCAGACTCGAGCTCGGCAATCACTTCGTCCATTTCAACTATATCGCCGGTCTTCTTCATCCACTGAGATATAGTCACCTCACTGATAGACTCACCGACATTGGGTACTTTAATTTCTAAAGCCATTTTAACTGATTGTTATATTATTTGAATGCCTCTTTTACGATCTCTGCTTGCTCTTGCTTGTGCACTTTTGCAAAGCCTGTGGCAGGTGAAGCCGCGGCACGTCTTGAAATCACCTTGATTCCCTGACCGAATATTCGGAGCATGTAGCTCCATCCTCCCATATTCTCAGGTTCTTCCTGCACCCAGACTATCTCTGGATTACTATACTTTTTCAGTACAGCATCCAATTGCTTCTTTGGAAACGGGTGCAGTTGCTCGATGCGCGTGATCGCGACATCTTTGATTTTTTTCTTCTGCTGCTCTTCCAGCAGGTCGAAGTATACCTTGCCAGAACACAACAATACTTTGCGCACTGACTTATTGGTGACGTACGTATCCGCAATCACCTCTTTGAACCCACCTGTGGTGAAGTCCTTAAGAGGACTCGAGACTCCCGGGTGTCTGAGCAATGACTTGGGCGAAAACACTACGCAAGGCTTTCTGAAACCCCACTCAACCTGACGCCTCATCAGGTGGAAAATATTAGCCGAATTAGTAAGATTGACTATCACAATATTATCCTGCGCACAAAGTTGCAAGAAACGCTCAAGCCTTGCACTGGAGTGCTCAGGGCCCTGTCCTTCATAGCCATGCGGCAATAACATGACAAGACCGTTCATCCTTTGCCATTTACTCTCAGCACTGGATATGAATTGGTCAATCATTACCTGTGCTCCATTGGCGAAATCACCAAATTGTGCTTCCCAGATCACCAGCGCATTTGGAGTCGCCATGGCATAGCCATATTCGAATCCCAGCACCCCAAATTCCGATAGGAGCGAATTATAAATCCTGAATGGCTCCTGCTTCTCTGCTACATAGTTAAGGTTGCAGTAAGGCTCGTTTGTATTGGAATCGATCAAATAGCTGTGTCTATGAGAGAAGGTGCCCCTCTTCACATCCTGACCAGACATTCGGACGATCTTCCCATCTACAAGTAGGCTGCCGTAAGCCAGTAGTTCTCCATCAGCCCATCCCAGTTCTTTCTTGTCGAAAAAGGCTGTCTTTCGATCCTTGATCAACTTTTCAATTTGCTTAAGTGGCTTAAAGCCCTTTGGGATAGAAGTAAGTGCCTTTGCTACCTGATCTACCACCTCCTCAGTGATAGACGTATCGGGAGATTTGTCAAAAGCACCTGGTTTTGATCGCTTTAGGAAGTCCCACTCCTCTTCTATTTTTTGTGGTTTATAAGGAAGAGGATTTTGCTTCACTTCGTCAAGACGCTCCTGAAGCAATTTCTTGAATTCATTATTAAGTTGCTTAGATCTATCCTGACTGATATCTCCTCTTTCAATGAGCTTCTTTACATAGACCTCTCTAGGGTTGGGGTGCTTCGCAATCAGGCTATACAGTTTGGGTTGAGTGAATTTCGGCTCATCACTCTCATTATGACCATGTCTTCTATAGCATAGCAAGTCTATGAAGAAGTCCTTGTGAAAGGTCTGACGATATTCTACAGCTAATTTCGCAGCATAAGCCACTGCTTCTGCATCATCACCATTGACGTGCAGCACAGGCGTATCCACGATCTTAGCAATATCAGTGCAATAGATACTTGATCGGGCATCATCATAGTCAGTAGTGAAACCCACTTGGTTATTGATGACGAAATGAATAGTACCTCCAGTCGAATAGCCATCCAACTGCGACATTTGGATACATTCATATACAAGGCCTTGACCAGCCACTGCCGCGTCACCGTGAATTAACACAGGAATGGCCTTGCTAAAATCTCCTCTGTATTCATCATCAATCTGAGCTCGCGTATAACCGAGTACTACAGGGTCGACAGCTTCGAGGTGAGAGGGATTGGGTGCAAGCTTTACATAGACTTTTTTACCTGCTTTAGTCTGCATATGACTTGAGTACCCCAAATGATACTTCACGTCTCCATCACCCATTGTCAGGTCAGGATCTACCCCACCTTCAAACTCGTTAAAAATTTCCTCATAGGTCTTGCCCATGATATTGGCGAGCACATTAAGGCGCCCTCTGTGCGCCATACCGATCACAATCTCCTCTACACCGTACTCAGCCGCCTGATTAATAATCGTATGAAGTGCTGTAATGGTGTTTTCTCCACCCTCAAGCGAAAATCTCTTCTGTCCAATGTATTTCGTATGCAGGAAATTCTCGAAGATTACTGCTTCATTGAGCTTTTGTAAAATATCCTTTTTCTGATCGGTCTTCGGTTCTATGTTGAAGCCCTCAGCTTCTACTTTATTCTTGAACCAGTCGAACGTATCCGAATTCCTTATGTGATTAAACTCGTAACCTATCGAACCGAGGTATATCTTCTCAAGGCGCTCCTTGATTTCTTTGAACTTGGCCTTTCCAAGACCAATCTCTGCCCCCACCTCAAATTCTTTTTCAAGGTCACCATCTGTCAAACCGAAGTTTTCCAAATCAAGACGTACCACATGTTGCCTTCTTTGCCTTACAGGGTTGGTATCTGATTTCAAATGCGCTCTCGACCTATGGGCATATATAAAATTACGTACCTTAATCTCCGAAGAATCAGCTAGCCCGTCAGAAGTTGTGGACGCTCCGTTAAACTGACCCTGTGAGAACTCAAATCCTTCGAAGAATTTTTGCCAGCTTTCATCCACACTGGATGGGTCAGCCTTGTAGGACGAGTAGAGTTCGTCTATATAGTTGGTATGGGCATTCGAGATATACGAGAATTTATCCATAAGAAAGTTGCGAGTATGAATTCAATGAGTCAAAGTTAATCTAAAGGTTATACAATGAAAAATCGTATATTCGCCTTAACAAATATTACTTACCCCTGCACACAAGTAGTTAAATTCTATCTCAGGATATCTACTTTGAATATTTCTTGCTACTTTTGCGATCCTTTTCGAATTGAAAGGAAATTGTTAATGGACGTGATCCATATAAACTTAAACTAACAAATGGCAGTAAAAATCAGACTCGCGCGTCGAGGACGTAAGAAAAGAGCAATGTACGATGTAGTCATTGCCGATGCAAGAGCACCACGAGATGGTCGCTTTATCGAAAAAATCGGGACGTATAATCCCAACACCAATCCTGCAAGTGTCAATATTGACGAGGACAAAGCGTTTGATTGGGTAATGAAAGGCGCTCAGCCGACCGACACTGTGAAGGCTATGCTCTCATATAGAGGTGTAATGTTCCGTAAGCATCTTCAGATAGGTGTTAACAAAGGGGCCGTTACTCAGGAAGATGCTGATGCTAAGCTGAAAGAATGGTTAGAGCAGAAAGAAGCTAAGGTTCAGGGTAAGATTGACTCACTGTCTCAGCAAAAAGCTGCTGACCGTAAGGCAAGACATGAGGCTGAATCTAAGGTAAAAGAAGCCAGAGCCGAGGCTTACAGAGCTAAGCAAGCTGCTGAACTGGCTGCTGCGCAACCTGAGGAGGTTGTTGAAGAAGCACCTACTGAAGAGGTCGTTGCTGAAGCGGTAGTCGA
>CAYGOT010000012.1:0-94887 GCA_964351595.1 uncultured Roseivirgaceae bacterium | reverse complement strand
ATATCAAAGAGCAGCGCAAAAAGCGGCTCATGCGCAACGAATTCACGAATGTGCTGATCGAAGAAATCGAAAAAACCTTAGCGCTAAAAGAGCAGGTAATTCTTTTTCAAAACCGAAGAGGCTTTGCACCGCTCCTGAGTTGCGAGACTTGTGGACATATTCCAAAATGTCATCAATGTAGCGTCAGCCTGACTTATCATCAGTTTGGTCAGGAGCTTAGGTGTCACTACTGTGGATATAAGGAGCCGCTACCGCAAATCTGTGAGGCATGCGAGTCTCCTAAGCTCAAGACTGTCGGGTTCGGTACTGAGAAAATTGAGGAAAATATCTCACTGCTATTCCCCAATGCTGTTGTCGGTCGAATGGATCTTGATACCACGCGCAGCAAATACGGCTATCAGAATATCCTGGAAGCCTTCGAATTGGGTCAAATAGACATTCTGGTAGGCACACAAATGGTGACCAAAGGGCTCGACTTTGATCGTGTCGGACTGGTTGGCGTGATCGATGCAGATAAGATGATCCACTATCCGGATTTCCGCTCACATGAGAAGGCTTTCCAAATGATTACACAGGTCAGTGGTAGGGCCGGTCGCCGCGACAAACGAGGCAAAGTAATCATCCAGACCTATGATCCCACCCAGCAGGTGCTCAAACATATTCTCCAATATGATTACAAGGGCTTCTACAGGACTGAGGCCTCAGAAAGAGCAAAGTATCATTATCCACCACATCACCGACTTATACGGGTCATTGTGAAGCATAAGGAGCCACACACCTGTAAGTCAGCAGCAGAGTATTATACCATAGTCATACGTACAGAACTCGGTAAGCACAGAGTGCTGGGTCCGGAGGAACCGATCATTGCCCGTATCCGAAATCAATATCAGCAGATCATCAACGTGAAGCTGGAGAAACAAGGCATCAGCCTCCCCAAAGTCAAAGAGATACTGTACAATGTGAATGTCACGGTATCAAAAATGAGAGACTTCAAAAACGTATCTATCATTTTCGACGTTGATCCTCAGTAATAGCCTACCGGAAGTCTAATAATCTATATTTGCAGCATGATAAAGTGGTTGATCCTGAGCCTATCGATAATCTACCTGAGTAGCTGTACTCAGTGCGATGAATGCGATATTCTGGTTAGTGAGCCCATCGTACCGATGCAAATCTTCAATCAGGATAGCCTGGGTCAGGTAAGTGCTAGATTGACGGACCTTGCTACTCAGATCGAGGCGCTGGACTTGCAAGTGACAGAGTTGGAATCGACCAGATCATTGTTTGAAGATTCGGTAGCTCTTCTGACGGAATTGATCGCTCTTGACAGCAG
This sequence comes from uncultured Roseivirgaceae bacterium, assembly GCA_964351595.1. Classification (GTDB taxonomy): domain Bacteria; phylum Bacteroidota; class Bacteroidia; order Cytophagales; family Cyclobacteriaceae; genus UBA6059. Next base: position 93,554 of record CAYGOT010000012.1, on the reverse strand, counting down.
TCAGTATGAGGCAACTCTGGCTTCAGTGAAGCTTTTATTGACTGATATTAAGTTTTTTTACTCCAGAGACTCTTCGAGCCTGGCAGGACTGACGGCACAAAACGAGTTGTTCACAACAGCGCTGGTTGATCTGGAGGCAGGACTTACCAGAATAGATACGATTTATGATCTGGATACCGACAACTTTATCGTCAATACCGACTCTACCGAACTATATAGTCTTCCTTTGGCTGCTGGGTTGAACAATGTCAACTACCGACTGGTCATTGGTCAAAAGCGCTTTGACCTCTCAATAACCTATGAAACCGAACTTTATCAGGATGAGAAATCCAGGGTCGGATACCTCGCCCGAAATATTGCGGTAGCTGGTCATAGCTTTGACTCGCTTACCGTAGATTGCACCGAAAACTGTCTCAGCACCAATGGCAAGATTGTGGCTCATCATTAGTATTTGGTTGGCAGGTAGCTGTGTACTTGCACAGAGCCAGACCAAGGTGGAAGTCCCGGCAGATTCCGTCATGATCGTTTTTCGTGGAGACTCGATCCAACGCCAGCAGCTAATAGATTCTATTGATTTTTCTCTGGATGAGGTCATCGAAACTAAGGAAGACCGAAAAGAGCAAAAGGCACTGGAGGATAGTCTGCGCAAATTGGATCGCCCCTTCCTGAGAGATTTTGGCCTGTATGTTGACTATGGCAAGTTCATTGGATTCATCGTCGACTTTGAGCAGAAAAATGAGATAGGTGCGAGACTGACTTTTGGCAACAATGTCTTCATCGGTGGAGAATATGGTTGGGGTACCGTCACACCACCGGATGCCTATGAAAACACCTCCTACGAAGTATCCGGCAACTATCTGCGCCTGACCGCCGGACTGATCAAGGCACTCACTCCCAAAACGAACATTGGTCTTGGACTGGCATACTCCAACGGCACCTATGCGGATATGGGTACTCCGGAGATTGAGAGTCCATCCGGTTTATTCGAAGTAGAAAATGAGCCTTTCGCCAGAGAAAATATCAAAGCCACCTGGTATGAATTTAATATCCTGTCAGAATCCCGGCTTGTGCGCAACCTTTACCTAGGCCTCATTTTGAGATTCAGGGTTATGGGCGACTATGACCAGCAGGAACCACTGGATATCTTCACCCTGCCAGGTTATGGGCGTACCTTCGACAAAACCCTTCCTGCTGCCAATCTTTTCATCAGGTATCAATTTCCATTTTAGGAAAAGTCATCAGTCCATCACAGTAACCTACTGCTCCCAATACTCCTCACCCATCAACAGCTGCTCAAGCGTACCCTCGCCGTGCACCTCTTTCTCGTGATTGATCTGATTGATCGCATTATCCTCGTAGGTATTCTTATCAAGGCACAGGAATACGCCCACCGGTCTCGGTAACTCAGGATTATCGGCCATACCAGCCAGGATATATGCTAGCGTGCTGTCCTTTTCATCGTGCACCACTAAGTCATCGATGCTATGGCCGTTATTCAGATCGACAACTATCGGCTTGAAGCCATCAAGTTTTATTCCCCGATCATGCTCTTTACCAAAAACAAGCGGTTGGCCATGAACGAGGTTGACCGTTCGATCATCACGGACGTCCTTTCTGGTGTAGTCATCAAAGGCAGCATCATTGAAAATGAGACAGTTGGTATATAGCTCAACAAAAGAAAAACCATGGTGGCGTGCAGCTCGCTCAATGAGCATTTGGATATGATTCCGATCCTTGTCATAACCTCGGGCTACAAAAGTAGCTCGACTGGTGATCGCCATCTTCACCGGGTCAAATGGATCTTCCAACGTGCCGAAAGGAGAAGACTTGGTCACCTGTCCCTTTCTGGAAGTTGGTGAGTATTGCCCCTTAGTCAGACTATAAATCTCGTTGTTGAACATCAGTACGTTGAGATCGATATTGCGACGGCAGCCATGAATAAAATGGTTGCCACCGATGCTCATGCAATCTCCGTCACCGGTGACCACCCAAACTGATAGGTCTGGTCTTGCCACTTTGAGCCCGGAGGCGATGGCTATCGGTCGACCATGGATTCCATGAAAACCATAGGTCTCCATATAGTAGGGAAACCTGCCGGAGCAGCCAATGCCCGAGACGAATGCAATTTTCTCTTTGGGTACTCCCAGGTCAGGCATGAATTTCTGCACGGGGTGCAACACTCCATAGGCTCCACAGCCGGAGCACCATCGCACGTCATTCTTAGGTTTAAAGTCTTTAGCTGTCAATACATGCTCAGCTTCCATGTGTCCTTGCTCTTGTGTCGTTTTCATAGCACTGCCTCTTTACTTACCAGAATTTCCTTAACCTTCTCAACAATCTCCACTGCTTTGAAAGGCTGCCCCTGCACTTTGTGGTAGCCAATGATCTCCCTCATATATTTTGCCTGTAGCAGCATTTGTAGCTGTCCCATATTCATCTCTGGCAGTAGGATTTGATCATAGTTGGAGAATACCTCATTGAGATTGGCAGGTAGCGGGTTGAGATGTCGAAGGTGACAATGAGCAACTTCCAACCCCTCGTCTGCAAGCCGCTGCTGTGCGGTGCTTATGGCGCCATGCGTGCTGCCCCACCCAACAATCAGCAATGGGCCAGAAGAAGGTCCTGTTACCGTGGCATTGGGTATATCATTGGCAATGCCATTGACCTTATCTGCTCTAAGCTCTGTCATATGCTGATGGTTTTTCGCATCGTAGCTTACCTTGCCAGAGCCTGCTTCTTTCTCTAGTCCGCCAATCCGATGTTCTAACCCTTTCATTCCCGGTGACACCCAGGGACGAGCCAGGGTCTCGGGATTCCTGTCATAAGGTCGGAAGTTATCCTTATCAGGAATGTCAGTATCTATGGCTAATTCCGGTAGGTTCTCCTGTCTCGGTATCTTCCAAGGCGCGGAGCTCTGTGCCAAATAGCCGTCCGTAAGCAAGAGTACTGGCGTCATGTACTTCACAGCCAGTCTTGCAGCCTCCAGCGTCATCTCAAAGCAATCCGCAGGCGTACTTGCGGCGAGAATCGGCATAGGTGCCTCACCATGTCTACCAAACATGGCCTGGTATAGATCAGATTGCTCCGGCTTGGTAGGCATCCCCGTACTTGGACCAGCCCGCATCACATCGACTATAATGAGCGGTAGCTCGAGCATCACAGCTAAACCCATCGCCTCAGCCTTCAATGACAAGCCCGGACCTGAAGTGGTGGTCACTGCGAGGCTACCGCCATACGCTGCACCAATAGCACTTGTAATCCCGGCAATCTCGTCCTCTGCCTGCATATGCTTGATGCCGTACCGCTTGTAGCTTGAAATGTACTGTAGTATCTCAGTCGCCGGTGTGATAGGATAAGAACCCAGGAATAGTGGTCTTTTAGCCTGCTCGGCAGCTGCCACCAGGCCGATTGCCACAGCATGATTCCCGGTGATATTGCGGTAGTAACCCTTGCCAAACGATCTACCCTGCAAGGTAAACTGGCTTGTCACGACATCCTGCTGTTCCCCATACTGGTTACCAAGTGCCAATGACCGTTTATTGATGATGACTGCCTCTGAATCCTTAGCAAATTTCTGATCAATCCACCTTTGAAGGTGCTCCAACGGATGATCCACCAGCCAAAAAAGAATACCCAATGCAAAGAAGTTTTTAGACTTTTTCAGTGCTTTTGGCGAATAGCCGAGCTCCTTTAGTGCTGTGCGTATGGTGTCGTTCATGGAAACCGATAGCACGTGATAATCCTTCAATGAAGTGTCCTCCAGCGGGCTCGCGACATATTCAGCCAGTTTGAGGTTTCTACTGTCAAAACCATTCGCATTGGCAATGATGATGCCTCCTTTCTTGAGTTGGTCGAGATTCACTTTCAGGGATGATGCATTCATAGCGACCAAGACATCCACCTCATCACCGTGGGTCGAAATCTCTTTGCTACCTAGTCTTACCTGAAAAGCGCTGACGCCATAGAGTGTGCCTTCCGGCGCTCTGATTTCTGATGGAAAGTCCGGAAATGTGACCAGATCCGTTCCGGCGCTAGCCAACACATCAGAAAACTTTTTACCAATCAACTGCATGCCGTCACCTGAATCTCCGGCAAAGCGAATAGTCAGTTCGGACACTGGTTTTTTTGAGTGTTCCATGATCGTTTGGGTTAATCAACTGAGAGGCACTTCAAGCGTATTTACTTTGCTTAAAATCCCTTAGGTCATAGTTAATGGATAACCCCGGTAAGAAATATGATATTAGGCAGTTAGAAAGCTAAGATTCGTAAGGTCTGAATTAGCCTTCAAGCCGTTTGGGTATACTTTTGTGTAACGATACCAATGGTTGTGTGGCGTTTAGCTTTTATCAACTGAACTACACAGCACCATGCTTGGCGTTGCTATATTGTCAATGAGCTAAATCTAATTTTGGTATGATACTAAAACACCATTCTCAAAATAAAGATAAATGTCCTTATTATCATAGATCCACTGTTCATGAACTCCCCATGTACCTACCGTTCTGTTTATGTCCTGCGGATTACCCAATGATATGAGTGCCATGTCATCACTCATACCAATCCAATAATAGCCTTTTTTTAGTTTAAGGTATGTCTGTGAACCATATAACGCCGTGTACTTTTCATCTCGTTCTTTTGCCTCTTTTTGCCTTACAGCTTTTCTCCGCTCCGTTTCAATTTTTTCGATTTTACGTTGCTTTTCGATCTCTACTAATTCAATTTCACGTTCTTTAGCCCATTTAACTTGTAGAGCAGCCATTCTAACCCTATCCTCCTCCTCTTCTAACTCCTTCGAGAGTACGAATGACTCAATTTCATCGGACTTTTCGAAAAATAGTTTTGATATCCATCCTACGCTAAGCTCATCTGTAACTAGAAATCTATCATCTTGATAATCAATTATCTTCACTACTTTGCCTCTAGGAAATCGAGTAACTATTGCACTATTTAAATCATTTCTTTCACGAACAGGCACTTCACTTGTAAGAACCCCTTGAACACCAGTCTTTTTGATTTTCTCATTTAGTGCTAATAATTTCATTCTATTAATAGCATCATCAACAGCGCTTAAAGAGTCTTCTAAGACTCTGACTTGATTGGCCAGACTATCCCTTATTTGATAATAGTACTCAATATCTTGGGAACTACAAATGTGACACACCAGCAGAGACATTAGAATTGTAGTCAGTAGTTTAAGCATCTTGTATTAATTGAAACTTTGATTCTGACAATTTTCAAACGTATAAACAGGGGCACAACGGTTAAGAAATCATACGTTAAGCCATTCCTCGCTTTTAAATCTACTTCAACTTCTTTTCAATAGAAGCAATACGGCTTTCATGATCTGCAAGACCTTCGGCCATAAAAGACATAAAATCAGTCATTTCTACTTGAAACCCTTTGTGGGATTCGGATAACCCCTTTACACCATCATGGAGAAAAGAAATTTTAGAATCCATTTGATTCAGACTAGTTTCAATTTTTTGCCTAAACTCATTAAACTTTCTCAAATCCATATTCTTTTCATTTTTAGGTAAGTCGCAGGACGTTCAAAATAATTCACAAGTTTCATTATTCAAAAGTAAAATAGTCTTTATTCGCTCCCTTCAAACGCTTCAACTGATAATGCTAATAAAGAAAGTGCTTGTTTAATCTGTTCGACTGCATAGTTAATGAGGCCTTTGTCCAGACCAACCGTATCCACAATGCCAACTATAATGAATGCCCGTCACCGTTGCTCAATCGAATCTGAAGGATGGCCCTGATTTCAGGTCTCAATATCTCTCCACCGTACCCACTGGTCGATTTTTTTCGATATGTTCTGCCATCTTGTAAATCAGTTCTGCCTGGGAATACGGTCGCCAGCTATGCCCCTTCTGCTTGGCTCCATAGGTTACAGTCCCTTCGTAATATGGGTTTTGGGTGCTCTCCAGGAATTCTTCCATATGATATACACCCTGATTGAGGTAGAAGTTGTCCATATGCCCGGTAATGATGTTCAGCTTGCCCACCAACTTCGGACCTACCTCAGCCCAATTCTTCTCTAAGTAGTACCTGAGATCAAAATTTTCCTTCCAGTACGCTGCAACTGTAGAATCCATTTCGCCCGTCCTTTTATTGAACAGTGGTTTGAAATATCCATCGGCACCAATAGGTCCATATACCGCGCTCCAGATGTCCAACTGCTGGCCAGACCGGCCTTTGGTGCCATTGACCAATTCCATTCTGTTTCGTTGTTCGGACGTCAGCACGGCTTCCGCGGTTTCTGGATTTCTTGTATTGATGGTGGAAACCTTGTACCACTCATGCTCCTTGTAAAAAGCATTCTTATCCTCATAGATGTTAATGCCTTCCACATTCCTAAAATCCAGGGGGTCCGGTGCAAAAGACCAGGTACCTCCATAAAAATCAGGGTAGAGCACTTGCAAGGCAAAACTCTCCCACCCGCCTGTTGATCCACCTGTAAGGAGTCGGGCCCAGGGTTTTGAGATAGTCCTGAATTCCTGCTCTATTTTGGGAATCAGCTCTTCGTGTATTGCATCACCATAGGGCCCGTTGTTTACACTGTTGACCGCATAGCTATCGTCAAAATAAGGCGTTGGATGTTGAATGGTGACTGCTAAAAACCTCGGAAAGTCATCAGAGGTCCAGCTTTGGTACAATTCGTTTTCAGGATCTTCCTCAAACCTCATCGGTGGCTTCAGGGAGAAATGCCCTTGTTGATATATGGTGTGATAAAATGCATCAGGATTATCTTCATACCCTTTTGGAAGAAGGATGGTCGCGCCCAAATACATGGGCTGTCCCCAAAACTCTGTGAGTATATCACTTTGGATTTTTATTCTTTTCACCCATTCCGTATCCTCGGGCACCTCGATGGGAGGGATTTCATTGTTCGCTACTAGTTCAATAGTCCGGTCTTCAGCGGGATCAATGGTCAACTTCATCACATCGCTGTACAGATTGCCCGGTGAGCGTCTCCAGTTTTGTCCTTCCCATTGATCATTATGCATCCATAACGTATGGCCATCAGCACGCTCAAACTTCGTGTATTTGTTTACTACAGCCTGAACAAAATAGGTGCCTTTGGGTAAATCTTTCAACCATTCGATAGGATACCCAAGTGTTTCATTGGTTATTTCGACAGGCGCACCCGCCGATAAATTTTCGAAATCCTGTCCAAAGACCTGAACACCGTATCTACCCACTTGCAGCCGTGGTTCGCGCTCATCATCTCTGGCAATACAGACAAACATGCGACCAGTAAGCGGGCCTTCGACTAGCTCTTCCGGAAATGATAATGAAAAACTAAGCCCGCTAGTTGTCTCTTGAGGTAAACAACCTAAAAAGGTAATGATAAATAGGGACAGAATTAGGTGGTAAGTAGCTTTCATAGGTCGTGATTTGTAAAAGTGAATATAGTTTATTGGCATGAATCACCTGCTTTACTCTACGCCTGGAACTTGGATGGATTAGCTGTTTATTTGCAAGTTCATTTACCATCGTAATGCCTAATGATTGTCTATTCCCAGGAGTGAGTCATACCGTAGGTCCTATGATTTCATATACATGGTATCTCATCATTCCCCACAACATTCTAGCTAAAAAACGTCTGGATTTCTAAGTACTTTTCTGTCCGCCCGTGACAAACTAAACTACGAAGTTCTATGCTAGCTTTTAGTAACTTTCACCCCATGTTTTCTTAGGTTTTATTAACTCCTGTTTTTTATTTTTTGGATATTAAAATTAAATCAAAGTCCGTGTCTTCTAAGGTAACTTTTATTTCCTCTCCTACTTTAAAGTTCAAATTCATTTTTTCTAAGTCAGATTGGTCAAAGTCAATTTTGCTAATGTCTTTGACTTTTATGTTTCCGTACTCAACTCGGGGAATTTCAACTATTTTAAGCGTCTCTTCATTTACAACTGTAGCCTTAGCAGGAGTCCAAATTTCCAAATGGTGTCCTGATAAAGGAAGGTATATGTCGTAATGAAATTCCTTATCTGAATAAGTTGGAATGATCTCATCAAGAAATATTTCAAAAACCAGTTTCAAATTTTCGGGCCCACAGGCAATGTCTAAAACGTTGTTGTCGGTCTTAATTTGATACCAATCAAGATCGTAAGTTGGGTTTTGGAAATTTTTCGAAAAATTCAGATTTTCTAAACAAGTTTCTCGCAGATCAATTCTTACAGTCCAACCCGGATTGTCTAAGGTTGCAATTGAATACCCATGATTGTGTTCCCAATCTCCATTGCAATTCAGCTTGTACCAAGCTTGAATTCTGTCAACAGTTTCTTTCAAAGTGCTCTTTTTTAATGGGTGCCAACAACGTGCTATGCACACCATTGTGGTGCATACTACGGTTGTTTTTATTCCTAATTTAGTGAATTTTTCACCTGTTCAAATCGATTGGTTGTAACAAGGCTGTGTAGCTCAGTCGTTTTGCTATGGTATGCTCTAACAGTAGTTTGCTCTTACCTCAAGACTGTCCCTGAAAGATGATTTAATCACGTAACGATCATTTGACGTAGACCGTCTTGTGGTTCAGAAACTCCATCATACCGTCTTTGGCTAGTTCTCGGCCATAACCTGATCGCTTGGTGCCACCGAAGGGCAGACGAGGATCTGACTTGACCAGTTCGTTGATAAAGTAGGCACCATCGCTCACCCTATGCGACATGGACAAGGCTTTATCAATGTTGGTGGTACACACGGTCACTCCTAATCCATATTTGGACATCTCGGAAAGCTCAAAGGCTTCTTCTATGTCTTTAGCTCGTATCATTGCCGCCAGTGGACCAAAGGTCTCTTCGTCAAACGCGGGCATGCCGGGGGTCACGTTACCCAGCACAGTAGGTTCGTGGTAGCATTCTGTTTGATTCCCCCCACACAGCAATTCAGCGCCTGCTGTAATCGACTTTTGTACCTGGTGTTGCAGCTGGTCGGCCAGGTCTTTTCGCGCTAGTGGTCCCACTTTCGTGGCATCATCCATGGTATCGCCCGATGGTAATGCCCGCACAGCTTCGGTAAATTTAGAAACGAACTCATCGTAGACTTCTCCTACCAGAATAAACCGCTTGGCTGCAATACAGCTCTGACCGCAGTTAAGCATTCTCGCCGTGATGGCCGTCTGTACAGCCTGGTCTATATCTGCATCCTCCCAGACGATGAATGCATTGTTTCCACCCAATTCGAGCAGTGATTTCTTGATATACTTACCAGAAATCTCCGCAACTGAAGATCCGGCCCTTTCACTACCGGTCAGCGTGACTGCCTTGATCGCATCATGAGCAATGACGCTTTCTGTCTGATCATGATGGACGATAAGGTTTTGGAAAACACCCTCAGGGAATCCTGCCTTTTTGAAAACTCCTTCGATTTGTTCGGCACAGCCAAAGACGTTTGGTGCGTGCTTCAGCATACCGGTATTGCCGGCGGTCAATGTAGGTGCAGCAAATCTAAAAACCTGCCAAAACGGAAAGTTCCAGGGCATAATAGCCAGAACACACCCCATTGGTTCGTGCTTCACGAAGCTCTTTTGCGCATCGGTCTCGATAATATCGTCTGCTAAAAACTCGGCAGCATGATCTGCATAATAGTCGCAGACCCAAGCGCATTTATTTACTTCAGCTCTGGATTCTGAGATCGGCTTACCCATCTCAAGCGTGATCATCTTCGCGTATTCCTCTATATTGTCCCTGAGCACCTGTCCGGCCTTTGCCATCAATTGAGCTCGCTCAAAAAGAGGTACCGCTCTCCAGGTACTAAATGTCTCCTCTGCTTTTGCCAGCATTGATGCTGTTTCAGCTTCTGTCTGAGCCGTGTATCGACCAATTTCCTGGCCATTGTAGGGGTTGATGCTTTTAAATTCCATACTAGTCAGTACCTCAAGCTATAGAGGCTTCATTTTGATTATATATTATAAGTTTTTTTTCTTCAGTGAATGACCTGAAAGTCTGCACCATAGAATCCTCAGGCCAATGTAACTCTACCCTACCTTCTATCGGTGAGTAGACTGCTGTATATAATGTTCCGAAACCTTCAGAGAACTGATTGTTGTAAAGTGGAGGTCCTAGAAATGCCTTGGTCAAAGTTGGGCCACTTATACCACGCAGTAGCAAATTCTCTAAATAGGAGGCGCGCTCAGCCGTCTTATTCAGGTTTCCATTTTCTGCCCACTCAATCGGTCCCTGGTGATTGGTAGCTAGTGGCACACTGGTCACTACAGGAGCTTTGTCAGGAGCTACTTGTATTGTCTTGATCAATCCCCTCCGATCGGCCACTGTTACATTATAAGACATATGAGAGGGTACTCGAAGAAGAACGGCTACCGCTTGCTCTACAGTACTACAGAACTCGAGGATGTAGCGCAAAATGAACGGAATGCCGAATCCATACCCGACTACACTTCGCCCTCCAAACGTCAGCGAAATAGCCAACCCATCTTCATTCATTCCATCCAATACACCAAGCAAACAATCGCTGTTGGCGATGACCTTCTTTCCATGCCAGCGCGTCATCAATAATGTACCTTCAAAAAGACCCACGTGATAGTCATAGTTGCGAATCAACTGTACGTTGTGCTGAGTAGAAACCACCTGCGAACAAGCGCTGGAGTAAGCGGGAGGTTGAAATCCGGTAAGGAAACTAATAGCATCATCATCGGCCTGAGCCAAACGACATAGTTGCTCATGTAGTTCAACCATTTCAGGCATATACTTGCTAAGAGCTGCCTGAGCTATTTCTACACTGGGTACGTCTCCCGACGAATTCAGCCATTCCTGATAAGCGGGCCACCTCTCGAAGAACAGTTTTTGCCACTTAAAATCAGCGATAGGTTCATTGATGGATATAAAATGGCGCTGCATAGGTCTCAATTCTAAACGAACTGGTATCCTTATTAGGTCAATAAAAATTCAATGCGCTAGTGATTTCGTCATTAGCGCATTGAAAACAACTTTCTTATTTTGTCAAACTTCCTTTGAGAACAGGCTGCTCTCTCTTATCCTCAATCAACTGAGAAGCATACTGCGCCCTGATCGCAGCAATCCAGTTCTTAGCTCGTGGCGTAAGCTTGAAATCTTTTGTCATCATGCGGCCTCTTGAAACTATGATACCCAAATCGGCTCCATCGTAAAGGTAATCTCCCTTTCTGGTGATTCGGAGGAAGAAGGCTTCTTGCTCACTTTCCACAGCTCGACGGTGGGTATCCATTCTGTCAAATTGGATATGTCCATTGTCAAACATATGCCAAATACCCGAGTCTGGTGCAGCGGTCACATATTCGATTGTATCCTCAGTGTGCTTTACAATTAACTGACTCCAGCTGTCAAGATTTTCTTGTTTAGCCCATCGATCATTGATTGATTTAACATTCAGATCATAGTCTACGTCCATCCATTCCAGAATGTGGAAGAGATATAGTGGTGCATCCGCTAGCGCAAATACGGCGTGATTGGTAATAGAACTCGCCCCGGTAACCCTCGGGTTTAGTTCACCAAGATAAATCTCGCCATTGTCCTGATCGATCAAGAAATCAAGTTCGAAATAACCCTTGTATCCTTCTTCTCTAAGCTGATCCCCAAATAGCTGTGTGTACTTCGACGCTTTCTTTCTCAACTGAGGTGTAAATGCATCCGGGAATATTTCATTTCCGCACCAACCGCCTTTGTAGGGTGTCAGTTCTTTGAAACCCACCAACTCTGTCATCAAAGGAGCTACGATGGTACCATGACGCGTCACACATGCCTCTATTGCAGAGCCACGACAGTTGATACGCTTCATGACTTTTACTTCCTTCTCCTGCTCAATTTCCTCAGCGTACTTATTGTACTCTTGCTCATTGGAAATGAAAAAGGTCGTATGTCCCGAATCTCCAAAGGGTGTTTGGATGACAAGATCGTTACCCAGGCTTTTAGACACCTTACACAGATGCTCATAGCTTTTGACAGGAGTCAAAACATTGGGTACACATGGCACTCCGGCCTTCTCGGCAATACGGTTGGTATTGACCTTGTTGTCCATGAAATTTCTCATCTTGGCAGAAGGCATGATAACCTCCAGTCCCAGCTTTTTCGCTAGTTTCTCAGTCTTCTCGTCAAACATGAGGAACATCACTTTGCCAGCCTTACCACCCTTCTTTCTTAACTTGATGTACTCCTGTACCTCAGGATGTTGCAGGAGGTAGTTGTTGATGTCTTCAATACTCTGAAACTCATCGTGCGGAACTTCCACCTTAGGAGAAAAAACGTTCGGGTGTAGTCCGCTGAAGCACTCGATGTGACAGATGAACTTAAACCCTTTGATCCACTCATCCGCTCCGAGCAAATTGAAGTTGGTCGCACTGATGAAGTAGATCGGAGTTTCATTCTTATAGAAGAACCTACGAATATCTGGCACTCCTTTCAGACTGGTAACATTTGGTTTTGCTACGCTTTTTTTGGTAGCTGGAGTTTTGGTGGACTTGTCGCTCATGATTTTATGTTCTTAAAATTTCTATTTTACTTATTCTTTTTTGATCGACCCATACTTCTGCCTCCCATGGCAGTGGCTGTTTTTTGACGATTGAGGACACTCTCACGGAATACCCTAAGCCCGAGATCAGCTCGATAGCCATGAATCTCTTTAACATCCAGCGCAAGCATGAATCTAATAATCTCTTCACTGACTACCTGGCCCGGAACCAATACCGGAAAACCTGGTGGATAAGGAATAACAAATGAAGAGGCTACCAGCTCCTTACCTCCTTTAATGGCCGCCATACAGTCCTGGATGGCTATGTACTCACAGTTCTCTTCATTGTAGGCCAAGAAATAGGCTGCCCTCAAGTTACCACCTGGTACTCCGGGTACAGCAAGAAAGGATACATTGAACCTACTAAAGTCAGGCAGAGGCGGGACATCCTCCGTCATCGACTTGATTTTCAATCGGACTATCTCACTCTCCCGTTTATTCAGCGCATCGAACTCTTCTTCCAGCTGTCCTGCTATCTTCAACAAGACCTTACTTAGGTAAGCCACACTGCTCCTGGTAGTGCCTATGTTGGTCATGAAAAGCACGGTATTTCTGGAAGTCTTGTTGATCTGGATGTTGTACTGATCCATCAAATACTTATTCTTGAAAGTATCACCGTCTATACCTGTTCGACCTATAAATAAGGTGATCTTGGTAGGGTCCAGCATGAACTCATCCTGCTCCCAGGCTTCCTCCATTCGATTCCAGCCGGTTGCCATGTCGTAGTACTCGGCCAGACCACTTTCCCGGTACTGATCCGGAATAAAATCTTTCAAGGTCAGTACATCAAAGTACTTGCTAAGGAGCGGGTTTCCGATCACTTTGGCACGTAACACCATCGCCAACTCAATACTCTTCTCGACCATTTCGTATCCTTCAAACTGAGCTTGTCTCCTGCCTACATCCAGAGATGCAAGCATTTGATAGTTGGGTGAAGTAGAAGTATGGGTCATGTAAGCTTCCAGAAACGTACTCTCCGATTTTTTACGGAAATCCTGATCCCAGATATGAATCATAGAACCCTGACGGAAGCTACTCAATGTCTTATGCGTGCTGTGCGTAGAATACACTCTAATCCTCACCTTATCAGGATCCGGCATAGTTGGCACATCGCCTTCCTTCAATCCTTTGATGTGATCCTGGTATTGCTTTTTATACTCTGGGGTCTGATACTTGCGGGCAAGCTTATCGGCACTGAACATTCCCGTTCGCTGCTTGTAGGTATAAGTAAAGCTCGCAAAAGCAAACCACGCTTCATCCCAGAGAAATACCATATCAGGCTTAATAGCCAGAACCCTTTCCATGACACGTTGTACATTGTAGACTAACCCGTCGAAGGTGCAGTTGGTAAGGAGTAGCATCTTCACTTTGTTGAGTCGTCCAGCCGCTTTGAGCTGCAAAAGTTTTCCCAGGATTTGCTCTAAGGGAACAGCTCCATACATGGAGTATTGCTCGATAGGGTAAGAATCCAAATACACCGGATAGGCTCCTGAAAGGACCAAACCATAGTGATGTGACTTGTGACAATCTCTGTCTATCATTACCAAATCACCAGGTTCGACCAGTGCCTGTACTACGATCTTATTGGCGGTAGACGTACCATTGGTGACGAAATAGGTGCGTTGTGCACGGTAGGCTTTGGCTGCCATCTCCTGCGCCTTTTTTAATGGGCCGGTCGGCTGGAGCAGTGAATCCATGCCTCCAGTCGTAGAGGACGTCTCAGCCAAAAACATATTTCGGCCATAGAAGTCCCCAAAGTCCTTAATCCACTTTGACTTGAAGACGGAGTTGCCTCTGGAGATTGGCATGGCGTGAAATATTCCGGTAGGCTTCTGACTGTACTCCTTCAGCGCACTAAAAAATGGCGTATGATGTCGCTCTCTAATCCCTCGAATGATCGCCAGGTGCAATTCCTGCAAGTCTTCTTTGCGGTAGTAAATGCGGCGAAAGAGTTGTAGCGTACTGTCCTTTAAGTCAGTGAGAACCGTATCCGTCACATAATAGGTATCCAGCTCAGGCCTGAATTGCTTAATTAATTCACCCAATTTTGGGCCCAGTTCAGCTTCTGGTACCGAGTGAAGATCAATCTTAAGTACATTTTGAATGTACGGCTTGATCAAAGGCGAGATATTGGCAGAGCGATATGATGGCGCATAGCGAATGACCACCGCCTGAATATTATGATTGAAAAAAAGCGCGATCAGCGCATCCTGAAAGGAATGCTGAACTGTGATGTTGTAATTGAACTCATCACTCGGATCATGAAGGTCTCTAACCTTCATATGTAGAGCGGCCTCATCCGAAGTACTCAGGTCTTCCAAAAAGAGTACCTCAAAGTAGTTCTTCTTAGCTGAAGTGAATTGCTCGGCATTATCTTCTATTTCAGGCTGCTCACCTTCGTTTTCGATGGAGACATTGTCATTGCCCATGTACTCATCGGCAACCAGTTGTCTGGTGAGTTGAGTCACTTTATTGGCCAATGCCGCGTGCTCCCTCCTTCCCAAGGCCTTGATGAGTTTTTCGATGGTAGCCTTACCAGGAATAGCAAAATACTGCTCTACGGTTTTTAGATCCTTCAGCAACTCGTGAACTTTCTCCTTGTGCTGAGCCTCATTTGCAGAGCCTCTCCTACAATGAGAGAGATCAATACTTTCATTCTTCAGAGCATTCCAATGGTCAAGTCTAAGTTGTCCGATGCTATAATAGGGCGCGCTTAATGCTTTCTTTTTTCCTGCCATGCTAAGATTGTGAGTGTAGTGCAAGACGATTGCCCTCACTGTCGATGAAAAGAGCAAAGTACCCCGAATCCTCGTCAATGAGCGTTTTGGGAAGTACTATACGCCCCCCGGCATCCTCCACATTGTTCAAGACGTTACTTAAATCCTTACCACCATTGAGGTACACCAGTGGCCCTACTTCACTAGGAATACTTCCCTCACCCATCACGATAGCTCCGCCGATTCCCTTATCCGCAGGAAAGAAAGCCATGGCGTAACCATTCGACTCTGAGACTTCCATCTCCAACCTATAAATATGATTGTAGAAGGAGACTGCTCTCTGAATATTGAGCGCTGGTATTTCAAACCAATTCACATAGTCCCTGAGTTTCTTAGTCGCTTTACTAGATGAGGTAGATCCCATTTTTACACTTTTTGTTTATAGTTGATTAAAGCCCTTGTATCCCAAAGGCTGCTCTTTTACCGCAAGGTCTCCTTCCTTTTGCCTTAGCTCTGTGAGTTTTTGCAGTTTAGTTGGCTTGTTCAAAGGACCTAAAGATTCCAGATATGGAAGCTTTGTTCCTTTCTGGTAAATATGAAAATCACCCAAATGATCTCTAAAACTCTTCAACGGTTGTCCTAATCGGAGCAAGCCCAGCTCTCTACTACGCCTCACACGTTCTACATTCAATTCCAACGGAATGATCTCTTCCGTACTCCCTGCCTGATAAAGCACGCGTCCATCGGGACCGCATACAATTGAACGGCCACTACCCCCTGTATCCAAGCCGTTGACATCAAAAAAGTAGCACTGATTAACAGCCGCCATAGCTCTGGCAATTGAAAGCTCTATTTCACGATCTATGGTGCCCGTCATGGTAGGATGAAGTATTACCTCAGCACCCATTACGGTCAATGTCCTGACCGTCTCAGGAAACCACATATCGTAGCAAATAGAAACACCAAAACGACCAATATCCGGCACGTCAAATACACAGAATTGATGACCAGGTGTCACGCCTACCTCGTAGGGGTAGAAAGGAAACATTTTGCTATAGCGGGTCACCACTTCTCCCTGTGGATTGATCACGGAAGCCGTGTTATAGATGAGATCGCCACGCTTTTCGAAAATAGAGCCTGGCACTAGCCAAACTCCATACTTCTTGGCCATCTTCTGCATTTCCTGTTCGAATGCACCAGGAACCTCCTCTGCTGTATGAATGAGCGGCCCATAAGCGCATAGCTCACTGAATACTACCATGTCCACCCAAGGATAGAGGTTCATAGTAATGTCGAGCTTCAGCTTCATCATTTCCACGTTGGAATAGGTCGCTGACACCTTCATTTGTACACCAGCAATAGAGAATGGCTTCATTAGTTGTTTTTAGTGTTGTTTAAGATAGCTTGTTCGAGGATGTCCAACCCTTTATTTAGTTCTTCATCCGTTATCACCAATGGAGAAAGTATTCGGACAATGTTTTTGTAAGTGCCGGCGCTCAGGATGACCAAACCATTTGCGGCACATTCCTTTACTACACTTCCGCAAAGGTCGGCGTTGGGTTGTCTGGGATCACTATTCTTCACGAACTCAACAGCGATCATCGCACCCTGTCCACGGACATCCCCTATATCCGGGCATATGTTTTTTAAGTTATTCAGCCTATCGTTAATGATATTCCCGACATCAACACCGCGCTGATTCAGGTTAATGTCTTTCATGTACTTGATAGTCGCTGATGCGGCCACACAGCTAATTGGGCTACCGATGTAGGTACCGCCAATAGTGCCCGGTGCAGCAGCATCCATCACCTCAGCTCTACCCAATACTGCTGCAATAGGCAATCCTGACCCCATTGACTTAGCGTAAGTGCTGAGGTCCGGGACAATGTTGAAGTTCTGCCAGCTCGCCCACTTACCTGTTCTCGCAAAGCCGCTTTGAATCTCATCAGCGATAAGCATGATACCATGTTCATCGCAAAATGCCCGAAGGCCTTCCAGGTATCTTGCCGGAACCACGTTGAAACCTCCTTCACCCTGAACCGGCTCAATGATAATGGCAGCAAGGTTATCCGGATCAATAAGGTTTTTCTCACTGGCGCGCAATCTCTTAAGCTCTATGTCAACAAACTCACCCATTGACCTTCCATCGCTGTATTTGTAGAAATTTGGGAAGGGGAGCCGATATACCTCAGGTGCAAATGGGCCGCAGTTCGTTTTATAACCAACCTTACTGGTGAGTGTCATGGCCATCATGGTCCTGCCGTGATACGCTTCTGTGAAACACAATACCGCCTGACGCTTTGTTGCTTGTCTAGCGATCTTAATAGCATTTTCTACTGCTTCGGCTCCTGTGCTGACTAGCATCGCCTTTGTTTTCTCACCGTGGGGTAGTATTTCGATCAATTCTTCACACAACTTAATGTATGGTTCATAGGTCACTACATTGAAGCTGGTATGAAGGTACTTTCCGGCTTGCTCTCTGATCGCAGCAACCACGGGCTCTGGGCAATGACCCGCGTTGACTACTCCAATGCCCCCAGCAAAATCAATTAACTCATTGCCGTCAGCATCGATGATAATGGCGCCTTTGGCCTCACTTACCGTAGCGGTGTTGAACACCCCTACTCCATTGGCAACAACATCTTTCCTTCTTTCAAGCAATTCCTGAGACTTTGTAAGCGTTTCTGTCATTTTTATTAAACTGTTTATAGTTGAGACGAATTTCAAATTATTGGTCACATGATAATCTTCTGTGTCATGGCACAGGACGTTTTAGCATATAATCAGAGGTAAAGCTACATCAGGGCTTTTATGCCTGCCTCCTAGTAAGTTGGAAAGAATATACGAAAGACTATAAATTATTAACGATTTCATTCCTAGACAATACCCAATGCCGATCCAAGGACAGTAGCTAAGCCAAGGAAGCTCAAAAAGCCTACAATGTCTGTCACAGTGGTAAGCACGATAGACGATGACTGAGCCGGATCCTGCCCTACCGACTTAAGCAAAATCGGAATCACCGCTCCTGAGAAGCCGGCGATAACCATGGAGAAGACCATGGAGGTACCGATCACCACACCGAGTCCGTAGGATGAGGTCCAAAAATAGACGATTAGCCCCGTGGTGAGTGCTACAGCTACACCATTGACAAACCCAACAATTACTTCCTTCTTAGCAACCTTCCACCAATGACCAGTATGAATCTCACGAAGTGCCAAACCACGAATAGTTACTGCCAATGCCTGAGAACCAGTATTACCAGACTGTCCAGCCACGACCGGTAGAAAAACAGCTAAAACGGTAATCCTGGCTATGGTATCCTCGAATATGGCAACAATGGATGCCGCAAGGAAGGCGGTCACCAGGTTAATCTGAAGCCAGGGAAGTCGCTTGCCAATAGCAAAAGACGCCTTCGACAATGCTCTTTCCTCTCTACCCGCACCAAACATAGCCAGCACATCCTCTGTGGCGTCTTTCTGGCTCAAGGAGATGAGGGTATCATTTCTAATGATGCCCAGTATTTTTTCGTCAAGATCAACAACCGGAAGACTGATGATCTTGCCCTGCTGAAAGAGCTCCACTACTTCATCCTGAGGAGACATCAGGTGTACACTAGGGCACGGTTTGGTAAGGGTGCTAAGCTTAGTTTTGGGCTCAGAAATCGCCACTGCCTGTAAGCTTGATGACCCAAGCAGTTTACCATCAATATCAGCAACATATACCGTAAATACCCGCCTGTCACCTACC
Source organism: uncultured Roseivirgaceae bacterium (assembly GCA_964351595.1). GTDB lineage: Bacteria > Bacteroidota > Bacteroidia > Cytophagales > Cyclobacteriaceae > UBA6059. The sequence goes on along the minus strand of CAYGOT010000012.1, from coordinate 74,576 downwards.
TGTCTCAATTTCTCAAGAACATCACCAGCTGTGCTATTGGGCAAGAAAGTGAGAATCTGAGTATCCATGATATAACCCGCAGAATCAGCCGGATAAGCCAGCAAATCGGTGATAGCCTTCGACTTACGTGTTGGCAGGAGGTCAAGTTTAGCTACGACCAGGCCGGGCTTAACTCTCGAAATTAGTCTTGCAGAGGAGTATGCATCCAGCTCAGAAAAAATTTCGGTAAAAAGCTCGTCGCTCATTTCCTTAATTACTTCGGCAATCACATCCGGTGTTAAACTCAAAAGCACCTCTTTGATTATAATAGGATCAAGGTTTTGGAGTTTGGCGATTATATCACTGCTACTCGCAGTGTTCAAGATGGCTGCACCGTCTTTGGGAAACCGGGCAATGAGCTTTCCTGCCAGTAGTTCTTGTATATCTGTTGACTGCATCATTCTACTTTTTGGGGTTTCGGTTGGATTGAGAGGACGTGCCGAACAAACTGGTAAGCCCAATGAGATACAAATCTCCCAGAGCGTTCCCTGCTTGTACAGCATCTTTGTCAACTGACTGATTTCGTGCTTCACCGGGCATTAAACCTTTTCGGGCTACCGTACCAAGGAACATACCCTGAGCATCGGTCACCGGTAAGGTTGAAAAATGATAGTCCCAATTTTCGAGCGCTTCACTTACCAGAAAGTTGGGTAGTAGGCTTACGTTGCTTACCTGTACCAGAGATGAAATGGGTTCAGCTGGATCTGATGATAAAAGCTGATGCATTTCTAGATAACCCACAAGTGCATTCTTTTTTCCAAGGACATAAACATGCGCACTTGTCGAGGGTTTCTCCTTCTTGATAGTTTCGATCGCCTCCTCCACCGACATTTTTGAAGTCAATGCCATACACGGCTCGAGGTAAGCCCCTATGGTGTCCTGTGGATAAATCATCACTTGTCGGAGATGCCTGGAGACTTCTTTGGGTAGTTCCTCCAGGAATGCTTCCCTACTCGTCTTGTCAAGCTGCTGGAGGATAACGCTGGCATTCTTTACAGGCAAATGCTCTAATAGTATAAGTGCAGTGTCTCTCAGAACATTGACTATAACTCTCCCCGCTTTGTAAGGCGTCATTGACATCAATATGGTACAGGAATGACCCCAGGATAATGCCTCCAGCAAGGAGGAAATCTGCTCAGGTTCCAGACCATCTATTATCGAAACCGCCTCTTCGGGATACTTCGTAAGTGCCCCTTCTATCAATTTTTGGTTGGTAGTCATGCTTTCTGCTTTTTAATCAGGTTGACTTGTATTTCACTGAAGTCTTTGGCCGGGATGATCACCACACCCGCCTTAGTTTCCAGCGAGACTGCATGATCATCTATCTTGACGATAACTCCCTTGCTATCCGCAATCTCCACTTTATCACCAATGCTGAGTGATTTCCTGACATAGTACGCGCCAAGGATATTGCTAATGGAGGTACGTGCGCCAAGGCCAAATGCCAGCGCAGCTCCAAACAATAAGGACGAAACCATAATCGTGATCAGCGTAGTGAGAAATGTGACATCAAGTCCTAGCTGATTAATATCTATAACTACCGCAATAAAAACGATCAGGTACCTGACCAGTCGACCTATATACTTGCCATTAGCAAGGCCGGTACGAGACGCAGCAGAGCTAATCAGGTCTCCGGCAAGTCGGCCGACAATCACACCCACAAACAGGATAACGACGGCAGCAGCTACATTAGGAAGGTAATTCACTAAGGTACCAAACCACATGGAAAGAAAGTCAAGCTGAAGCACCTGCACGCAGCTCATGGCAGTAATGACAAGAATAATCCAAAAGAAGGTCTTGCTGATAAATTTGGCCGAGCCTTGCAAGTCTACGTTAAGCAATGAATTCTCAAGCTTACTATTGAGTACTTCATTAAGGTATAGAATCAGCTTCTTGACAAGTTTCTGAACCACCTTGGCTATGATTAACCCAATGATGGCAATGATGAACGCCAGAAGCATTTTTGGAAGAAACTCGACAAGCCCTACCAGCATATTCTCGTACATTTCGCTTAATTCATTCTTCATATTTTCTTTTAGTTAGGTCGATAAACTACTATTCACAAAATATAGTCAGCCTGGTCCATGTGTAGCTCATTATAATCCTACTTCGAGTGGCTGGTTTGACCTTATGCTCAATACCGGTACTTTGGACAGGTTGATAATCCTCTTGGCTTTAGGTGATACCCAGAGATCCGACCACCGAAATCCTGGTCGACTCATGATCAAGACCAGGTCAATCATATGCTGCTTTGAATACTCCAGAACCGCCTCTGGCAATGTCGTGGAAATTACACAACCCTTGACCAGTTTCACACCTTGCTTCTCAAGGTCGAGACACAGCTTATCCATCATCTCCTTGAGATCTTCAGCATCATCTTGATGTTCAGATGCTGATACTACGTGCACAGTGGCGCCAAACTGTTTGGCGATAGCTACGGCAAGCGGAATCTTGTATAGGCTACCTTCACTGAGATCTATGGGTATGAGTATATTTCTCATTTGAGGCTGCTCAGGCACTTGGGTAAATGTAAAAACAGGACAAGGGGCATTGAGTACCACTTGATAAGCGGTGGTATTTTTCAAAATGGATTCCCACTCCGCTTCATCTGATTCTCCGTGACTCCTCAAAATCAGAAAGTCAATTTCATTATCTACCGCAAAGTCCACTATATGCTCATGGAGTGATTTGTTCATTCCGCGCACCTGTAAGTCGATTTTGACCACTTCTGTGTATCGCTTTTGTATGCGATTGAGGAGCGGCTGTAGTTGATTGCTAATCAGTTCTTTGAGTGAGGCCTGAAACTCTTGCTTAGAGCGATAGTCCTTAGGGTCAGCTACGTGCAAAGCCGTGATTTTTGCACCTATTCCCGAAGCAAACATGGCAGCATACTCCAATGCCTTAATGGAGCGAACATTGTCATCAAAAGGCACCAATATCTTTTTGAATTGATCCATTTTATTCTTCGTCTAGTCGTTCTTTGGGTAATAAGAGTCTTACTTTCAGCGCTCGCCTCTTTTTCAGATTGAGCACCTGTGCTACTATTCCGTCGGTGAGGTTTATTTTTTGATCTACCTTAAGATTGAGGCCCTTGGTTTCTACCAACAGGCCTGAAAGCGTCTCCGCTTCTTCAGAGACCAGTTCGATATTGAGGTATTCATTGATATAACTAATAGCCAGATCACCATCGACAAGGTATTTACCTGTGGCCTCTTTGATGATCTCAGGCTTCTCCAGATTAAACTCATCCTGCACCTTGCCAACCAATTGCTCAAACACATTTTCGAGTGTTACAACACCGATGGTCGTGCCATACTCATCCTCTACAAAGGCCAGGTGCTGCTTGGATTTTCTGAATTCCTGTAGCAAGGCGCTCACCGGTAGCGCTTCGGGTACGAAAAGCGGTGCTCGTGAAATTTTCTTTAAGTCGACTGACTCCAGAGGGTAAATACCCACCAGGTCCTTGACGTGTACTACTCCTTTGATGTCGTCCAGCGAACCCTGGCAAAGTGGAAATCGGGTATGTTTAGTCTTTCGGGCTACCTCCAGATTTTCCTCATTGCTTCTGTTCAAGTCAAATAGGTCTACTTCTGATCTTGGAAGCATGATTTGCCTTGCGACCTGATCATCAAAGCGAAATGCCGCATCCAGGAGTTGATGTTCATTTTTGGTAAGGTCACCATGACTGTAGGCTATGCTCAGGGAGGCCCGAATTTCTTCTTCAGACAGCACCGACTCATGTTCTCCAGAGGTTTCGATACCCACCATCCGCAGCATGCTGGAAGTCACTCTGTCAAGCAGCCACATAAAGGGGTAGAACAACACATAAAAGGCTTTTAGCGGTAGTGCCGACCATCCTACGACGAGTACAGGCTGACGGATAGCGTAAATCTTGGGGAACTGCTCGCCCACGACAATATGAAGCGCGGTGATCAATGAGAAGGCGATCGCAAAACCTACTCCATGAATGGCTGGCTCTGAAGTCATACCCATGGACTCAAGGACAGGGCGTATAAGGTGCGCCAACGCCGGTTCTCCGATCCATCCCAGTGCAAGGGATGCCATCGTAATGCCCATCTGGCAAGCAGATAAGGCCATGTTTTGTCTTTTGTAAAGCCAGAGTGCCACGGAGGCGAACGGATTGTTATCCTTCTGCATCGACTTTATTTTGCTCTTATTCACCTTGACCAGGGCAAACTCAGCGGCCACAAAAAATCCGTTGAGTAGTATTAATAAGCCCGTCAAGCCTAAATAAAAGGTATCAGCAAGGTATCCGTTCATGTCGGGTTACGGTTTTTAGATATTGGTAAGGTTTCTTATTGCGTTCTTATGACGACAATCTACCTTTAGGTCACATAATCTGAAAAGTGGGGAAAACGAACGCAAGTGAAAAATGAAATAGACCAAGGCGATGATTTCATAATAACGCTGACCCGGGCGCTTCCTTTCGGCATATTGGTCATTGATTTTGAGGGAAACATCACCTTTGCCAACAAGCGCGCCCTTGGATATTTCGATACAGACCTGGGATCGTCCGCTATCATCGGCACCCACCTACCGGAAATAATTAGACCGTTCCACGAGCTAAGCCAGAGAATTCAGAAATACCTGACCAACGGATGGAAAGAGTTCAATATTGAGGGGAATATCGATAATACCATTTACCTCATGTTTAGAGGTCGAAAAATAAAATCGGGAATGGTCATTAGCATACAGGATATTACCGCTACCAAAGAATCAAAATTTGCTGCTCTGAGTTCTTTACTCGAAGGACAAGAGCAGGAGCGCAAAAGACTTGCCAGGGAGATCCATGACGGCATAGGCCCAACGCTTTCGACACTCAAAATGAACCTGGCCAATATCCAGAGTGAAATTGAAAATAAGGATACCCACCTCGATCAGAAGTTTCAGCGCTCGTATCAAATGATCGACGAGGCAGCAGACGACTTGCGAACCATCTCACACAACCTGATGCCAAAAGTGTTGTCCGACTTTGGCCTAGTGGAAGCCATAGATTCACTCTGTGACAAGATAGACGAAGCAGGCCTACGAGTGGAATTCATCCCCACCGGACTAGAGGAAAGGCTCAACAAAGTAAATGAGCTCGGACTTTACCGCATCACCCAGGAACTGATCAACAATACTTTGAAATATGGTAAGGCCAATAAGATAACTGTGCAACTGATCAGAAGGGACGCTGGCATTCGTCTTATGTATGAGGATGATGGAAAGGGTTTTGACCTCAAGTCAACCAGTAAAGGTCTTGGGCTCATGAATATCGAGAATCGTGCAAAAGCGCTGGCCGGTCGGGTTATCTTTGACTCTCAGCCTATGCAAGGCATGACTTGTATTGTAGACGTTCCCTTAAGCTGAGTAAAGTATGAAAGCGATCAACATTCTTATTGCCGATGATCACAAGATGTTCAGGGAAGGTCTAACAGAACTACTCAGCAAAGAACAGGGCATGAAGGTCGTAGACACTGCCGGTAGCGGAGCAGAAATCAGGCTTGCACTTAGCTCAAATCATATTGATGTGGTACTCATGGACATTGATATGGGAGAAACAAACGGCATAGAAATGACCCAGGAGGTGAAGGTTAGCCATCCGGATATCTATGTCTTGGCGCTATCCATGCACGGTGACAAGAACTATATTGTCAAAATGCTGGAGGCTGGCGCTACTGGCTACATTCTCAAAAATGCCGGTAAGGAAGAGATGATCAATGCCATTCACACTGTGGCCAACGGCAATACCTACTTCAGCAGTCAGGTATCTTCTAAGTTGTTGGAACACATCACCAAGCCGGCACCCATCCGTAGAAGTGCAGAGGATGCCCTTTTGACCGACCGGGAAATCGAAATTCTGCGATTAATTGCTGAAGAGTATTCCAATCCGGAAATAGCCGAAAAGCTATTTATAAGCGTAAGAACGGTCGATACTCATCGACGAAACATCCTCGATAAACTTGGCGCAAAGAATACCGCCGGGCTTGTCAAATATGCCATTCAGAAAGGCCTGCTAGACTGAGGCTGGTCTCCCGGGATCTTTATTATTTTATCAATCATCTACGCAATTCTCGTAGACCCTAGGTGTAAAAGCGTCTTTTCTAAAATCCGCTTTTTAGCTCTAATATGGGGCGCTCATCTTTAGCAATTTCGTACCGTCAATTAGATAAAGAAGATGAACAAAGCACTCTTGGATAGTATGAACCTCTCGGACGAATTACTTGTTTCCCGCCTTCAGCAAGGTGATAATGAGGCTATGTCCGTATTGTATTGTCGCTACTATCATTTAGTATTTTGTAAGTGTCTGTCTTTCTTTCGGGATAAGAATGACGCATCCGATGCAGCGCAGGACGTCATGCTCAAGAGCTTTGATAAAATAGCGTCATTCAAAGGTGAGTCAAAATTCTCCACGTGGCTCTACACGATCACATTCAACTATTGTACTGACCTGGTCAGAAAGTCTAAAGGCTACAGCTTTCATTCGATAGAGCAGTTGTCCGATATTCTTGACAATTCGATTGACGAGCTGGAGAATGCACTGCTTAAGGAACGTAAGCATAAAAAAGCTGATCGAGCGCTATCTTCCTTAGCTACCCAGGATCGTCAACTACTGCTGATGAAGTACGAAGCGAATAAATCCATCCGGGATTTGCAGTCACTTTTCAATCTGTCTGCCAGTGCTGTGAAGATGAGATTGCTAAGGGCCAAAGAGAAAGCTTGTGAGGCTTATACACTTGCTAGTGTAGCCGCCTAAACTTTATCAGTGGAATAGCGTATCTTACAAGCATATGGTTGTAAGAAGCTGGCGAGAGCAAAAAGTAATGCTAAAATGGAGATACCCCTTTCTAATGGAAGAGGATTTTCAATACAAAGAAGGAGAAAAAGAGAGCATGCTCACCCAACTCGCTGCTAAGATCAAAAAGACTCGTCAGGAGCTTGAGCTGATCTTCGCTGAGATTCAGCTTTACTAGCCCCCTCTTCTATCTCAATATCCTATTTTTCTCGCACTACCCTAAATCCTGTATTGTCTGGAGTTGTTGAACTCGTCTCAGAAAATGGGTCGACAAAATCATATGCGCTATAGTCGTACGTTTTGAGTTGTCCATTTTCCAGGTAATACTCCGCCGCATTACCGCCAAGGTCAAAAAGCATAACCTTATCCTTGACCTTTACTGCGGCATGACTCCCGACGGATTTGATCAAAGAGCCTTCTATTTTACTCAGCTCAGCCTGTAACGCCTCGACATCCGTATCTGTCAGTTCATACCCTGCCCAGAAGTTTAGGTTATTCTGATGCTCAGCTTGTTTTCTACCCAAGTCATGCAGTTTTTCCGCCTCCTTTGCATTCGGCAATCGGTAGGTGGCTCCAGTCTTTTGCGATAGCCAGGACAAGTAACGATCTATATCACCCTTTGACAAACCCAACACAGGCCTGTTGGCTTCAATAGCGTCAAAGTCAGTCTCCTTAAAGGCATTGTACTGAGCCACAGTCACTTCAAATCTTCCGACCGAAATGGTGTCCTCACCTAGTTCCACCATATCAGGCACAAGACTCCCTCCGGCCATAGTACCATAATAGCCCATATCACTTTTGCTTTTGGTAAGTAATATTTGGATAGCCAGTGGGCTTTCCTCCTTCAATGCTTCATTGCGTTCATCTTCCTTCTGGAAGAGGTGCTGGTCAATCCACTTGATCTCTTCTTTCATCTTCCGCAGTTGATGCGTGATCTTCTGCAAACCATGAGGCTGTCCCGGAAACCACAGAAACTTGACAGGTGCCTGCCCTACCTGCTGTAGTCCTCGGTAGTACTCCCAGCCTTGATCTCTCGGCACTGCTCTGTCTTCACTACCGTGAAAAATGATGGTGGGTGTCTTGATTTTTTCTATCTCGAAAATAGGAGAATTGTCAATGTACCACTCGTTATAATGCTTACCGTTGGTATCATCCCAGGGTGCTCCTCCAAAGTAGCTCTGATCGAAAGTCACCCCAAATTGGCAGGTGCCATAGTCAGAAGTCCAGTTGATATCTCCTGCTCCCGGAGCGGCTACTTTAAACATATCAGGATATTTCAGTGTCATCCATGTGGTCAGGATCGCACCATTGGACCAGCCCATCGTACCCAGCTTATCCATATCGATCATCCCCTTACCATTGAGGTGCTGAATGCCGTTGTAAATATCAATTTGTTCCAGATGGTAGTAGTTGCCTCCCTTGATCGACTCGATAAACTCGAGGCTATGACTACCCGATCCATGATAGTTGGGCTTGAGTACAAACGCTCCTTTATCAGTGTAAATCTGAGGATAGGTAGACCAGCGCTCTGACCAGGCATCCCGGTCAACGCCTGTAGGACCACCGTGAATCGACAGTATCAGCGGGTACTGTTTTCCTTCTTCATAGTTTTTAGGGTAATAGAGGATGCCGTTGACTTCCTCATCATTAGCACCTGTCCAGTAGATGATCTCCGACTTGGCAATCGGTTTTTTCTTCAGTTTATCATTGAGAGAGGTTAGTTCTTCGCTACCGCTAATGGTCGTGCCGCGCTTACCCATCGTCAGATCAGCGACATAGTATTCCGGTAGGCTGGAGGCAGTAGAGTGATTGTAGACCAGCTTGGTCCCTTGCTCACTGACGGCCATGATGGCTACATGCTCATCCATGCTATCGCCAAAGTCTAAATCCGATTTGGTCCAGCTTGTTCCTGACTTCTTATAGAAGGCCACCTCCCGCAAAGGGCCGTTAGCTAATTGGGCTACCACATGATCACCTGCGAGCCAGTAGTCACTCGCGCCATTGGCCCAATTAAGCTCGACCCTGGTATAGTCACTGCTGGAGACATTGAAGTAGTACAGTTCATTGATGCCGGCACCATTCCACTCGGGATTGGAGGACTTGGTAGCGAAGAAGTAGAAGCCAGCACCGCTGTTGGTAAATTGGAAATCACCTGGTTCCTGCATTCCTTCCAGGATTCTTATTTCACTACCGGTATTGAGGTTTTTTAGATAATACTGAGGCTTAGGGTTGCCATCCACTCCATAGTCAGGGCTCATGATGACTTGATAAACCAGGTATTGACCATCCCTGGAAGCCGCGTATTGCCTCACTTGAAATTGGTTGTCCGTTAAACGAGTAATCTTTTTGTCCTCGACATCAAAGCTGTAGACTCTGCGTGCTTTCCAATGAGCAGTATCCTCTACGATATTGGTATCATCCTTTTCATTTTCGATCTCGTAGAGGGACTTACCTTCGTTAGAGGTGTAAGCTATTACGCCAGGCTTGAGCCATGAGATATTACTGATGCCATTCTCAAACTTATGCAGCTCCTCAGGCTCTCCACCTAATAAATTGAGCCTCCACAGTACTTTGCCTTTTTCACGCGAGGAAAGGAAATAGAGCTGTTCACTGTCGGCACTAAAGAGTGGACTGTAGTCATTCTCATCGCTTGTCGTCAATTGGAAAGTCCTGATCTTGCCATCCTTTTTCATGTCAAGTCGAGCCAGGTGTAGGTCATTCACAAACTTGTCTTCTTTCTTCAAACCTCTTCGCTGAGTCCAGACTACCAATTTTCCGTTAGGAGAAATGACCGGATCGCCTACATATTCGGTGTTGATGATCTCTTCGGGCGTCCAGAGATCCTGGGCAACTGCACTATTCAGTAAAAACAGTGCGATAAGAAAGGTTGATAATGCTTTTGACATTTGAGAATAGTTATGGTTTCCCCATAAAGTTATGGGCAGTTTGTAATTGTTTATTTGATCGATCTATTTTTCGATGATCAGCTCACCGGTTGCTCTATCATAAGGAATGATATTATCCCACTCGTTGGCACTGGATCGCGCAACCATGGCAACTACCGGCTCAGTATCACTCATATTGAAGACTTCATGAGGTACACCCGGCTTGATATAGATAAAGTCGCCAGCACTATTTTCAAGCGTCTTGGTCAGTTTATGCCCGTACTCATGCCGGACATGGCCTTCAAGGATATAGAGCATAAGGTCAAACCCGTCATGGATATGTGCATAGGCAACTCCTCCCGGAGGTATGGTGGCTATGTTCATTGATAGTTTTGTCGAGCCAACATTCTTTGCAGACATTCCCTGCTTGTACTGAATATTGTTCCAACTGCGCTTACCTCCACCACCGCGGATCGTGAGGATGCCATCACCATCTTCTACTACGGATTGATCGATTTGGTCGTTTTCGTCTTTGAGCTTCGTCATGGTACTAATTTTAGCAAGAGTTCGATTGATTAACGCTTTGAAAACATCACAAAATTGTCATATCGCAGTGAAACCTGCCTGCGGTAGGCAGGCGGAGATATCTTCTGAAAAACAAATAAGAAATATCGTTGAAACCATAGGTCCATCGTTAATAAGTTTTCTCCTTTCGTCGAAAAGACAATTTTATGTTGTTTTCAAAGTCAAACTAAGATTGATTCTATTTATCTACAGCATACTCATCGCCGTAGTATTTACTTGTGATTCCTGTGTGAAATTTGATCGCTGATATTGGCTCGTACTTCCTGGGTTCCAGTCCGGGCAACACCTCGAGCATTTCTTCCTCCCATACATACACCGCCAGCGGAATGGTGATGCGAGGTTTGCCGAATAGAATTTGTTCTTTAGGCTTACTGACACGGTGGGTTGTAGACGGTAAGCGATCATTGGTGATCCGCTGCATATAGTCTCCAGTGTTCAGAATGATGCTTCCCGGCTCTGGATTAAGTCTTATCCATTTGCCATTGGCTCGATTGTAGACCTGTAGTCCATCGACACTTTGTGCAGGTAGAATTGTAAACAGATCAACATCCTCATGGCCAAGCATGCGGCCAGCTCCAGATTGCAAGTCTTCCTCACTCATTGCAGGATAGTAGTTAAGACGGAAACCGAAATTAGTACCTGTCAGCTTCTCATCATAAAGGTCAGAAGGACAACCCAAGTAGCTCAGCACGCTCTGCATGATGGGTAGAATCAACCGCTCATGTTCTTGAGCTACCTTGCGGAATATAGGCTCAAATCCCGGCTTTGGCCAGTAGGCTTTTTCATCAAAATCGGGATTATCGTCTAAGTCAAAAGCCCGCCGACAAAAAACCCAACCTTCTACCAGGTCTGGATGAATAATGGTGGTTTCTTTTATTGGGAAATAGCCTTGATTGACCGAGCCGTGTCTTTTTGCTTCGTAAGGCATGCGTTCTTCCAAGGTGGTTTTCTCGAAAAGCTCCGCTACTTTGGCCTCCGCCTGATCATACAGGCTGGTATCTACTCCATGTCCCGACAATACCGCAAATCCTATTTCTTCCAAGGCGCTACCCAGCTTCTGAGCAAAAGCTTTCTTCCCCTCATCATCCCCCTCGAAGAACTCCCGCATGTCGCAGGTCTGAATCACAAAATCATCATCAAACTGATCGGCTTCCTCGTTCTCCACCAGTCGATATTCCTGATCTTTATTGACCCCTTCGTATTTCTTAAATTCCTGATTGACGGCATGGATTCCATGCTCTTGTTTTGAGGGAGTACTATTGTCATTAGTCATATCTTAAAGCTAGTCAAAGTCATAGAAAGTTTTCGTACAGATAACCCAGCAGCACGAGCAGCAACGTCCCCGGAATAGCCCAGCGAAACCATAGCTGCGCAGCATGAGCCCGCTTGCTCTCCGGATCAGCAAAGAGCAACCTGCGATATGTTCCCGTCTTAGTTCCCCACCATATACCGACTACAACTAACATACTCCCGAGCACCTGCATGCCCGATCCAAATACAAGATCGAGTGCCCCAATAATTTGAGGATAATAAGCACTTAGGAATGCCAATACCAGCTGTATCAGGCCAAAGACTAGGATGAGGCGCTTACCAGAAAAGCCCTTGATATTCAGGCTGCTCAAAGGCACCTGAAAGGCAGCAATCAGGGACAGAAAGGCGACCATAAACAAGGCCACCAAGAAAAGCGAGCCGATCCACCTGCCGGCTGGAAGCACCGCAAACAATTCCGGTAGGGTATTGAATATCAGCGAGGGGCCGGCATTCATCTGAAGGCCAAAAACTAAAATCACTGGCACGAGGAACAAACTGACCAACACCGAGGAACCCAGGTCACCGAGACAGGTAAAGACAGCCACCCTGGTGATCTCTCTATCTTCTGATAAGTAGCCCGAATAGACCACCACGAAAGTGCCTCCTAAGCCCACAGAAAAGAAGGCCTGTCCCAGGGCGGCAAAGATCTCGGTAGAACCAAAGGCCTCCAGGTCGGGCTTCATAAACTCTGCCACAGCCGCAATGGTATCGGGCAGACTCCAGGCATAGCCGATCATGTAGAGAATGGAGATCACAAAAAACGGCATGATGAACATGGATATCCGTTCTATGCCTTTTTTCAGCCCTTGACTCGAAACGAAAAGAGCCAGCATGATGACCAGCACGGTAAGCAGATACTGGGTAGTTCCGTTTCCCAAGGCCTGCTGAAATTCTGGATTGGCCTGAGCTGAAAAGCCTTTAGCCATAGAAAAGAGGGCTGTGAATAGCACATTGGCTACTACGACTGCATAATACGATCCGGCGATCGACACTACAGCTACAAATAGGTACCCGAGGGACCGACCCAATGGTACTTTGAAAATAGAGGTAAAGGCAGCAATGGTGCCTTTGGGATTGGTCTTACCCAGCGAGATCTCCGCTATCAGTGCCGGGAATGCAAAGAGCATGGTGAAAATGAAATAGGCCAGTAGAAAAGCGCTACCGCCGTAACTCCCCATCATGTAGGGAAAGCGCCATACATTGCCTAAACCGACAGCCACACCAATCATGGTGAGGATCGCGCCTAGTCTGGAAGAGTAATGTGTGGTGGGGTGGCTCACTGCTAGATCAAAACCAGAAGATAATAGCAATTCTCAAGATCGGGATGCTATTGAAATAATAATAACCCGAGCATCTCTAAAACCTCAGGAAAACGACAAACTGAATACCGAAGAGAAAAAGCATAAAAATAGCCAATGTCATCTTGGAATCTAAAGTCCGCATCTGGAACTGGTAGAGGTAAACGATCAGAAACATCAGCGGGATAATGTAGCCAAACACATGGTATACATTGTACAATTGCTGTAGGCGAACAGGGGTTGTCGCCGTGCTGAGCGTGACTTCCATCGCCTTCTGCCATAGCATTGTCAATTCGACGGTTGCTTCACCAGTCAGATTAAGGTCCTTAACCGTATTCCTGTCAAATCTCATAAAGTAGTTCTCGAACTGTAGCTCGTCATAGCGATAGTAGGACTTTCCACGCGCTCGCTCTATTACGCTCCGTGATTCGAGCACTTGCTCATCGACTACCTTTCGCGGTAGCAGATAGTCTAGCGCCAAAGTAAAATTGAATAGCACAATGGCTGCCCCCAAATACATAAACCCGTCTAGGATCTTTTTCATCATGGCCTGCTGCATGCGCTCCACTTCTCTGGCTCTCTGCCAGGCCCGCTTTCTTGCTTCCTTACGCTGACGCTCATATGCCTCAGCGAATGGATCATAGTCATAGGTGACGTGCTCGGCACGTGGAGATGGGCCTACAGAAGTCAGAAAATTGTAGGCCTCATTGATAGCAATGAACTTGTCCTTTGCCTCAGGATCTTTGCTTACATCAGGGTGGTATTGTTTTGAAAGCTTCCGGTAGGCAGCCTTTACCTCCTTTTCGGTGGCTCCCGGTGAAAGTCCTAGCGACTGGAGGTACTCATTCTGCATATAATAAGGCTAGCTCTATCCAATACTTAATTCTCCGTGAATGTCAAATCTCGACCTACAGAAATCTCTAGGTCTTAAACGGCCAAAGCCAAAGGCCAATGGCTAACAGCCATTGCTCAAAGCCTAGTATTTACGTGTCAATATTTCCGATAGGATGATCGCCTTACGTGCACCATCGGCATCTCTTAGCATATCGGCTACTTCAGCACCCAGTGTGGTCTCTTCGTCGCGGTGATCCTCGTATTGCTTGAAGTGGTACTGCGTATCTGCAAATTCCTCCTCTTTCATCTTTTCAACAGACCTGATGGATGCTTCGTAAATCCTTTTGGAGTCCTCATCCGAAAACCTGCGCTTGGCTGGCTCTAATATCTCGTCATCATCCTCCTCTTGCCTGTATGTCATTGGCGAAGTACTTCTTCTGACCGGTTCGGGAGTCGGTGGTGGTATTGGAGGGCGCTGTTCCTCTTCCTCAGGCTGCTTGCCCTCGGTAAATTCTCGGAGTAACTCCTCGAAGGTCAGCGGCTTAGAGGCTGTGGTCTGTGGAGTGTCGTCCTCCGTCTCCTGACCAGGTCGGGATGGCTTTACCGGTGGCTTCTTTTTCTTCAATGCCCGCGACAAGAAATAGATAATACCTACGACAATGTAGAGTATGGTTTGAAAGTCATCCATGGTCTAAAAATATCGAATTAAATTCTAAATTTGTCGCCCCCACAAACATTATACAGAGAGAGCGACTAAATGCAGCTGACCAGATTAGAGATCAAGGGATTCAAGAGTTTCGGAGACAGGATTATCATCAATTTTGACAAAGGTATTACCGGGATCGTGGGACCCAATGGCTGTGGCAAATCCAATGTAGTCGATGCGATCCGCTGGGTACTGGGCGAGCAAAAGACACGCATGCTCAGGTCAGAGAAGATGGAGAATATTATCTTCAATGGCACCAAATCGCGTAAATCGCTTCAAATGGCTGAGGTATCACTCGCCTTTGACAATACCAAAAACCTCCTCCCTACCGAGTACTCTAACGTAACCATCACTCGTCGCTACTATCGCTCCGGGGATAGTGAATACCTGCTCAATGGAGTACCATGCCGGCTCAAGGACATCACCAACCTCTTCCTGGATACAGGTATCGCCAGCAACAGCTATGCTATCATTGAGCTCAAGATGGTCGACGATATCCTCAATGACAAGGACAACAGCCGCCGGGGACTTTTCGAAGAAGCGGCAGGTATCTCCAAGTTTAAGATCAGGAAGAAAGAGACACTCAAGAAGCTCGCCGATACCGATGCTGATCTGGATCGTGTAGAAGACTTACTCTTTGAGATTGAGAAAAATCTCAAGTCCCTCGAAAAGCAGGCCAGACAGGCCAAGCGCTACTATGAGATCAAGGAAGAGTATAAGCAGCTAAGTGTCCAGCTAGCGCAAATGACCATGGCGCGCCAAAAGGAGGTCTTTGAAAACCTTCAGACCAAGGTCAATCAAGAAAATGACCGCAAGGTCAGCCTGAGCAAGCAGCTCGCCGAGAAAGAAGCCAACATCGAAAAGGCTAAAAAAGACCTGGTCACCAAGGAAAAACTATTATCTGCCCGACAAAAAACGCTCAACGAACATGTCAATAAGATTCGGTCGTATGAGAGCGAGAAGAAAATCAAGAACGAGCGGTTGAGATTCCTCAATGACCGTGCGACTACCCTACGTGAGCAAATAGAGCTGGATCGTAAAAGCAACGAGCGGGCAGCCTTCTCCATCAGCAGCCTGGAGCAGGAGAAGCGAAGTGCAGAAAAGCTGCTGGCGGAAGTTTCCGGTAGGCTTGAGCAACTCAAAGAAAGCTACGAGCTACAGAAAGAACAGACCGTCCAGCACCGCTCTAAAGTTGAGCAGCTCTCTGCTGAGCTTAAGACCAAACAAGAAGCCTACTATCAGGCCAACAAGTCACTGGAGATCAAACAGATTCAACTGAGCACACTCAAGCAAGAGCTGGAAAAAGCTGCGGAGGACAGCTCGACCCAATCGGCGAGTCTTGAAGAATTTGAATCGAAGCTGGCCGTACTGACCGCTGACAAGGAAAAGAAGGACGCTGAATTCGAGGCGCTGAGGGATAAGGAGGCAGACCTGAAGACCCGGATCGAGCAAACACAAAAGACAATAGAGGTCATCAGAGAAGAGCTGAGCATGACCAATCGTAAGCTGGATGCACGACAGAATGAGTACAACCTCACCAAGTCGCTCGTCGACAACCTTGAGGGTTTTCCTGAGGCCATCAAGTTCCTCAAAAAGCAATCCAAATGGGGTAAGAATGCTCCCCTCCTCTCGGATATTCTGACCTGTCCTGAGGAGTACCGAGTCACCATCGAGAACTACCTCGAGCCGGTAATGAACTACTACATAGTAGATACGGAGGCGCAGGCATTTGAGGCCATCAACCTGCTATCTGATGCTGCCAAAGGCAAGGCGCATTTCTTCATTCTCGATAGTTTTCAAAACTTCAAGCCGTCTTCATCGAGGATCATCCAAGATGCTATCCCCTCCACGCAAGTGGTTGAGTTTGAGCCCAAGTATCGCAAGCTGGTGCAGTACATTCTTGACAATGTCTACATCTCTTCCAACCACCACACCGATCTACCGGAAGAAGATGATGCGATCCTCATTACACAAAATGGCAAAGTCATCAGGCGCCAATACAGCATCTCAGGCGGCTCTGTCGGATTGTTCGAGGGTAAGCGTATTGGTCGTGCCAAAAACCTGGAGAAGCTCTCTACCGAAATCAAGCAACTCTCCGCCAAACTCGAAGAGGTGAAGCAGAACCTGGCCGACAAGCAAGCTGACCTGGAGCAGCTCAAGTCGAGCTCACATCAGGAAGCACTGGAGGCGGTGCGGCAAGAGGCGCGGCTGCTCAACGAGGAATACATTTCTGTTAAGACCAAAAAGGAACAATACTTCGACTTGCTCTCCACCAACACCTCCAAGAAGGAGGATATTCAGGAGCGCATTGTTGGGCTCCAAGAGGAGCTGGAAAAGATCAGGCCACTCACAGAGGACGGTCAGTCGCAACTCGAAGCTATCGAGGCGGACTATAAGCAGGCGAGCGGTGAGCTAGCGGCTTACAATGAACTTCTATCGGAAAAATCAAGTGCGTTCAACCAGGAGAATATCCTCTTTCATCAACAAGAGAATAAGGCGGGGAGCATTGCTCAGGAGATCAGCTTTAAGCAGACCACCTTCGAGTCCAGCAAGGAGCGCATAGAGAAGAATACCGCCGAGTTGAAGAAAACGGACGATGAGGTAAAGCAGTTGGTGGCGACTGGTGAGACCAGTGATGAAGAGCTGATCGCCATGTACGCGGAGAAGGAATGCATCGAGAAGGGCGTCAATGAAGCCGAAAAGGAGTACTACGCCGGTCGTGGGGTGATCGATGAAGCTGAGAAGTCCGAGCGGGATATCCAGCGCCTGAGAGAGAATGCCGATACGCTGCTGATGGAGCTACAGGGACAGATCACAGAGTCCAAGCTACAGCTCAACTCTATCCAGGAGCGTCTCTCCGTAGAGTTTAACATCAAAGTAGAAGAGCTGGAAGCAAAATCTGAGGAACAAAGCGATCTGGATGAAGACACACTCAAGGACAAAGTAGAGAAGCTCAAAAACCGCCTGGAGAACATGGGGCCGATCAACCCGATGGCCATGGAAGCCTTTGAGGAGATCAAAGAGCGCTATGACTTCATCATCAAGGAAAAAGACGATCTAATAACTGCTAAAGAATCCTTACTCTCCACGATCAGTGAGATCGATGAGGTGGCTAAGACGACCTTCCTGGAGGCTTTTGAGAATATCAAAGCCAACTTCATCAAGGTGTTCCGATCACTCTTTACGGACGAGGACGACTGTGACCTGAGCCTGTCCAATCCGGACGATCCTTTGGAGAGCAGCATCGATATCATCGCCAAGCCAAAAGGCAAGCGACCATTGTCAATCAACCAACTCTCCGGTGGCGAGAAGACGCTGACCGCCACTTCCCTCCTCTTTGCCATTTATCTGCTTAAGCCTGCGCCTTTCTGTATCTTCGATGAGGTCGATGCACCGCTTGATGACGCTAACATTGATAAGTTCAACAACATCATCAAGACCTTCAGCGCAGACTCACAGTTCATTATCGTGACGCACAACAAGCGTACAATGGCCAGCACAGATATCATCTATGGTATCACCATGGTCGAGCAAGGTGTGAGTCGTGTGGTGCCGGTGGATTTGAGGGAGTTGGTGTAGGTCATGGGAACAGGTCACATAGTACCCGATTGGGAGTGGGATGCCAAGGTTGGTTGTGCGTTTGGTGCTTTAAAATTGGGCTCGTTCATTCTTCTCATTTGGATTGTATTTGAGATTGTAAGATCGATTTGGTTTTAGTCTACCCTCTCAGAGTTACTCGGAGAGAACTCCGAGCTTCCATGAGAACCGCCACGACCTCAGAGTCCCTTACAGGTGAACCTGAGTAGGAATAGAATCATAAACCGTTAAAACGGTTGACCACAGTATAATATCAAACATAGCCCCGGGTTTAAACCCGGGGCTATGGGGTTTCCACTATAATGGTTTTAACCATTTATACGTTGTGTTTCACTAGCCGACCATATATCGAATGCAATGGAAAAATGGGAACACTATACAAAAACGATCCAGGGTGGTAAGTCCCACCACCACCCACCGGCGCAAGCGTCCCCGCTTGTGCCTTCCTCTCTAGCCTATCATTCCACAAGATGCGTGTCTCATCAGTCACCCGTATTCTAAGTACACAGTAAAAAGGAACGCTTTACAAAAGCGCTCCAGAGGGTGAATCCTAGTGGTGGGACGAACTACAGTCTCAGAATCTCCTAGAAGTGAAACTGAGTAGGAATAGAATCGTAAACCGTTAAAACGGTTGACCACAGTATAATATCAAACATAGCCCCGGGTTTAAACCCGGGGCTATGGGGTTTCCACTATAATGGTTTTAACCATTTATACGTTGTGTTTCACTAGCCGACCATATATCGAATGCAATGGAAAAAAGGGAACACTATACAAAAGCGATCCAGGGTGGTAAGTCCCACCACCCCCCGCTGGCGCAAGCGTCCCCACTTGTGTCTTCTTCATAATCCAGTTATTCCATGTAGTGGGAATTGTAATCCACTTCTTATCAGTCACCCATACTGCAAGTACGGAGTAAATGGGGACGCTTTGCAAAAGCGCTCCAGAGGGTGAATGTCGGTGGTCGGCCGAACTACAGTCTCAGAGTCTCTTGCAGGTGACTCTGAGTAGCAGAAGTAGTCATCTGGACACCCTCAGTTGGGTGCCTCGTTTTTTCGGCTTACAAAGCGCATTATACTCCTTCTGAATTACAAGAATTAGATATATAATTGGCTTATATATCGACCAGCATATGCCACGGGATAAGGTACTTATTGATCTTTACAATAACCATCAAAACTATCTTGCTCCGGCCACTATTGAGCGACAGCTATTTGACAGTTCGAGGTTTGAGCAGGTCATCTCCAGTTTTTTCTGTCCCGGACCTCACTACTATTATATCATAGACTCTCCTACTTTGACGTTTGAGACGGTAAGTCCAGGTGCTCAGACTATGCTAGGTGTTGACCTTAAGGGGAAAAAGCTTTACGATTTGCTTGAACTTTTTCACCCGGATGATATAGACTTTGTCCTTAAGTGCGAGGATTACGTTGCGGATTTTATCAGGAACAAAATTGATCAAGACAAGATCACCAACTACAAGATCAGTTATTGTGTAAGAGAAAAAGTAGCAAATGGAGGCTATCGACTCTTCTTAATTCAGACGATCACTCTCCAGACGACCCCAGATGGTTCTCTGGTCAAGGTACTTGGTATACACACCGATATTTCGCATATCACACCAACCAACAATTACAAAATTTCCTTTACAGGCCTCAATGGTGAACCCTCCTACCTGGGCATCAACATGCTCGAAGATGGGCCTAAATTGGCTGATCACCATCTCACTCATCCTTTTACCTACCGGGAATTAGAAGTGATCAAACTGCTTACTCAAGGCTTCACAGCCAAGGAGATTGCTGATAAGACCAATGTCTCTACCGAAACCATCATTACTCACAAAAAGAATACTATCAAGAAGGCAGGAGTCAAAAATTCCGTCGAACTGGTGGCGTATTGTTTGCGAAATGGATTGATATAAATCCCCATAAATGGGGATTTGATGTACCGCAAAATAAGGACACCTTTCATACTTGAATTACGCTCAAGTTTATGATAAGATTTTCCCTTTCCGTGATAATTTTCTCCGCATCATTCCTGGTGGTTTCTTGTGGAGAAGAGGAAGGAGCTTGCGAAATGAAATTCCCTTCAGCAACAGGGGGTGCAAGCTACTCATGCCTTAACGCTGTGAGTCCCGAACTATGTGGTAACATAGCAACAGGTGAGGTGGTCTACCACGCAGGAGCTTCGTGTCCTTCACTCGGTTACACGGTAGCCTCAGATGCAAGTTTCGAGGGTCGATATACTGTAGAAGCCAATGATTTGAGCAAGCCAGGTCCCAATGGTGCATTTAAGGATGATGTGCCTGTCAATAACCAGGGAAGCCTATGTGATAATGAGTACGATGGTCCATTATTCGATACTCAGATAGATTCTCAATGCCAGGCTGCCTATATCTATACATGTGAGGACTTTCAACAGGGTATTGATGCTTCCTGTGACATTTACAGGTCTTTTCAGGCAAATGACCCAAATATTCCCGACTGTCCGTATTGTGGGTAGGTTTGGGAATGCAGTAATAAATATTGGGAGTGCGCGGCAAAAATGGGAACGCTTTGCAAAAGGGCCCCAGGGTGGTGAATCCTGGTAGTGGGGCGAACCACAGTCTCAGAGTCTCTTACAAATGAACCTGAGTAGGAATAGAATCATAAACCGTTAAAACGGTTGACCTAATACAATATCAAACATAGCCCCGGGTTTAAACCCGGGGCTATGGGTTTCCGCATACAATAATGGTTTTAACCATTTGTACATTGTGTTCCTGTAGTCGACCACATACCGAATGCAACTGGAAAATGGGAACGCTTTGCAAAAGGGCCCCAGGGTGGTGAATCCTAGTGGTGGGACGAGTATAGTAGAGCTGTAGTAGAAAACTCATAGGTCAGCAGAAAGACTATAGAGTATTCGTCCCACCACTTATGGCGATACGATGGACTGCACCCATAACAGCATCTCAAGTGCTCTGAGGGAAATTTGGCTTACTGGTAGTGCCTGCTTTGCCTTCCTGAAGGTTGTAGTAAATACGCTGTGTGGGGTAGGCCAAATCAATGTCTTGGTTTTCTTTAAAGGTCTCTAACACATCCTCCCAAATTTTGTGCTCTGTCGCTCTTCGCCCGCGAGGGTTGACCAGGTATCTCATGGTGAGCATCACCCCACTATCCTTGACTGATGTGTAGACGATCGGCGTAAGTGCGGTGTAAAAAATCATGTACTTCTTAGAAGCCTCGATAAGTCGTCGCTGAGCTTCATCCGTAAGTATTTCGGCGTGATCGTTGACGATCCGCTCAAGTAGGTGCTTGGCCTTTTTCCAATTACTCTCAAAAGTCACCTGTACCCCAATTTCATTCCAGATATGGGTGAACCCCTGGGTATAGTTAGCCTGTGGGTACTTAAAGATGTGTCCGTTGGGGATATGGATAATCCGGCCCGTGCTCTGGTCTGCATCTACCCAGTTGTTCGTCTCATTGATCGTAAACTGAAAAAAACGGATATCAATCACATCACCACTATGCTCTCCAATTTGCACCCTATCTCCCATCTCGAAGGGTTTTCTGATAAGGATAAATATCCAACCCGCGAGATTGACAATAGGGTCTTGCAGTGCAATAGCAAAACCTGCGGTAACCAAACCAAAAAAAGTAGCTAGTGATCCAATCTTATCTATCCATATAGAGCCAATGACAACCACCAACAAGATATAATAGGTGTTCTTGACGCCATTTCTCCAATGATACCTCTCCTTGGGGTTTTCCAGTTGGTTGTGGATCAACTTGATGAGGAGATTGCGAATAACCCAAAGGACAATAATCGCCAGCAAGGAGTACAATACCTTGAGCTGGGTGTCAGTGGTGAGGTTCCAGGTTTCTTCTATTAATTGGATGATGTCCATGGTAAACTCTTGAATTCAGAGGCGAGAACTAATTTCAGAATTAATCGCGAAACCACCATCAGGTTGCTGACCTTTCGTTAGTCTGCATTACCGGCTAAAAAAAGAGACTGCCCGATTGGTACAGTCTCTTTTGTACGTATTCGAATGTCGATATTTTGGCCTAACTGAATATCTGCTTTCACGTCCAACGGAGTTAAGAATGGGACGAAATCATTCTAACTCAACCCGTGGTTTGAATTTCTAAGTAAGCTTCAGTTCATCCCTTATCAACCCACTTCCAAATTAAACTGCTGTTGGTCAGCGGTACTAAACGGATTGTGATAATAGCGCTTACCTGTAGCTTTGTAGAGGGCATTGGCCAATGCACCTACTGCCGGTGGTAATCCCGGCTCACCTAGTCCGGTTGGTGCTATTTCATTCTCCACAAAGAACACTTCAATCTCCCTGGGCGCCTGACTATGACGAATGAGTTGGTAAGTGTTGAAGTTGTTGGATACAGGTGCTCCGTTCTTAAATTTCAGCTCACTGTACATGGCATGACCGATCCCGTCGATCACACCTCCCTGAATGATATTGATTGCGCCTTCTTTGTTTACCACAATACCGCAATCGACGGCACACCATACTTTTTGGACGATAGGCCGCCCATCATCCATGACAATGTCAAAAACCTGAGCAACATAAGATGAATGGCAGTAATAGGCAGCCACTCCTCGATGTACACCTGGCGTATCCTTACCCCAACCGGATTTTTCCCTGACCAGCTTCAGGACACCTGCATAGCGATCTGCATCATAGTCGTATTCCTCACCCACAGGGTTATTTTTGGCCCTATCGAACATCTCCAACCTGAATTCGATCGGGTCTTTGCCAGCCGCTTCAGCAACTTCATCGATAAATGCCTGCTCCACACCTGCCGTGAAATGCGAATCAGGTGCCCTCCAGGCTCCAGTCGAAATATTAGTGTTGGAACCCAGTTTTACTGCTGTGTAATTGTCCACTGCTCCTGCTGGAAACCTGTTTGGAAAAACCGGACCTTGTGGTAACCCAACGCCCTTAGCAGAAAAGGCAATAAGGTTATTATTGGCATCAAGTCCCGCCTTATAAGTTGATCGGTAAGGAGGTCGGTAAGTCCCCTGGGTCATATCATCCTCTCTGGAATAGATAAGTTTAATAGGCACACCCGCCACTTTGGAAATAGCGGCCGCTTCAAGACCGAAATGTCCATAAAGCCTCCTGCCAAACCCTCCGCCCATTCGGGTCATATCTACCGTAATATTCTCTACCGGAATACCCAGCATCTTTGACGCAGCATCTTCCAATGCCTTCGGTGTTTGAACAGGTCCAACCAACTCCACGGAGTTTTCCTTGACGTCCGCAAAGAAATTCATTGGCTCTAGCGTGTTGTGCGCCATAAAGGGTGAAGTATAGGTTCGCTCTATCACTTTCGCAGCACTTGCAAAAGCAGCGTCTGTATCACCATCTCTTCTCTCCTGTATCACAGCGCCATTTTGAAGGTCATCTTCCAGACGCTTGGCGTGCATATCAGAGTCTTCCGGCTCAGTAATCGATTCATAATTAACCTTCAGTGCCTTTTTGGCCTTCATTAATTGCCAGGTGGAGTTCCCAACTATCGCAACTAAATTCTTAAAAGCATTCACAGTAGACCAACTCCAACTCGGATCTAAATCTGATTCGTCAAATGTGGTGTCAATGGTGAAGGCGTCTGTAACACCATCCATTGCCTTGATTTCATCCACATTGAAATCTTTCACTTTCATTCCGAATGCCGGAGGATGCTCGATCATTGCCAGCTTCATGCCGTCGCGCTTGAAGTCCAATCCAAACAAAGGCTTACCACTGACGATCTTGGAACCTTCCACGTTCTTTTTGAAAGTGCCTATAATTTTGTAATCCTTTGGTTCCTTTAGCTCGATCTCTTCGGGTACTTCAATGCCTACTGCTTTAGAAGCAATTTCCCCATATCCAACGGTTCGGTCACCGTTCTTTTCTTTAATCATGCCATCAGCAGCCTCAAGGTCACCCACACCTACACTCCATTCCTTGGCTGCTGCTTCCAGCAGCATTCTTTTGCCTGCGGCTCCTGCCATTCGCAAGGCATCCCAGCCAAGTTTGAGCGACAGGCTTCCTCCTGCAAACTGTGGGTTTTTGAAAGCATCTTCATCCAGTGATCCTTGTTCGACCACTACGTGTTCCCATTTGACATCAAGCTCCTCAGCCACCACCATGGGCATGGAAGTCATGACGTTCTGGCCGATTTCCGGATTGGGACTAAAAATGGTCACAAGCCCGGTGTTGCCAATTTTGATATATCCGTTGAGATCAAACCATTCGCTTGGCACAGCCAAACCTATTTTTTCGTTGGCAGGAGTACATCTTGTCAGAAAGCTAAATCCTATCATCATGCCACCACCTGCTGCAGCTGATACTTTCAGGAATGAACGACGGTTGTGATGTGTTTTAATAAATGTCATTTTGCTGAAATTATGATTGGGAATTAGCGGCCGCCACCTTGATGGCCTCTTTGATCCTGGTATAAGTGCCACAGCGGCATATATTGCCATTCATGGCTGATTCTATTTCTTCGTCTGTGGGGTTCGAATTCCGTTGTAACAATGCTGCGGCGTTCATGATCTGTCCTGACTGACAGTAGCCACACTGAGGAACGTCTATGTCCAACCATGCTTTTTGAACAGGGTGATCACCATTAGCAGAAAGTCCTTCTATGGTCGTAATGGACTTACCCTCAGCTGCTGAAACGGGGAGTTGACAAGATCGCATTGCATTGCCATCCAGGTGAATCGTACAAGCTCCGCACATGGCTACACCACACCCGTACTTGGTCCCGACCATATCGAGATCATCTCTCAGTACCCAGAGCATGGGCGTATCAGGTGCAACATCTACCTGTTTGTTTTCACCGTTAATTTTGAGATTGAATTGAGCCATGAGTAATGGGGTTTTATTGGAAAACAAAATTCTAGAATTCACTAATTGAGGAATGTACCAAATTCAGACGGTTGATCAAAATTGAAAGGGGGTGATTCGAGCAACTTATTTTGGCTAATCGTCTCGTGAGCCAGTTCTAATAATTATGGTAATGCCTTCAATAATCAGCATGACGCAATATTTCTTAAATTCACCACATGAGATTCGCGCTGGTCGTCATATTCATTTTGTCTCAGCAAGTGATAGCTGCCCAGTCCATTGATATCAGTGGCAACTGGCTTGGCACATCCACTTTTGCCAGGGAAACTATACACCTGAGGTATGAACTGGAGCAGTCCGGAGTTAAAGTAACAGGTTTCCTATTCTCGAAGAACATTGACAAGAATGACTCAATCAAAGTCAGGGTCGAAGGGGAAATTAAGAATACTAAAATCGAACTTGAAGGTGTAGAGATCATCTACAAAACAGGTCTATCCTGTATGGCCAACAATACGCTGGCCTTTACCAAGAATGGTGGCAAAGAAATACTTTCGGGTCGATGGAAAGGAGACATGAGGCTCAACACCTGTGCTCCTCTGGTCAGTGGAAATGTCACACTGTTTCGGGAAGAGATCACCACAGCAGCCTCCTTACCACCTATGCGATCAAATCAGCAGCTGTCAAACTCACCGCCAACCATCGCTCAAGAAGATGAACTTGGGCAGACATTGGTTGAAGAGCTCTCCAAAAGAAAGTATTATGCGCTCATTATTGGTATCAACCAATATGAGGATGAGAATATCCAGAATTTGGATAATCCCATCAATGACGCCCAACAGTTGTCTGAAGTCTTAACTACCTATTACTCCTTTGATAAAGAAAATGTGACTGTCCTGGAAAACGCGAGCCGGGAGGGCATTATCAATGCACTGGATCAGCTCGCCATGAAGGTCACAGAAACGGACAACCTATTAATCTTCTATGCTGGCCATGGCATTTGGAATACTCAGCTCAACCAGGGGTACTGGCTGCCGGCAGATGCTTACATCAATTCCAAGTCATACTGGTTGTCTAACAGTACGCTGAGAGATTATGTGGGAGGCATCAAATCAAAGCATACCCTGCTGATCTCTGACGCTTGCTTTAGTGGCGGTATTCTGAAAGAACGGGCGGCTTTCGAAAACAGCCGTGCGATACTGGAGCTGTATAAGCTACCCAGCAGGAAGGCGATGACTAGCGGCACACTCAAGACGGTTCCTGATAAGAGTGTCTTTATTCAATACCTACTGAAAAATCTTATCAGCAACGAAGCTCCCCTGCTCTCGGCTGATCAGCTGTTCAGAAACTTTAAGATTGCGGTGATCAACAACAGCCCTAACGGTCAGGTACCGCAGTACGGTCCCATATCACAGGCCGGCGATGAAGGAGGTGATTTCATCTTTCTACGGCGCGATTGAGCTAGTATGTAAGTGAGGAATGGTTATGGAGCCCTTTCGGTTGCCTCGATACAAGTTAATTGACCAGTTCATCCAACCATATCTCAGTATCGACTGTCTATGAGAAAAAATCAAGTCTATGAAAACTAAAGTTGTCCTCATTGTCTGTAGTTGCCTTCTATTATTGTCTTGTAGTGAAGATGAGCCTATCGATCTTGAAGATCTGCAATGGCTTAAGGTGGAGATTGACAATATGCAGCAATCCTCCATAGCCGAATATCTTTACATCGAAGAAGCGCAATACAAGAAAAACCGGGTATTCATATTTGAAAATTGCTGTCCGTTTTGTAATACCGTGGTAGCTGTCTATGCTGAAGAGGGTGAATTGCTAGGCTACCTAGGAGACGATATAGCGGCTGACAAGCTCAAAGATGTTAAGCTATTTTGGCAGCCTGATAATGCAGCTTGCATTCAGTAGTTTTGTATGGTGGAGCATCAACTAGCTACCGATCGTCTATTACTCGTGCCATTTGGAGAAACTGATCAGTCCGTCTTTCTTGAGTTGAACACCGATCCGTTCATTTGTAAATATATGTGGGATGGCAGTCCAATTGACATGGATACCGCCGAGGAAGTTATTAGTGCCAATAAAAAACTCTTTGATGATTACGGTTACGGTATTTGGAAAGTATTTCTCAAGTCAAATCAGGAACTGATCGGCTATACTGGTCTATGGTATTTCTTCGATGAACCTCAGCCGCAGTTGATCTATGCCTTGCTGGAAAGCCATACTAAACAAGGCCTTGCCACAGAGGCTGCTAAGGCTATTATTGATCATGCTTTCTCCAACCTTGGTTTTGACTATCTCATTGCTGCCACGGACAAGCCACATACTGCTTCTCAAAAAGTAGCAACTCGCATTGGTATGAAGTTCGTTGAAGAGCGGCTAGAGAATGAAAAGCCTACTTTGTTTTATAGGATTATGAAGCCCTAATTACTTGCCTAAATTCTTTATCACCTGAGAACCTTCGAATTCCATGATAAGATTGCTCTGTCTTTACTAAAATCCACATCAAACAAATATCACCTATCCAGCCAGTTTTTAAACTCCTGCACTCGCTCACGGCTCACGATGATCTGCTCCTCATCAAAACCAGAAATTTTGATTTCGAGTCGTGAATTGGTATAAGAGATGATATCATTGATGCAATCTGCCTGAACAAGGTATTTTCTACTAATTCTAAAGAACTGATCGGTGTTCAGCATGTCTTCAAGTTTATCCAAGGTATAGTCCACCAAGAACTTTCGTCCCTGTTTATCAAAAAGATAAGTGCCTTTGTGCTGGCTGTATATAAGCTGGATATCCTGCGTGCTCACCGTTTTCAGATGATCTCCTATTTTGACGACAAAGCGCTCTTTACCCTTAGGCTGTAATGACTTCATCAATTTATCGATCTCATCGTCACCTCGTACGGCATGCTTCTCAAACTTGTCCAACGCTCTGGCTAAGTCCACCGGGTCAATAGGCTTCAGGAGATAATCAACACTATTAGTCTTGAATGCAGTCAAAGCATATTCATCGTACGCAGTGATAAAGATGATAGGCACATCAAACTTGATCTGATCGAAAATATCGAACGATATCCCATCAGCGAGTTGAATATCCATGAAAACCAGGTCAACCTTTAAAGCCGGAAGAGAAATGACCGCCGACTCCACTGAGTCTAGTACGACTACACATTTGTAGTCAGGCTTCATATCTGTCACCAATTGCTTTAGTCGATTTGAGGCTAGTTTCTCATCCTCCAGAATGGCGTATCTCATTTCTCTTTTATGGTTAGTAGTGGTAAGATTACTTTGAAAGTATGCCCGTCATTTTCGATTTTGACGGGGTGATCGCTAAGGTAGCGGTAGCGCTCTTTAAGGTTATCAAGTCCAATACCTGTAGAGTCCTTAGATAGCTTCTCTCTAATGATATTGCTAACCACTATTTGATCCTTACTTATGATCACATTGACTGTCAGGGGATGAGCCTTGGATACGGTATTGTGCTTAATAGCATTTTCTACAAGGAGCTGAATCGCCAGTGGTGGCACCCACCCCTTTACGTTCTCAGCTTTGTCAATATTTACTATTAGATTATCATCAAATCTAATTCTCTGAAGATAGGTGTAGTTATCCATAAACTTCAATTCTTCCGCCAGGGGAATGAGCTCCTGCTCCTTATGCACCAATACATATCGATAAACGTCAGACATCTTTCTGATAAAGGATACCGCTTTGTCCTGATCCTCATAAACCAAACCACTCAATACATTTAGGCTATTAAATAGGAAATGCGGATTGACCTGGTTCTTCAAAGACTCATATTTGGAAGCTATGTTCTCTTGCTTAAGTTTCTCTGCGTTGATAGCCGATTGTCTCCATGATTGCAAAAAAGCTCTACTGTGGGATACAGTCATTATAACACTAGTAATGCCTATCGGCCAAATAATAAAATCAAAAAAGTTGGATCTGAGCTCAGCCAGGAAATCTCGCTCAAGGATAAAACCAAAGAAAAAGCCATAGATGGCAATACCTGCGACTACTGTGTAGATCAGCATGACTAGCGTACCCGCAATAAACCTACGACCCGGTTCGTCCAACCAAGAATAATAGTAGTCAACTACTCGCACCAGATATTCATTACCCTTCCAGAGAAACAACCAGTTACTACCTGACCAAGCGAAGACCAAAAGATCTCCAGAGTAGTTGCTATCTGTAAGAAATCCATCTTGTACTAGCAAGCTCTGAATCAATCCTCCCAGGCCAAAAATCAGTGATATCTCACTAATCTGCTCCTTGAGTGTACACTCATGTAAAAATACCTGTCGGGCGGTTGGAAAAGTCATGGCGTAAAAATGCTTCAACTATTGTTAAGCTGAATGCAAAATCGGACAAACTGCATTGCTGAAGGTACGAGTTGTCAAAATCCTTCCACAAAATCTTAATTTGTTATGCATGCATAACAAATTTCTATATCTTTGAGAAAGTATGCATGCATACTATTAATAGCGTCAAACGATAATAAACCAATAATATCCGTTCAAAATGGAAGCAGTAGCAAAAAAAGACCGGTCAGCCAATAAGGCAGAAGCAATCAAAGGTGGTGAGTTTCTCATCAGGGAGTCGGCAGCACAGGATGTATTTATTCCTGAGGAATTTTCCGAAGAACAGCAAATGATGGCACAAGCCTGCAAGGATTTTATAGCCAAAGAAATTGAGCCCAACAGAGACCGTATAGATAACCTGGAGGAAGGTCTTATGCCAGCGCTTCTAAAGAAGGCTGGAGAGCTCGGACTTCTGGGCATAGCCCTCCCTGAGGCTTATGGCGGACTGGGTATGGACTTCAACACAAGTATGTTGATGGCTGACGTCCTTGGTGCTTCTGGTTCGTTTTCTACGGCTTATGGTGCGCACACCGGCATAGGTACACTACCGATCCTTTATTACGGTACAGAAGAGCAAAAGCAGAAGTATCTCCCTAAGTTGGGATCAGGAGAATGGGCATCAGCCTACTGCCTGACCGAGCCTGACTCTGGTTCGGATGCCAATTCTGGTAAGACAAAAGCCACACTAACCGATGACGGCAAGCACTACCTGATCAATGGACAAAAGATGTGGATCTCCAATGCCGGATTCGCTGATTTGTTCATCGTATTTGCCAAAGTAGATGATGATAAAAACCTATCTGCTTTCATAGTAGAGAAAACATTCGGTGGCATTACCATGAATGATGAGGAGCGTAAGCTGGGCATCAAGGGTTCTTCTACCCGACAGGTGTTTTTCAACGACTGCAAAGTGCCCGTTGAAAACATGCTCTCTGACCGTCAGAACGGTTTCAAAATCGCTGTTAATATCCTCAATATTGGCAGAATAAAGCTTGGTGCCGGGGTAATCGGTGGATGTAAGGAGCTAGCCAGTCAATCCACGAATTATGCTAACGAGCGTAAGCAATTTGGTGTATCTATCTCCTCTTTTGGGGCTATCAAGCACAAACTTGCAGAGATGGCCATCAAGACCTACGCTACTGAGTCTGCCAGCTACCGCGCAGGTCAGGATGTGGATGATAAGATATCAGCATTGATCGCTGAAGGCATGCCCGAAGCGGAAGCAAAACTCAAAGGTGTTGAGCAGTTTGCCATAGAATGCGCTATTATTAAAATCCTCGGCTCTGAGTCGCTTGACTACATCGTTGATCAGGGTGTACAGGTGTACGGCGGCATGGGCTTCTCGGAAGAAGCACCCATGGCCAGGGCTTACAGAGATGCCAGAATCACTCGTATCTATGAGGGTACCAATGAAATTAACCGCATGTTGCTGGTAGGCATGATCCTTAAGCGTGCGATGAAAGGAGAGCTCAACTTCATGGGGCCGGCGATGGAGGTTGGCAAAGAGCTGACTGCTGTACCTAGCTTCGCCACACTTGACCTATCGGAATTGTTTGCGGAAGAAAAGGAACTGCTGGTAAGGCTCAAGAAATCAATACTGATGGTAGCGGGTAAGGCTGCCCAGTCATTTGGGCCTAAACTCAATGATGAGCAGGAGATCCTGATGAATATCGCCGACATGATCATTGAGGTGTATACCATAGAGTCTACTTTACTCCGCGTCGAGAAGCTTGTCAACACAAAAGGTGCAGAGGCAACAAAGCTTCAAATGAACATTGCTAAAGCTTACTTATATGAGGCAGTTGATCGTATCAACCTTGCTGGTAAGGAAGCCATAGTAAGTTTCACCACAGGTGACGAGATGAAGGTAATGTTGATGGGTTTGAAGAGGTTTACTAAGATGAACCCGGTCAATACAAAGGTTTTGAGAAGAGAAATTGCTGATCATATGATCGCTAAGAATGGTTATGATTTTTAATGGTTAATCAATCTGACACAGGACAAATCCACCTCATACTGGGGTGGATTTTTTTATTGGTGTTTAGCTTAGAATTGAATAGTTAAAGCCATAATTTTGGGTCAAAGCTAGCTTTTTATGCAAGATGACCGCAGATCACTGACCACAAAGGAAAAGGCCCTCAGCCTCAATCTTGACGAAAAAATATACGGCACATTGGCCGAAATAGGTGGTGGTCAGGAAGTGGCTGCTCATTTCTTCAAGGCAGGAGGTGCATCAGGCACAATCGCCAAGACCATGTCTGCCTATGACATGACCTTTAGTGATGCTATCTACGGGCACACTGAGCGCTACGTTTGTGAAGAAAAGCTACTGCTCATGCTCAACAAAGAGTATAACCTACTCTCCAAAAGACTGGGCTTTAGGGCTAAGCGCACTAACTTTTTTGCGTTTGCAAATACAGTAGAGACCATCAACTTTCAAAAGACCAATAAAGGTCACGGGTGGCTCGGCTTACGCTTTCAACTCCACCCCAATTCACAACCGAATAGCTGCGTTATCCATGTGCGATTGAAGGACAATGACTCGCTTTGGCAACAGCAGGCACTGGGCGACCTTGGCGTTAACCTGATCTATGGTTGCTATCACTTCTCAGACCCGGAAGAATTGATCGTATCGTTAGTCGATGGTATCAATTCCGATCGCGTGGAGATTGATATGTTCAGATTGGAAGGTCCAGATTATCATCACGTAGACAACAGGTTGATGAGCCTCAAGCTCGTAAAGAATGGCCTGACAGAGGCGGCCATGTTCAACCAAAATGGTGATGTGCTACAGCCCTCAGCTACCATTTACAAAAAAAATGTACTGGTGCTAAGAGGTCGGTTCCGTCCGGTGACCTATGTCAATGTAGACATGATGATAGCAGGTCTTCGCATGTTTAGAGAAGATGACGAAGTAGATCCAGAGCGACTACTGGTACTTTCTGAGTTGACGCTCAATGACCTCCGCAGTGATGGGGAGATTGACGAGATGGACTTTATGGATCGTGTCGACCTACTCTGCTCTTTGGGCCAAAATGTACTTATTTCCAATCACCAGGAGCATTATCGTCTCGCAAGTTATCTGGCTCAATTCACCAGAAAAAAGAAAATAGGTCTCATCCTCGGTATCAACAACCTTGCAAGGATTTTTGATGAGAAGTACTATGAAAACCTCAATGGAGGGATCCTTGAATCGTTTGGGCGACTCTTTGGAACTAACGTCAAGCTACTCGTCTACCCTTCCTTTGATGACAAGGAAGAAGTTCAGAACTGTGAAAACTTCAGCCCGGCTGAGCATCTGGTCTATCTTTTCAAACATCTTTATGTCAATAAGAACATTGAGGATATCAAAAACGCTAAGATTGAGCATCTAAATATCATTTCTGACAATGTTATTCATATGATTAAGAATGGCACAGCAGGTTGGGAAGATATGGTACCCAGCCGCGTCTCGAAAGCGATCAAAACGCAAAGTATGTTTGGCTACAAGGCTCCTGTTAGTATTGATTTAGATTAACAGTACCATCAATCCAATTCATTCATCACATTCTCAGAAAGCCAATTAGTTAATTGTCATTATACTCATATATTTGAGGCTTTCACATGACTTAATCCAACCCAAATGGCAAGTAGAGGTGCGTTTAATAGTAGAATAGGATTCATTTTAGCGGCAGCTGGCTCGGCTGTTGGGCTTGGCAATATTTGGAAGTTTCCTTTTGAAGTCGGTGAAGGTGGCGGAGCGATCTTCCTGGTTATGTACCTCGCATTCTGTTTTATCCTATGCTTTCCTGTGATGGTCACAGAAATAGCCATAGGTCGTAAAACTCAAAAAAATCCTGTGGGTGCGTTCAATGCACTAGGTTTCCCTAAGTGGAATTTCGTCGGTAAGATTGGAATTTTATGTGGGGTGCTCATCCTATCCTTTTATAATGTTGTAGCAGGTTGGGCCTTTGGCTATTTCCTAGAGATGGTCGGAGGAAATTTTGAAATTGGAAATAATTTCGGATCATTCATCAATGATATCGGAAGAGTTGGCCTATATGCAGCGATATTCATGATCATAACGGCCTGGATAGTATCCAAGGGTATCTCCGGAGGCATTGAGAAAGCAGCAAAATTCCTGATGCCTACGTTAGTAGGGATGATACTTATCCTTGTCGCCTATGCCCTCACTTTGCCCAATGCCATGGACGGCATTTCTTTCTATTTAGTGCCCGATTTCAACGAAGTGAATCTCGGTGTGGTCGGTAGTGCTTTGGGGCAGGCCTTTTTCTCTCTTTCGCTGGGGATGGGCGCTTTGATCACCTATGGTAGCTATGTGAGCAAACAAGATAATATTGTACAATCTGCAGCTTTTATCACCTTAGCTGATGTTGGTATAGCCTTCATTGCCGGCTTGATGATGTTTCCGTTTGTCTTCTCTCAAGGTCTTGAACCTCAAGGTGGACCAGGCCTTATTTTCGTCACCCTACCGGGAATATTTGAAACCTTCGGCGGTTCCATGGGTATAATCATCGGATCTGGGTTTTTCTTATTGTTATCATTTGCTGCACTCACATCCACAGTTTCTTTATTGGAAGTGCCCGTTGCCTACGTAGTAGATGAACTCAAAATTGAGCGTAAGTATGCAGTATGGGTCGTAGCATTGATCATTTTCTTGATTGGGGTACCCTCTATGGTAGCCAATGGAGATTCCGCCTTCTTCAGTACATTCGTCACGTATATGGGTGCAAGCGGCCCCACTGATTTCATGACCTTCGTTGGAGATGTAGCCAATGACACGTTGCTCCCACTAGGAGGCTTCTTAATTGTGTTCTTCGCAGCGCATATCTGGAAAAAAGAGAACCTTAAGGAAGAAATGCTCATTGGATTTCCTAACAAGAATAGCTTCGTTCTGAAATATATCGACTTTGCTGTAAGCTATCTATGTCCAGTGGTACTAGGTTGTTTGTTTATTCTTACGGTTCTCAACAAGTATTTTGGAGTTACGCTGTTTGGTTAGAACCTGTTAGCCCAAAAATTCCTATTTTGGTCTAACTATTACAGGTTTGAGTAAGCAACAGCATCAATTTGAGTATAAGTATTTGGGTGGTTTACGGCGCAAGCTGTACATCATCATCTTTGGTACAGATACTAAGGCAGGCAGGTTTTTTGATATCGTCCTGTTGACCGTAATCGTCCTGAGCATCATCGCTGTGATGCTGGAAAGCGTCAAAGAATTTGATGAACTATTCGAAAAGGAACTTGAAATACTGGAATGGTTCTTTACTATCCTCTTCACTTTTGAATACGCATCAAGGCTGCTCACCTCTCACCAGCCAAAGAAGTATGCCTTTAGCTTTCTTGGAATCATCGACTTTCTTGCCTTGATGCCTACCTATCTGTCGCTTTTCGTAACAGGCACACAGTTTTTAGTAGTTATCCGAGCCATTCGTCTCCTCAGAATATTCAGGATACTGAAGCTATCGAGGTATCTCGGCGAGGCACAGGTACTTGCCAGTGCCCTTCAGGCCAGTCGAAATAAAATATCCGTTTTTTTAGTAGCTGTCGTGAGTCTGGTCATCATTCTGGGTACGGTCATGTACATGGTAGAAGGCGGTGATAATGGCTTTACCAGCATTCCGCGCAGCATCTATTGGGCCATCGTCACGATTACAACGGTGGGGTATGGAGACATTGCCCCTCAAACGATACTAGGACAATTCATTGCCTCTATTTTGATGCTGACCGGATATGCCATCATAGCAGTACCTACCGGAATCGTCACCTCAGAAATAACTGCAGCCAACTTCAAGAGACGGGACGAAGAACAAAGAATCTGCAATGCTTGCGGAATAACGGGCCATGACAATGATGCCTACTATTGCCGCCATTGCGGTGAGGAACTACTTTAGATTAGTTTTTGGTAAACTTCTCTATGGTATTCTCTACGGTGATGAAGTACTCCCCTCTCCGCAACCGCTCAAGCTCGATAACTTTCCCCCTGCCGGTAAGGATAGTATAGCCTTCAGGAGTGGAGATTTCATAGTCTGCCACTCTATTGATATTAAGAGTACGTGTTACTGTCAATGGGAAAATTCTGATGGGTTCCGGATAGTAAACATGCTCAAGTTCTTCAGAAAACAAGTAGCGTCCGGCACTAGGCACTTCATACTTAATTCTAAACTTATTGACCCCTTCCTTTAAGTCAGGAAAAACAGAATACTCAGCCCCCTCGAACTTGCCTTCGGAAGGTAGCTCCTGATCGTATTCCCATCCATCAAAGAATAGTTTCTCGACAGTGAATTTGGAGTTCATGCGCTCGCCCTTCGTTTTCCAATAAAGGGCAGTATCATTCAACAAAAGCTGAGTAAAACTAAACGCGCTATGAAAACGAATCGCATCTTCATTGAGGATTTTGGGAGTACAGTCCGGCTGGTGCTTAACTACTACCGTAACAGGGACATACAGCTCCTTATCGCTGAAACTAACTTCCAACGCCGAACTTTTGTAATCAAGCCTGAGTGGCACATTGTTGACTGTAATGCGGGTTACACACGACTCAGACCGCTCTACAAATAGAGGGTTTTGGACAAAAATGGATTTGCCCTGATAGACACCTGTGACCTGCAACTCCTGTCCCATTGATGGAATAGCCCAGCCTATCATCAGCAGATATCCTACAAGTCCATATTTCCAACAATTTATCCGCATAGTGCCTTTGAAGCCCTCAAATTATGGAAAGATATTCATTTTACTCAAACCTAAGCGACTCTATAGGGTCCAGTTTGCTCGCCTGATACGCCGGTATGTAGCCTGATATCACACCGACCACCATACCTATCAGAATAGATATGAGAATCCACAACCAGGGCACAATGAAACTGCCTCCTACAATGGCGGTGATCACATTGCCTATGATCAGTCCGAGAACTATTCCTCCAAATCCTCCCAACTGACATATAACTATCGACTCGATCAAAAATTGTCTCCTGATCTTGAGTGGAGTGGCACCCAGTGCCTTTCTCACGCCTATTTCGCGGGTACGCTCGGTCACCGACACCATCATAATATTCATCAGCGCAATGGACGCTCCGAGTAGGGTAATAAAACCAATGGAGAAGCCGCCAATACGCAGGTAGCCTGACATTTCATCGAGTCTTTCTGAAAGACTTTTGTTGACCCTTACGTCAAATGAGTCGGGACTACCGGCAGCATCTTGCCTGATCTTACGCATGAGTCCTGTGGTCTCTCCTACTACATAGTCCTGGTTCATGGGGGCATCAGTCATCACCTTGATCTCATAGTTGAGATCAAACGGGCTTAGCTTGCGGCCCGTCTCCATCGGAATGATAATCGTTCGATCGGGACCTGAGTCCCCTCCCAGGCCTCCTTGCTCTTCCATGACACCCACCACTCTAAACTTAGCGCCCAGGAAAGTGATGGACTTGTTAATGGGGTTTACCTTATTGGAAAAAAGCTGGCTGCTCACCTCCGAGCCTATCAAAGCCACGTTGGCGGCATTCTGTATTTCGATACCAGAGAAATCACGCCCTCTATCAATATTGTAGCCCTCTACGCTTAGCAAGTTCTCATCCCCGGCTTTTACTCGGGTATTTGGGTTGGTGACCTCTGAGCCATACTTTACTTCTGCTGTAAAAGTGACCCAGGAGTTGATGCTAACGACCCCATCACCAGTATACCTGTCTTTGAAGGTGCTTACATCCTGCCATTCAAGTGGCCTCACGTTCTTCTCCTCTTTCCCTCCACGGCTACCACTATTATTGCGGTAGCTCCTAATCCTAAAGGTGTGGGTGCCAAGGTTAGAAAAACTGTCATTGATGGATGACTGGATGCCGTCGATCGCTGTAAGAATACCGACCAGGGAGGTAATGCCTATAGCCACAATCGACGCTGTGAGTATGGTTCGCAGGCGATTAGACTGTATTGAACGTATCCCTTCCCTTATGTTTTCCGTGAAATTCAAAGTGCGTTTGCTCCTGTTCCTTCGTTTGGTATACGTACCGATGTATCCGTTGATACCTCAATCATGCAATTTAAAGTAAGAACGATAGATGTTCTGACTTTGGTTAGGTAACTTTTTGGCAATTATTTGATATGAAAAAACTGTTGATTCTTTTGGTTGTCCTCACGTTCTCAATGAGCGTCAGAGCATCTTACATCTTGATTCCCATGGACGAAAGTCAGACCAATCACCTCAAATCGTATGGGCTGGCCTATTGGGTGCTAACGAAAGACGTGACTGTAGATTGGCTGCTGAACTACCGAGGTGGGAGCTTTATGATGCCTTACACCCAACTATTTGAGAATGAATGTATCATACGCGGGGTGTCCTATGAGGTAATCTCCGATGCTCAGTCTATCCAGATTGTTAGTGATATCAGTAGTCCATCGAGCAACATGGATGTCATGAAGCTGGAGAAGTTTCCAAAAATAGCCGTGTACTCTCCGAAGAGTAAGCAGCCCTGGGATGATGCCGTGACGTTGGTTCTGACCTATGCAGAGATACCCTACGATGTGGTGTTTGACGATGAGCTCATGTATGATGAGCTACCGAAATATGACTGGCTTCATCTCCACCATGAGGATTTCACAGGTCAGTATGGCAAGTTTTATCGCGTGTATCAGCACTTCCCGTGGTATCAGGAGCAACAAAGGGAATATGAAGAGTCGGCGCGTAAGCATGGATTTAATAAGGTGTCACATCTTAAGCTTGGTATTGTTAAAAAAATTCAGAGCTATGTAGCGTCCGGCGGCTTCCTCTTTGCCATGTGTTCTGCGACCGATACCTTTGACATTGCGCTAGCGGCCGATGGTGTTGATATCGCTGATCGTATGTATGATGGCGATGCGCCGGATCCACGAGCACAGAGCAAGCTTGACTTTACCAAGACCTTTGCCTTTGAGAACTTCCTAATTGAGAAAAATCCATACATCTATGAGTACTCCAACATCGACACACAGCCAAACGAGCGTGGGTTGACCGAAAACAATGACTTCTTCGGTCTCTTTGAGTTCTCAGCTAAGTGGGATCCTATCCCAACGATGCTAACACAGAACCACACGCGACAGGTGAAGGGTTTTATGGGGCAGACAACAAGTTTCAAAAGCAGTCTGATCAAGTCGGATGTGGTAGTGATGGGAGAAACCAGGT
The DNA here is from genome assembly GCA_964351595.1 of uncultured Roseivirgaceae bacterium. Classification (GTDB taxonomy): domain Bacteria; phylum Bacteroidota; class Bacteroidia; order Cytophagales; family Cyclobacteriaceae; genus UBA6059. The sequence goes on along the minus strand of CAYGOT010000012.1, from coordinate 36,164 downwards.
CCATTAAAGAAGCCAAGTATATCCACGGTGTGTTTGGTAAGGGTTTCTGGACATTCTATGCTGGCCATGATCCTGAAGATTATCAGCATCTGGTTAATGAGGAGCCAACAGATCTAAATCTGCACCCTAACTCAGCAGGCTATCGCCTGATCCTGAATAACATCTTATTTCCAGCTGCTAAGAAGAAGAAGCAAAAGACCTGATCATCTGAATTGTCGCGCGTTTAGACGCGTTGCGATTAATCCTATAGATTAGACAGAAAGATCAGCAATACAGCCACCGGCGCAACATACCTTACCAGAAATCTCCAAACTATATAAAGTATTGGATTTGAAAGGGATAGTGATGCCCGGCTGGTTTGCCTGGTGATAAACCACCCTCCAATCACCGCCATAAGGATACCGCCAACCGGCATAATAAGGTTAGAAGCAAAGTAGTCTATCAGGCCGAAGATCGTTTTTCCTGCTAAGGGAGTGAAGCCACCCAGTGGAGTCCAATCTGACCAGATGTTGAAGGAGAACACCGTTAGCCATCCTGTGAGCCACAGTAGCGTACCTGAGGCCCATGTGATTAGCTTTCTACGCCCGGGCATCATCTCCTCCAGTCGGGATATGACTGATTCCAATAGGGAAATAGAGGAACTCAATGCCGCGAAAGCAAGGAGAACAAAAAAGAGTGCTCCTACATAACTACCACCCGGCATCTGACCAAAGGCAATCGGTAAAGTCATGAAGATCAATCCGGGCCCTTCGGTTGGTGACAGATGGTATTGAAAGACAATGGGGAAAATGGCAAGACCTGCGACTATTGCCACCAATCCATCGGCCAAAGCTATGGTCACTGAAGACCGAGCAATAGAAGCCTCCTTAGGCATATAGGCACCATAGGTCAGCATCACCCCCAGGCCGATACCCAATGAAAAGAAAGCCTGCCCAAAAGCCGTCAATGCAACAGTTGCATTGATCTTGCTAAAGTCAGGCACGAACATGAATGCCAAAGCCTGAGCAAACTCTCCTGTGATCATAGCATACAGCAGCAGAGCTATCAGTATGACAAAAAGTGCCGGCATCATCCAGCGTGTGGATCGCTCAAGTCCATCACCCACGCCTCGTGCCACGATGAAGGTAGTGGCGAGTACAAAGAGTCCGGAAAAAATGATCAGCCGCATAGGGCTTTGCAAAATCCCATTGTAATAAGACACTGCACTTGCAGCATCTGGAGTGGAAACCTGGCCTGCCAGGGTACTCACAGTATAATCAATGGTTAGACCTGCAATCACACAATAGAAGCTCAAGATCATAAAAACTGTTACCATTGAGACCCACCCAAAAATCTGCCAATGACGGCTCAGTCCTTCCTTTTCCGATAGGACGGCAAGCGAGCCTACCATACTATGACCACCTAGTTTTCCGATCATAAACTCCGCCGTAAGTACCGGTATCCCCAGCAGGATCAATGAGGCTAAATAAATCAGAACGAAAGCACCACCGCCATTTTCTCCGACCAGATAGGTGAACTTCCAAATATTCGAAAGACCTACAGTACTCCCGATGGACGCCATGATAAAGACGTACCTCGAAGACCAGTGTCGGTTAAGTGCAGGACTGCTCATACTAGTGTGAAGTTGAAATCGTCACTTGGCAGGTTCGTTGAGGTTATATCTCATGATGCGTCCATGTTTGCCGGTCTTATCCCGCTCAATATCAAATACATCACCCGGCGGCTGTGTAAAGCCTTCGAGCATTGCAGACAATTGTGATTTATTCTCATCAGTAAGTTTGATATCGCCAACCTGCAGGTTCGCCTCAATATGATCAGCATTTCGAGCGCCTATGATCACCCCGCCGACTTGAGGACGATCGAGGATGTATCTCGTAGCGATATTAGTCAGCGTAGTATCATGTTGCTGAGCTACCGCAAATAACAGTCTCAACAGCTCCTGAAATACTTCCCAGCCTCCGATCTCCTCAATCATCAGCTTGTATTTTACTAACGAGCGATTTTCCAGCGGTTCGGTGGGTTCTGGCTTTCCTAACCACTTCTCGCTTAAAAATCCTCCGGCCACAGTACCGTAGCACAGCAGCTTAGTGTCGTGTTTTGCACAAAGATCGATCAACTGCTTCTCCGGCCGCAGGTCGAGTAATGAGTACTGGACTTGTACAGTAGCAAGGTCTACTCCGGCATCTAGTATTTGAGCAGTTGACTCGGTATTAAAGTTCGTACTTGAGACAAGGTTAATTTTGCCTGCCTGTTGTAGTTCCTGAAGCCACAGGGCTGTCTCCACCCAGCCGGGAATGTCGTACGTCCACCATGAGAACTGCACCATGTCCAGCCGCTCAAGATTCAAACGCTTCAGCGATCTGTCGATGATAGACTCTACATAGGCCTTGTTGAGGGTAGCAAGCTTATCATAATCAGGGACGAACTTTGTCAATACCTTTAGGTCGGGTGAAAGCTTCCCCTTCACTCTCTGCTCATGAATGTACTGGCCAATGAGCTCCTCAACACCAGTGTAGATGTCTGCACAATCAAAAGTTGTAATGCCGGACTTCACAAAGGCGTCCATATCAGCAATAGGATCAACATCTCCCAATACGCTGTGTCCTTTGGACAGCTGCCATCCTCCTTTGATCACCCTGGAAATGTCAAATCCAGGCCTGAGTTCAATTCGCTCAATCATTCGTTTTCGTTCCAATCATTATCCTCGGGTAAAGGAACCACTGTCGTCTCATCTCGGAAGTAGGTGCGCTTACCTATCCTGCTGATTTTGAACTTAGCACCGCAATAAGGGTCGGGGCATGCAATGATATGATCTGTCGCCATCCAATCGTATTGGTTAAGCGGTCGCTGCTTTGGTGTGAGGAGAGGCAAGAGCGCCGAAAGCGCATAAAGTGAAAAAGGTTTTTCAGTTTTGAAATGTAGATTTTCACCTCTCACCTCAAAGGAATCTCCCACCTCATGACTACAAACAAAAGGCTTATCCCCTTCTATCGTCTCGACTTTTAAATCATAAAGTTCAAAGCTCGGTTTTGACATATCGCAGATGAATTAAATCTGAATTGGAAGATATTCTTAGTTAGTCTCAAATAAAACCTTCAGGAAATTACTTTGAAATTTTTCATTTCGGTCTTTAATCAAAAATGCACTCTGATGGCTCAATTATAGCGTCATCAGAGTGCATATTAATTAGCCTGCTGAACGGCTAAATGCTATTCGAATATTACATCATCCTTGTGGCTAAACCAATCTGAGTAGAAGCCTGAGTGTATCTTCTCCACCTGATTTCTCTTCACCTTCATAGTAGGTGTAAGCAAGCCATTCTCTACTGTCCAGTCTTCGCTCATTATCACCGCCTTCTCTATCTTTTCATGCTTCTCCAGGGTCGGATTAATCTCCTTAATTGTCGCAACAATACTCTTAGCCACCTCTTCTTTTGACTTGGATTTAGATTCCATTGGTGTGATGATAAGAGCAATCGGCTGGGGTATGCCCGTCCCAACGACGCACACCTGCTCAATGTATGGATTCTTCATGAGTTCGAGCTCGATAGGTGCCGGCGAGATGTATTTGCCCTTGTCAGTTTTGAATTGATCCTTGACCCTACCGGTAATCGTCAGATAACCTTCATGATCATACTCGCCAATATCACCAGTCCTCAAGTATCCCTCTTCGTCAAAAACTTCCTCATTCTTTTCAGGCATCTTATAATAGCCCTTCATCAGCGTCTCATTCTTAATGCATATTTCTCCTGCCGGAGATAGTTTGGCAGTTATGCTTTTCATGGGCTTGCCGACGGTACCCATTTTGTTAGCACCAGGCATGCAAAAGTGCGAGTTGATGCAGTCCTCAGTCATTCCATAACCCTGAAGTATTTCTATTCCGAGTTTTTGATACCACTCCAGCATACTCACTGCAATTGGTGCAGCACCTGAGAAAATGTACTTGGCTCTGGATAGTCCTAGTGCCTTCTTCAATTTCTTTTTGATAATTCCTCCTATAATAGGAATGCCTAACAATCTGTCGAGCTTCTTCTGTGGCATCTTCTCTAAGATCTTCTCCTGAAACTTCGACCAGATTCGGGGTACCGCGAAGAATAAATGAGGCTGTGTGGCTGCCAGGTCTGCCGCAAAAGTGTCAAGGGACTCTGGAAAATTGATCGAGCCACCCCGATAAATCGAATGGATGCAAACGCCAATACGTTCAGCAATATGTGACAGTGGTAAATATGAAAAGAAACTTGAATGCTCCGGCATGTCGAACTCATCCAAGACGATATGCCCCATCGTGTTGAAGTTACCGACGGTATGCATAGCCCCTTTCGGCGCTCCGGTCGTACCCGAAGTATAAATGAGAGTAATCAGATCTTCTGGCTTAGTAGGCTCAGGTGCTTGTAATGGTTCGTTCGCTGCAACCATGTCTTCCCACGATTCACCATCATTCATACCATACAGGCCTACGCTGATCTTTTTAATATCAGGTATTCCGGCCTTCTGAGATTCGTAATCATCAAGCTTCCCAAGAATGACAGCTTTTGACTCGCTATGCTCCAATACGTGTTGGATGGTATCCGGGCCGAGCGTTGGATAGATAGGTACTGACACATGCCCGGCCATCAATATGGCCAGATCAGACATCACCCAATGGGCGCAGTTCTTCGAGAGCAGACCAATCTTGGATTGAGGAGGATAGCCAAGCGCCTTGAGAGCAGCAGCCATTCGGCGAATCTCATTGCCGCTTTCCTGATAAGTATAGGTCTTAGTGCCACCGTCAGTTGGCTGTACAAAGTGTGTGTTCTGAGGAGTCTTGTTTTCCCAATACAAGAAGGCCTCAATCGGTGAGTTAAATTGTTGCATAGGCTTGAAGATAGTAAAACTATTGTTTTGTAGTAATGAGTCAATAACATCAACTGATAATCATTGTTATAAATGGGATCACAGGTTATTCCAAAAGTGGCTTTAGTGACTTCAATAATACTTCCTCCATCACCCTATAACCTGTGGGATTGGGATGAACCAGGTCATCTGCTGAGGTATACTCGGGAACTTTCAGACCTCCTGCATTATCCACCATCACGCTGTAATAGTCCACATAGATCAAATCATTGGACTGAGCATACTGTTGGATTTGTTCGTTGAGCTTTACGATCAGCGGAGCTGGTGAAATGTCTGGAAACCAGGGAAAAGCTATTGCAGGTAATACCGAGCAGAGCGCCACTTTGATCCCATTGCCTCTTGCTAAAGTCGCCATAGCAGTTATGTTATTCATAATCTGATCGATGGTAACAGGGCCCGAGTTCTGAGCTATATCATTTGTCCCGGCTAAGATCACAACCACTTCCGGGTTGAGATCAATCACGTCTGCCTGAAATCGCAGCAACATTTGATGACTTACCTGACCTCCAATGCCCCTACCCAAAAAACTGTTGTCTGTGAAAAAGGCGAGGCGCATATTTACCCAGCCTTCAGTGATAGAGTTGCCCATGAACACTACTTTAGGTAACGCATCAGCTTGCTTCAGTGAATCATTAGCACTCGCATATTTCGCGAAATTCGCATACTCATTGATACTGAAAGGCTGCTGCGCCTGTATGAAAAAGGGCATGGTAAGGATTAGGTTGATTATGAGGATAGTTCTATTCATAAGTTATCGGGAAGTTGAAGATTAATATAGAAAAATCAAATCGTAACTCTCGCCAAGATCTTCAACTCAACACTGACCAGGATCACCGCTCTTCTGAAAATATCCCCGCTTAGCCTAATAAACTGCATTCAAATGGATCGTTTTTACTTTCCGAATTATCTTTAAAAGTTTAGAATGTAGAATTTAAACATAACTATCAAATGAAGAAGTTGATTTTAGCAGGATGCGCTGTATTTCTAATGTCCAATTTGACGCTAGCTCAGGATGTGGATGACGAGACATTATGGAAGTATGCGTTGATGACTGAAGTAATCGATCAAATGAAAGCTGACCTGAGTGCTGCGGTAAACGACCTTATCAGAAATCAGGAAGGAATGACAGGTCAGAGATACAAAGAACTAGCTGGTGGAGCCGCTCCCGACAATGACTTTGAAAAACAATTCATCGACAATGTCAATGAACTAAAAGACCGCAGACTTGAGGCAATCAAGAGTGTCAATAGTGACCTGGCTACAAAGATGCTCGGTGGGGCGGCTATGTATAAGGCTGTAAAAGCCGCTGCAGACGGTGAGATGAAGGACAAATTTGAAGAGTTCAGAAGCCAGATTGGCTATACTGAATCAGAATAAGGCAAAGTAAGTAGTAAAGGGAAGCTGCCTGGAGAATTTTATCTTTTCTAAGCAGCTTTTTTTATATCCACTGTTGATCATTGACAGTTTTCTCATGCTGTACCTCTCCTGTATGCATGGTTTGCTTTGGTTCAAATAGCATTAACCAAACTTCCTGATTGTCCACTGTGCGCGGATTGTGCGCTACTCCCCGGGGTACGATGATGAACTCGCCCGGCCCTACTTCTGGCGAGCTGTCCCTCATCTCCATGATAAGCCTGCCTTTGACGATCATGAACATCTCATCTTCGTGCTCATGGCTATGCCAGACAAACTCTCCCTTTAGCTTTGCGAGTTTTACATATTGGCCATTGAGTTCACCGACGAGCTTTGGTGTCCAGTACTCATCAAACATGGCAAATTTCTCCTCAAGGTTGACTTTGGAAATGTTCATAGTTTTGGATGTCCGTGATTGGCTAATATAGCATCTTCTAACAGCACTGAGGGCCATATCACGGCTCTCCTCCTCATATAATGCTGCCCGGCCGACACGAGTTTTATCCAATCTTAGTGAAATACTTTCATTAGCACTCTGATCTTCGCTAAATTCACTATACAATTTCCTATCAGCTATAGGATCGATGGCCTCAGTCGAAATTCTACTATGATCGATTGAGCAGATGACGCGTGTACTCTCCATTCTATTCTTATTTGTTGCTGCGGGTATCCTATCCTCACCAGCCAAGGCACAGAACAACGTGGCTGACAGTCTGCGGATTGAGGTAGCCAACGCCTCCACTTTTGACCAAAAGATGAATGCCCTGGTAGCACTCGGCTTTGAAGTCTCCAACGTCAACTACGATTCTGCTCAGCTGATTTCCGATAGGATCAAGCAAATGGCTGACTCTGCCGAGTCGGACGCCTACCTGGCAGACCACTACCACTTGCAGGCCACCTTGGATTTCGGCAAGAGCAACTTCGAAGCAGCTGTCAATAACTACTATGATGCGCTGAAGCTCTTTGAAAATGTAGGGGATCTAAAAATGATGTCGACCATCTATCGCAAGCTAGGTCAGCTATTTTCGGACAATCTGGACAATTTCGTTTCTTCGAAGCAGTACTATGATTCGAGCTATCAAATTGCCCTCCGGCTTGGAGATCCGGTCCTTATCGGCAATGCTTTGAACGGTCTGGGCAGCTATTATATTACTTCCGGCTATACCTACTTTACCTTATCCGAAGGCACTGGCGAAGATTCGGTCATTCAGCTTTTCAACATCGCTGAGGTCAATATTCTTCAAGCTATTGACTGGTTTGAAAAAGGGGATTATCTGAAAGGCGTAGCACTCGCCTATGGCAACCTTGCCAATATCAAGACGGTGTTGGAGGACTTTGAGAGTGCGCTGGACTACATGCACAAAGCCTTATCCTACTTCAAAAAGCTCAATTATGATACTTACACCGTTATAGGCTACTACACTCTGGCGGAAACGTTCACCCAGACCGGACAACTTGATAGCGCCATCTACTATGGTGAGAAAGCCCTTGAACTTGCGACACAACTCGACAGCAAAATAGACATCAAGAACTCTCTGGGGAAACTTTCGAAGATTTATGAAGGTATGGGAGACTATAAGACCGCATTCGACTATCAGACACAGTTTTATACCGCCTATGCCCAACTGATCAATGAGGAGAATAACCTCATCGTGAGTGAACTCAACAAAAAATATGAATCAGAACGTCAGCAACTGGAAAATGAAAATCTAAAAGCTCAAGCTGAAGCGACTCAGGCCACTATCGAACGACAAAACCTGATCATCATCTCAGTAGTCATCATTGCGCTACTAGTAGCTGCACTGGCATTGATCGCCTACCGGGCCTTTCTTATCAGAAAGAAGCAAAAAGAGCAAGCCGAACGTGACCGAGACATTATCAAGAAGCAATCAGATCGATTGATCGAACTCGATGAGTTCAAGTCGAGATTCTTTCAAAATATATCTCATGACCTGAGGAGTCCCCTCACTTTGATGCTCGGCGCATTAGAAGGGGTCAATGCTGACGATGAAAGCTACCTCACGGCGAAAACTAAGGAATTGCTTGAAGTAGGATATAAAAACGGGAAACGCATACTCTTCATGGCCGATGAGATACGAGAGCTTACGCAACTGGAGGAAGGTAAGCTACAGCTCAAGCCCTATTGGGTCAAGGTCGTCCCCTATCTCACCCTACTGACCAAAATGTTCTCAAGTGCTGCAGAGCAAAAGAACATCCAACTCTCTTTTGAGTCAGATCTTGCCGAGGACCAGCTACTACATATCGATCCCTATCAGTTTGAAAAAATCATCTACAACCTGTTATCCAATGCTATTCGGCATACACCTGCCAATGGCCAGATCACAGTATCACTAGGTAAGAACGGTGGTAACTCACTCAAGCTCAGCGTCAAGGATAATGGTGCCGGCATTCCAGAGAAAAGCATTCCCTATGTCTTTGATCGGTATTATCAACCCAAAGGTGCGGATTACCAGGCCAAAGAGGGATTAGGAATTGGTCTTGCTTTGGTCAAGGAGTTGGTGGAGCTCCATGGTGGCCAGATCGAGGTGATCAGTTTCGAAGGTGTAGGCAGTGACTTTAGAATGTCATTTCCGCTAGGGTCAACCGATGAGCTGGTCTCTGGTATCGTACCCGAAAATCTGGAGTATTCGAGGGAGCGCAGTGACATGCTGGCTTCATTGGAAAATCAAAAACTAGATGCGCCCATTATCAATGTGCAGTTCTCAGAGGATGAGCGCAGCAAAACGATCCTGATCGTGGAGGATCATCCCGAGGTACGCAAGTATATCTCGGACATTATAGATCCATTCTTCAAGGTCATAGAAGCACCCGATGGCAAGCAAGCGATCAAGCTGCTGGATAAAGAGAAGATTGACCTGATCATCACTGACCTTATGATGCCCTGGCTGGATGGATTCGAATTGCTGGAGCATCTCAAAAACGATGAAAAGCTAAAAAGTATCCCGGCCCTGGTCGTATCAGCCAGAACTGATGAAAATGATAAACTGGAAGTGCTTACCAAAGGAGTCAATGACTTCATTAGCAAGCCTTTCAAGAGAAATGAACTGCTGCTCAGGATCAAAAACCTGTTTAATAAACAGCAACAATGGGACAATCAGAGAAGCGATGCGCTGATCATCAACAATCAGGAGAAGCTCGAGGATATAGAAAAAGGCATTATCGAAAAGCTCAAAAAGGTGGTGATCGGTCGTATTTCGGATACGAACCTGAGCGTATCGGATCTGGCCTATGAAGTATCCGCCAGTGAGCGAAAACTTTACCGTTTGGTAAAGAAAATCACAGATCATACACCGTACGAGTTCATTAAGGAAATAAGACTCCAATACGCACATCGACTCATCAGCAGCAAGGCTGTGGATAGCCTTAGTCATGCAGCACGTGAAATTGGAATGAGCAACGTGAGCAACTTCAAGAAACAATACGAAGAGCGTTTTGGCATTAATCCTTCGACATTACTGAACTAGATCAAGCTTTAACTACAAAATCATTTCAACAGCGCTGGAATATTCTTAATTTTATTAACTCAATGAAATACAAATCGAACATGAAATTATTCTATCAGGTCTTCGCATTCCTTCTTTTGATGTCATTCATCGCAGTACAACCCTCCCATGCACAGCTTGGCGGCTTGGGCAAAAAGCTGAAAAAGGCTGCTGAAAAGGCCTTGCAGGATGAAATTGGGATAGGTGATACTGACGTACCCGATACATCCCCTACCGGAAACGATAATAGCAACACAAATACCAACACCAGCAACGTGAAGGGTAAAAAGCTATCACCTCCGGACATCAATGAACTCCTCGATAACGCCAAGGCAGCACTCGCACGAGAACAATATTCAAACGCGCGCTATGAAGTCAAAGAAGCCGTGAAGGGCGTAGAGCTGGAGATTGGCTATCAAATCCTCGAATCAATGCCTAAGTCAGTAGAAGGTCTAAGCTCCAACGAAGAGGACGATGGGATCGTCAGTACAGGGATGGGATTTGTTGGGTTGGTCATCAATCGATATTATGAAGGTGGTAATCAGCGGATTACGTCAACTATCGGCAATAACTCTGCGATGGGTGCTTCCTACAGTTATATGATGAACTCAGGCTATGCCTCCAATAACGACAACATGAAGTCACTGACCATTCAAGGTTATAGAGGAACACTTAGCTTCGATGGTAACAATACCTATACCTTGGGCATTCCCTTCGCACAATCATCGGTATTTATACTTGAGTGCAAAGGATTTGGTGGCGAAGATGAACTCAAGCAAGCAGCTGAGAATTTCGATATAGCGAAATTTGAAGACTTACTCTCAGACAATGAGACCGACGATGGTACCAGCAGTGACATTGATGCCTACCTGGCAAGTGCCGGATCAAAATACAACACAGAAGATTTTGAAGGCACACGCTTTGAGTTACAACGTTCACTAACGGAACTGGATGTTGTGATCAGCAAGAAAATACTTGAAATGCTACCCACTACCCTCGCTGGTCTAGAAGCCAACACCGAAGCTGATGAATATGTCGCCAACTCCGCCGGGTTCGCGGGTGTATACATCTCCAGGTTCTATGAAGATGCCAGCTCGGGTCAGAAAATCGAAATCAACCTGGTCGATGACTCTCCCATGATGGCGATGGTAAGTCAGTTTATAAACACTCCTATGATGGTCGGGATGTCCGGCAATAAGTCGGTGAAGATCGATGGTTACAAGGGCATGATGGAGACCTCAGAAAATGGAGAAAAGGTTGAGCATGTGATCAACATTCCTTCCGGGCAGTCTATGCTGACCATGAACTTCTATGGATTTGATGAGTCAAAGGCCACCCAGACCGCTAATCAAATTCCGGTAGGCGACATCTTTGCTTTTGTAAAATAGATTGTCTCATCATACACTAATCGACCTGAGCCACACGATCCGTGATGGCTTAAAAACGTACAAGGGGCTACCAGCGCCACTCGTTTGTGATTTCATCTCGCGACAGCAGTCGCGAGAAAGCTATGATGATCAGGCTGAGTTTGTCATCAACAGGATCGATATGGTGACCAACACCGGCACCTACATCGACTGTCCATTTCACAGGTTCTCTCAGGGTGAGGACTTTGGTGAGATCACACTGGATCGGCTGGTTGACCTACCGGGAATGGTGATTGAGGTGCCCTATCAGCATTCACCAGAGATAGGTCTTGAGGCCATTCACGGCAGAGACGTTAAGGGTAAAGCAGTACTCTTCCATACCGGTTGGGATCAGCACTTTAACACCCCTACCTACTATGAAAATCACCCCTACCTGACCGAGTCAGCAGCCGGGTATCTCGTGGAGCATGGTGCGCTGCTCGCGGGTATCGACAGCCACAACATCGATAATACCGGCATCAACCGCAGACCTGTTCACTCCGCACTTCTTGGGGCAGGCGTGTTGATTGTGGAGCATCTGACTCAGCTTCATCTCCTACCGGAATCAGGCTTCCTGTTTTCGGCAGTACCTCCGAAGTTTGCCGGAGTGGGTAGTTTTCCCGTGCGAGCAATGGCAAAAATTCTCTGAGAGATAAAACAGCCGTGGTTCTCCCTAATTTTGACCAACTTTATCCACTCTTAAAGCTCTGTCTCTTATGAAAATCATCAAACGTATATTGGCATTAATCGTATTGCTGATCTTAGCTGTCTTCCTTTTTTTCAACTTTGCTAATTTCAGCTCCGGATTTAGAGCCGGAGTGCCCATCAAAGTGAGCAAAAAAGGCATCTTATTTAAAACATGGGAAGGCGAGCTCAATGTCGGAGGCCTGGCCAACTCCGCTGAAGGCGCCATACCCGCAACATGGGCATTCTCGATAGCGGCAGATGACGAACAGGTAAGGGAGAAGCTCGAGGAAGCTGCCACCTACGGCAAAAGAGTCAAGCTGAAGTACAACGAGAAATTCGTGAAGTTCTTCTGGAAAGGCGACACCAAATACTTCGTCTATGAAGTAGAAGTGCTAAACTAAGCTCAGTACTTCGGCAGTTTCTCTATTTGCGGGCCTGCAACTTGACCCTATCCTTTTCAGCCATGACATAGGCCCAGGCATTCCAATGATCAGTCGATAGTATCTTGTCTATTAGTCCAAGGTAGCTCGTGCTATCACTCTGATAGACATGATATCTGGCTACTCCAAAGGTAACCGTTGCATCCTGCACACTCCAGTCAGCGGCAGAGGGCGGCCTGGCTGCCATGAGTTCTTCCGGTGTAAACACACCCTTAAAAAGCATCGCTTGTTTGAAATACGGATGCCCCTGATCTGTATCCAGATCCTCATCAATACGATCAATAATCTCCTGAGCGGTCTCAGGATTACCCTTCATCTGATTGAGGTGGTAGAGCCATGCACTTGGCCCGACAGTATTCTTATTATCTATTGCTAAGTCGATGCAGCTTTGATAGCACTTGATCGCATTATTCAGGTCATCGGAGAGCATGTAGTACACGCCTGAGTAGTACTTCACCCAGTATTTATAGGTTCCGGTAGGTTTGCCGCTGGCATCATACTCCAGGTCGCCATTGTCCTCAGGCCCTATTAACTGATCTGCCGTACTCAGGTGAGTGATGGCAGGTCGCAACTCGCGCAAGCTGAGATGGCGGTGACCCTTGTTTCGGTGCAGCCGATATGAGTCTGGAAAGCGCTGGATGCCTTCCTCAAATACGCCGATGGCGTCTCTATATCGATTGGTTGATGTATAGATTTTCCCCAGTTCCAAATAATCGCTTTCCTGCAGGTTTTGCTTTTTCCGAAACGCCTCAATCAATTCATCTGCTGATTCCAGGTCGTCTTCACTCACCATTTTTCGGTAGAGTGGTTTCCCGTCCAACGACGTAGCTTCCTGAATCAGGACTGGAGCTGCATTTCCATCACGTTCCTTAGTGCCCGACTGACAGGATATGATCAGCAGACACATAGTCAATTGCAATAGGGAAAAACGGAAATACCTGGACATCATACTGGTTCATTTAGTTGGCGAATGAATATAATTCATCTCCTCATATGAAGCGCATGCTGCCTCCCAAAATCTCAAGGGCGCCTCATTCTTTTCAAGGGTTTTACTTACATTTAGCAAGATCAACCACCTGTTCGCCTTATGAGATTACGATTGTTGCTGAGTATATGTCTGCTGATACAACTGACTTCACAAGTTGCTTTCGGGCAATGTGAGGAATGGGAGACGGTATTCCAGGACAATACCCAGGCGGTTAGCTTTCACACCCAAGCACTTACGGACTCGACCTATGGTCTGTGGATTACCTGGAATTTTATCAACAAGATGCAGGGAGAAGTACAGACCGTCAAAGGTGATATTCTCAAACTGGATCGACATGAGCTGCGGGCCTATGAAGGCAATCTCAACTTCTCTCAACGTGCAGGCATGAGCAGCCAGGGATGGTTTGCGATAGGCAAGTATACCCTTAGCAGAAAAGACCTGGCCACCCTGCTGGAGCTACCGCTAATTACGATAGAAATGCACGTCATGCTCAATGGTGAACCCGGAGAGCTCATCGAGGAACTCGATGAAGATGGTAGCCGAGCGTTGAAGAAATGCTTTTCGCTGCTATAGGCGACTCAGGGTATCAAGCCTTCAACACCTCTCTGTAATATCTAATCCAATTCTGGCCTAGTATTTTCTCGATATCTCCGCTGCTATAGCCCCGCTTGTCCAAAACGCGAGCGACATGTCGATATCGACCGGTACTATCCAACTCGGGAATCCAGGGTGGCCAGCGCACTTGGTAGGACGGCTTGAACCTTGTCAGCCTCGGTACGTACCAATTTTCTCTTGTCGCGCCATTGGCTTCCAGTCCCTCTATGGCATAGTCTGATGCTACACCCACATGATCTATACCAGCGATCTTGACAGCATGCTCAATATGGTCAATATAAGTCTCGAGAGTGGTCGCTCCACCTGGATCAGGCCCTATCATATAGCCCAGACAAATAATGCCGATCACTCCGCCCTTGTCCGCCATGGCTTTGATCTGAGCATCTGTCTTGGCACGAGGATGATCCTTATACAATGCTTCACACATCGAGTGGTTGATAGACACACCTGTCTTGCTAAAGGCGATACCATCATTAGTAGTCTGTCTTCCGCTATGAGAAACGTCAATTACAATCCCCAGCTCATTCATGCGCTCCACAGCCTCCACACCAAAGTCCGATAACCCGGCGTTGGTGCGCTCAGTGCAGCCGTCTCCCAGTAGATTGCGCTCGTTGTATGTGAGTTGAATCCATCGTGTGCCCGCATCATACAGCTTATCAATATTGTCAATGGACTTCTCGATCATGGTTCCATTCTGGAAACCGAAAACCACAGCCACCTTACCCTCCTGCTTAGCTCGTACAAAGTCCTCTGCCGTCCTGACCTGTATCAGCCGATCAGGATGATCAACTACTCTTTGACTCCATTCTTCGAGTGATGCCATGGCCACTTTCAGGTTACCAGAGTTGAGCGAAGCATTGAAACCGGAGTAGCCTGTTTTCGCCAATGCGGCAAAGCTATCAGCATCCCAGCCTCGAGGTATCACAAGGCCGTCGATTACCAAGGCATTGTTGTACACAGCATCAATATCTTGGAACAAATGGCTACCTAGATTGCGTGGTTGACCTAAGCCTTTGGTGCTAGCTAGCCCATTGACAACCTGCCATGGAAAAAGCGCTCCGATAGGTAGTGCTTTGACTAGATTTCTTCGTTTGTTATTCATGACGCTCTAGAGATAGGTTCCTGAGTTTGGCGGCTTTTAAATAGCCTAACTAAATATAGTTGGAATATTGAGCATATCATGAAACATTGAGATGAGTGGTAGGAAAATACCCGATCAACTTTTGGAAAGTTCCTGTGCTTCCTAAAAGAACTTTCCAAAAGTTAACCCACTCTCATCTATCCGTCATTCCACCCACCCCAATCCTATTTCATCCTTAGTACCGTTTTGCTATATTCAGTCCCGACAAAACCAATTCACCATGAGACTTACCCTAGCCCTCCTTTTCGTCATTATATTTTTCGGATGTGAGCCGCCCAACACCGGTCCTCAGTTCAGTATTGACTTTGCGAGCGAACTAACGGATCAACCCGTCGATGGTCGCATGCTACTGGTCATCTCCAATGATGACAGCCGCGAGCCCCGCTTTCAGATCTCCAACGCACCAAATACACAGTTGATCTACGGAGTGGATGTCGATCAGATGAAGGCTGGAGAGACTGCCACTATCGACCCTACAGTATTGGGGTACCCGCTCACGAGCATCAGTGAGATACCCGCAGGTGAGTACACGGTGCAGGCAGTGCTCTACAAGTACGAGACCTACAACCGCGCCGATGGCTTCACACTGAAGCTGCCACCTATGGACAAGGGTGAGGGCATCAACTGGAGCCGCACGCCCGGCAACTTCATTTCCAAGCCTCAAAAGGTGGTATTTGATCCTGCAAAAGGTAATGACATCAGGATCACGCTGACTGAAGAAATACCCCCGATCACGCCACCTGAGGACACTAAGTACATCAAGCACATCCAGATGAAGAGCGAGATGCTTTCAGAGTTTTGGGGGCGGGATGTCTACCTGGGTGCCAATATCCTCCTACCGGAAGGATTTGATGAGCATCCTGAGGCGCGCTATCCACTGGCCGTTTTTCATGGCCATTTCCCCTATGACTTTGGTGGTTTTAGAGAGACCCCACCCGACCCTGACCTGGAGCCTGACTATTCCGCCAGGTTCGGTATCTCTGGTTACAATCGGATCGTACAGCAGGAAGCCCATGACTTCTACAAAAAATGGACAGGACCGGACTTTCCACGTATGCTGATCATAGAAATCCAGCATCCTACACCCTATTTTGACGATAGTTATGCTGTCAATTCGGTGAATACCGGCCCCTACGGAGATGCCATCACTTATGAGCTGATTCCTTACATCGAAGAGCAGTTTCGCGGGATCGGCGAAGGCTGGGCCCGCTTCCTCTATGGGGGCAGCACAGGCGGTTGGATTGCGCTAGCTAATCAAGTACTCTATCCCGATGAGTATAACGGCTGCTTTGCCGCATGTCCCGACCCTATTGATTTTCGAGCATTTACCCTGCTCAATTTGATGGAGGATGAAAATGCCTACTACGTCAAAAGCCAATGGAAAAAGACCGAAATACCGAGAAGTCGTGCGACCAATGGCTATGTCTCTGTCACCCTGCGCGAAGTACAGCACAAAGAGCGTGTGATAGGCACCAAAGGTCGCTCCTGCGGCCAGCGGGATGTGTGGCTGACCACCTTTGGGCCTCAGGGTGAAGATGGCTACCCCAAGCATCCGTGGGACAAAGAGACGGGCGAGATCGACCGTGAGGTGGTCCAGTACATGATCGAAAACTACGATCTCCGCTACATCATGGAACGCGACTGGGCTACCCTCGGCCCCAAGCTGGAGGGCAAGATCAACATCTACGTGGGTGACATGGACAACTCCTATCTCAACAATGCGGTCGAGTACATGGAGGAGTTTCTCGAGAGCACCACCGACCCTTACTATGATGGCTTCATCGACTATGGTGACGGATTTGGGCATTGCTGGAACGGCGACCATGAAAACCCCAACTACCTCACCCGCCTCCGCTACAACTGGATGTATGTACCGCAGATGCTAGCGCGAATGGAGTCGGCCGCACCGGCAGGGTCAGATCTCACCAGCTGGAGATACTAGCGACCTATGAGTAGGCCTAAACCTTACCAGGAATCACAAATCGGCTGGCTGTTCTTGAGCCTGATGACTCCCGTATTACTCTTTCTGGCAGTCGCTTACTACCAACAGTGGGGCAGCAAACCACCAACCGCTCCGGTCTTTTATCCTACAATAGCCTTGTTGATTGGCGTATGCCTGCTATTCTATCGTATGGAGACGTCCATCTCCTACCGGAATATTAAGATCCGCTACGGCATAGGGCTCATCAAACTCAATCCGCAGTTCGACGAGCTCATTGCGGTAGCGGTGACACGAATACCCTGGTGGTATGGTGTGGGCATAAGAATCACGCCCAAAGGATGGCTCTACAGTATCCAGGGTCTTGGCGTGGTACTGCTTACCTACCGGAAAGGGTCACTTCGGGAATCTATCATGATAGGATCAGCTAAACCGGAGGAGTTGAAGAAATCACTCATGGAAAATTTTGAACTTAAGGAAAACCCAATAGTTTAAAGACATAATCAACGATCAATTCTTCCTCATATGGAGATGTTAAGCCTCATACAATACAACCCTGAGTCCTACAGCTACAGGACAGACGTAGATATTACCAAAGCATCCGAATGGCTCAATCACGACATGGTCAACTGGATTGATCTGGAGTCCCAGGATGAGAAAATAGTAGAGGCAATTTGCGATCAGTTCCATGTACACCCTTTGATCCTGGAGGATATTCTCAATATTGATCACTTACCAAAATTCGAGGCGTTTGAAGATCATATTTTTCTGTCGCTGAAGATGCTGCGCTATGAAGAAGCTTCTGGAGAGATCACGCAGGAACACCTCAATCTTGTGCTGGGTAAGAACCTGCTCATCACTTTTCAGGAAGGACTGCCAGGTGACGTATTTGATAGCCTGCGCTTGCGCCTGGAACAAGGCAAAGGTGTGATTCGAAAAAACAGCGTCGAGTATCTCTTATACCACTGTCTGGATGCCGTGGTGGATAATTATATGAGTATTAGCGAGATACTTAGGAAGCAGATGGAAGATATAGAGATGCAGCTCATCAGCGACACCAACTTCGAAGCGCCAGAGGAAGTGATGCTGCTCAAGAAAAAAGTTAATGTCCTGCGCGGTTATACCGTACCCCTCTGGGATGCTTTCAATCAGATGCAGGCCGAAGGCGAACATTTCTTCCACAAAGACTCCAAGGTGTACTTCCATGATATCAGTGATCATATCAAGTTTCTCCTATCCTTCTTTGATACTTCCAGGGAGATGCTACGGGACATTATGGACCTTTACCAGACCAATATCAACAATGAGATGAACAAGGTGATGAAGACACTGACGGTGGTGTCTGCGATCTTTATTCCATTGACCTTTGTGGCAGGCGTGTATGGTATGAACTTCGACTTCATGCCGGAGCTGCATTACGAGTATGGCTATTGGTACGTCTGGGGATTGATGGGCTTTACCACAGTGGTCATGGTGACCATTATGAGATACAAACGGTGGTTGTGATACCGACCTCAATCCGGTATTTCGAGTAGATTTGCAATCCAAAAGTTACCATCTGCCCTATGAATAACAATGACGTCATCCGCCGCGTGCGCTACAGCTTCAACCTCAATGACAAGAAAATGATCAAGATTTTTGAGTTGGCTGGAGTTCAGGTCACGAGAGAGCAGATCAGTGCCTGGCTCAAGCGTGATGACGATCCTGATGCTCAACCTATTTATGATAAAGATCTGGCCATATTCCTTGAGGGCTTTATCATTAAAAATCGCGGTAAAAAAGAGGGTGTAGAGCCAAAGCCGGAGAAGAAATTGAATAATAATATCATCTTCCGGAAACTGAAGATTGCCTTAAGTCTGAAGGATACTGACCTACAGGAGATATTCAAGCTAGTGGATTTCAAGGTGAGTAAGCACGAGCTGAGTGCTTTCTTTCGCAACCCCACACAGAGCCAATACCGACCCTGTAAGGATCAAATTCTTCGCAACTTCTTGCATGGCATGCAGCTGAAGTTTCGGAAGCCGGATGAGGAAGAAAAAGTGGATGATTGATTCCAAGTGTTAGTGGTGGAACCCGTATTGCACGACAATTGCTGCCAGCCTAAGCACAGGGTTTCTTGGTAACCTGATTTCAGTTGATGAATACTCTAAAACCAACAAAAAATTGTCTTTTCGACGATAGGAGAAACCTTATTAATTGCTACAGCCGCAATAAGATCATAATTCTTACTTCTGTTTTAAGAAGATATCCCCATTGCATTGCGATATGACAATTTTATGATGCTTTTAGAGGTGTACTCATATTGGTAGAATGCTCGTCTCACCACTCTTATCGAATACCTAGACTTTACAACACTTTCACTAATTTTGCGCTGCAATGGCCACAGCTAACAAAAAAGTCGCTTTTTATACGCTCGGGTGTAAACTCAACTTCTCAGAGACCTCTACCATAGGTCGCATGTTTGAGGAGCGCGGCTATCGCAAAGTGGCCTTTACTGATGAGCCGGATATATTCGTCATCAACACCTGCTCGGTTACTGATAATGCGGACAAGAAATGTCGCAAGATCATCAAAGAGGCCAAGAAGATATCTCCAGACTCTTTTGTTACGATCATTGGCTGCTATGCCCAGCTCAAGCCAAAAGAAATCTCGGAAATACCTCATGTGGATGCTGTATTAGGTGCTGCTGAGAAATTCCAGCTGATCGACTACCTCGATGGCTTTGAAAAGAAGCCCGAGACGCAGGTATTCGCATCTGAGGTGACTACCGCCAAAACTTTCAACAATGCTTACTCTTACGGGGATCGTACCCGAACCTTCCTTAAAGTACAAGATGGTTGTAACTATGGCTGTGCTTTTTGCACCATACCACTCGCGCGAGGAAAGAGTAGGTCTGATTCGATAGAAAACATCCTGGCTTCTGCACAGGAGATAGCCGCCACTGATGTGAAGGAAGTGGTATTGACAGGTGTCAATATTGGAGATTTCGGGATTCAGGATGGCCGCAGAAAAGAACGGTTTGCTGACCTGGTGACTGAGCTTGACATGGTGGAAGGTGTGGATCGGTTTAGGATTTCCTCCATCGAACCCAACCTTCTCAGTGAAGAGATCATCCAATTTGTGGCCGAGTCAAACCGATTTGTTCCGCATTTTCACATTCCGCTTCAGTCGGGCAGCAATAAAATACTCAAATCCATGAATCGACGCTATCTGCGTGAGCTCTACGTCGATCGTGTCAAGACCATCAAAAAGTACATGCCCAACTGCTGCATTGGTGTCGATGTGATCGTTGGCTTTCCTGGCGAGAGCGAAGAAGACTTCATGGACACCTATCAGTTCCTCAATGAGTTGGACGTGAGTTATCTACATGTCTTTACCTACTCTGAGCGTGCAAACACTCCCGCATTACAAAAAGAAGATGTGGTACCTATGAAAGAGCGTGCCCGAAGATCAAAAATGCTCAGAGGCTTATCGGAAAAAAAGAAAAGGTATTTCTATGAGCAGTCAGTAGGCCAGTCCGCTTCAGTCCTGTTTGAAGAAGATATTGAGAATGGTATGATGCATGGCTTCACTGAGAACTACATTCGTGTGACCGCCAAATATGATCCTCTGCTGATCAATGAGATCAAGCCTGTCTCCCTCAATAAGGTGAACGAAAATGGGCTCATGGAAGTCATGGAAGCTGACGAGGCATTGGTCTAGTTTTAGAAGATTCCTGTTCTTAAATACACCACATTCCCCATCCAACTAAGCTTTGGTTAATCTTATCATAATTTCTTATTTTTAGATCGTATTTCAAAATACGATCAAAGATGAAGGTGACCGCAATCATTCCTGACAATATTGTAAAAGACGTAAAGGAGTTTACTGGTGCGAAGAATACCACAGAGAGTCTTATCCAAGCGCTTAATGATTGGCTCTATCAAAAAAGGCTTCAAAAACTCAATGAGACTTTGAAAAAAGACCCTGTTGAATTCAAAAAAGGTTTTGATGCTGAATCAATTCGCCTATTAAATAATCGTCGTGATTTTAGCTGATACGTCAGTTTGGATTGAGTTTCTCAGACAAGAACCTTATATAGCTCCCGGGTTTACAACCCTTCTTGAAAAACAAGAAATTGTCACCATCGAACCTGTATTTTCCGAGTTGCTATACGGAGTAAGAACGAGAAAAGACCGTGAAGTAATCCTTTCCTATTGGCAGCTTTTATACAAAATTCCCTTTGAGCCAGGGTCGATGCTTGATGCAGCGGACTATGCAAATCACAACAACTTTCATAATTTAGGTATTGGATTGATGGATGCAACTATCATATTCCCAGTGACTACCCTTGGGATAAGGCTTTGGACTATGGATAAAAGAATTTTAAAAGCCATGGATAGTAAATATACCTTCACTTTGTAGTGGTTGGAGTAACTCAGGATTATCGATTTCCTGATGGAAAGTTGCTCCAAAAGAGCACTTGGATATGTTTTAATTGCTCCAAATCAAATCCTCAAGTAGTCCGGGTTCCTTATCAATGATTAGATTCACTTCATGAAATCAATTGCCAACTGCCTACTTATTCTGTTAAGTACAACAGCTACACTCGCTCAGGTACTTCCTCTCACCACCGACAGTGATTCTGCTAAGTACTACTACTACCAGGGCTGGAATGAGGTCATGAACTATGGCAACTACTCGGCTTCTGAAGTAGCCTTTCGTAAGATGTACGCGTTCGACAGCAGCTTTGTCCTTGGGCAAGCGTTACTAGGACGTATCTCCGATCAGGCGGACGAGCAAGAACGTATCATAACGTCTCTTGAGGCCAATCTCGATAGTGCAAGTACCGATGAACAGTTGATTATCGAGCTATTCACGGAACTCATCAAGCGTAGAGTAGATGCCGGAACGTTGGAACGCGATGAGCTTTTCGATCTTGCCCTTAATAATCTTGGGAGCATAGCTTATGCGTATGACAAGGAGGATTACTATTTCGCCGAATATATAGAATGGATCAATGCAGCTGAGGGTCCTCAAGCTGCGCTGGACTCTATCAATCAACTCGCATCTCCAAGTCATCACATCATGCCCTTTATGATCGGCTACAAGGTTCATCTACATGCAGAGTTAGGCGAATTTGAGCATGCTGAGATTTATTTGAATCAATTGGAGAACCAGCTGGCAGGAAAATCGGTTCCTAAAGTAGCTGCTGTAAAGGCTAGCCTGCTAATGAAGCAAAACAAACCTGAACAAGCGCGAATCTACATCGATCGTGCATTGGCCTTAGACCCAAAAAATCTCGATGTAGCACGACTAAAGAATTCAATAAAGACAGATGAGTAATATGAAGTACCTGACGTTTAAGAACAATGACCAAATGCCAATTCTCGGTCTCGGAACATGGAAATCACAACCCGGCGAAGTATATGATGCCATTCGTGCGGCGATTAAGATAGGCTTTAGACATATCGACTGTGCAGCGATCTACGCCAATGAAGATGAAATCGGTAAGGCATTTCAAGATGCCTTCAAGGACGGTGATGTGCAACGTGAGGAGCTTTGGATTACTTCCAAATTATGGAACTCCTCACACTTGAAAGAATATGTCAGGCCAGCCCTTGAGAAGACGCTCAAGGATCTTCAACTCGACTATCTGGACTTGTATCTCATGCACTGGCCATTAGCTTATAAGCAAGGTGTTGGCTTTGCCAAAACTCCAGATGGCTTTCTCACAAAAGAAGAAGCACCGATTACAGACACCTGGAAGGCAATGGAATCGTGCGTAGAGCTTAGGCTTACTAAGCACATCGGTGTTAGCAACTTCAATATCACTAAGCTCAAAGAAATCCAGGGTGCGGCAAGTATTCAACCTGAAATGAATCAGGTCGAGCTTCATCCTTTCCTGCCGCAACAAAAATTGGTGGATTACTGTCAGGCCAATGGCATTCATATGACGGCTTACTCTCCTTTTGGGTCTCCGGATCGTAACGGTAAGAAAGAGGATGATCCGAATCTTTTTGAAACCAAGGAGGTCGTCGATATTGCTGAAGCGCATGGCATCACCCCGGCGCAAGTGCTTATCGGATTTGCTATTAAGCGTGGCATTGCGGTAATCCCAAAATCGGTGAATGCCGGCAGATTAGCGCAAAATTTCGAAGCTGCTACGATCGAGTTAACGGATGCTGATATGGCAAGCCTAGGCGGACTTCCGACCTATCGCTACATCGATGGATCTTTCTTTACATTCGAAGGATCACCCTATACTCAAAGTGATCTGTGGGAGGACGCCTGATTTTAGCAATCACCAACTTAAAATTTTTCCAATTATCTAGAATTGCTAACTGCATTTTATGCCCTGAGTTTAGTTGACGAGTTGCCTCTACAACTCAATTATAAGACAGTGTTCATTTTAGCCTCATGAGGATATGTTAGTGTATCTTTAAGTATTTTAAATAACCTTAATTCAATCAAACCAGCAGTCTAATTAGCTTCGGCTGCAATTGATGAAATTCATTTCAACAAGCAGTGAAATTTTCTAAACTCCAAATTAAAGCATTAGTTTCCCAGTTTTATCCGCAACTAAAGAACGAGTGTTTACAGCAATTTCTGGATATCTGTCGCTATGAATCCTATGAGAATAAAGAAATCATCTTAAGTCCGGGACGATTGGATCACCGTGTATTCATTATTCTTGAAGGATCAGCGAGAGCATATTCTATAGATCACAATGGTGATGAGGTTAACAGTCACATGAGATCGAAAGGCTTCTTATTTGGCGATCCGAGGGTTTTTGGAGAACAGCCATGTTTACTGACTATCGAAGCAATTACGCCAATACATGTACTCATTTTTAATATTAATACACTGGAAAAACTCGGTTTCGAAAACCCAAATTTGATGCGTTTCTATATTGACCTGATGAAAGAAGTGATCGTCACATTCAGCCGGCGCATCGACAGCTTCGTCACCAAGACTTCCAAACAGCGGTATCTTGACCTCATCGACTGGAACCCTGAATACCTCAATTTGGCTTATGATAAGCACCTGGCTTCCTTCATTGGGATCAAACCACTGACACTGCACAGGATTAAAAAAGAACTCGGACATATCAAATGATATTTCAATTCAGCATGTGAGTCTTTAGTATTGCGGAAAAATCTTTGTTATGTCCCAACTATCAATTAAAAGTTTAGGCTTACTCCTACTGCTAGCTTTCTCCCTCTCCTGTACTGATGATGATAGCGAAGATCAGGCTGATCCGATTGCGATTGGCGACTTTCACGAAGGAGGAATTGTCTTTTATATCGACTCAAGCGGAGAGCAAGGCTTGGTGGTTGCACTCAGTGATCAAAGTTTTGAGGCCCCTTGGGGCTGCCCCCCTATTGTAGTACAAGGTGCTGATGCTACCCAACTAGGAACTGGCGCACAAAATACGGTCGATATCAACAGCTCCTGTAGTACCGCAGGCATAGCCGCCGCACTATGCGCCGACTTACAACTCAACGGCTTTGATGATTGGTTTCTTCCTAGTCAAGATGAGCTCAATGAACTATACATAACAGCGGATGCTATAGAACAAGCAATTATAGACAATGGCGGCAATGCCTTTGATGATACAGAGTATTGGACCTCCAGTCAACAAACCAGTAATACAGTTTTTGCACAAAATTTTAATGGTGGCACTCAACTCGCTTTTCCAGAAGATCAACTTAAAAATGTCAGGGCCATCAGGGCATTTTAGTCAATCACGTTTTTATTAGAATACAATTAAACTACTTCATATCCATAATTCTTAATCATGTTAATACAAGCAACACTCAAAAAAGTAGCCGTGGGGTTATTCTGCATGGCTATTTATTCTCAGTGTAATCAGACTACTCCAAGTAGCGATCAAGATGCTTCGAGCCAACCTGAATTTCAAGGGAAAATCGCCTTGGATGTCAGGGATTCTGAGTCTGACTGGTCGGCGTACACGCCTAAGACTGCACCAGAAGGTGCCCCCAATATACTTTTTGTATTGTACGATGATACCGGACTGGGTGCTTGGTCGCCCTATGGTGGCGCTATCAATATGCCAACACTAGATAAAATCGCTGCTAACGGTCTTACTTATACGCAGTGGCACACCACTGCATTATGTTCACCTACGAGATCGACTTTAATGACCGGTCGAAATCATCATCTTAACGGAATGGCAGCTATCACGGAAACTGCAGACGGATTCCCTGGATCCAACGGTAGAATATCCAGTGAAGTCGCTCCCTTCTCCAAAATCCTTCAAGACAATGGATGGAGTACATTCTGGGTTGGCAAAAACCATAATGTGCCTGAGCAGGATGTTGCTTCAGGAGCAAGTAAGAAGCAGTGGCCTCTACAGATGGGATGGGATCGATTTTATGGCTTCATCGGTGGCGAGACGAACAATTGGTACCCAGACCTAATCGAAGACAACCACTTTATAGAGCAAGAATACGGTCCTGAAGACGGTTATCATTTGTCAAAAGACCTGGCAGATAAGGCCTTGGGAATGATACAAGACCAGCAAGCCACTAACCCGTCAAAGCCATGGTATTTGTGGTTTAATCCTGGTGCCAATCACGCACCTCACCATGCGCCAAAGGAATATATTGATAAGTACAAAGGTAAGTTCGATATGGGGTATGATGCCTATCGTGACTGGGTGACCAACCGCATGATCGAAAAAGGTGTTTTACCTGAAGGCACGAAAAATACACCTATGAACCCAATGCGCGAAGATATGGCAAGTATGGGTGACAATGTAAGACCCTGGGACTCTTTAAATGACGATGAAAAGAAGCTCTTTGCTCGGATGGCTGAGGTTTACGCAGGATTCTCTGAATATACTGACGCTCAAGTAGGTCGAATCATTGATTATCTGGAAGAGAGTGGTCAACTGGAAAACACCATAGTACTATATGCTGCTGATAATGGCGCCTCAGGAGAGGGAAGTCCCAATGGGTCAGTCAATGAAAACAAGTTCTTCAATGGGTATCCAGACGAACTCTCTGAAAATATGAAATACCTCGAAGTACTCGGAGGTCCAGAGACTTATAATCATTTTCCCACCGGTTGGGCATCTGCCTTCTCTGCGCCATTTAAGATGTTCAAAAGGTATTCTCAGTATGCTGGTGGTACCAATGACCCGCTCGTGATTTCATGGCCGAAAGGAATTAAAGCTAATGGTGAAATACGTCATCAGTATCACCACTCTGTAGATATCGTACCGACCCTGCTCGAAGTACTAGATCTGCAAATGCCGACCGTATATAACGGCGTGCCACAGGTACCATTGTCCGGTACATCTATGGCCTATACCTTTGATGCCCAGCCAGATGATCCTACTCAGAAGGATGTGCAGTACTTTGCCATGTTGGGCTCAAGAGGGATTTGGAAAGACGGTTGGAAAGCAGCCGCAGTACACGCCCCCTTATCAGGAAAAGGCAATTTTGATAAGGATGATTGGGAGTTGTATCATGTGGATGAGGACAGATCCGAGTCCACTGACCTGGCTGAGGAGAATCCCGAAAAACTGCAGGAGCTGATCGATGCATGGTTCGCCGAGGCAGAGAAGAACAATGTCCTGCCTTTGGACGACAGGAGTGCTGCAGAAATCCTGACTATTGAACGTCCATCGCAAGAACCCCCACGAGACAGATACATATATTATCCAAATACAGCTCCTGTACCTGAGGGTGTTGCCGTTAATGTAAGAGGGCGTTCCTTCAAGATATTGGCTAACGTAAAAGTGACCGATGAGACGTCAGGAGTCCTCTTTGCTCACGGATCACGCTTTGGTGGACATTCGTTGTTTATTAAAGATAGTAGACTGTACTATGTGTACAACTTTCTTGGTATCAAGCCCGAGCAGGCCTTCAAGTCTTCAGTGTCGATCACACCTGGTGATCATACCTTGGGTATGGAGTTCGTCAGGGAAAGCACGGGAGAAAATGGAGAATCACTCGGCAACATGAAACTTTACATAGACGAAGAGGTAGTTGCAGAAGGTCCCATGCGCACGCAACCTGCTAAGTTTACCTTATCGGGTGATGGCCTTTGCGTTGGGTATGACAGTGGCGATGCAGTGAGCGAAGAGTACCCTACTCCTTCCGCATTCCAAGGTGGAGTGCTTCAGTTTGTCGGAGTAACGGTAGAAGGTACTCCCTACATGGATCTTGAAGCAGAGGCAAGAAGATTAATGATGAGTCAGTAGAGTATCTGAACTCATTTTGAATATGTGTAAATCAAAGGCTGACAAGAATGTCAGCCTTTGATGTTTAAATGTGATAGTTCAAGACGGAAGGAGATACTTCAACTCCGTGCTTGAGGTCAGGTTCTGGTAAGGGTGTACCCTTGACGACCTTAAGCGGAATTACCCCTGCCCATACATCCAAATCAAAGTCCTCGGGCTCATCGTTCACACCCTCCGCTCTTATCTTTGCAGAGGCGTCCTCTATGTCCACGGCTATCACCCGGGTACGCTTGAGTTCCACCTCATTGGGTACTCTCGCCTCCTCCCACCTACCGGGAATGATATTCTCTGTGATGATGCGTAAGGCTTCATCCTTTTCCGCTCCGTCCTCAATAAGTCTGGGCGAGCCAAAAACTACCACCGAGCGATAGTTGAAAGAATGGTGAAAGACAGAGCGAGCCAATACCAGCCCATCCATATGAGTGATGGTCAGGCTTACTTTTTCCTGAGCCAGCAATGACTTGAGCATTCGATTGCCCATTGCGCCGTGTAGGTAGATGGTTTCCCCAACCCGACCGTAACCAGTAGGTATAGCTATAGCAGTACCTTCATACACATAGGCAACATGACAGAGAAAATGACTGTCGATGATTTCGTAAACTGTCGCTACATCATATTTTGCCCTTGCAGGTCCACGAACCACCTTATTATAATCTGATTTGTCGTATGATTCCATTTTCATCGTTCTTTGATACAAAGCTATTATTTTAGTGGTCTATATCAATCATCCAGTTATCACAAAATGAGTAGTCCGGTTTTTCCATATAGTTCGTCACTCACGCTTTACAAAAATGCCCCAACTCCTATCTACTTACAGTTAGCCAATGGGCTCGTCGAACTAATAAAGAACGGTCAGCTGAGCACAGATACTCGCCTACCCGGTAGCCGCGAAATGGCTGGGATCATGGAGCTGCATAGAAAGACGGTCATTGCTGCTTACAATGAACTGATCAGTCAGGGATGGGCAGTAGCCAAGCCTTCAAAAGGCACCTTCGTGATCAATAAGCTTCCGATCGATAGTCCTGTAAAAATCAAGGAGCACGATAAAACCGAGGATAAGAAAGCTGAGATCTGGTACAAGCGGCGAGACCATCTGATAAGAACCGACAGCTACCCTCCACATCATCTTATAGTAGATGAAGGAATTCCGGATGTGCGATTGGCACCCGTTGATTTGATCAACCGGGCCTACAAAAATGTAGTCAGGCGCGGCTATCAGTACAAACATCTGTCATATGCAGATCCAAAAGGTGACGCTGATCTAAGGGCACAGCTCCAATCCTACCTGCAATCTACGCGAGGCATCAATGTATCGACAGAGCAAATACTCATAACCCGTGGTAGTCAGATGGGCATTTACCTGGCAAGCCAGACCTTGATAAAATCAGGAGACCAGGTGGTCGTTGGGGATAGCAACTATATCAACACCGACCTCACCTTACTGGATGCCGGGGCAGAGATCGTACGCTGTGCCGTAGACAAGGATGGGCTTGACACTGTAGCGCTTGAAGCGATATGTAGATCGCATAGGATCAAACTGGTCTATGTCACACCCCATCATCATCATCCTACTACTGCCACCTTGACTGCCGAGCGTCGGCTTCAACTACTACAGCTGGCAGAGCGCTATGATTTCGCTATAATCGAGGATGACTATGATTATGACTATCACTATGAGCGCTCACCTATTATGCCCTTGGCAAGTGCTGACGTCCAGGGTCGTGTGATTTATCTAGGCGGCATATCAAAATTAGTGGCTCCAGCCTATCGGATTGGTTACATGATTGGACCGGAGCAGTATATTGATGCTACATCGCAATATCGCAGAATTGTCGATAGACAAGGAGATACGCTACTCGAACGCGCCTTTGCTCACCTATTTCAGATGGGTGATGTGCAGCGTCATGCGAAAAAGGCCTTGCAGGTTTACCGGCAGAGATGGCAATTGTTCGGAGATGTTTTAGCTTCCCTACCGGAAGGGATGCTGCAATTCCAGCGACCCAGTGGAGGCATGGCCTATTGGGTCGGCTTACATGAAGATTATCATTGGGATACCGTATCCGAAATGCTCCTGGAGCATAAAGTGGTCATTCCCAGCTACTCCAAATATGATCAACACCAGCTTGATCACAATCATATCCGGCTCGGCTTTGCCAGCCTCAATGATGAAGAGCGTAATCTCTTCTTTGAAGCCTTCCATAAAGTCTTGCTGCAATTATGACCTGGGGATAACATTATCATCCTGACCATCGTTTTTGCCATATGATCAAATACCTACTGACTGTCGCTATTGCTTGTCTTAGCCTTACAATTCAGGCTCAGGAATTACCAGAACTAAATCAGCAAATTCTAACTTTTGTCGAAGAGAATATTGGTCAGCAAGTGCGGAGAGGAGAATGCTGGGATCTTGTGGCTATTCCTCTCAATGCCTATGGAGCCAAGTGGGATCTCGCGTATGAGTATGGGCGCAAGTATGATCCGAAAAAGGAAACGGTTATTGAGGGAGATATTATTCAGTTTGAAGGGGTCAAAATTCAATATACAGAAGGGAATACAACCTACACTGAGACCATGGAGCACCATACCGCCGTGGTTTATGAAGTAATCTCTCCGACCACATTTAAGATCGCACATCAGAACAACGGTTTTTCCGGTAGGAAAGTGGGTGTCAGCGAGCTCAACATTGATAATGTCAAGAAGGGAAAGTTACTGTTTTACAGGCCTGTAAAGATGTAGCTCAATTTCGCATCATCTCATCAAATGAAAAGGTGATGTAGTACATTCCTCCCACACTGGAGCTACCGAAGCTGGTGGTGTAGTAGTCGTTGAGTACGTTCGAGGCGCCTACTTTGATCATACTATTTACGCTAGGCAGCTTGAAGCTAATCTGCGCGTCGAGGTTGCCAAAGGCCGGTATCTCGCCCACTCCGAATGAAGACTCCCAGATAAAGCTCTGTTGCCAGCGATAGTTGATATTGAAGCCAAGTCGCTCAGTGAGCTTCCGATTTCCAAAATTGATATTATATCGGTACTCAGGTGTATTGAACCTTACCTGAAAACCGGGCCTGCTCACTGCGTCGGACTCTATATCATTGTAAGACAGGTTGGCGCCCAGAAAGTAGTTCTTTGGAAACTTATAATCCACGCCTACAGCCCAGCCATAGGCATTGACAGGATCATCGATGCTGATCGTAGTTTGAAACCTGCGCTCGTTCTCCGGATCATTCGGATTTTGCACCAGGTTTTGAGCGGCAATAAACCCATTATAAGTATTGTAATAAATGTATCCATCAAACATCAGCCTGCGATCCAGGTAGAGACCTTTGTAGCCGAGTTCGAAGGCCGTGACTTTCTCCGGCGCAAATTCGGGTACGACGAACGCCCCCTCACTCAAGTCAGGCTCGGAGAAGATAGGATCGCTCCCACTCAATGGGTAGACGGGGTTGCCCGTGAAATTGTAAGTGTCCTGCACCTCCGGATGACCACCGACTACATTGATAGGACCTACGGACAGATCAACCCACTGATCTGTGACGGAAGGAAACCTGAATGCGGTTTGCGCTGATCCACGAACAAACTTTTCTCTTGTATTATCTATTGCATAGGAGAAGGAAAATCGTGGTGTGACCTGACCCTCAAAATACTCGTGCTTGTCATACCTGAATGATAAAGTGGGCTTCAAACGCTTATTGACCCACTCATCGGACAGCTGGGCATAAGCACCAAAAGTGTACATGGTAATAGGGTCACCAGGCTCATCAAAGTAGATACTTCCTTCGCTATTGACCACATTGACGCGGTACTGGGCGCCTACCATCAAGCCGAAACCTTTGATTTGATTGCGGAAGTCGTACATACCTTCAACCTGATACATCGCACTCTTGTCTAATACCTGAGCTCCACCGTCTGCAATATTCATGGCAATTAAGCTATCCTTGATCTGGTTGTAACGAGCAGATCCCGGCTGAGGAAGGGACGGTCGATCTGGAAATGGCGTGTTACCAAACTGATCAAAGTTGTCGGCGTTCGTCCGAGCAAGGTTGTGTGCATCCTCATCAGAGAGCCCAAAACCAAGCTTCCCGTTTAAGAAGCCTCCAATGTAATCCTCAAACCAGACTTCACTGGGCTTCCATGATTCATTCATTTGGGCAGCTAATCCACCCGCGTCATAGGACTCACCTGATTTTTCGTTTACCCCCCATGCTCTCGCAAAGAAGTTAGAGCCTTTGACTTCTGCCTTATAATTGACTATCGAGAAGTCATTAAGGGAAAATCTGTTTTGCGCGCTATATACTGCCGTACCCAATCCATAATTGGACTGCACAATCGCTTCCACATCATCATTGATCTTATAATGGAGTCCCAGACCGACCCGGGCATTTTGGGTATTATAGTTGACAAGATTTCTCTCTTCCCACCCGGTACGTGTCACATCATCTTCCGGTATCGAGTTTCGGATGAAGTTGTATTGCTCTTCGTATTCCGGTGTACCAGGCACCAAACCCTGAGACTCCACAAAGCCCTGAGCTACCTGATCCTTGAACAGCCCGAGGTTGACTGCCGTTTCGTCCCCGTAAATATTGACGCCATTGAAGCCTGAACTGGTCCATCGATCGGCATCAGCGTCGGTCAAATCATTTTTATCCCGGAAGTCATTGGCATGCCAGTCCTCCGCCTGAAGCAGACTACCTGTCACTTTGAAGGCAAATCGGTCATTGAACGATTGAGCATAGCGCACACTCACATCGTGCATTGGCTTTGGCCCATTGATATCTTCGGCCCCTACGTGCATAAGGCTGGTTTGTACTGAAGCGGAAAGCCCCGTGTATTCAAATGGACTCTTGCTGGTCATCAACAAAGTACCATTCATACCACCAGGCCCATACAGTGCGGAGGAGGCCCCTACTAATAGTTCGACGCTCTCAATATCTATTGGCGATAGCCCAAAAATGTTACCTGCTGAAAAGCTTAGTCCTGGTGATGCATTATCCACACCATCAATGAACTGATTCAATCGATAGTTGGTGTTGTCATTGAAGCCGCGGCTGTTGGGGTTGCGAAAGGTCAGACTCTGAACGATCATGTCTACTCCCTTGATCTTATACAGCTCATCGTAGAAGTTGGCTGCAGACGCCTGCTGAATTCCGATGATATCGATTTTCTCTATACTCGCGGCGGTGGAGAGAATACTCTCCTCATATCTGGAAGCAGACACCACCACCTCATTACCGAACAGGGTGGCCTCCGGCAACTCCATGTTCATCTCATAGTCGCCGTATTTGGTCACCTCAAAAAACCTACTCTCAAACCCAACACTGGAATAACGAACGGTGTACGGGGGCTCAAGGTCAGTTTCAAGACGGTAGACACCCTCTGCATCTGTGATAGTGCCAATCGTCTTGTCCTCTACCGCAATATTGATCCCGAAAAGAGGTGTATTATTCTGATCTACTACTTTGCCAAAAATCCTGGTCGTTTGAGCCGAGGCTATTTTCAATAGTGAGAAGAATAATAAGGAGAGAAGAAAAAATCGCTTCAATGTATTCTATGGGTTAGTTGAGCAAAAGAGGAATAAAGATAAGGCTTCTAAATATTATTTGAGCCGTCTTTTATGCACACCAAGGTTGATTCTTTTTTGATAACAATGAAAATATTATTCACTTTACAGCCTAACGTTAAAAACTTACAGATGAAAAATTTTTTGAAAGGAAGAAACATTCAATTACTCACTGGCATCATGATGGCTTCAATGGCTTTTATTTATGCATGTGGAGATGATGATAGCGAACCGACTGTGGAGCCTTTGTTGGGTCAATGGGAAATATCTTCGGCGACACTCGCGGCAGATGTAACTGCTACTAATACACTAGGGGACAATCTCCTGCTACCAGCGGGAACAGACCTTACAGCAGTAATCGCTACCTCGTTTCTTGCCAACATAGAATGCACTAACCCAACGGCAAAAGCTATCGAGCTGGCAGAAGGTAATGACATATTATACGTGTGTACTCAGGAGGATAAATCTCAAGAAGCGGGATCATGGAGCTTGAATGGTGATAGATCAGGTCTTGACCTGACCATAACGATTGATGGTAATATAGTAGCCTTGAATCTGGTCAACCTTCAGGAGACCAGCACATCGATGAGCGGCCTGGTCAACTCTATCCCATTGCCTCCGCTATTGCTCGCGGCAGTAGAGCCCGGTTTTGCAACTGTTCAGCAAGTGGCTATTCCTGTTTCACTTAATATGAGCTTTAGAAAGCTTTAAGAATAGCTTTCTCTTTGTAATATTGAAGTCTGAGCCTGTCGGTTCAGACTTTTTTATGTCCGTCCGTAAAGCCATCTAAAATCACTAACCTATTATATCAACACTCTCAGGCACTTCATAACCAAACTCTTCCATGGCAAAACCCCACCGATCCAACACAATATCGAGCTCTGCCCGGGTGATCGAATGCCTGTTTTTCTTATAGCTCTGCTGCCGCTGAAGGTATTCATCAAAATGCGTCCATGCCTTAGAAAACTCCCCTAGCGGAAATTTCTCGTAGATCTGACCTAATAGTTTTTTAGGATTTTTTTCCAGCTCGTCAAAGGCGAACTCGAAGTATTGCTCTGCTGGTATCTGATGTCGGTCGGTAATGATCGCGTGCATTAACCAATCATAGACTTCCACAATCATTGACTTAATGTCTTCCTCATCAAAATTCTGAAGCTGAAGTGTAGGCATCAATCGCGTAAAGAAATTCTTAGTTGATAGATAAACAATGACCGGGTTGCGATGAATATGGATGAAGTTAGCATTAGGAAACATCTCAAGCAGCGTGACGATCCGACCAGTATTCACGGGATTTTTCACTACCGGAAAAATTCCTTTTCTATCCCAGTTCGCTTTGTAGATAAGCCTGCGATAGTCATCCATCCACTGCCGCTTCTCCTGCTTGCTGATTTCAAAATGCACAGCCTCTCGGTAGTGCTTTGCATATCCCCTCGGGAAGTAAAAAAAATTGTAATAAGCATGAGGGTTCATGTTGCCTAGTGCGAACTCATCCTCCTGAGGGAGACTAATCCCAAGCCTGACATTATCCCCGGGTCGCTTGTCCGGCATATTCATTCTCATGAAGGTTTTGAATATGGACTTACTGGTAAGATTATTCGGAAATACGCTCTGGTAAGTCGTCAAATAGCCTGCATTTGGATCCTGACAAAGGAGGTTGTGCAAATGTGTAGTACCGCTTCTCCAGTGCCCAAGAATAAACAAGGGCGACTCTTGAGGGGAATAATTACGCAGCACTTTATCGAAATATGACTTCTCATACCAGTGAAAAGGACTGATCAACATCGTGATCAATGCGGTGCTGTAGGTCTTGAGGGCGTAGTTTATATCTACACTATTCCTACTGAGCAGCTTGATATTGTTGGAGAAAGTGCCGCCGATGATGGTAGAGATCGGTGGTATTTTAAATTCCGACATAAGTCAAGAGTAATACACTTTGGTTTAAATTAGCATTGTTTGACAGGCATTATTTCTTAATCAACACAAATCTATGCGAAGCAATCGGCTGTATTCCTTTTTTATCGTCTTAGTCACCTATGTGCTGGCTTGGTACGCTGCGATTTACAGTTTGGACATGGGACTCATAGCTGACCCGCTATGGAATACGCTCTTTGCAGATGTGATCGCCACGATTGTCGTCTTCATCATGAGCATGATCTTTCGCAACTCCAGCCTGTATGACCCCTATTGGAGTGTCGCTCCTGTTCCGATAGTATACTTTTTTCTGCATTTGGCACCAGAGGGCAATGACATGCGCCAAATGCTAATGCTCATAGTAACCTGGCTTTGGGCTATCCGCCTAACGCTCAACTGGGCGCGCGGCTGGCCCGGCCTTGTTCATGAAGACTGGCGCTATGGTGACCTGGCCAAAAAAACGGGTGTCTTTTATCCGTTGGTGAGTCTGTCAGGCATTCAC
Source organism: uncultured Roseivirgaceae bacterium (assembly GCA_964351595.1). Lineage (GTDB taxonomy): Bacteria > Bacteroidota > Bacteroidia > Cytophagales > Cyclobacteriaceae > UBA6059. The sequence goes on along the minus strand of CAYGOT010000012.1, from coordinate 918 downwards.
CTGATGCCTACAGTGTGGGTATTCCTCGGATGCATGCCTGTTTATTATGCAGCACAGTCCACCGCTCCGGTTAACTTCCTGGATTACCTGGCAACCTTTGTTGCGGTATTAGGAACAGTGCTGGAGTTAATAGCCGATGAACAACTCAAGACATTTGTGAAAAAAAATACGGATAAAGCGGCGGTGATGACCAAAGGCATCTGGGCGTACTCGAGACACCCCAACTATCTCGGAGAAATCACTTTTTGGTTGGGACTTTTCCTGTTCGCGCTTGCGGTCGATCCCAATGCCTACTGGTGGACAGGCGTAGGGTTTCTCTCTATGGTGATACTGTTCGTGGGGATTAGTATCCCAATGATGGACAAGCATCACCTGGCCAAGCGACCTCAGTATCAGCAAGTCATGGATCAGATACCGGGGCTACTTCCCCTACCGGGAAAGAAGTTCAAAGCCACCGCCATTATTCTGATAAGTCTGGCCACAGTATCGCTCTCGGCACAAGCACCCACATACGACCTCAATGCATGCATCGAATTGGCGTTGCAAAACAATGCAGATGTTCGGAAGATGGACTTGACCCATCGCTCGAGGATGTTGGAACTCGATCAGTCAAAAAAAAAACTCCTGCCAGAAGTAAGCTCCAGGGTCAACTATCTATGGTATTGGAATGACCTGCCAACTTACTACTTCCCGGGTGCCGAGGGGAGCATCCTCTCCGACGGTGCATCCAACGGCCCCTATCCCGTGGGTCTCGGGCTACCGCAAAACCTGTTCGTCGGTTTTGATCTTAACAAACGCCTTTATGACCAGAAGATTTGGCACGGCAAAGCCGCACTGGAGACAATGACGCTCACCAATTCCCTGGAGTATAAAAAACAGCGCGACGAAACGATCTACACAGTCGCCACCAGCTACTAC
>CAYGOT010000011.1:0-99336 GCA_964351595.1 uncultured Roseivirgaceae bacterium | reverse complement strand
CGTAACCTTAAACTGACTAAAAATGAGCGCACAAAAAGGTGGATTCCAAGAACTTCTCTTTTCGAGCATAATGCCGAAAGTATATGGTATAGGAGCAGCTGTAGTAATCGTTGGAGCGATGTTCAAAATCCTCCACTTACCCGGTGCTAGTGAAATGCTAGGGATCGGGCTTTCTACGGAAGCTGTTATATTTTTTCTAAGTGCCTTCGAACCGAAGCATAGAGACCCGGATTGGTCGAAAGTTTATCCTGAATTAGCGGATGACTATGAAGGACCAGCAGCAGCTCCAAGAAAAGCGGTTTCAGGTTCTAATCAAGGAGATGGTGTATCTAAGAAATTAGATGCGATGCTCGAAAGCTCCAATGTAGGAGAGGATTTAATAGCCAGTTTAGGAAAGGGTATGAAGAACCTTGCTGAATCCGCTAAAGGTTTGACGAATGTTTCAAATGCCTCGGTAGCAACTTCTGAGTACGCGGACAATGTAAAGAAGGCTTCTAAGTCACTGGTTGATTTAAACGCATCATATTCGACGACTGCAGCGGCTGTATCAGAAATGGCTAATGCTTCAAAGGATGCTAAGGAATTTCATACCCAGGTTCAAGCGGTAACGAAGAATCTAGGTGCATTGAATGCGGTTTATGAGATGGAACTGCAAGACGCGAACAGTCATGTTAAAGCTATGAACAAGTTCTATTCGAATGTAACGGGTGCCATGGAGAGTATGGCTCAAGCTGGAAAAGATACGGATAAGTTTAAAGCTGAGCTTTCACAACTAACAACTAACATATCAGCATTAAATAAGGTGTACGGAAGTATGCTTACAGCCATGAAAGGCTAATCTTTTCACTCAAAATTTATAACGATGGCTGGAGGAAAAGAAACCCCAAGACAAAAAATGATCGGTATGATGTACCTGGTGCTAACTGCTTTGTTGGCGCTTCAGGTAAGTAATTCCGTTCTGGAGAAATTTATCTTTATCAACAAGAGCTTCGAAGCGACAAATGATGAAAAGGTTGTTGAAAATAAGGGTAAAATAGAAAGTATACAGACTACAGTATCTGAGTCCGGAAATAGAGAGGCTGATTTACAGGTAGTGGATAAGGCAAAAAGGATTCGTGAAGAAACTGCTGCGGTCTTAGAAGAATTGGAAGGTTACAAAAATCAACTAATTGAAATGACTGGTGGGCCGGATGAAAACGGTTCTTATGTTGGACAGAAGGATATTGATGCACCTTCAGCGTTGATGGTTAATGCGGGCGAAGGTGATAAATTGAGAGATCGCCTAAATGGTTATGCTGATTTCGTTAGAGAAATCACTGGGGATGAGTCTATTGGAAAAATAGCTAAGGATGCCAATGAAATAGACGTATTTAAGAGCGACCCGAATCAGGCAGCCAAGGGTTTTGCTGAACTGAATTTTGGAAGTTCAACTCCGATGGTTGGTGCTTTGGCCTCTTTAAGTCAGATGCAGAACGACGTAATCAGTGTCGAGACTAAAGCTCTGGAGGATTTAGCAAGACAAGTGGGTGCTGAGGACATGAAGTTTGATGTGATTGTGCCGATGGTACTCCCTGAGTCAAAGGTTGTGGCCCCTGGTACGAAATATGAAGCTGCTTTATTCTTGGCTGCATCCAGTAGTGCAGTCACGCCTACAATGACCATTGATGGTGAGGAAATAGAAGTGGTTGATGGCCGAGGACAAGTATCTTTTACGGCGACTCCTGGGGCATACAATAGTGAAGGTATAGCAACTAAGTCTTTCATTTCGGCCATCAGTGTTTCGCTTCCGGGAGGACGTGATACGACATTTTTAGACACAATGGAGTATTTCGTTGTAAAACCTGTTATTCAAATTCAATCACAATCAATCGGTGCGCTTTATTTGAATTGTGGTAATGAACTTGATGTTCAGGTACCTCAGTTAGGTACCAGTTACAACCCGACTTTTGGTGTAACAGGAGGCGTATCTGTGGCGGGCTCTCAACGAGGGCAGGTTACCATAATACCTAAGTCCGCGAAGGTGACTTTATCTGTTTCAAGTAATGGTAATCTGATTGGTACACAGGATTTCAAAGTTCAGAGAATTCCTGGGCCAGAGATTAAGGCGAAGTTAAGGAATAGGGATATTGATGGTAAGACTGGTATGCCGGCAAATACCCCTGGTATACAGTTAGTAGCTGAGCCGGATGAGAGTTTTGCACAGTTCTTACCTAAAGATGCAAGATTTCAAGTGGCTCAGGCAGAAGTCACGCTAGTACGAGGAGGACGAGGAGGTCCAAGCCAGCGTATTAACGGTCCTAATGTCGATTTACGACAAATCTCAAGTCAAGCCAGATCAGGTGATAATTTGGTTATAGAGATCAAGAGTGTTAGAAGAGCTAATTTTAGGGATGAGGTCGAGGACTTCAATAATTTCGGTCCTAAGTACATTACTATCCCGTTGAAATAAATTAAGCAGGTATGAAAAAATTTGTTTGTGTATTGTGTGTGTCTTTAGTGATGTCTCTTACTTCAACGACCAGCTTGTTTGGTCAGGAAGATGATGGATATAATGAATTATCTGTTCGTCCCGTTCATGAAGCTTACATCATGTGGAAGAAGACGTTTTGGAGGCAAATGGACTTGAATGAAAAGCAGAACCTGCCTTTCTTCTCGAGGAATGCGGAGCTGCCAAAAGTTTTAATAGAGGCTGTACAGAAAGGTTTGCTGATACCCTATAATAGTGACTCTGTCCTTGACAGTAATATTATGTCGAAGGAGGAATTTATGACTAGGGTACAGCAGGAGACATTTGAAGAAGAGGATCCTTTCGGAGGTGGCGGTGGAGATCCGTTCGCTGATCCTTTCGGAGGTGGTGGGGGTGATCCTTTTGGGGGTTCTTCCGAACCCACAGAACCAGAGGTTCTACTTATACCACCAAGGGAGTTTACCTCGCTGGAGATTAAGGAAGATGTCTATTTTGATAGGATGAGGTCTAGAATGTACTATGACATTCAGTCAATCACTATCTTTCTACCTGGTACTAGTGCATACAATCCTGCGGGTTTCTTGAAACAAATTGCGTCATTTAGATATAAGGACTTGCAAGATTTGTTTTTGAGCATGCCTGATGAGGCTATCTGGTATAATGCAGAGAATACTCAAAACCACCTTAATCTTAGCGACGCATTTAATCTTAGATTATTTAGTGCGCATATTGTGAAATATGCCAACCCTAAAGATGAAAGAGTGTTTGAAATTTACTCGAAATCTGAACGAGCGGGAATATTGGCTTCTCAGAAAATTGAGTATGATTTTGTGGATTTTGAAAATGAACTCTGGGAATTCTAGAGTAAAGGGATAACTTGCTTTGAAGGGGACTGTTAGTCCCCTTTTTTGTGCCAGTACTCTACGATTTTTTTGGCTTTAGCCAGACCAACTATCTGTGAAAGTTCTGTGATTGATGCTTTTTTGATCTGAGATTTACCATTGAAATGACTCTGTAATTGCTCTCGTGTTTTCGGTCCAATTCCATCGATTTTATCTAGCTCTGATGTCAAACTCCCCTTACTGCGTAAATCCCGATGAAATGTTATTGCGAATCTATGAGCTTCATCTCTTATGTGCTGAAGGATTCGTAGCGTTTCAGATTTCTTGTTGATATATAAGGGGAATTGGTCTCCCGGATAGTAAATTTCTTCTAACCTTTTGGCTATGCCTATTACTGGAACCTTACCAATTAGGTTTAATTCAGCCAAGGCTTCTAAGGCTGCATTTAACTGACCTTTGCCTCCGTCAATGACTATTAAGTCTGGTAGATCAAGGGCTTCTGCAATGACTTTTGTATATCGCCGGAGTACTATTTCTTTCATTGATGCGAAATCGTCAGGACCAGTGACTGTTCTGATTTTGTAATGTCGATACTCCTTCTTAGCTGGTTTAGTGTTAATGAAACATACCATGGATGCCACAGGGTTTGTTCCTTGGATATTGCTGTTATCGAAGCATTCGATCCTCTCGGGTCGAGTTGTCAGCTTAAGATCCGATTGCATCTGATTAAGTATGCGATCTACATGGTTAGTTTTATTTGAAATAATATCGATTCGATCCTTTTTATATTGCAGGAGGTTCTTAAGTGACAGTTCCAAAAGTTTTTTCTTGTCCCCAATTTTCGGTTTTGTAATGGTTATTGCAGGATCCCACGACTCCAGCGATAAGTTGGTTAGCACTAAGTTGTTTTTGCTTTTATATTTTTCACGGGCATGAAAAATGACCAGTGATAAGATGTCGTCATTAGTCTCGTCAAGTTTTTTACTCACCTCAAATGTTTCCATGGCGTTGATCATGCCGTTGATGATTTTGAGATAATTGATAAAGGCACGCTTCTCTTCCGACTTGATTGTAAACACATCGACCTCTGTTAACTTGTTGTTAACGATAAGACTCTTGGCCTGAAATTTATCGAGGGTATCAAGTTTGTTTTTATAAACCTCTGCTAATTCAAAGCGTAGCTCTTTAGCTGCAGTTGACATTTTAGCACGGTAATGGTTTCTTACTAGGCTAAGATTGCCTTTAAGGATATATTTTGCTTGTTGGATATCTTCAGAGTAGTCCTCAACTGATTGAAGGTTTTCACAGGGCCCCAGGCAATTGCCGATATGATATTCCAGGCAAACTTTAAACTTGCCAGCATCGATATTCTTTTTAGTAAGGTCGAGTTTACAAGTCCTAACGTTGTGAATTTTTCGAATTAGTTCTAAGACATTATTCATGGCCTTTACACTCGCATAAGGCCCGAAATACTCACCTTTGTCTTTGATTATTCTGCGAGTCGAGAAAATTCTTGGAAACCTCTCGTTGGTTATCAGAATATGAGGGAAACTCTTGTCATCCTTGAGAAGGATATTGTATTTTGGTTGATTCTCCTTTATCAGATTATTTTCCAGCAGAAGGGCATCAAACTCTGAATTGACTACTACATAGTCCAGGCTTTGAATTTCAGAAACTAATCTATGCGTTTTACGATTGTGTCCAGTTGATTTGGTAAAGTAGCTAGAGACTCTTTTTCGAAGGTCTTTCGCCTTGCCAACGTAAATTAGATCTTTCTCAACATTATAGAATTTGTAAACTCCGGGCTGATGAGGAAGAACCTCAAGTGAGTTCTTGAGATGGGGAGGAGTAGGCATAGTTAGAATATGTCATCCTCATTGATATTGTCAAAATTGATATTCAAAGTGTCGGTAACACTAGTTTGATCGTAAAGATCACAGTCAATTTCTATACTCAGTTCTCGCATAGGCTGATCAAATGGCCCTTTAGTTATCCCCAAATCTTTATCAGCGTATACACTCGTCATATACTTAGACCAAATGGGCATGGCCGTACGTGCTCCCTGGCCAAGCACCCAACTACGAAAATGAATACTGCGGTCATCACCGCCAACCCAGGAACCCGATACTAAATCTTTAGTCACTCCCATAAACCAGCCATCGGACGCATTTTGGGTTGTACCTGTCTTTGCACCGATTTCATTACCACTTTTGAGTTCCCAACTTAGGCCTCTGCCGGTACCGCCCTCTTCCTCTGTCGCACCTCTTAGCATATGTAACATTAGATAAGCTGTTTCCTCATTGAGAGCTTCGACCTTTTTGGGCACGAACTCTTGTAGTACGGCACCATTCTCATCTTCAATCCTGGTAATGAAGGTTGGCTCTGTCCAGACACCCTTATTCACGAATGTGCTGTAGGCACCAACTAACTCAAAAATAGACACATCTCCGCCTGCGCCCAGGCACAGTGAAGGAACAGCCTCCAATGGGCTGGTTATCCCCATTTGTTTGGCGTAATTGACAACAGTTTCAGGACTTACTTTCTTCATCATAAAGGCCGTAATTGAGTTTACTGAGCTGGCCATTGCTCTGCGTATGGTCATGGTTTCGCCTGACCATCTTCCTTCTGCATTATCTGGCTGCCAGAAAGGCGGATCTTGCCCCGGCATATCGAAGACTACTGGGGCATCTATGACTGGATAGCAAGGAGAATAGCCATTGTCGATAGCTGCGGTATACACAAATGGCTTGAACGTGGAGCCAGGCTGTCTTCGACCCTGCTTTACGTGATCATACTTAAAGTATTTATGGTCTATTCCACCTACCCAAGCCTTAATATGACCACTATGGGGATCCATTGACATAAATCCCGCCTGAAGGAAACGTTTATAATACTTGAGCGAATCAACAGGGCTCATGATTGTGTCTTTTTCCCCATCCCATGAAAACACCGTCATAGGCTTGGGTCTATTGAGGATAACGTCTATTGAATCAGAGTCCTCCCCATATTGTTTGACCAGACCTCTATAGATATCGGTGCGTTTGATGGCTTGCTCCACAAAATTTGGGATTTCTTTCCCGTCTGTATCTATCCAAGGGTTTCTGCCCTCCCAGTGTTCATCAAAAATCTTTTGAAGAGCGGACATATGTTCTTCGACAGCCTGCTCAGCATAGGATTGCATACGACTGTCTATTGTGGTATATATTTTTAGACCATCATCAAAAAGATCATATCCGTGCTCAGCACACCAATCCATTAGAAAATTACGAATCACTGACCTGAAGTAGGTGGCTGGGCCTTCATTGTGTCCGGCTACCTGGTACTGAAGGCCGAAATCAGCCGTCTTTAATGAATCAAATTCTTCGGCACTGATGCGATTGTACTTTTGAAGATTATACAGTACTTCTTGTCTTTTTTCCTTTGCGAATTCGGGGTTGTAAACGGGGTTATATCTCGTTGGTTTATTGAGGAGTCCAACGAGAATCGCTGATTCATTGTACCCCAGTTCACTAGGGAGCTTGTTGAAGTAGGTTTGAGCGGCCACTCGTATTCCATAGGAATTACTGCCATATTCTGCAGTATTGAGGTACATGGCCATAATCTCCTCCTTAGTGTAAAACTTTTCCAGTCGGACTGCTACGATCCATTCCTTAACCTTTACAATGAGCATCCTAAGACCGGGAACATTACTAAGAGTGCCTTTAAACTGATCCGTTCTTGTACGAAACAAGTTCTTAGCCAACTGCTGCGTAATGGTGCTACCTCCTCCCGCGTTCTCTCCGAGCAATAAACTGTATACCAGTACCCTGCCTAATCCACGAAAGTCAATTCCTGAGTGTTCCGTATAACGAATGTCTTCCGTGACCAGAAGAGTCTCAATGAGCTTTGGAGATAGTTCTCTATAGTTGACAGGAGTCCGATTGTGTCTAAAATACTTACCTAACAGCAGGCCGTCTGCCGAGTAAAGCTCTGAAGACAGCTCAGGATCAGGCTTCTCTAAGTCCTGGAGGGATGGAAGGCCGCCGTATAACCCAAATAGGTCAACCCTCACCGAGTAGATAAATGCTGGGGCTGACAAAACCCCAAGTACAAAAACTACCCAAAGAATTGGGATGATTTTAGAGAGATGCTTTTTCATTAAATGAGGTTAATAGTTTTCCTTGAAAAACTTCTTGTAGGCTTCTACATCCTTAGTTTGATAGAAGATGTTGAAGTTGTCATAAGTCAAAACGAAGTTATCAAATTTTGTGCTGACATAATTGTCAAAGAGCTCATTGCCGGAGCTGAAGTCTTCAAAGAACTCTTCAGCCGAAGTTCTGTTCTGGAACTCATTGACAAGAATGATAGAATGATCCGCATCTAGTATCAGGTTACCTACTACTAGATTGGCATCTTCATATTTACGCTCGATAAATTGATCCATCAGCTCAGGTATGGTTTCAGCCATGTCGTCTTCAGGCTTGTAAACCAATACGAAGTAGTGTTTTTGATCAAAATCCTTAATGAACTTGGCTTTGGCACTATTGAACAGATTAATTTGATAATCTTCACTAGCCTTGACAAGCGTTTGTGCATATGGGGCGAGTTCACTTTCGGAATAATTCTTAATGAAATTATTGAGCTCATATTGATACTTATACACGTCACTCGTTTTCCCAATAATCAATATTTTTAATAGATCAAGGTTGTCCGAGAATTCATTGTCAGGATACTGCTCCAAAGAGGCATTTACACTTGCTAAAGCCTTGTCATATTCCCCTGCACGGTATTGAGCATAGCTTTTCTCATAGACTTTTTTGAGTTGGCTGCTTATAGCCTGGCTTTCTTCCCGATAGTTTGGATTGAGAATAAGCTTTGCATAGATCGATTCAGGATAGTTATTTAATAATAATTCTCTATTTCTCTGACGATCCTCGGGCTGATCAAGGTCTTCATAAATCAGATACAGTTCATACAGGACTTCCGGAGCATATACAGTCTCGGGAAAGCGTGACAAGAGCTGCTCAAATGTGACGGAACTCGACTGCTTTTCCTTAAGTTGGAAATAATAAATTGTACCCAGTTGATAAAGTGCTTCTTCTACTTCCGCTAGTAAACTCGCCTGCTGTGCCTCATCATAAGGTATAGTTGCAACCAAAGATTCTCTTGACAACCCATTTTCGGCGGATTCCTCATCTTTTTTGTTGGCTTTGCCATCATCCGCTCCCGTATTTACAGGAGTATTATTGGCTATAATGGTCTGTTCTTTAGATGATCTGCGCCAATTATCCTCAAGCACTCGGTTTCCCCATTTTCTGTTGAATTCTGCTGAACCCTGACTAATTGCGGCACTGTTGTAAAAATACCACGTAGCATCGTTGCTTGACGTGCTTATCAGATTACCCTGATTTTGATCAAATACCGAAAATGAAGTGGGTCGATTCTTCTGCTCTTTTTCTTTTCGCTTTCTTTCCTCTTCCTTCTCGGTTTGCTCTGCGATGTAACCATCCAGGAGCGTATAAAGTGAAGCTGTATCTAGCGAGGCTAAATACAGCAAACTGTCATTAGTTTCTATAATGTCAATTTGCTTAACGAAATCTTCCAGGATTTGCTGTCTTTCCTCAATCGCAGCATATATTTCCTCGTCCTTTGGCATGTTTTGGAGAGTGGAATCATAATAGAGCTTTGATATTCGATAATCAGCGAGGCTATCATAGTAGATTTCCGATAGGCTCAAGTAGGAATAAGCCTTCTGCCGATTATTGTTAACGCTAGCCTGGACTGAGGCCTCATAGAACCCAATGGCCTCAGTAAGATTCCCCTGCTTCATCTCGAAGTTGCCCATCTCATAATAGATCTTATCCTTGTATTCCTTGTTCTTTTCGTCAGTGAGCAATCCTCGGAAATACTTCCTAACCTTTTTTAGGTCTCCAGGGTTAGCAAGCTGGGTCACTTGGGCCATATTTAACTTGGCGTAGAACGATAGCTCATAAGGGGGATTTTTTTTAAGGCATTCATTATAATTATTGTAGGCTTCAGACTCAAAGCCCAGTTCCTGATAGACCTGACCTATGATGAAGTGTATCCTGGCTGGCTCATCTTTTGCCATGAGGAGTGGTTCAGCTCGATTCAAGTTGCTGACCATGCTGTTATAGTCTTCCCTCTTTTGATAGAGATACCCTCGGTTGAGATAGAGTGTTTTTAAGTTTTGCTTATTTAGCTTCTCCCTTTTTAGAAAGTCTGATACCGCTTCTGCATTGTTGAGCTCTCCGGCCTCCACAAAAGTGCGCATGAGCGAAATCAACGCCTCATGACGCTCATCATCACCTTCCCCATTGGTATTGACATACTTGAAAGTCTCTATGGCATTAGGAAAATCCATACTGTAAAACCGCGCCAGCCCCACCAAATTGTAGCTGTTGTCTACCCATTTTGAATTGGGGTGTCGCTGAATGGCAATGGAGGCCTTTTCGATACAGTCCTCTGTGAGTTGAGCAAAACCTGCCGCGTCGGCTGAATCAAACTGAGGGAAAATGGGCAGGATCTTATTGTAATTCCATTGATACCCCTGAGCAAGGGTGTTCTCAATTTCAAGAATTTTCTCTTTGGCGATAAAGACGGCATTATAGTGCGCAGTGGTATTATGAAATACCTTACTGGGTATATTTTTCTTGTATGGGGAGCAAGAAATCAGGACTGTCAAAAAGACAAGAAAACAAAACGATTTGGATTCGTTTAATACCACGCAATAGCTACAATTGGAGCAAGTAAACTTATGACAAATAATATAATAATTCTCAACGCGATTTATAAATATATATTTTTGCCACTATTGAATAAAACCAAGACCCGTGGTTAAGAAAACCCTTTCTAACTGGCTAACTACCAAATATTTGATGATCATTCGAAGCGAGGAGAACTTCGCGGAGAAGAAGACCATCAGCTTTAACCTCGCCAAGGTGGTGCTGATCTTTTTTGTAGTCTTCCTGATCATGTCCGGATTATCTTTTTACCTGGCCACCACAGTGCTGGGAGCGTGGTTTGATCCAAGACAAGCCGAGCTTGAAGCCAATCGCCAGGTGATTGAGCTATCGCAATCGGTAGACTCCCTGATGGTCGAGGTAGCCATAAAGGATCAGTTTATTCAGAATATCAAGGGTGTATTATCGGGTAATGACTCCACTATAATGCTGGAATCTTCATTCAAGGATTCTGAGCTTAGTTCGTCTGAGATTCAAGAAGAACCTCAGATTGATCCGATTGATGAGCAGTTCAGGAGGGAGTTCGAGGAAGCAGGAGTTGAGCTTCTTTCCGTTAGGACTGAATATTCCGGAGAATTGCAAGACTTGTATCTATTCCAACCGATTGACAATGGAATTGTGTCGGATGAGTTTAATGCTCAGACAGCCCACTATGGGATCGATATAGTAGCTAAGAAGGATGAGCCCGTCAAATCCGTTGCTGATGGCACAGTCATTTTCTCCTCTTGGACTCAGGATTCCGGGTACGTAATAGCGGTTCAACATCGTAGCAACCTGATTTCTGTGTACAAGCACAATTCGGATTTATTGAAAAACGTCGGTAGCTTTGTTAGCGCAGGTGATATTATTTCAATAATCGGAAATACAGGAGAACTAACTTCCGGCCCTCATTTGCATTTTGAGATATGGTATAACGGTAATCCTCTGAATCCATCAGAGTTTATATCCTTTTAGAAAACTAGCTAAGATGTTTAACACGAAAGAAGACAAGAAGAAGATGTCAGAGGAATCAGGTGGTTCGAGCAATATTTTTGGTAAAGGGACGGTGATAACCGGGAACATTGAAACCTATGGAAACATCAGAGTAGAAGGGAAGATTATTGGTGACCTCAAGACCAAGTCAAAAGCCGTGATGGGTCATTCCTCGAATGTGGAAGGAAACATACTCGCTCAAAATGCCGAGATCGCTGGACAAGTGATGGGTACTGTTGAAGTTTCAGAACTCCTGGTGCTAAAACCATCCGCCGTGATCAATGGTGATATCATTACTAACAAGCTGATTGTGGAATCCGGAGCTACCTTCAATGGTGGATGTAAGATGGGGGTCAAAATAAAGGAGATCAAAATTGGAGAACCAGAGCAACAAGCACCCCTCCTCAAAGCCCAATCCTGAGCCAGACCATAGCTACGCTAAATTATCCGGTATCACCTTTGAGCTGCTGTCGCTCAACCTGATCATCATAGGAGGGGGTTACTACCTCAATGAATTTGTGGATCCCGCATTCCCGTGGATACTTTTGCTTTCTACATTTCTTTCGGTGGCAGCCACCATCTTCTACCTTCTCAAGAAGTTCGGGTCATGAGAAAATACCTTATCGGATCTATAGCTATCGCCTTGACGCTGCTAGCAGTCTATTATCTGGCCAATGATCCGGTTTTTGGGTCGATATTGCATAACCAGTTTCCTGCTTTGATCCTCTTCTTTTTTCTGCAGTCGTTGGTCATAGCCTGGCTGATAGACTTAGCAGAAAAAACAAACTGGGAATCACCGATTTACGCACTGGGAACCATCACCTTTCGCTTCTTAACTTCACTGTTCTTCATTGCTGTGTTGTTTGTGGCCAAATTCACCGATATGAAGACCTTAATGGCGCAGTTTCTGGCAGTCTATTTGATTTACTTAGTCTTTGAAATATATACCGTATTGTCTAACTTGCGGCGCAATTGAGGGGGTAATTTACAGCCAATGCACTTACATAAAACCGTGTCAATCACTAAGCTTTTGAAGGTCAGTTTTTTATTGGCAATTTTCGGATTGTTCACAGCCGGTGTTTTACACGCTGAAGGGTCGGACGGAGATGGCACTTTCAACCCGAGTGAGATGATCAATCATCACATCATGGATGCGCATTCATGGGAGATTTTTCACGGTTTGACAGTGCACCTACCGGTAATCATCTACTCAGAGGAAAAAGGTCTGGATATTTTTTCTTCGCGCAACTTTTACAACGCTGATCACGAAGTAGTACCCTACAATGGATATGTAATGGAGCATGAGCACATTGCGTTAGCCAGTGGAGAGCATGTGATGGACTTCTCGATCACCAAGAATGTCTTCTTCTTATTTATCAATGCATTGGTCATGATTTTGATTTTCATGTCTGTAGCTAGCGGATATAAGAAGAACGTTGGTAAGGCACCTACCGGAATCCAGTCATTCTTTGAGCCAATCATCATATACGTCCGGGACGAAATCGTAAAGCCTAATATCGGCCCTAAATACGAGCGGTACTTACCCTATTTGTTGACACTTTTCTTTTTCATCTGGTTTGGCAACTTATTAGGCCTTCTGCCTGCAGCAGCCAACCTGACAGGGAACATCGCGGTAACCATGGTGCTGGCTGTAGCTAGTTTGATCATTACACTTGCATCGGGCCGCAAAGCTTATTGGGCACATATATTAGACCCTATGGGTAATAGCATGGGCTGGCTGGCAAAGTTCCCACTTTATCTTATCCTATGGCCTATTGAAATCATAGGTATCTTTACGAAACCATTTTCATTGATGGTTCGACTCTTCGCGAACATCACGGCGGGTCACATCATTATATTAAGTATTATAAGTCTGACATTCATCGCTGAGAGTATTGCAGTTGGTGTAGCTGCTACAGTTTTGGCTTCTTTACTGAACTTGCTCGAGCTGTTTGTGGCATTATTACAGGCTTATGTTTTTACTCTTTTGTCAGCCATGTACTTCGGTCAGGCCGTAGAGGAGCATCATTAGAATCTTTTTTAACCATATAAATTAAACAGTAATGGGAGCAATTGGAGCAGGATTAGCAGTACTTGGAGCAGGTCTCGGTATCGGTATGATCGGTAAGGGAGCTACGGAAAGTATCGCTAGACAACCAGAAGCCGCTGGAAAAATCCAAACCGCAATGATTATCGCTGCAGCCTTGATTGAAGGTGTAGCGCTATTTGCGGCAGTAATTGGATTCTTGTCTATCGGAACTAATTAATTTATTTCGGCCCGGCCCTGTTGACATTAGGTCTCAGGGCTGGGTCTAATACTAAAAAAGAACTATCGTGGAATTAGTTACCCCCGGAATTGGACTTATATTTTGGCAGACAGTAGTCTTTCTAGTTGTCTTTGCCGTGCTAGCGATGTTTGTGTGGAAGCCTATCACCGAAGCACTACGCGCTCGAGAAGGCTTTATCAATGACTCCCTGAGAGCCGCTGAGTTAGCAAAAGAAGAAATGAATCAGCTGAAAGCTGACAATGAGTACCTCCTTCAAGAAGCAAGATTCGAAAGAGAGAAGATTTTGAAAGAGGCGACTACCGCAGCAAATCAGCTTAAGGAAGAAGCTAAGGCTGAAACCGCCAAGATCACTGAGAAGATGGTTAACGATGCGAAGCAAAGCATAGAGTCTGAAAAGCAGAACGCATTGAAGGACGTGAGGAATTTGGTTGCATCTTTATCATTGGACATTGCTGAAAAAGTGATTCGTCAGGACCTGTCCAAGGACACTGCCCAGAAGAAGTTGATAGAGGAGTTTGTAAAAGATATTAAGGTAAACTAAGATGTCTGATAGCAGAATTGCCATACGATATGCAAAGCCCCTGCTAGGGTTGGCAGTGGAGAAGGGCAAGCTAGATGCTGTCAAAAAAGATATGGATGGATTCGTATCTATATGCAAGCAGGAGAGGCCTTTTGCATTGATGCTGAAAAACCCAATTATCCCTCATCTTAAGAAGCAGGCGATCCTTAAGAAGATTTTTTCTGGTAAGGTAGATGCGTTGACTATGTCAATCTTCGATATCATGACCAGGAAGAACCGCGAGTATGTACTTGAAGACATGGCCAAGGAGTTTTTAAGGCTTTATAATGTTAATCAGGGTATTGAAGAAGCGGTAATTAGAACAGCCATCCCACTGGATGCTCAGCTTAGAAAGCAGTTTATCCAGATCATTGAAGAAATTACTGGTAAAAAAGTGGAACTCAAGGAGCAGGTTGATGAAGACTTGATCGGAGGATTCACATTGAAAATTGGAGATCGAAAGATTGACGATAGTGTCAGCGGTAAGCTGAGAGAATTGAGATATACATTAATAAATAACTAAAGAATATTATCCCATGGCAGAAGTTAGACCAGACGAAGTATCAGCGATACTCAGGGAACAACTCTCAAACTTCAGATCAGAAGCAGAGCTTGAGGAAGTAGGAACTGTGCTTCAGGTAGGAGACGGTGTTGCAAGAATTTACGGACTTACTAAAGCCCAATCAGGTGAGCTGCTTGAGTTTGAAAATGGACTCAGTGCACTAGTTCTTAACCTCGAGGAGGATAATGTAGGTGCTGTATTACTGGGGGATTCTTCGGATGTCAAAGAAGGAGACACTGTAAAGCGTACTAACAAGATAGCATCAATCAAGACAGGCGATGGTATTTGTGGTCGCGTTGTTGATACACTTGGTAACCCAATCGATGGCAAAGGAAAAATAGAGGGCGAGCTTTTCGAAATGCCATTGGAGCGTAAAGCACCTGGGGTAATCTATCGTCAGCCAGTAAGTGAGCCGCTACAAACAGGTATCAAGGCGATTGATTCGATGATTCCTATCGGAAGGGGTCAAAGAGAGTTGATCATTGGTGACCGTCAGACAGGTAAGACTGCTGTGGCTATTGACACCATACTTAATCAAAAAGAGTTTTACGATAGGGGCGAGACGGTCTACTGTATATATGTAGCAGTTGGCCAGAAAGCCTCTACTGTTGCGCAGGTAGTAGCGGCACTTGAGAAGGGTGGCGCTATGGCTTATACGACTATCGTATCTGCTGCAGCATCCGATCCTGCTCCTATGCAGTTCTTCGCACCATTTACAGGTGCAGCGATAGGTGAGTTCTTCCGGGATACAGGGCGTCCTGCTTTGGTGATTTATGATGATCTCTCCAAGCAAGCTGTTTCTTACCGTGAGGTCTCGCTTCTTTTAAGAAGACCTCCGGGACGTGAAGCATACCCTGGTGATGTATTCTACTTGCACTCAAGATTGCTTGAGAGAGCGGCGAAGGTCATTGATAGTGATGAGCTTGCCCAGCAAATGAATGACCTTCCTGAGTCCCTAAAGGGGAAAGTGAAGGGTGGTGGATCATTGACTGCACTTCCGATCATTGAAACGCAGGCAGGTGATGTTTCGGCATATATCCCGACTAACGTAATTTCGATTACGGATGGACAGATCTTCCTGGAGACCAACCTATTCAACTCAGGTATCAGACCGGCGATCAACGTTGGTATCTCTGTATCGCGTGTGGGTGGTGCGGCTCAGATCAAGTCCATGAAGAAGGTAGCAGGTACTTTGAAGTTGGACCAGGCACAGTTTAGAGAGCTGGAAGCATTTGCTAAGTTTGGATCTGACTTGGATGCTGCAACACAGAGAATTATCGATAGGGGTAGAAAGAACCTCGAAATATTAAAGCAGGGTCAGTACTCTCCTGTGAGAGTAGAAGATCAGGTAGCCATCATATTTGCTTCTACCAAAGGCTATCTCGACAAGGTGCCTACTGAGAAAGTAAAGGACTTTGAGAAGGAGTTTTTGCAAGAGATGAGATCAAAGCATGGTGGAGTACTTGAGCAGTTAGCTTCAGGAAAGATCGATGATAAGATTACAGGTGTGTTGGCGGATACAGCTAAGAGCCTGGCGGCACATTACACAAAATAGAATAGCATCACGGTATGCCGAACTTAAAAGAAGTAAAGAATAGAATCAGCTCGGTCAATTCGACCCAGCAGATAACCAAGGCCATGAAAATGGTGGCGGCTGCTAAGTTGAGACGTGCTCAGGATCGAATCCTACAGATGAGACCTTATGCACTTAAGCTAAACACTATTCTTAGAAACGTGAGTGGAGCAGCATCCGATGATGATCCATCAGTCTTTTCAGTTGACAGGGGGACAGAGCGCGTGTTGATCATGGTTGTCTCCTCGGATCGAGGCTTATGTGGCGCATTCAATAGCAACGTATTTAAGGCAACAGTTGCCCACATTAAGAAAAACTATGCTCACGCTCAGAGTAGCGGCAATCTGACTATACTTCCAATTGGTAAAAGGTCATATGACTACTTTCGGAAGCGTGGTTATAAGCTTGTGGATGACTATTGGGAGACCATGCATCATTTGCAGTTTGATGATGTGAAGGTTATCGCTGAGAGCGTTATGAAGGACTTTGAGGGTCAGGTATACGATCGCGTAGACCTCATCTACAATGAGTTTAAGAATGTGGCAACACAGACACTTCAAACCGAACAATTCCTTCCTATTGCACCACCAGAAGAGTCTGAAGGTGACGTGTCAGAGACGGATTATATCTATGAGCCATCTCGTGAGGAAATTGTCCGCGACTTAATTCCTAACTCTTTGAAAATCCAGTTGTACAAAGCTTTGCTGGAGTCCAATGCTGCGGAGCAAGGGGCGCGAATGACTGCTATGGGTCAGGCAACAGATAACGCTGGTGAACTACTCAAGCAGCTGAAGTTGACCTATAACAGAACCCGTCAAGCTGCCATTACCAAGGAAATCCTTGAGATCGTGGGTGGTGCTGATGCGCTGAAGAACGGTTAAGGTCCGTAAAATACTTATTGTTTAAAGCCCATTTATGGGCTTTTTTTATGTACTTGGCTCAGTGATTTTCAAGGCATATCGGTTATTTCAGTCACTTTCGATCGACATTGCTATCGGTGCTGTCATACTAAGTACAGCCATGGCCAAGTACTTTGGTGTCTCGCTCACATGGCCCGTCCAACTTTGCTTGTTCATCGCCGTGTGGTTAATCTACACCTTTGACCACCTGATGGATGGAGAAAGAGCGCTGCAGGATCAGCTTTCTCACCGACATTTGATACATAGGCGCTACCGCAAACAGATCGTGTATTCAAGTATCGTTTCCATATTGATCGGGATAGGTAGCATTTTTCTACTTCCGGCTCAGGTCATTTTATGGGGGGTGACTGCTGCTGCCAATATTGTCATCTATTTCATGCTGGTGAGATTTACCACCTTTTGGGCCAAAGAAGTTTTTGTTGCGCTGGGGTATACCGCCGGTGTGTTTTTGGCTCCCATGTCGTTGTTACCACAATTACCAGGTGCAGGAGAATGGAGACTGGTCGTCGGAGTTTTTTTGGTGGCCTTGACCAACTTGTTGCTTTTTTCGCTTTATGACTACCAGCTCGACAAGCAAAATGGGTTTCAATCGATCTCTATTCGGTTTGGCACCAAGACCACCAAAGCGGTCATCGATGTATTGTTGACCGTTACAGTAACCCTTGTGGCTTGGGTACTGTTCGGTAATCCTTCGAACCTTATGTTCTGGATACTGCTACTGATGACAGGAACTTTGGCCGCACTACATCTGCGCCCCGCTGTTTTTGAGCGCAGCGAGAATTACAGAATTCTTGGGGATGGGATCTTTTTTTTACCGTTGCTCTACTTGATTTATGCCTAGCGGCTATGATCGTATCGCGAGACATTACGACGCACTGGCTCGGGTCATTTTCGGAAAATCGATTATGCGGGCACAGAAATTTGGCTTATCCGAAATTCCACCAGGCAGTCACGTACTCATTGTTGGTGGAGGCACAGGCAAAGTGCTCGAGTACTTGTCAGCATGCAAGATAAGTGACTTGCATATTGATTATATAGAAGCCTCAGAGGCCATGATCGACATAGCCAGACACAGAAAGGGTGATGGCTTGCATATCCACTTTATATGCCAGCCCATTGAGGAGTATTGCAGGCAGAAGGCTTATGATGTCATCATTACCCAGTTTTTTCTGGACTGCTTTGAAGGGGTGGCTTTGAAGCATGTATTCTCAACGCTCAGCAATCAACTCAATGTCAACGGAATCTGGATCATCGCGGATTTTCAGGTTAGCAAAGACTGGAAAAAGATTTGGCAAAAATCTCTACTTTCGATCATGTACCTATTTTTTTCAGTTGCTGTAGGGTTACAAGCGCACAAGCTGGAGGACTTCCAAGACCTCTTGACACAATTGGGGTACCGACTCAAGACAAGCCAATCTTATTACGCCTCGTTCATTTTTTCATCTACTTACCAGAAAAGTGCATAAAAAATGAGCCCGATGGAAACCTTGACCATGGCCCCATGTCTTTAGACCAAAATCAAGATAATTTGGATTCGGGACAACAAACGATCCACAAGTATTTGGTCATCAAGAGCAAGGAGGGTGACCGCAGGGCGCAAAGTGAGCTGTACGGGCTGTATGCAAAAGCGATGTACAATATCTGTAGGCGTCTGATGGGAGATGAGGACGAAGCAAAGGATGCCTTACAAGACGCCTTTGTGGATGCCTTTCTGAAGATTCACACCTTGGAAAACGAGAGTCTTTTTAGCGCGTGGATCAAGCGGATTGTGGTCAATAAGTGTATCAATATGCTGAGGAAGAAAAAGCTAAACATGGTGCAGATTGATGAGCGAACGGATTATGTCGAGGAGACCGAAGACACGGACTTTCAGCGATATGAGGCGAAGCGGATTATGAAAGCGATTGATCAGATTTCAGAAGGCTGTCGCACGGTGTTGAACTTATACCTTTTTGAAGGATATGATCACAAGGAGATTGGTGAGATACTCGGTGTGACTGAGTCTGCGTCTAAAGCGCAGTATAGCAAGGCGAAAGCCAAAATAAGGAATTTATTGACGGATGATAATAGCATGAGCTATGGGTGATGAATTGAAAAAATATGTAGATGAAAAGCGAGAGCGCTTTGATGTCTATGATGAAGACTTGTCGGGTCTTTGGGAAGGTATCGATCAGCGACTTGATCAGGAGCATAAGCAGCAATCAAAGAGTCCGTTCAGATATATATGGCGAGCAGCAGCCGTTCTGCTACTGATCTCGGCCACAGCGCTGGCGGTACTCATGCAGTCTCGTACTGGAGGGGGCGAAGAAATGATGCTCTATAGAATCTCGCCTGAGCTAGCCGAGGCAGAAGCCTTCTATAATGACCTCATTGCTGAGAAGCTGTCAATCATACAGACCAGCATACCGGACAATGACTTTTATAAGGCAGATATTGAGATGCTCAATGAGGCATACGATGACCTGAAGCAAGACTTAAAGGATAATGCGGACAATCAGGAAGTAGTGGAGGCAATGATCGCCAACTACAAAATTCGATTGACCATGTTAGAGAGAATATTACAAGAAATAGACGAAGGGAAAGATGAAGAAGCTGACCAGCATATTAATCTTTAGCCTCTATCTATATGGAGTCGGCTGGGCCGGCATCCTAGGAAATAAAGATAGAGATGATGATACCCGATTGACCAAAGTGATCGAGCGCGGGTTTAAAGTTAGGAGTAATGTGACGATTGACCTAAGTAATAAATACGGTCAGGTCATACTCAACTCCTGGGACAGGGATAGTGTGGCCATCAATATCCAGATCACCGCCTACGGCAAAAATGATGATGCCGTAGAGAAGCTGATGGACAGAGTGGATTTCGACTTCAATAACACAGCCAATTTTTTGACTATCGAAACCGTTTTTGATCGAAATTCTGGTGTATTCAAAGAATTATGGAATAGCGTCTCTGACGCTTCCAAGACATTAATCAGCAAAAGTCGTATTACGGTAGATTACGAGATCTATGTACCTGCTAAGTCTACTGTGGAGCTAATCAATAGATTTGGGAACATCTATATAAATCAACACAGTGGTAAGCTACTGGTAGACCTTAGCCATGGAGACTTCAGGGCAAGCAATCTTGAAGCGCCCCTGGACCTCACCTTGGGCTATGGACGAGCCAATATTCGTGCGATTCGTGAAGCAAGGATCAACTTGAAAGGTGGTGAGTTGGATATTAATCGTGCTTCCCAGCTTGACTTGGAGAGCACGTCATCGGAGGTGTATATTCAAGATGTCAGTAGTCTCAGGTTGGATTCGCGCAATGATGAAATGAGACTTGATGAGGTTGGCTACATCGCTGGTAAGGCCAATTTTTCTGATCTCCAGATCGGGCAACTGTTTGAAAGTACAGATATAGATCTGCTTTACGGTGAACTTGATATCAGCACGGTGATGGCCAGTTTTTCCCGTATCCGAATTAATGGTCGTACGGCTGATGTTCAACTCAATTTCGATCCATTATCCAATTTTAGAATTGATTTATTCGGTAGACAGGAGCGCATTATTCTTCCTACCGCAATGGCTGAATTCCAATCTGTGGAAGATGAAGACGACAATAAGAACGTTCGGATTTCAGGTATATATGGCCAGGGCAATGGATCGAAAACAGTAGATGTCGAAATTGACAATGGTGATTTGATCATCACGCTGGAAGAACCAGTACCCTATACCACCAAACAAAGAAAGAACTAAGATGAAGAGTATCGCACTAACCATGGTAGGGCTATGCTTTGCGGTAGCGAGTATGGCACAGCAGTATGAGCAGTCGGCAGGTTTGCGGCTGGGGCATTCTGCGGGATTGACCTACAAGAAGTTCATTAAGGATGAGCATGCTTTTGAGTTCATGCTTACAGGAAGAAATGATGGGATCCAGGTGACGGGTTTATATGTACATCACACACCCTTACAGTTTAGCTTCAACGACCAATTCTTCCTCTACTACGGAGCGGGGGCTCACCTGGGCTATGAAAAATATTTCGGCTACCGCAAAGCGCTGGATCCTCAAAATCCGGATCAGTTCTTTTACACCAACAAGAGCTTTTATGCCATGGGGATAGACGGTCTCATCGGCCTGGAATATAGGATATTTAGTATCCCCATGACCGCAAGCTTTGATCTCAAACCTTATTTCAACTTCTTCGGAATGCGCTATACTAAGACGAGGTTTTGGGATGCCGCAATCACGGTCAAGTATATTTTCTGATTTTGGCATGAGGAACCTATTCACCTTCTTAATAAGCGCACTCACTTTTTTGTTTGGCATTTCACAGTCGAGTCACGCACAGCGATATGTTGATAAGGAAAATGTCTCGGAAGTCAGATCACTTCTCAACCGCAATAATGATCTGGGCGGGTTTGGAGCTATAGATTTCAAGGTCACCGATTTTGTCGACACCAGAGCGATGCTGTTGGGTGCAAGAGCCGGATTAGTCGTTAACAGGAGATTCCTCTTTGGCCTGGCGGGTTATGGTATTGCCACAAGGGCGGAGTTTGATGGTAATCCATCACCAAGTCAAATAGAGCCTTTGCGGCTCTATGGTGGCTATGCGGGTATGTTGCTTGGCGGGATGATTGCACCGGAGAAAATGATTCACCTGAGCGTACCCGTCCTACTAGGTGCTGGTGGTGTAGAGGTATCTGATGAGAACTATTTTGCTACTTTTTCAGATAGTGAGTATTCAATCGAGCGATCTGCCTTTTTTGTTGTGGAGCCGGGTCTGGAGCTTGAAGTCAACATTACGCAGGTACTCAGGCTTGGACTTGGCGCCTCTTATCGATGGGTGAGTGGCAGTGACCTCACCACATTGGGTGATGATGATCTCACCAGCTGGTCTGGCAACTTCAGCATCCGGTTTGGGGGTTTTTGAACTAATTATTCTAATCAAACAACCTTTCATCCAACCCAGGGATCACCTTCAGGGCATTCTTATAATATAGCTTCTGTAGTACTGTATCAGGTAAGTCCAGACCGTACATTTTCCAATGGGCGTGACGTTTGCGATAGTAGTCAAAGTACTCATCGGCAGTCTCCAGTACCCTGAAATAGGTGTGGTATTCCTTCTGATTGTAAGCGTCCTTTCCAAAAAGCACCCTGTCCTGATAGTCGATCATCCATTGGCGCGCCGTTCTTGGCTGGCGACCTAGCTCAGCGAGTACAGCCCCTATTTCAGTATAGACATTAGGTAAAGTATCCAATAGGGCACCTAGTTTGGCCAGGTCATTACCATACCATCCGAGATGCGCATTGATGAAAATCGTATTGGGGTGCTTGTAAAACAAATCGTGCTGCTCTGCCATGATCTCCTCGAAAGGAGGATACTCTTCAGGCGAGCGGTAGCGCCCAGGTTTTTGCTTTAGCTCGAGCCACCGCTCATTGTATTTGTCTTTGGGATTCCAGAAAGAAGCAGGCTCACCAGTATGGACAAGTATTGGGATGCCGAGCTCTGCACATTTTTTCCAAACAGGATCAAACCGTGGATCATTGACCTGGAGTCGGTTACCCTCATTATCAGTATCATTGAGACCAAACTCCTTGTAGATTTTTAACCCTCTGGCTCCAAGGTCATAACCGGTCTGGATCTGGTCGAGGACGACTTCCGGCCAGCCCTCATCATCGACCAACTCAAAGTTGATATTGACAAACAGGCTGAATCTGTTAGCATAGTTCTCTTTGACATTGTCCAGTGACCATTCCAGTACTTTGCCTCGGAAGCCACTCAGGTTGACCATCACGGCCATGTTGAGCTCATCCATTTCGGCTACCAACTTATCCAGGTCCTGGATGGGCATGATCCACTGATGATTGTGGACATCTACAAATGGATACTTGGCGCGTGTAACCAGATTTTCGGGTACGACCAACGTGGACACGGGCTCATACTCCTCCACGTCCATTACATTAAGTCGATATTGGATCTGGCCGATCACATAGTACACTAGTCCTAAAAAGACCAGTGTGCCGAACATAAAGCCAATTAATTTGAGTGCTCTCAATGCTATTGAGCCGCTATCGGCACCACTACTTTGGTGTTATCCCATGAAAACTCGAGACCCATGCCTGCTCCGGTAGGGTTGAGCGTAATAGTAAATTGCTCAACTTCACCTCCGGTAGCGGTCGTCGGTGCATCTACGCTGACTACATCAAGATCATAGTTGGGCTCAAAAAAGCCAAATTCCCCCAGTTCCGAATTAAGTGTGATTTTCCAGCTATCAGCGTTAGGCACAGCATACATCCTGTAGCTCCCGGCATCTACTGCCTGACCTCCAAAGGTGACAGGTTTGCTAAAAGTGATTTCGGTAGCGTCATTAGCTCCGAGCCTCCAGTATTTACCATGGGGTACGAGGGCGTCATTGGCCTCATCACCAAATATCAAACGACCTTTTTTGTAAGGGCGACAATAACTCACGGAAACATCCAGTCCGTTAGCCGATTCGCTTACTTCTTCCAGTGGGCTGTGTGACCGGGTGGTCAGCACCGAATAGGCCATAAAACCTACTACAATGACAAAAAATCCTAAAAACCCTAAAAAAACCTTCTTCTTCATGATGCGATTTGTTAGTTGTAAACTTCTTAAAGTTACTGAACACTGCCGTCAAATGGGTAAAGCTTGTCGATCGGTGCATATTGATCGTCCAGGGCATCCAGACGAATCGTACCAAACCAGTCGCCAGGAGCGTCGACCACAATCACTTCTTTGGCATAGCCAGTTTCATCAAAACCTCTTCTAAAATGTACCCTCGACTTTACCACAAAAACCTGGTAATCATCCGGGTTAATGCCTCCGACCCGCATCTGCTCCGGATAGAGTAGTTGCTCATAGGTGGGAGTGATGAATAATGCATTGCCTTCTCCAAACTCTACGATAGCTGTCTTTTCATATCCACGGAAAGGTCCGAAGTATTTGAGTTTGCCTCGAATTCTCACCTTCCCACCAGCCTGGTCGCCAGTATAGCCGCCTACCATCATGTCAAAGTCGTCTCCGGGTTGGGCTTCTGATACTTCTAACTGCTCCAGCACATTGGCGTCCGTCAGGGCACCATAGAGTACTCCCGACACGTCCTGTTTGATCAGCTCGTCGAGGATCCATGTAGCATCTCCCGGCCTATCGGAATAGTCTCCCAGTACGACAGGTGCACGTCCGGCAGCAAGCGCAGACTTAGCTTGAGCTACCGCCTCCTTGGGCATAGGATATTTCCCTAGCGCAAAGTCTTCTCTTACGCGCCAAATGAACTCTTCCATGTCATTGGCGATAGAGTCAGCCAGGTTTTGATCACCATTAGTCATCACATGGACGGCTGCTCCCACGTCGGGGACATCCGACCATGGGAAACCGTAGAATACGCTGACAAACACGTCAGGCAGGCGAGCTTCCCATCTTCTGGCTCGTTCCATGATGTCCATAGATGGG
Source organism: uncultured Roseivirgaceae bacterium (assembly GCA_964351595.1). Lineage (GTDB taxonomy): Bacteria > Bacteroidota > Bacteroidia > Cytophagales > Cyclobacteriaceae > UBA6059. The sequence goes on along the minus strand of CAYGOT010000011.1, from coordinate 74,956 downwards.
GACTGACCTGTCCACTGTAGTACCGTACCCGTAATGACCGGAGGCTTTCGACTTGCGGTAGTGGAGGTATACCTTCCTAGTATCATTTCTCTAATGAAATAGGCAGCTCGCTCTCCCTGTAGATAAGAATCGTAGTGCGGATACCGCTTTGTAACGAACGCTCCATTGGCATACTTGAGGAAATCACCATCCTCATTGCCATGAAGGTCGAAGGTGCCGGCAATGGGTACATCTGGACCGACGACCTCACGAACGCGTTTAGCTATTTCTGCCTCTGGCTTTGGAATATCTCGCACAGCCATGGCGCCATGCAAGGCCAGGTAGACACCTTCTACAGGCATATTAGCCTTGAGCTCTTCGATGATGTTGCCCATGAAATGCTCAAAGCTCTCCCTGCTATTCCAGCTTCTGGAGCTACCGCCAAAAACATCGTCAGGGGATGTTAAGCCAATTAACTCAACGTCTGGGTAGCTTCTTGCCCGATTAACAAACCCACGGATGTAGTTACCGGATGAGAGCAATGCTTCACCTCCGAGTGGAGGCCCAAGCTTGGTCCAATCGGCTATTTCAGTATCGCCACCTGGACAAAATGTGCACGTTTCATGTTGATACTTGATGACCGCTATTTTCAATTTTTTCGCTGTGTGCTCAGGAGCTGTACTACAGGAGAATAAGGCAATGGCAGAGAGAAGAAAGATAAGTGCTTTCATAAGAGGCGAATTGAATGGCAAAAACGGATAAAATCATGACTTAATCAATAGACAGATAAGATATTAACGGCTTGCTAGAACCGCTAATCGGATTGTGCTGCCTGAGTCTAAGTTGATCACACATGGATGAGTTGAAGGGCCTATCTAGGCCTATTGTAGATATCAATCGTCTCGTAGACTATCCGTCGCTTTGATTTTTGCGCTAGCGTCACAGGGATAAGACTCAATAACGAAATGGATACGAGACCGATAGGTGATCGAAAGTCCTCCTGCTGTATGGCGGTCACCGCCGCGAAAGTACCAAGCGCCACCGAAGCAAATTGTATCCACCTGTACTTGTTGGCTTTTCTGAGATGAGACAGGCTTTCGGGATCGTCGATAATTGCCCACCTGAGGTTGTTGTACGTGATTGGCTTGAAGAGCTCTTCATCTTTTTCGAAGAAATATTCAACCTTATTGCTTTTAGTATTCTTAAAAGGTGACCGGGTCGTTTTCTTATATTCTTGACTGTAGATGTCTATTCTTGAGCCATCTGTTGTCCTGCTTTGATACTGGATGCTTCCTTTAAAAAGTCCAGCTAGCCGATACCTCAGCGTGTCGTATTGGATGTACTTGACCGAAGGCAATTCTACAATGTACTGGTCGTCGAATGTGAAATAAGCCACGCCCCTTTTAGGATTGGAAAACGAGGTGTATTCCGGGGTGAGGATCGTACCATTGAAAAGCACATAAGACTGGTCTTGTGCTACTAACGGGGCACTCCAGACTGAGATTAGGAAGTAGAATATGACAAAGCTCTTGCTATGCATATTGGGTATGTTGTCTAAATAATAACGAAGCATTTTGAACTCAAAATCCCATAATTAGGAGATGCTTTATTAGCCGAGGAATATAATCAAGAACAATAAAAAAGGGCTCCTTATAGAGCCCCTTTATCGTCAGTTATTCATTCTGATAAGATCAATATCTGCCATTGTACGATCTCTGGTAATGTCTCACTGGCCTTCTGATGGGTATCATGGCGGCTCTGCTAAGAAGTAGTGGACTTCTGCGACCGTTAGTGTAGACTGCATATTCTGTACGATACCCTGGCCTGATGTTGATCACCTGACGAGTGTGCTTGACCCCTCTTCGGCCAAAGGCTTTCACGCCGATCAGGTAGCGACCTGGAGGTAAACTTCCAAGATCGACCCATTCGCCCGGACGCCTGTTAACAACATAACCGTCTATCGATACCTGAATGTCGAAAGGGCCATCGGCATATACCCTGGCTGAGGCATAGCCCCTATTACTGCGGTGGTTAGGGTGATCTGCATGAGCTGCCAGCGTGGTGCTCAAGACGAGAATAATTAATGCTGCACGTTTCATATCGCTAAAGTTTATGACCCTTGGGCAAGCTGCCTTTGCGTCGGTTTCACATAGCGGTACAGTCCCAAGCATCGTGCCAAGACTGGGCACTGAATACATGGCGATTAAAATCTGCGCTTAGGACTCAGCTGAATCTATTTACAAGAACGCGTGAAACCTCTTTTTCAAAACTCATCCACGAATAATACAAGGGCGTCCAATATCCAATCCAGAGCGCAAGCGTAGCAAGAAACGAGGTGAAAATCGATGGAAACGTACCATCGACCCTTAGTTGATCATCTTGCGCCGTGATCTGCACGCCAACAAAACCAGACTTTCGAATGACGATAGTCTGGGTGCTCCCTAGCCCTTGAACAAGCTGTACTCGTTTCGTTGGAAACTCGGCCTTTAATATTTCATACAAGTCAGAGAGCTTGGGGAGATGCTTTGAGGTTGAGATGATCATTTGTCCTAACTTTTTTAAACCAATACTAAATATAACCATAATAAATTTAGCAACATCTGAGTGTTGCTTCCACCAGGAGGGTTTAAAACCAATGGATTCTTATTCAACCTTTTCCCACCAATGGGAATCAGCTTTGTCATCACAGTGAAACTGCTCTCCAATTTGTGGAGTCAGGATGTTGAGCTTTTTGTCCACGGCCTCAGCGGCAAACCGCTCGATAGGATCCTTCCATCTATGTTGCGCAAGTGCAAAACCAGCCCAATGCACCGCCATCGCTTTCTTGACACCAGCATCGAGTGCGGCTTGCACGGCTTCCTCCGGATACATGTGGATTTGATGCCAGTTCTCGTCATACTGCCCACACTCCATCATCCCGAAATCGAATGGTCCGAGCCTGTCTCCCACCTCCCTGAAGTGATCCCCATAGCCACCATCACCACTCCAATAGATGTCTTCAGTTTTTGTCTTGAAGACCCATCCTCCCCAGAGTGATTTGGCACGATCGGTAAGCCCCCTACCGGAAAAATGTCTGCTGGGTGTGAAGGTGATGGCAATATCCTCGAACTCCTGGTCATCCCACCAGTCGAACTCAGTGATCTTGTTTTCATCGGCCCCCCAGCCGATGAGATGACGAGCTGTGCCTAATGCCACGAAGTACTTCTCGACTTTAGGAAGGAGCTTTTTGAAGCTATCCAGATCCAGGTGATCGTAGTGGTCGTGTGTGAGTAGCAGCAAGTCGATCGTCGGAAAGTCATCAATTAATGCGAGGGTATTTTCTGAGTAGCGTTTTGTCGCAAAAGGCGCAATTGGTGATGCATTAGGACCCAGCATGGGGTCGATCTATAGGGTCTTGTTGTTCATTCGCATCAAGACTGCCGAATGACCGTACCAGATTACCTTAGCCTTATCCGAAGGTGCAAGGAAGCTCTCCTTATTGAACGGGACTACCGGAATAGGCCGCTTAGGCTCACGCTCCTTTCTTTCGCAAAACTGCTTGTATAGCAACTTTGGTAAGGTCTGAAAATTGATGGACATGGTCGTTTCTTCCAGATTTTGAAACTTGCCATCACGCCAGTTGGGAGATTGCTCATACCGACTGATAAGTGCTTTACTAGCCTTTTTTCCGAATTGCTTCATGGTATTGAGTTTTACTCTGTTTGATAAAGGCACATTTGGTTAATGAATTAAGCAAGGGTCAGCGGCATCTCTCTAAGCCTTTGACCTGTGATTCTAAATACAGCATTGGCGATAGCCGCTCCGATAGGTCCCAAAGGAGGCTCACCTACGGCTCCAGGTTTGCCAGTACCATTGATGATTTCTACGTCAATCTCTTTTGGAGCATCCCGCATGAGTGCCATCTTATATGGCCCATAAATAGTGGGGCGTAGCTGGCCGTCCTCCACATACATGCGCTCGTACATCGAGGCGCTCAGTCCCATGATGACGCACCCCTCTGACTGTGCCTTGACTTGATCAGGATTGACGGCATAGCCCGGATCAATGGTGCAAGTGACCTTATTTACCTTGATTTCCTTACCACTGACAGTGACTTCTGCCACGTGTGCACAGGGCGTGCCTGCATCGGTCGAGCAGGCAAAACCCATGGCGCTATTGCCATTGGCTGTGTCCTGATAGCCCGCTTTGTCTCGCGCGCTCTCGATGACTGCCTTGAGCCTGCGACCCGCTTCGTCATCTTGTATGTGATCAAGTCTAAACTGAATAGGATCTTTACCAGCGCCAATGGCTAACTCATCCATAAAGCTCTCAATGGCAAAGGTGTTGGCTAACAGGCCTAGGCTTCTCCACCAACTCGTGGCAAATGGCAATTCTGAATGCCATGAGACCGCTCTATGATGGGGGATGTTTCCATATTGGATTCTCGCTCCTCTCGTTGCGCCTATATCTGCGCCGAGTATCGTACCCGCAATGGCTGGTACCATTGCGGCGTTGAACATCACATCACCCGATGCGAAGCTGTGCTCCAGCGCCTCTATGTTGCCGTTGGCATCTAGCTTGGCCTTGAGTTGATGATGAGTCGGCGGGCGGAAAGTGTCCTTTTGGAATTCTTCCTTGCGATTGAAGAAGCACTTCACAGGTTTGCCAACCGCTTTGGCCAGGACGGCAGCCTGCACGGCGTTGGGTGTATGCAGGCGCCTACCGAAACCACCACCGAGGTAGGTAGGTACCAGGTTTACCTTTTCTTCATCAAGACCGAGGCGCTTGGCTACCTCGCTTCTGGTCAACTGGATCACCTGTGTAGACATGATGATGGTGGCCTTGTCCGACTCCACATGTGCCAGCGCACCATTAGGCTCAAGCTGCGCATGGGCACCTATCGGAGAACGGTATTCGGCCGTGATGATCCCTTCAGCGTTATCTCCAAGTTGGCTATCTGTATCACCAACCTTCTGGATGACCATTTTATCGCCTTTGCCCACTTGTATAGCATCTTCTATGTCTTTGGTTTGCCAGCTACGATCAATCTGCCAGTCTACCTTGATAGCTTTTTTGGCATTCTCCGCTTCTACAATCGAGGTGGCTACCACACCGACAAAGTCAGGCTCCTGAACAATCTTGATTACTCCAGGCATACCTTGGGCCTTACTGATGTCTGAGCTTTTGTATTTTGCTCCAATGCGATCAGGGCGGACTACAGCACCGTATAGCATGTCCGGCATAGTGGCATCCATTCCAAACATTGGGATACCGACGACCTTGTCTATTAGGTCTACCCTTGCCACTGGCTGGCCTATGAACTTGAAGTCTTTCGGATCCTTAAGTGCTGGTGTCTCTGGGATTTCCCAGTCAGAAACTCCATCCACGATTTCACCATAAGTAAGTGTCTTGCCTCCTGCTGAGATGGTGCCTTTACTTGCTACTACGGAGCTTGCTTCAGTACCAAGTTTTTTAGCGCCTTCCGCTTTTAGCATTTCACGCATCGTGGCAGCTAGTTCTCTCAGAGGCTGCCAAAAACCGGCGGTTGTAGTACTTCCTCCAGTACTCATGCCATCAATATTTCCGGTCGCGGTTTCCGCATGGACTATTGAAATTTGGCTGATTTCCATCTCTAGTTCCTCAGCGGCCATCTGCACCATACTGGTAAAACTGCCTTGCCCCATTTCGACCTTTGGGCTGTGGAGCACCACCTTGTTATCATTAGTGATCTCAAACCACATCAATGGATTGCTGGTGTCTCCCATGTAAGAGAGCATGTCAGGGTTCTCCATCATATCATAGATTGAGCGCCTGATCGAGTTTCTGCCCAAGTAAGCTGCGCCCAACATTACTCCGGTTCCGCCAAGGAGCGTTCGCACGACGAATTTTCTTCTAGATATTCCCATGATGCTAAGAGTTAGTGATTGAGTTGGCGTTTAGTGCTGCGGCCTTCTTGATGGCTTTGCGCATGCGATAGTAGGTGCCACAGCGGCAGACATTGATGATATTCTTATCAATGTCTTCGTCAGTTGGATCAGGATTCTTGTTGAGGAGTGCCGCTGTAGCCATCATAAATCCCGGTTGACAATAGCCGCATTGGGGTACCACCTCATCGATCCAGGCCTGCTGCACAGGATGAGGATTGTCGGCAGTGCCAAGGCCTTCGATGGTAGTGATTTCTTTACCTTCGGCGTACTTTACGGCATAAGAACATGAGCGCACAGCCTCCCCGTCTACATGGATGGTGCAAGCTCCGCACGCTGCTTTACCACAGCCAAACTTGGTGCCTTTCATGTCTAGCATATCTCTAATGACCCATAGCAGCGGAGTGTCTCCCTCCACATCTACCATTTGGGCTTTGCCATTTATCGTGAATGATATCATAATGCTTCGTTTTTGTGGTTTTGTCTATTGCTCAGGGATTACTGCTCCCATCTCAATCCATTTTTTTACAGCGGAAACGTATTCATCCACAGGTACCGGAGGCTTTTCTCTGGGATTGCCCTCGGCATCTACACCAGGCTCCCAGGCCCATAGTACAAGTTCATGCTCGGTCAGGTGATGCATGACATCTTCAGCAGACCTTCCACCATTATTCTCGGGGTTCATCATCGATTGAGCGATCTCGATTCTTGAGAGGCCTTCCCAACGCATTTTGTCTGGTGCCAGTGCCCACTCTGGAGCTCCGGGCACGCCGGAGTAATCATTATTAGAAGACTGATGACAGGTATTGCAGTTGGTGGCGGTCATGCTATTGACACGTGTAATCCCAAAGCGGTGTGGATGCTGGTCCTCACCCTGCTTAGGTATGTCATCATTGGGGTGACAATTGATGCAACGCTGATGCGTGAGCACATCCATCATTTTATTGAAGGCGATCTCACTTTCTTCTTCGATGTTTACCACTTCGGAGGATTCTGCTGTAACCTCGGCCGGGAGGTCTTCATCAGGGCCATATCTCGCGGTGACCAGCGAAATGCTGGTCAGCATGATTCCAGCAGCAATGAGCGGAAATAGTGATTTTTTCATATTATGATAGTTGTATTTAGGTCGATTCCTGATTTATGATGCTTCTCCAGGTCATTTCGAAAAACTCATCGAGTAGCTCACTTGTCATTTCAAGTTCCCTGTTGAGTGTAATTTGAGTGGGAGTAATGATGGAGTTATAAATCCATCTAAGCAAAACGACCGGATTGTTGCTCGCGAAAATCTTTTGTTCAATGCCCTCAATAATGAGATCCATGGACGCTTGGTAATATTGGCTTCCTTCTTCCTTCAGCTCTTGTGATACCAACGGAGAATAGTTGAGGGTATCCTTGAAGAAGAAATAATTGGGGTGATCAACATAGAATGTATAAGCCCTTACCCAAACAAGATGAAAGCGATCTTTGAAAGACAGTTTAGTTTCAGCCTCACTGATCGTGACGAACGCTCCAAACCGCTTGGTGACATAGAGATAGGTTTGCCCTATTAACTCGTCCTTACCTTTAAAGTAGTGGTACATGGTACCTATGGCGATTCCCGATGATTTAGATAACTGAGCCATTGAGGTCTGTTGAAAACCCTGAGTCACGAATAATGTAATGGCACTTTCCATGATCTGAATGCGCTTATCAGGGTTAGCAACCATGTTCGACCGAACGTTCATTCGATAAATGTACAGAAGTATTTAGTGGATTGCAAATTGCGGTAGTCAGCAAACCCACCATAAATGAAAGACCGCTCATAAAGCAACCTTCTGATGCGGCGCGTCAAGTCAGGACTTTTGCCTTTATTTGGGATTCTACAGTTTGTCCAATGATTAAGACCCCATCCAAGTTAATTGGCCTGATCTCGGGCCCGGCAGCATTCACATTGATTTTGCTCTTTTTCAGACCTGAGGGTATGCCTCCTGCTGCTAATGCTGTACTTGCGGCGACAGTATGGATTGGTATATGGTGGGTCACGGAGGTTATTCCGATTGCAGCAACAGCTTTGCTGCCGATCATACTTTTTCCACTGACCGGAGGACTGCCGGTCCAGGCTACAACAGCTTCCTATGGTCATCGCTATGTTTTCCTCTACATGGGTGGATTCATCATTGCGATAGCTATCGAAAAATATAACCTCCATCGTCGTATCGCCCTATCGGTAATCAAGGCGGTGGGTTCTAAGCTCAGCAATATCGTTTTGGGCTTCATGATCGCCACGGCGTTTCTCTCCATGTGGATATCCAATACTGCCACAGCTGTGATGATGCTGCCTATCGGAATGGCGATCATCTCCACATTCAAAGACAACAAACTCTCCGATCCCGGTGAGGCAGAGCGGTTTGGCAAGGCGTTGCTGTTGGCCATAGCCTATAGCGCTTCCATTGGCGGCTTGGGTACCTTGATCGGGACTCCCCCTAATCTGGTTTTAGCTGGGATCTACACGGAGATGTATGGCAAGGAGATCACATTTTTGGATTGGTTGAAAATAGGCCTTCCTGTCTCCCTTTCGCTATTAGTCATATGCTGGCTCTACCTGACTCGTAAGGCGTTTAAAGTCACCAACAAATCATTTCCGGGCGGCATGACGGAGATCAATGAGCAGTTGAAGACACTTGGCAAGGTAGGTGCGGAGGAGAAGAGCATTTTGATTGTATTTGTACTCACCGCACTTGCGTGGATTACCCGGAGCTACCTGATCACGCCCTACCTACCGGGAGTAGATGATACTGTGATAGCGCTCACAGGTGCTATGGCTCTGTTTCTTATTCTCTCCAAATCTGAGGGTAAGCCGCTGATCGATTGGGAGGATGCCAAAAAGCTCCCATGGGGTATTATCATTCTTTTTGGTGGTGGCATGGCCATTGCCGAGGGTTTTCAGGCTAGTGGCTTAGCAGAATATCTGGGTAATCAGCTCAATGTCATCGATGGCTTCCCTATCTGGGCCATCATCTTCATTATCGTATTGTCGATGAACTTCCTAACGGAAATCACCTCGAACCTTGCTACTACAGCGATGATACTGCCCATATTGGCGCCCATGGCAAGTTCTTTTGGACTTCACCCACTGATACTCATGGTACCGGCGACACTAGCGGCCTCATGTGCTTTCATGCTGCCAGTCGCAACACCTCCTAATGCAGTAGTCTTCGGTGCTGGGGTATTGAGAATTCCTGATATGATGAGAGCAGGTTTTTGGCTCAATATCCTGTCCATCATTCTTATTACTCTGGTCAGCTATTTTCTGATTGATGTGATCTGGGATTTGGGATAGAGCCACCACACGGGGCTGTGCAATAAGTCGTTTAAGCTCACACTGGGTAAAATAATCTTCTGCATACTACAGGGCAACACCCACCTAACCGCCCTTCCAGGTCGGCCTCAAGGGCGGAATTTATCCCCTTGAGGGGATTATAGGGGTGTATTTGAGATGTCAAGCAAAAGAAAATTCTGTGATTTTTAAAGTGGTTGGACTTATTGCACAGCCCCTTCTTAAGACTCTAAAGCTAACTACATCGAGCCTCAGGAAGAGTAGTCAGCCATTTCCAGAATGTCCCTGGGTCTTAGCACAGTACTTTCGAAACTGCTTTTGGTAACATTGATCATGGCCAGACCCAGTTGGGTGGTGTTAACCACGCTATTGGGTGAAAGCACTTTCATGAGTTTTGCCAGCCACATGAAGTAGTCATAGAAAAATTGGTATAGTCTGGTTTTGGACTTGATGCCTTTTAGTGGGATAATGATTCCTGGCCTGAACATAAAGGCTCTTTTAAAGCCAAGGTTTAGCAGTTCATTTTCTGTCTTACCCTTCACCCGTGCCCACATTACCCGACCCTTCTCGGTGGAGTCCGTTCCCTCACCCGAGACATAGGTACAGGTCATGTTAGCATTGAGCCTGAGTAGGGTCTTAGCTAAGCTCAAAGTATAGTCATAAGTAAGTTCTCGATACTTTTCTTCGGTCAACCCACCAGCGCTGACCCCCATGCACAGGTAGCAGGCATCATAGCCTTTGAGCTGATCTTCAACGGTTGAGTAATCCAGAAAATCTGTGATGATTAGCTCTTTGAGTTTTGGATGATCCAGCTCAAGAGGAGTTCTCCCGATGGACAGCACCTCCGAGACATCCTGATGATCAAGGCATTCCAGAAGGACACCTTTCCCTACCATTCCTGACGCTCCTGTGATGATTACTTTGAGGCTCATCTTTTATTATTTAATTGGCATCCGCTCAAACTCCACACTTCTATCAAATAGATAGCGATAGGTATGATGGGTCTTGCCGATCTCACCACCTACTTGCTTTACGACGAGTATCATCTTTCGGTTGAAGTCCCCAATCCAGTTCATTTCAAGCTTTGGATAGCGCTTATAGTCTTTCTGCACCATTTGGGCGGTAGCCATCACTAATGCGCCATCAAGGCCTTTGCCCTGGTGCTCAGGAGCCACACCAAACACCAGACCGAGCATCTTTTTGTTGGTCTTACGCCACTTGTGCCAGACGAACTTAAGCTTGCCGATCCAATCAAGCTTGCCATTGACATGCTTGAAGATCTGATTCACTTCCGGTAGGTTGATATAGAAGGCAACAGGGTCACCCTTGTAGTAGGCAAACCATATAATTTTCTCATCGATGATCGGTTTCATCGACTTCATGATGGCCTTGGATTGCTCTTCAGACATTTCCGGTACGCCATCATGATTGGCCCATGCCTTGTTATACACCAAACGAAAATCCTCTGTGTACTTGGGAAGATTCTTTAGCCTCAGGTGCTCAAAGTGGTAATCCGGATCCTTGTTGAGGATGTCTGCTTTTTGCATGATCCGTGGATGAAACGGGTCAAAAGTATTTCGAATGAAGGTGAATTGCTTAAAGTAAACTTCAAAGCCATAGCCCTCAAACAGCTCGTGATAATAGGGAAAATTGTAGTTACATTGATAGTTGGGCTCGATCTCATAGCCATCTACAAGACATCCCCACCAGCGATCTCTGTCTCCAAAGTTGATCGGACCATCCATGGCCTCCATACCGCGCTCCTTTAGCCAGTCCCGCGCTTGATCGAAGAGGAGATTAGCAGCGGCCTGATCGTTGATACACTCAAAGAACCCACAGCCACCTGTTGGCTGTTTATTGTCCTTTTCGGCGGTCTTTTGATTGACAAAAGCAGCTATGCGGCCAATTATTTGTCCCTTGTCATCTTCGAGTAGCCACCTGGCAATCTCACCGTGTCTAAAAGTCTTATTCTTTTCTTTGTCAAATACAGCGTTGATGTCTTTGTCCAGAGGACGAATCCAATTGGGTTCATTTTTGTAAAGAGCAACAGGGAGCGCTATGAATTGACGCTCATGTTGGGCGTTAGATACTGCAATAAGCTTCATTAGGGTACTTTAGACGAGGCACAAGATTAGCTATTTTTTGAGAGACCGCCTATCCCTCATGACATGCCTGTCACAAAGTGCTGATGCTCGTCATAGCTTTATACTTCCTTATTAAAGTATTTTTGATAACTTTTGAGACTCACTTCTATTAGATGACTTCAGAATTATCAACTGCATTAAATCTTCTGGGTATTGGTATGATCACCGTCTTTGTGGTGCTCACGCTTGTGGTGGGTGTCGGCAAGCTGCTGATTAGATTCGTCAATTCCCTACCGGAAGAAATCAAGAAACCCACCAGTGCCCCCGCCCGGACCAGTGGTATGAATCCCAGCAAAGTAGCTGCCATCACGGCTGCTGTGGATCATGTCACCTTTGGCCAGGGGAAAATCACCAAAATAGAAAAGATAGACAACTAATATAATGGCAAAAGAAATAGGACTTTGTTTGGTATATCGTGACATGTGGCAGTCTTCTGGTAAGTACATGCCGCGTGTGGATCAATTGAATAGAGTAGCTCAGCCCATCGTGGACATGGGATGCTGGAGTAGAGTAGAGACCAACGGAGGAGGCTTTGAGCAGATCAACCTGCTCTATGGGGAGAACCCCAACAAGTCAGTCCGTGAATGGACTCAGCCGTTTAATGATGCCGGTATCCAAACACAGATGCTTGAGCGCGGACTCAATGGCCTGAGGATGTTCCCAGTACCCAAGGATGTGCGCAAGCTTATGTTCAAAGTAAAAAAGAAGCAGGGGACGGATATCTCTCGCTCTTTTGACGGTCTCAACGATACGCGCAACCTTAAGCTATCGATAGACTATGCCAAAGAGGGTGGTATGATTTCGCAGGGAGCGCTTTGTATTACCTACTCTAAGATCCATGATGTCGACTATTTCGTGCGCATGGCCGGCGAGTTGATCGACATGGGGGCACAGGAGATTGCCATTAAGGACATGGCGGGCATTGGGCGCCCCGTTTCGGTAGGCAAAATCGTTGCTGGTGTCAAAGCAATCAACAAAAACATTTTGGTGCAGTATCATGGCCATTCGGGACCGGGTTTTTCTGTTGCCTCTTCCTTAGAAGCCGCACGCAATGGTGCTGATATCATTGATGTGGCGATGGAGCCATTGTCATGGGGTACGGTGCATGCTGATCTGCTGACCGTTCATGAGATGCTACGTGACGCAGGTTTTTCTGTACCTGACATTAACATGAAAGCCTACATGCAGGTGCGTTCATTGACACAGGAATTCATCGATGACTTTTTAGGGTACTATATCAACCCTCGCAATCGACTGATGAACTCGCTCCTGATCGCTCCCGGTCTACCGGGTGGCATGATGGGCTCATTGATGTCTGACCTTGAAAACAACCTGACCAGCCTCAACAAATGGATGGCTAAGAATGGTAAGCCTGAAGTGACTCAGGACGAACTGCTCATTGGGCTTTTTGATGAAGTGGAGGAAGTGTGGCCGATGATGGGCTATCCACCGCTCGTTACCCCATATAGCCAATACGTAAAGAATGCTGCGCTCATCAATGTGATGCAGAAAATGAAAGGCAAAGAGCGCTGGTCATTACTTGATGACAATACATGGGACATGATGTTAGGTAAGTCAGGTCGCATACCCGGAAAGCTATCCGACGAGTTGGTCACCCTGGCCAAAGAGCAAGGAAGAGAGTTTTTTGAAGGAGATCCACAGGATCTGTATCCGGATGCGCTGGATGATATGCGCAAAGAGATGGCAGAGAAGGGCTGGGACACTGGTGAAGATGACGAAGAACTGCTGGAGTACGCCATGCATACCACCCAGTATATTGATTACAAGTCCGGGAAAGCCAAAGAAAGCTTTGAGGCGGATCTTGCCAAGAAGAAGGGAGCCGCTGCTGCGCCGACGGCTAGCGCACCACCAGCCGCGTCAACACCGGCAGTAAGTGCTCAACCTAAGTCATTAAATATCGACGTGAATGGTGAGCAGTTTAAGGTGCACATATCTTATGGAGATGAGGCATCAGCTGCGCCCGCACTATCACCGAACGGTGGTGCAACCACAAGTCCGGCACCAGTGGCCGCTTCCGGTGAATTGAACGAAATCCTTGCTCCGTTAGAGGGCAAAGTCTTCTTTACGAAGGAGGGCGGAGAGCAGGCCAAGAAGGTTGGCGATAGCATCCAATCAGGTGATGTGGTGTGCTACATCGAGTCAATGAAAGTGATCAATGCTGTAAAATCTGATCAGTCCGGTACTATCGCAGAAGTTTGCTTTGCTGATGGTGAGGAGGTATTGGATGACGATGTACTTTTCAAAGTTCAATAAGGTTTAGCCCATAGGATGGAATTACTTAAGAAGCTGTACGACATGACAGCCATAGGGGAGTTGATAGCTCAACCTAGTACGCTCCTCATGCTATTGATTGCTGGTTTTTTACTCTATCTGGGTATCAAGAAGCAGTATGAGCCCTTGCTACTGGTGCCTATCGCCTTTGGTATTCTCCTGGCCAACTTTCCAGGTGGGCAGATGGGAGTGGTAAAGCTCTCAGATGACATGGAGCTGCTTGAAATAGCACGAGATCATGGCATTATGAATTTCATCTACTATGCGCTGATCAAGACAGGTTTTCTACCACCAATTATATTCATGGGCGTAGGAGCCTTAACAGATTTTGGTCCTATGCTACGAAACCTGCGACTGGCCTTTTTTGGAGCCGCTGCGCAGATTGGAATTTTCTCAGTGCTCATTTCAGCGGTAGCCATTGGCTTTACGATGAAAGAGGCTGCTGCACTGGGGATCATCGGTGGTGCAGATGGCCCTACCGCAATATATACGACCATCAAGCTTGCCCCGCATTTGCTTGGCCCGATTGCGATAGCTGCCTACTCTTACATGGCTTTAGTGCCTGTGATCATTCCGTTGGTTGTGCGATTTACCATGACCGAAGCAGAGCTAAAGATAAACATGAAGCAAATGGACAGGCTCTATCCCGATAAGCAGCCCATTAAGAATTTGCAGACGTTGAAGATTATCTTCCCAATAGCTGTTGGGAGCATAGTCGCCTTGCTTGTGCCATCATCCGTTCCTCTTATAGGGTTACTCATGTTTGGCAATCTGGTAAAGGAAATAGGTGTCAGTACAGGCCGACTTTCAAAGGCAGCTTCTGATACAATTCTAAATACAGCTACCATCTTCCTTGGCCTTGCTGTAGGAGGCACTATGACGGCATATGCCTTTCTTAATATGGAAACAATATTGATTATCGTCGGAGGGTTTGTGGCTTTTGCGATATCCATTGCCGGAGGCATCTTCGCCGTAAAAGTTTACAACCTATTTGCTAAGAAAAAAATCAATCCTTTGATCGGTGCGACCGGACTCAGCGCTGTGCCGATGGCTTCCCGGGTAGCCAACGATATTGCACTAAAATATGATCCTAGTAATCATTTATTGCAATATGCCATGGCCAGTAATATCTCCGGAGTGATCGGCTCTGCTGTCGCAGCGGGTGTTTTGATCTCTTTCTTGGGGTAGCCGCTCAAAATACTTATCTTCCGCTTAGCAAACGATTTAACATTTAGATAACAGACGTGAGATACCTGTTATAGGAGCATTTTTTTCCGACTAAACCCAGCTAAATGAGTGATAAAATAATTGAATTCAATGACGGACGAAAGATCGATGAACGAGAGTTTACCGAGAAGCGAAATGGCCGAATCATTGAATTTTTCGAGAAAAGAGGGATTCCGATACAGTTGAAGGGAGAGCGGCAAAACCCCATGATCATTATCGATGAGGGGCTCATCCTAAGCGCCTATATCAAGAACTTTGATTTGATCTTTGTTGATCAGCCTTATCAAGGTGAGGAGATAGAGAGGGTGAAGCTCAATTACCAGAACATTAAGAATTACCCTGTCAAAGATCTGTTTGACGTCATCAAGAGCGCCGATCATCTATGCGGATATCGCATCAAGTTGCTTGATCACGATTTGTACTTATGCGGGTATCAGCACCGCTCTCGTGACAACAGCATCCTGTATTCACATGACAAACTTTTCCCTGTGTTTGGAAAGATCGACTTACATGTCTACAAGGGAGAGGAGCTGGCTCAGGATATCTTTGAGAAGGTCAGTCAGGACTATGATGTCGAGCTCAATCAGTACGAGAACAGATACTTTATCTAGCTCCTATTCATTTCTAAGAAACCTGATCGGGTTGACCATTGCTGCCCTGATGGTCTGATGAGCGGAGACCATGGCTCCCAGCAGGATGATAATGAGCGTAGGGACGAAGAATGCCCAAGCGGGAAGTTCAGCCTGTACCTCATAATCATTCATCCATTGAGCTATTATAATGACACCACATGGGATGGCAATGACACTCGCTATTGCCACCAATAGTAGTGATTCCTGGTTGATCAGACGAGCGATGACAAGGATGGGAGCGCCTAGTACTTTGCGGATGCTAATTTCTCGCATGCGCTGATTGATGGTGAATATGATGATCCCCAAAAGTCCCAGGTTAGCAATGAACAGGGCAATCGCGCCAAAAGTAGCCATCAGCTTGGTAGTGGTTATTTCGCTTGCGATTACACGATTGAAATGATCATCAAGAAAGAAATAATAGTACGGGTCATCCGGGAATTGTTCTTGCCATAGGGCTGAAATAAAATCAAGTGTAGCTGATACCTGCTCCGTATTATTCACCTCATTCAAATTAAGAATGTAGTATTCATCACTCCAGGGTGATTCATAGCCTCTCAAGAAGGCAAAGACCTTAGGCACCTTTTCATTGCTTTTAATATTTTGCTGATAATCGTCGATGACGGCAATGATGGGGCTATCAATGTCTTCGTCCACATTGTTTGACCAGGCGAGCCGCTCGCCAATAGCGTCTTCTGGCGATTCGAATCCAAAAACAGATAGGGATGATGAGGAGATAATTACTCCAGATCGATCAGCAGGCCTGGCCGGATCAAAATCCCGACCGGCCAATAGTTCGAAACCCATGGTATTGATGATGTCATAGTCGACTCTATGAAATCTTGTGATGGCAGATTGATCCATATGGCGAGACTTGAGACTTCTAAAACCGACAGTTTCATAGCCGGGGATGAATGTGCTCGCTGAAAAAGAACTTACACCCGCTTGTGCGATGACTTGATTTTTGAAGTAATCATATTGGCTACTATAGCGCTGGGTTTTAGTTCTCGGACCTTTGATGACCAGCTGTTGCTCAGATTTGAAGCCAAGCTCTCTATGCAGCAGGCTGTCCATTTGCTGGTAAGCCGCAAAGGTCATCAAGACGATGACGATAGATATCGTGTATTGGGCCACCACAAGTGATTTTCTTACGACTACTCCTTTGTTTGATGTGCTATAGCTACCGCGAAGAATAGATGATGGCTTAAATCCGGTCATGACCATTGCCGGGTATAAGTTGGAAAGGGTGGTGATGGCCAGGAAGGTCAAAAGAGAAATTGACCACTGGATTGTCGTTAATGATCGCATGGTCAGTTGCTGATCTGTCAAGCTATTGAAGTAAGGCAGGGCGACCTGAAGAAGTAGAAGACTGACACCAATAACGGCCAGTCCCATGACAAATGACTCAGTGAGTAACTGAAAGATCAATTGCCTTTTATGGGAGCCAAGCACTTTTCTTATCCCTATTTCCCTGGCTCTTTCGACTGATTTGGCAGTGGTCATATTGATGTAATTTGTAAGTGCTACAGCGACGATGAGCCAACCCAGCCAGTACAGCATTTGTGTTATATCCCCATTGCCGCCAGGCTTAAACTCGTCTTTCACTTTTGAGGTGGCATAGATGTCTAATACGGGCACCAACTGCGCTTTCATTTCATGTGATCTTGGAGCGTAGATTTCCTGGTTGATATCCGCCATGGTCAGCTCGAACTTCTCGGTGAAGTCGTCAATATCGATCCCTTCTTTTAGCTTGACATAGGTGAAGAACCTCTGCCAAAACCAGTGATTGGGAATATTCCACTCGGGATGTTCGACAAGTTTGGTGCTCAGGGAGAGGAGCAGATCAGTATCAGGTAAGTGACTGTTTCCTGGGATGTTTTCAAAGACGCCCATGATCGTATAAGTGATGGGTCGCTCCCCGTTGACCAGTATTTCTTTTCCGATAGGGTTCTCATTTCCAAAGTATTGAGCTCTGCCGCGTTCAGATATGATAGCCGTGTATGGTTGGGCCAGCGCATTATCCGGATTTCCCGCTACAAAGGGGATATCAAACACCTTGAAGAAATTGGAATCAGCATAGTAGACATGGTTCTCCTCGTCGATGATCCTATTTCCTCCGGCGGGGCTGTAGGAGACTATCTGTCGCTTTGGTTCTGTATTGTGAAGTCTGGTGATCTCCTCGATTTCTGGTAAGGACTGAGGAAGCCGCCATGCCAAAGGAGGAACGGCTCCAGCGCGCTCTTCCTGTGAGCGACCCTCCTGTATCCAGTGGGTATTGATCCGATAGATTCGTTCCACATCTTTATAAAACCGATCATAGCTTTGTTCAAAATGAGTATGGATATCCAGGGTCATAAAAGCGCATAGACCGACAGACAGTCCCAGCAGGTTGATGAGCGTATATTTTTTGTCCTTGAGGAGCCTTCGGAAAGCGAGCTTGATCAATATCATAAGAGTGACGTTTGCTCAAATAACGATAGCCATCAGGTCTTAATAAAGTGCTTTAGCCAGATGGATGATTGTGACTTACCAGGGAATAAAAGGGACGGTCATACGTCATCTGAAGGGTAAAATAAGCAGCCTGTCGTGCAATAAGCGCTGATGGCAGGCTATTTACTCAATATGAGCTCCCGGGTTCTGATTACCCCTTGATTACGTGATATTTGCATCATGGATAATGACCAGCCTTTATACAAGCGCGATTGGTTTTGGCATGTCGTCTTCTGGGTAGGCTACTACATTCTGAAGGTATTCCTGGTTGAGTTCTTCCGGACCAACTTATGGGAGGTAGCTCTGTCCGAGTTGATCCATCTTCCATTGAAGATGCTGGCGCTGTACACGCTGATCTATGTGCTGATCCCGAAGTTCCTTCTTCGTAAGAGGTATGCGCTTTTCGTGTTGGCTATGCTCGTCACTATCGTAATTGTCGCGGTGCTCCGACGGCTGTCTGACATTTTTGTGGTCTACAATATCACCATGCTCTACGATGACAACATGGACCTGTGGAGCCTAAAGTACACTTTCCGCAACCTGATCTTCATCTATCCTGTAGTCGGCCTTGGCGCGATGGCCTACTTCATCAAGGAGTGGTATCTCAACTATTGGCAAACGCAAAAGCTCAAGAAGGAAAAGCTCGAAGCGGAGTTAAGCATGCTGAAAGCACAAGTCCACCCCCATTTTCTTTTCAACACGATCAATAACATTTATAGCCTCGCATTAGATAAGTCCAGCCGCACGCCCGATGCTTTGCTTCGCCTTTCGGACCTTCTTCACTACATGCTGTATGAGTGCAATCAACCCAGACAGCCCTTAGTCAAAGAGATCGAAATGATGAAAAGCTACATTGAGCTTGAGCAGCTGAGATATGGTGATCGGTTGGACATACAGCTACGTATAGATGATATTCCCGCGGATGTGAAGATTGCACCGCTCCTGCTTATTCCGTTTGTCGAGAACTGCTTCAAGCATGGTGTATCAGAGAGTATCGACCAATCCTGGATAGCTATTGACCTTAAGCTTACCAGCAATAGGATGGTACTCAAGGTTGACAATAGCAAAGCCGATTTGGAAGGGAAAGAAGGGGATCACAAAAATGGAATTGGCCTTACTAATGTGCGCAAACGCCTTAAGTTGGAGTATCCGGAGCGTCACAAGCTGGAAGTATTAGACCAAAAGGAGGCTTTTTTGATCAAACTTGAAGTCACACTCGATGAAAACTAGATGCTTAATCGTAGACGATGAGCCCTTGGCCATCAATGTTATCAAGTCGTTTGTTGAGCGTCTGGATCAGCTGGAGCTAGTCGGCACATGCTCCAACGCGATTGATGGATTCAATACCTTGGCTAAAGAGCAGGTTGACCTCCTTTTTGTTGATATTCAGATGCCTCAGATGACGGGTTTGGAGTTTTTAAAAACGCTGAAGAACCCTCCTAAGGTTATCATCACCACCGCCTATCGGGAATTTGCCATGGAGGGTTACGAGCTAGATGTCGCAGACTATCTTCTTAAGCCCATCTCTTTTGACCGATTTCTCAAGGCCATCAACAAAGTCACAGATCAGCCGGACCTGATCCGACCTGCTGTTTCTGCTTCGGAAGAGGATCCCTACATTTTTGTGAGGGAAGACAAGAAGATGCGCAGGATCGTGGTGAAGGATATCCAATATATCGAGAGCATCAAGGACTATGTCAAGATCATTACAGACCAACACGTTTTCACCACTTATCTACAGATAAGCTATTTGGAAAAGAAGCTTCCCGAGGAGAGTTTCATGCGCGTTCATCGCTCTTTTATTGTTGGGATCAATCACATCAAAGCTTATTCGAGCACTGATATTGAGATCGGCGATCAAAGCATTCCGATAGGTCGGCACTACAAAAATCAGGTCATGAGCCAGCTTGACAACCTCAACACAATATGACCAGCATCTCCGCCGAATTCATATGGGTTAGTACAGGTGTGGCATCTTCTTACTGAATTTCATTATGCTTCTTGGCCCGGTCCCACCGCAAATAAGGCGGGCTAGGTAGCGAGGTAATTTCAAATTATCTTTGATGAAACCATGTACATCATGATTTCATTGATCTTCGCTTTTTTCATTGGAGTAATGGGTTGCGATAGTGGTACACCAACGCAATCTGCCCAAGGGTCGGTAGCTGCTGATATCACATCCGTGAGCGTCTCTGGCCCTACCGGAAATTACACCTTCCGAGTCACGATCAGTAGCCCCGATACAGGATGTGATCAGTATGCGGACTGGTGGGAAGTGCTTGATGAGGATGGAGGGCTGGTCTATCGACGAATACTTGCCCATAGTCATGTCAATGAGCAACCCTTTACCAGACAAGGGGGGGCGGTCAGGATAGATGAATCAGACAATGTATGGATACGGGCGCATATGAATAATTCCGGATACGGAGGAGTTACCTTCTATGGAACTCCTCTTGGTGGATTTGAAGCGAAGGAAATGCCCGAAGGGTTTGGAGCTAATGTAGAAAAAGAATCTCCACAGCCGACGGGCTGTGCATTTTAGAATAATATATGGATAGAACAGACAAACTGATTGCGATAGTAGGAGCAGGTCCGGGTATAGCCCAGGCAGTCGCTCGATTATTTGGCAAAGAAGGTTATGCCATTGCACTGATTGCAAGAAACGAGGAGAAACTTAAAGTGCTCCAGAGCGAGCTTTTTGACGCAGGGTATCGCGCCCATATTTTTGTCGCTGATGCGGCCAAAGAGAAGTCTTTAAAATTGGCATTTGAGAAAATAGAAGACCAAATCGGAGAGGTAAGCGTCCTGCTATACAATGCGGCAAGGTTGAAAAAACTCAATATCATTGAGGAATCTCCAAAAAGTGTAGCCGACGACCTTAAGATCAATCTAGGGGGAGCTATGACAAGCGTCGAAGCGATCTTCACTCCTATGAAGGTGAAAGATAAAGGCACATTGCTCTTCACGGGTGGCGGCCTGGCGCTGCAGCCCTATCCGGAATATGGTTCTTTATCTATAGGTAAAGCGGCGCTACGGAGCTATGCTCATCAGCTCTCACATGAGCTACGCTTTACAGATATCAAGGTAGGGACTGTGACCATCAGAGGTCTTGTCAGCCCCGATGATAAGAAGTACAACCCCACGGCTATTGCGCAGGAGTTTTGGAAGCTGCATTCGCAAAAAGGGAAGGATCAGGTGGAGGTTATCTACTAGTTGCTTTATATATCCGTATGACAAGTGTGCGAACTAGATGGAAAGATCTCCCCAGAAAGGAGAAAAATAAGATCATAGGATTGGTTTGCGCTATAATTCTAATAAGCCTTTTAGGAATGACTTATACAGAATTAATGAGGAACCAACCTCAGAACTATACAATTGGAACAATCAATAAAATCTGGAAACCTGTAAAAGGGGGGAAACAGGTTTCTTTCAAATACTCTGTTAACGGAACAGAGTACTATGGTAACGTCGACTATTTCGGATACGAACTAATTGCAAAACCAGGTAAGCGGTTTCTCGTGAACTTTAACAAAGATTATGCCTGGGATGGTTTTATGAACTTGAATATCCCTGTTCCCAACGGCTCAAATGCACCAATTGACGGATGGGAAGAACATCCGATATTCTGAACTAGAAACTGCACAAACATGCTAGTTGTTGGACTATTTAAAAGTTCATAGGTTACCGGTTCGCTCCTTAGCCCATTCTTATACTGTATGATCGCCCACATACCTTCTTTCTGGTCTTAGAACTGTATAACACATTGCTTTGTAGCTACTGTTGTTGTGATTAGGCAGTTCCGCTATCTTAGTGCTCTCTAGTTAGTTCGGGAAACACGCCGGATGGCTGGCACGCTATGAAAAAAACGATCGCTATCACAGGAGGTACTTCAGGCCTTGGACTTGCCACAGTTCATGCACTGGCGAGTCAGGGATGGCGTATTGTAATGCTCGCGCGTAGCATGTCAAAAATCTCTGAGATCAAGGAGGTTCATCCCGATGCTGAGATTGACTTTATAAGATGTGACTTGGCGGACTTATCCAGCGTGGCTGATGCGGGCCTTGCGTTGAGCAAGTATCATGAGGATATCGATGTGCTCATGAATAATGCCGGTGGTTATAATGACAACTTCAAGAAGACCGTCGATGGCAATGAGCTTACTTTCCAGATGAATCATCTGGGGCATTTTTTGTTGACCAAATTGGTAATTGATAAGCTGAGAGCGCAGGAGAAGGCTCGCATTATCAACCTCAGTTCCGCAGCGCACAAACTTGGTAAGCTTGACTTTTCTGACCTGATGATCGAGGCGAGGTATGGCGCCTTCAAGGCCTATGGTAACAGTAAGCTTTGCAATATTTACTTCACACAGCTGCTACATGAGCGCTACTTCGACGATGGTATTGCGTCCTTTGCAGCACACCCAGGCTCTGTTGGAACCGGATTTGGAGATCACTCAAAGGGCTTTTTTAGATTTTTGTGGGACTTAGGGAAACCATTGTTGCTAACTCCGGAGAAAGGCGCGAGAACACAAATCTACTTGGCAACTGCTGAAGGTGTTGAGAAAAATTCTGGTAAGTACTTCGTCAAAAAGAAGGTAGCGAGCATGTCAAAGCATGCCCATGATGCCGAAGCAAGAGACAGGCTGTGGGAGGTGAGCGAGGAGATGGTGGCGAAATACTTGCCCAAGTAATCGCATCGACCTACTCACTCTGGACATCTGTACCAGCGAAACTCGGCCATATCAAAACACATGTCACAAGAATTCCACTGATCGATGTAAGCGTTGTAGCACCAGTTTTGCTTGCCTGAGGTGTAGCTTTCAGGTTTTTCTGCAGTACTATTCTTCACCAGACGACAGTCATTTGGGAAATAGCTGGGGGTGAAGATGGTTCTGATTCCTTGCCGATTGAGGTTAACTCTGGCTGTGGTTACTCCTGCAGCGTAAAACATGCCTAATGCCTTGTCATCTGGATTATTGACGTTGGCGATGTTGCCTTGCAGGGTAGTGGGTGTCGGATCAAAGATGGTGCCCTGACCATTGATTTGCTGATTGATCGACTCCAGATAGTTGTGCACCTCTGCAGAAATGGCGAGTTGATAGATGTCCGTCTGATAATAATTGAAGGTCTTATCATACGTGACAGGAATGGTGGCAACCTGCAACCCTATGCGTCCAGAAGGATTTTCGCGGGACGAAGCTGTTGGGAATTGACTGCCATACTCAGTCACGTAGCAATATTTGCAGCATCCGGGTGGAACTTCCCGAGGATGGGCAATCCCCGGATTGCAGTCATTGGTCGGCTGAGCACAATAGTCTTCAGGGAAAGTTTCGACCTCATAGGTACCCTTGTACCGCCAGGTCAGGAAAACATCAGGTTCGCTCGTAGCGGTCTGGGCATATACATTCCAGACGTGACTCGGAGCTTCATTCCCCAACTCATTGATGACCCGGGCTTTTTCATATTCTCCGTAAGCGTTGGTGATTTCGGGTGAAGGCTTTAGCTCCTGCGGTGTAGACGCATAGGTGCTGCCATCTGGCAGCTCTACATTCAATGTATAGGTCTTCCCCACCTCACCCACCAAGCTTTTATCAATTGGCTCATAGCGATAATCGGATTCAAAGAGTTCGCTGGTAGTATCAATATCCCAAAACAGCTCTTCGTAGTTGACGGCATTCATGTTAGGGTTGGCATTAGCAAAGAAATGATACTCCCTCTCTGTTATCTCAGCACCTACTTCGAACTCGTACCGCACACCTTGATCATCTTCTAGCCATACATGCGCATCTTTAATAAGCTGTGGTGTACTCCCCGATTGGGTGAACGGGACGGACTCATAGATTCTGATGGTGGGCATTTCGATATCAGTAATGCCGCCTGTTATGACTATCCGGTTAGAGCCACTACTTGTGAAGTCACCGTCGAAGATTTCTATGCACTGCGTGAAGAGTAAACAGATGCTGAGTCCTAGAGTTATCTGTTTCATTGTCCAGTTTAGCTTAGTAACAGGATTGACCGAAAAAGCCCTTACGAATTCAGCGCTTCATCGCTTGATTAATCAGGACAAGTGGACCAACTACTTGTAACAAAATCATAACATTGGTCACAGCTGTGCCATCCAGAACCAGTAATGGAGTTATAATAGTTGAAGCACTGATTTTGTTTACCGGAAATATAGTTATCAGGCGCTACATCCGTACTATTATTGACCAATCGACAATCATTCGCAAAACGAGTAGGTGTAAACTGCGCTGATATTCCTGATCGATTAAGGTTGAGTTGTGAGGTAGTGACGCCAGCCGCATAGAACATGCCTAAGGCTTTTTCACCATTGGAGGAGTTGATAATATTACCTTCGATAGTTGCTGGTGTAGGATCGAAAATCGATCCCTGTCCGGTAATTTGCTGATTAAGTAAGTCGAGATACTCGTAGACTTCCTGGGAAACGGATAGCTGGTAGATTTCCAATAGGTAGTAATTGTAGACTTTGTCGTAAGTGATTGGAATAGATGCTATTTGCTTTTGTATTTGATTGCCTGGAATATCCGCTGAAGTTGAAGTATTAAACTCTGCACCATATTCCGTCACATAGCAATATTTGCAGCACGATGGAGGCACTTCTCGAGGATGTGCAATTCCTGGATTACAGTCTACACTCGGTGGGTCGCAGTATTCTTCAGGAAAAGTTTCAACTTCGTAAACACCTCTATGCCGCCAACTCAAGAATACGTCATCACCCTGGCCAACTGGAGTCTCTACAAAAACATTCCAGAAGTGTTCGTTTTGCTCATTACCCAGCTCATTGATGCTACGACCTCTTTCGTACTCTGCATAGGCATTACTGATAGGAGGTGAAGCGGCAAGAGTCTGCGGTGCAGACAGGTAGGTTGCACCATCCACAAGTTCGACGAATAGCGTGTAAGTCCGTCCAATTTCACCTCTGGTTGATTGATCTATGGCTTCATATCTGAAATTAGACTTGAATGATTCGACGAGCGTGTCTATGTCCCAAAATACTCTTAAATATGCCTCCTCTGTGGTGTAGTCTTCGATCATCGGAGCAGGATCAGCAAAAAAGAGAAAGTCTCTTTCTTGAATATCCTCCTTAGGTTCCATCAGGATTTTTTGACCTTTATCATCTTCAATCCACACGTTAGCATTCCTGATGGGCTGGGGAGTTTTACCTGCTTCACCAAAAGGTACAGATCTATACACTCTTACCTCGGGTACTTCTGTATTAGTAATCCCACCTGTGATAACGATCCTATCTGAACCCCCACCGGTAAACTCCCCCTCAAAGATCTCCGTGCAGCCAAGTAGTATACCGAGGCTTAGTATAAATAGTGGATAACGCATGGTTGATAAATTTGTACCTGCAAAACATCGTTATCCGAAATAGCCCTTATGAGGGCTTGTTCTATTTCTCAGTGAGCTCTTCTGTGCTGATCCTGTAGTATCGATCGGCTAGAATGAGATGCTTGTCGGGATCTTTCATCCACTGGGTCTTGCCGTTGAAGAAAGCTTTTACTTCAAAGAAGAATAGCTGGCCATCCTCAATATCCCACATGGAAAAGTCAGGCTGATTGTAAACACCTTGCGCCATTGCGGTAGCGCACCATCCGCCATACTTGGGCATATATTTCTCGGGATCGGCGATGAACGCATCCAGATGCTCTTCAGTGCAAAATTGAAGTCTGAGGCCATCATATAATGCCACAAACTCCGGGTTGCCCTTGATTGGTGCATTTTCAAAGTAGCTGACAAGATCATAGCCACCAAAGGCTATTTCTTTATTGGCACAGCTGTACAAAGTTTGCGCTTGACTGTATGCGCTGACAAGGGTAAGCAGTAACGCGGTATTGATTAGTCTTTTCATAGCTGATAACATGGTGACTACATCAATTAACTACAATCAGTCATTTTTGATAGCTCTACTATCTCGTAATGTCGCGAATATGACAGAGCCGGGTCATAAAAATAAAAGCCCAGGCAACTCTTGCGAGTATACCTGGGCTTAGAGGTTGGTGGCCTCCTGTTTCTTATGATCCTACTTCCTCTTCTTTTTTCTCTTTTGGAGCGATGTATTCTGCGCCTTTGGACTTCAGCAATTCATTGAAGGCAGGTACATCTTCGTTGAGCACCTTCTCCATCGGCCCTTTACGTTCCATCCACATCTTATTGAGCTCTTGATAGAGATCCTTCTCACCCTTGGTGACCGGAGGTGTGTTCCCATCGATGGTATTCATCAGGTTGTGCAGCTGATGATCGAGCTGACTTCTGAAGTTGATGACATCCTGAAAGGTGGTCTGCTTTGGAGAGATCAATGTGCCTTCTACTTCATCGATCTTTTCCTTTAGCTGACTTCCTTGCTCTTTGATATCTTCATCATCTTCCATACGGTCCATCCAGTCAGCCACCTGATCACGCACCTGTTGCATCTGGCTAACACCGTCATAGAGATTGGCGATATCATCATAGATTTTCTTCACCATATCCTGCTGAGCAGCTATGTCATGCGCGCTTGCTTCATCACGAGGATCCTGCACTACCGCAAATGACTGGGTTTGCTCCAGATCTCCGTAGGTTAGCTTGGCAGTGTACGTACCAGGCCCAACAGTATAGCCCTTCATCGCCGTGCCCGTAAAACTCATGACATACACACCTTTCGCAGGCTCAAGATCTTCTACTTTGAGATCCCATTTAGCGACATTCATTCCCTCCTTCTTACCAATCATATTGGACTTGTTTTTGGCATCACTAGACATGGTTCGGATTACATTGCCAGAGTTATCCATGATTTCGAGCTTCACAGGGATACTATCATTTTCGGGGATTTCGCCCATATAGTATTTAATACTCGCTCCAGTATAAGGATTCTTGCCCACGCCCGGCATTGGGAAGAAGAAGTTGAAGCCATTCGTCTTTACCACATCCTTAGGCTCATACAAGAAGGCTTTACTATTAGCCACTGCATCAGTCACCTGGTGGAGTGGCTTGATGTCATCCATGATCCAATAGGCTCGCCCATGTGTTGCAACGATAAGGTCATTTTGATGAACCATTAGGTCAGTGATAGGTACAATTGGCAGATTCGCCTGCCACTTAGTCCACTTTGCGCCTCCATCAAATGAAATGTAGAGGCCTCTTTCTGTGCCAGCGTAGAGCAGGTCTTTTCTGGAAGGATCTTCACGCACTACTCTCGCATATGCACCTACCGGAATGTCTCTTTCGATTTGCACCCAGCCTGTACCGTAGTTGGTCGACTTGTAGATGTACGGTTTGAAATCACTCAGCTTATACCTCATCATGGTGATGTACACCGTGCCTGGATCATGAGGAGACACCTCAATCGAGTTGATAATCCCTTCCGGGCCGGGACTTACATTTTGCCAGGTAGCGCCACCGTCTTTCGTCACATGTACGAGCCCATCATCCGCTCCGGTGTAGATCACATTGGCGTCATGAGGCGATTCTGCCAGGCTCATAAGCGTGTGGTAAGTCTCACCACCAGCACCTTCATTAGTGATCGGGCCACCGGTTTTACCAAGCTTTTCAGGATCATTTCTGGTAAGATCTTCAGAGATATCATCCCAGGCTACTCCCCGGTTGGTGGACTTGTGCAACACATTACTTCCGTAATAGATGACTGATGGATTGTGCGAGCTGACAATCACCGGTGGGTTCCAGTTGTAGCGATAACGCATCTCATCTGTGGGCTCACCAAGGTCGTCGATCGGCCATGGTTTGATGGCTTTGGTCTTGCCAGTTTCCTGATTGTACTCATCCATCATACCTGTGATATTCGATGAGTAGAGGTACTTCGGATTGTTAGGATCAAACGCGATATGAGCTGCTTCTCCACCACCAACACCTCGTGTCCAATCATAGGGAGTAATCGCGAAACCGTCCGTTCTTGATGGGATCGCTACTGTAGTGTTGTCCTGCTGACCGCCATACACCCAGTATGGGAATCTGTTGTCTGCATTGACACGATAAAACTGGGCGGTAGGCTGATTCTCCAATGGGGTCCAGGACTTGCCTCCATTGAAAGTGATAGTGGCACCTCCATCATCCGAGCTCACCATATTTTGGGAGTTCGTAGGGTTGATCCACAGGTCGTGATTGTCCCCATGAGGTACCTGCACATTTGTGAAGGTCTTACCACCATCGATGGATTTCATGAACGGCGCATTGAGCACATAGACCAGGTTCTCATTATTCGGGTCTGCGAAAACGTGCATGTAGTACCACGAGCGGGTATGAAGTAGTCTGCTGTTCGTCTGCTGCTTCCAGTTGGCTCCACCGTCATCAGATCGGTAAAGGCCGCCATCCTTGCCTTCTGCTTCTACGATAGCATAGACCACATCAGAGTTGGCACGAGATACGGATACGCCGATCTTACCCATCAATTCCGGTAGGCCGGATACGATCTTATTCCATGTGTCACCACCATCGGTAGACTTCCAGACACCACTGCCCTCACCGCCTGAGCGTACAAACCAAGGGTCACGGTCATGATCCCAGTAGGCAGCATACAAGATCCGCGGATTGTTCATATCCATGGATAGGTTGTTCACCCCGGCACTTTCATTGACGAAGTGTACACGGTCCCAACTATTGCCACCATCCATCGTGCGATAGATGCCTCGATCCTGAGAGGGGCCGTAAGGATTTCCCTGAGCAGCCACATATGCTATATCAGGGTTGTTAGGATGAATTCTAATTTCAGAGATCTGAGAAGTCTTGTCCAGGCCGACATGTGTCCACGTCTTGCCTGCATCAGTCGACTTGTAGACACCATCACCATGTGAGGTCATCACACCTCTGATACAGGCTTCACCCGTGCCAACGTAGATTACATTAGGGTCGGACTCAGCGACGCTCACTGCACCAATGGAGGTAGCATTGAAATGATCATCAGAAATATTTTTCCAGGTCAGGCCGGCATCTTCAGTCTTCCAAACACCACCGCCGGCTGTACCCATGTAGTAGGTGAGGGGATCGCTGATGACCCCTGAGCTGGTCAGTGATCTGCCACCTCGGAATGGTCCTATATTTCGCCACTCCTGGGCATTAAACATTTTTTCATCGTAGGTCTTCCCCTCTGGAGCTGAGGATTTTTTGTTGCGCTGGGCTATTCCCGGTAGGGTGATCAAAACACACATCAGGAAGGCGCAAAGCTTGGTTATCTTCATCATGACAAATGGTTATTAGGTTTTGGTAATCTATGTAAATTACAAAGTATCAGGATTAATCAAACTGATAAGGTTCGATTGATAAAAACTACAGGATGAACGGATTAACAAGACTAAGATGGATACACTAAAGACCTTAAACTCGTTATTTCAGAGAGATCTGGACAAGCTCCTTGGAGAACTCGAAGCTTATGATGAGCGTCACCTCTGGCAGACAAAAGAGGGCGTGATCAACTCAGGCGGCAATATTGCGCTTCATCTAAACGGTAACCTGCAGCACTTCATCGGGGCGGTACTCGGTGAAACAGGTTACGTACGTGAGCGTGACAAGGAATTCAGCCTGAAAGGCGTGCCGGTTCAGGATATTATCAAAGATGTCGGAGTTAGTAAAAAAGTAATAGAGAATACCTTGCTCAATAAGCTTGAGGAATCCAATTTGGATGATATATATCCGGTAAAAATTCGACCTGAAGAATTTACAGTAGGAGCCTTTCTACTACATCTCTATGGACATTTGAGCTGGCACCTGGGCCACATCAATTATCTCAGAAGGATGATAGCCTAGCTACCAGCCTTCTCTCTCGGCTAATGTAGTGACATGAGTCAAATGATGATTGCCATGCCAGGCGTACATGCAGAGCATAGTCCTGAGATTTACCCATTCTTTGTCCCCCGGATGGTAATATTTCCTTTTTAGCTGGTCATCATCTAATGATTGAATCAACTTCACCCATCTATGGTGCAGGAGCGCAAGCATATCTAGTGAAACCTGTACAGGGGTAGTTGAGCTATCGTCCAATTTTGCCCACTCACCTTCTTCATAAGGTCTGATAGTTGGGTTTTCTTCCGTCAAGGCTATTTTCATTCTGACGTAGGCGTTCAGATGGCTGTCGACTACATGATGAGCGAGCTGCCCTACTGTCCAGCCACCAGGACGATACGGTGTATCGATTTGTTCTTTGGTCAGGTGCTTGATTGACTCGGCAAATTTTTCCGGTAGGCTGTCAATATCTGTAATTGCCTGATCTAAAGTTGCCTGGTCAACAGTTCCTACCGCTCGGAATTTTCCGATAGGGTATTGTAGCTTTTCTAACTCTGTCATTTGTTTTGCTTGATTTCGTGAATAAAAATGGCCAGCCGCTCGCCCCACTCCTGATAGGCCAACTCCGAAGGATGATAGCCATCAGTGGCGAGGTAGCCGGGTCGGGGCTCAAAGTTCAAGGGAAGGTAATGGCATGATTTATCTGCTTCGCAGACTCCTCTCAAGGCTTTGTCAAAAAGCTTCGCTCGCTGACCAACGACCGTACGGAGCGGCTGGGGCAATGCAGTAAAAAGGTGCATTGGTGGGAGCTCACTAAAAATAATGGGGGCATCTGTATGACTTCTAATCTTTGTGATGAACCTGACCAGACCTTCAATCCATCTGTTGTAGGAGGTGAGCTTTGTCGTATCATTGGCACCTATCGCTACGATGATTGCTTGCTTATCGGATAGCAGTTCTTTAGTAAGGTACGGCAGTAGTTCTGAGATACGGATGCCATTGTGACCGACAATCGACCACTTCACACAGTAGCTTTTTTCCAGTGCCGTTATCGTCGAGCCGGTCAATGCGTTCTTCATATCATGAGCACCAACCCCCGCGATGGTAGACTCTCCGATGAAAGCTATTTTTAATGGAGGAAACAACGCGCTGGGGCTGCTGCCTTCGGTGGGATCTTTTGCCTCTGGAAGACGAGGCGTACGCCATCTCGCATATATAGCTTCCGGTAGTATTAGAGGAGTCGATAAGAAGAAGAGAATACGCCAGCCAATCCTTGTTAAGATCATAGAGATCATTTTTGCTCAAAATAATCGGTGATTGTCAGGATTTCTGTTTTATCCAGTCTCTCTAAAACCAATAAATCTTTGTCCCCTGTTATCAAATGCGATGCTTTCCCATCATGTGCCAAGGCTAACAGGAAATTATCTTTATAGTCGCGACACAAGTCAAAAGAGGATGTTACCAAGACAAATTCAGCGTGTATTCTGATTTTGGAAATTAGGTTTTGAAGATCGGTAGTAGAGAAGTATTTTTTGAATTTAGGTCGTTGAGCTACTTCTATGAATTCATCTAAAAGTTCTTGGCTAAAGAGGAGTGTAAGTTCATTACTCTTAAACAGATGATCAATTTTGGAAAAATCGCTCGTTAGCAGAAAACTCACCCAAATATTGGTATCAAAAATCGCTCTATGCCTCTCGTTTGGCATAGCGCTCCGTTCTCACCAATTCGACCTCTTTGGTTATATCTTCTAAATTCGGCGGGTCGTATTCAGCTTTTTTTCTCAGTCTATCAACGACAGCCATAAAGGGGTCTTTTGAAGAGTCAGATATGGAAATGAGTTTCAAGTCTGCAAGGTCTCTCAGCAATTTTTCAGCTTTGGGTTTAAGAATTTCTACTTGATAAGTCATAATAAAGCGAATTTACGAAATTGTGGTCAATTGCACTACTCGATTGCAGTAGAACGCCGGAACAGTATCAATATTTGGACTCGGTTAAAGCTCTGATTAATGCTTAAAAAGTGGTTGAAGATTGCGGGAAGTATAGCGGCAGTACTGATAATACTAGGACTTGTCCTCGTTACCACTGTTGACCGCACACCTTATCAGGAAATGCCTTACTACACCGAAACCATGAGTTCGTTGGAGGCTCTTCAGCCGACCCTCGTTTCCGGTGATACACTGAAGGTAGGTTGGGCCAAGACCTCTCTCGTACCCGAAAAACCTGTACCTCTTGCGGGGTACGGTAAGCGCAGGGGTGCGCGTTATCAAACGATTCATGACAGTGTGTTCGTCCGTGCATTTGTCTTTGACAATGGCGCAACCAAAGCGACTTACGTCTCGGCTGATTTGTTGATTATTCCGCCTCTGGTTTATACCCGCTTATTTCAGCTGCTCGATGGCACGCCGTTCAATCCACAGAACACCTTTCTCACAGCTACTCATTCTCACTCGAGCATCGGCGGATGGCAACCGGGTCTGGTAGGGTCGCTATTTA
The DNA here is from genome assembly GCA_964351595.1 of uncultured Roseivirgaceae bacterium. GTDB lineage: Bacteria > Bacteroidota > Bacteroidia > Cytophagales > Cyclobacteriaceae > UBA6059. The sequence continues at coordinate 42,748 of CAYGOT010000011.1, read as the reverse complement.
GTGGTGAGTTTGATCCGGCGGTAGTGGAGTTCATTGCTCAGCAGATTGCTACCGCAATCAACACAGCCACTTTGCAGGCAAGCCGGGCCCAGATCGGCTACAGTGCTGTGATGGCTGGAGATTTGGTCCGCAATCGCCTTGTGGGAGATCAAGTGGGTCAAATTGATCCTTGGTTTCGGATCATCAAAATTGTGAAAGATAATGGTCAGGTAGCCCTGTTAAGCAGCTTTGCTGCGCACGCCACCTGCCTTGGCGGTAGCTTCATGGAGTTATCTGCTGACTATCCAGGCCAGTTGGTGAAAATGCTCGAGGCGGACTCAATGATCAGCTTTGCCAGCTATGGTGCCGGAGCTGTCGGGAGTATGGCGCCTTTGTCACCACCTCTGGACGACTTGGAGGAGATCGCGTACATAGCAGAGAGCCTGGTACCCCAAATACTACTGATCCAAAATGCTACCCCGGTAGATTATACCACAGAGCTTGGCTTTATGAGAGCGGATATCTCGTTAAGAGCCCCGCATTTTAGAATTAGTGAAGACCTACGATTGAGGCCCTGGGTTTTTGATCAGGTATTTGGAGAGGTCAATGCTACGATCAACGGGCTCCAGATAGGGGATCAATTGCTGTTAGGGACACCCTGTGATTTTTCGGGAGAGCTTGTTGAGCCTCTTTCTGACCTGGCCCGATTGGATGACAAATACCTGATGGTACATAGCTTTAATGGTAGCTATATCGGCTATATCACCAAAGATGAATGGTACGACCTGAGCAAGTATGAGACAAGAACAATGAACTGGTTTGGCCCCTACAATGGCGCCTACTTCAGCGAGCTACTCACTACGATGATCGAAAAGTTCTCGGTAGAAGAATGAAAGCAGTAGTCATCAATAGATATGGAGAACCCTCGGAGCTACGACTTGCCGAGGTGCCTAAGCCTATGCTCAAATCAGGGCGAATCTTGGTGAAGGTGCTTTACACCTCTGTCAATCCCATTGAGCTATTGCAGCGCGCCGGTAAGTTCAAAATTCCGGTAGGCAATGGCTTTCCTCGAATACTTGGGTCGGACTTCAGCGGTGTAGTTTCGGAGGTTGGTGATGGAGTGACATAAATCCGGCCTGGAGAGAAGGTCTTTGGTATGCGATCGACGATAGAGGGTGGCGCCTACGCCGAGTATGTCTCGGTTAAATCAAGCCAGCTATCGCTGATGCCTGAAAATTTCGCCTTTGAAGAAGCGGCAGGACTCCCTCTAGTGGCATTGACTACATGGCAGGCGGTGGTTGGATTGGCCAGGTTTAAAGCCGGGCAGACCGTCCTGGTCAATGGTGCCTCAGGTGGCGTGGGTGTCTATGCTGTGCAGCTGATCAAAGCGCTCGGTGGTCATGTCACCGCAGTTTGCAGCTACCGCAACGAAGAATTGGTGAAGTCTCTTGGTGCGGATATAGTGCTGGACTATACCAAAATCAGCATCGTAGACTTGGGTAAGCACTTCGATATATACTATGATGCTTACGGTAACTATTCCTTTGGTGAGGTAGCACATTTATTGAACAAATCGGGAACGTACGTCAGCACCATCCCCAGTGTCAAAAACTTCGCCATGCATGGCCTGACGATACTTAGTCGAAAGAAGGGCAAAGTAGTAGTGGTAAAGCCTAATGCTCAGCAGCTTGACCGAATTAAAACTATGTGCGAAGAGGGTCAGATAAAACCGATAATAGACTCTACCTTTGACCTTTCGGAAATGCCGCAAGCACATGAAAGGATTAGGACGAAACGAGCCACTGGCAAAGTGGTCATCAAGGTTTCTGATAACTAGCACACTCATCATATTCAGTCAGGGGTTATTCGCTCAACAGCTTGAAGGCTCGATTGAGGTGATGCCAGACTCTCTTTCGATCAAGGTAGGCCAGATGGTGATGATCGGACTCGGGGAGTTTCAGCTGCCAGAGGAGGCGGACGCCATCCTACCGGAAATCAAGGCTGGAAAGGTCGGTGGCGTGGTGATCTATGAAAAGAACATTGACCCCATCACCCCTTTTTCTTCACTAGAGGCAATCATGCGAAGGGTGCAGTCAGCTTCCCCAATACCGGTCTTTACTTCTATAGATGAAGAAGGAGGTCGTGTGACCAGGCTGAAATCCAAGTACGGATTTCCTGCTACAAAGCAAGCCGGAGAACTCGGCCAAATCGACAACCTTGACAGTACCTATCTCTACGCATCACAGACTGCCAGCTTACTGGATTCGCTGGGTATCAATCTCAATTATGCGCCTGATATAGACGTAGATGTTAATCCCAATAACCCTGTCATAGGCAAGCTTGGAAGAACTTATGGATCCGATCCCGCCAAAGTTGCTGCTCACGGTATGGCCGTAGTAGATGCTCATCGGGATAATAATGTGGGCACTGTATTGAAGCATTTTCCGGGTCATGGCAGCTCCTCTACTGATTCACATCTTGATATGACTGATGTGACTGACTCATGGATGTTTTATGAACTGTCTCCCTACAAGACCATGCTGGATTCCGGTAGGGTAGATGGCATCATGACGGCCCATATTATTAATCAACACCTGGACTCTGCCAAGTTGCCAGCGACACTCTCCAAACCAATTATTACGGGTATTCTGCGTGACTTTATGGGATTTGAAGGGGTAGTGTTTTCAGATGATATGCAGATGCATGCGATCAGCAAACACTTCGGACTAAAGAATGCCATCAAGATGGCAATTGACGCTGGAGTCGATGTGCTGATGTTTGCTAACAATGTGCCCAAAACAGACAAACGGACTGCCGATGAAATTCACGGCATGATCATGCAGCTAGTCCGTGACGGTGAGATTACAGAAGACCGGGTAGAGGCTTCCTATCAGCGAATCATGCAGATGAAGACCAATCTTGGTATTGTGACAGAAAAAAAGGGAGCTGCCGAAAGCAACCCCCCTGAACACTGAACTTGAAATAAACCAGTTAGTCCATTCTCTTGATGGAACCTATACCATCATTGTTGAGGTCCTGAACCTTTGGGTCTCCTTTATATCGAATTTTTCCTACGCCACTTACAGTACCCTTGAGGCGCTCTGTCGCATGTACATAGAGTGATCCCACGCCACTCACTTCTGCAATTACCGTTTGACCTACCAAATCTTCTGCGTTGATTGATCCTGCGCCGGATACTTCCAGCTCCTGTTGATCCGCCCTACCGGAAAGGTTAAAAGAGCCTGCACCTGACATGGTGGCGATAAGCTCGTTGACATCCAGCTCCAGATTAGCACTCTCGGCACCCTCACAGTCAAGGACAAACCGATTCGCTTTGATGGTATTCTCAGTACTGATCTTACCAGCTCCGCTCACCGATATTTCTTCTAATGACTTGTAGGTAATCCAGAGGTCGACTTTGGGAGCAGACTTGAAGGTCCCCTTTTCCTTGTAGTCAATCCACAGTCGACTGCCGCTGACGTCAGTAATAATATCAGAAAGCTCATAGCTGTCATTTTTGAGTCGTATCTCTACTTGCGATTTATCACCAGCGGTCAGGTAAATGTTTCCGGCACCCTCGACTTTTACGCTAGTGAAGTCTGCAAGTGCCCTCACTTCCGTACTTTGAGCGTAGACTGATCTTGAAATCAGTAAAAGTGTAATAAATAGCGTTATTAGTGTCTTCATAGTAATTGAGTTTAGGTATTAGATGCAGATTTTGAAGAAAGGTTGCGCTAATCAAGGATTATTTGTGAATGATGAATTGTGCGCTGGGAATATCGATAGTAATCGCCCCGTTTTTGAAAAGCCCACTTCCAACCAACGCTTCCATGATCAACCCTTCTCTGAAGACGACTGTTGAGGTAATTACAGCAGGCGTACGGCATATTCTTAGATCATTTTCCCTTGCGATGTAGTCTTTGATTTCCGTACCCGAAATAGGAGTCATGTAGGTGCTCGCCTCGGTGTTAGATTCATTGAACCCCAATTGCTCCATGAAAAATGGGTTGACTACATAGAGGTCGTGACCGCTACCCGTATCAAACTGGGCATTGACCTGCACTTTTCCATTGATGCATATAGGGATGGAGATGTCTAGAGAAACGTCAAGGTTGCGATGAAACTCCAGCGGACCAACCTCACCGGTTTTGGCCAGATCGATCAGACTGTTGGGTTCCTGGAACGTCAACTTGCTTTTTGCATAGTCTATCGTAAATGGCTTGTTCTCGAAAAACTTCATGGAAATCAACCCATCAATACCCATACCATCGAGCGGCGGGTACATACCCGCTTTTAAGTTTTCTACCTTGACCTCCCCAATAGCGAAAGAAGGGATTTCATAAATCTCACCAGAGATCCGATCTCCATCATGCCTGAAGCCGGTATGATAACCGGCAGGCGTTACCGCATCTTTGATGCGGTTGTACATCTTGCCGGATAAGATCATAATGCCGGCACCTGTATCCAGAATAAAATTGGCTGGGATAGAGTCGTTGATCGTGACCCCAACCACGATGTGACCTTCTTCCATTATATGAATAGGATATTCCTGTGCGCGGGTGATTCCTGCTACCAGCAGCAGTAGGGTAATTACAATACAATTTTTCATTTTGAGTCAGTTTAGATGATATCTCTGCTTGCTTGCAGCCTTAGCATCTAGATGCAGCAAATGAAAAATGGTTGCGCGAGCCATGTACTACTCGGACCTCAGTACATCCGTGGGGTTTGAATGGGCTGTTTTCCAGGATTGAAGGCTGACGGTAATGAGACTTACTAAAATAACAGCGGCAATAACTAGCCCAAAATCCCAAATCGTCGGAGATATCCGATAGGCATATCCTTGTAGCCATTGAGATACCGCCCAATAAGCGACGGGTACTGATATCACAATAGATAATCCAATCAAGATAAGGTACTTCTTATTGATCATCAGGAGCAATTGTGAAACAGAAGCCCCAAAAACCTTACGTAGACTGAGCTCTTTGGATCGCCGCTTATTTTGAAAGCTGACCAGCCCGATCAGGCCAATTAATGCTACCATGATCGAGCAACTGGCAGTGATCCCCATGAATTGAGCATTTTGAGTTTCGCGCTCAAAAAGTCGCGCTTGAAACTGATCTAGAAAAGTGTATTCGAAGGGACTGATGACACCTGATTCGTTCCAGACCGCTTGAACAGCATCCAGTGTCTGTCGTAGGTTTTTTTCATTGACCTGCACTATCAGATTCTCTTTCCACAGGTCCTGATGATGAAAAAAGAGTACCATGGGAGCGACTTCTTGCTCTATGGATTCTACGTGAAAGTCTTTCACTACACCGATGACCTTTCCCGACCTGTCATCAAAAACGCTTGATTCAAAACGTTTGCCAACTATTTCTTCAGTACCGAAAGCTTTTGCTGCGGTCTCATTGACCAATAGGTTGAAGGTGTCTTCTGCATACTCTTGATTAAAATTGCGACCTGAAATAAGGTCAAGACCTAATGTGGGCAGGAGTCCGTCGCTGATATAGTTGTATTTAACTCTTACCCATAAGGAATCTTGTATTTGGTCAGAGGTGATCTTGACACGGCCTGTATTGTACATACTTCCAGCCCACTCATAGAGTGAAGAGCCTTGACTCTTCACACCTGGTATCGTGGAAAGACTGTTTTTAAAGTTGGTCCAGATACCGTGAGAGGTATCGGAAGATCTGGTGATATTGATCCTCCATTCGCCAGAGTAACCCATATCGATACTCTGAAGATGCCTGAGCTGCTGCCAAACGAAATATGATCCGCACAGTATGAGCAGTGTAAATGAAAACTGCACCAGTAAGCTGATTTGGTTCTTTAGACCTTTACTCGCCTTTGTGGTTAATGATCGGTTTTTCAAAGACAAGCCGAACTGAGACCTGAGTTTAAGTATAGAAAAGGTCATCGTGATAATAGCCATCATTAAAGTTAAGGCCCCAAAAAACACCAACTGGTTCACGGAGATCGTCGTAAAGAGGCGATTGCCTAATGTGTCAGCAAGAAAAAGCTGATCAAAATAGTAAGCGCAGACAATCGCACCTAGAGAGATCAAGGCTATTGAAGAAATCGACTCTACTACGAACTGCCCAAGCCACTGCCTTGATGAAATACCCATTGCTTTTTTGATCGCAAACTCTCCAGATCGATCTATCAGCTGACTCATATGGATAATGAGGTAATTGATAAATGATGCTACAAAGAGTAGTAGACCAGCAAAACCTATTAGTAATAATTGGTCGCTGTTGCCTGTTCTGGCATGCTCAAATTGTCCTTCAGACTCAAAATGGATACTGGCTAGTGGTAGAGAGATCAGCCCCCAATGACTTGGTGAAATCTCAGGAGTTCTGGACAATAGTTCTTCATCGAACATCGAGGTATTAACAGGGCTGTGCGCCTTGTAGTAGACATAGTTGCCCAATACAGCTTCAAGCGTGGCAAGGTAATCCCAATAACCGAGAGTCTGCCCTGACAGTATATAGTCAAACTGAAAATGGGAAGTGGTCGGAAGATCTTCAAGCACTGCTGTTACTACTAAATTCTGATTACCTTCTTGTTGGATATTTTCAATGATCGCTCCAATCGGGTCTCTGGTTCCAAAAAGACGTGTAGCAAAGGACTCGGTAAGCACTATAGCGTCAGGTCGGCTAAGCGCGGTATTCCTGTTGCCATTAGACACTGGAAGTTCAAAAACATCCAAGAAATCTTCATCTACATAAAAGGCTGTACCTTCAGCTATGTTGAACGTCCGATCTTCAACTCTAAAGACGCTCTGTCCTTGGGATTGCATGATGCGCGTGGCGGCTTCAATCTCTGGAAAATCTGATACCAACTTTTCCTTCAGATATCCAAAGCTGAGAGCAAACTCGGTTGCCCCGCCTCTATGTAACTGAGTGTTTAGTCGATAGATTCTTTCATGGTTCTTGACGTATGTACCGACAGTAAACTCCTGATAAATATAAGTGCCCAGTAGTATCAACGTGCATAAGCCTATGACCAGGCCAAGATGACTCAGCAGATATGTGAATCCGTCTTTTCTAACTTTACGAACAAAAAACTTGAGATGATGAAAGAACATAGCAGCTAACTTTTTAATAGAAGTTAGTGGAAATCATTCAGAGACCCAAGTTGCTATTTACAGTATTTACTTCGTTGGGATCTTCTCCAAGTCGAAAATATGGAGAAGTCTATGATCCGCTGTAAAGGCCAAGTCAATTTGAGATTTTATGTTTAAGGCAGAAGCCAGTTGAAGTGCATCAAGAGTTCTCAACCCCAACTCCCAAGCTCTGGAGCGGATTTTCAAATCCGTGACCTTAAAATGGAAATGATCACAGAACTAAGTTCCGCGATAATCATGCGGAGAAGATGTATCTAAAAAGACCCTCAATTCGACTCTTTTCGATCTTCAATGATCGTATCTGATAACTTACCTTGGATTGTTTTGCTGGCTTCCCTCGCCTCTTCAAAATGGAAGGCTTTTCTGTCAGTTTTTGAAACACTTTCCGAGTTTGACTCTAAAAAAGTTACAATCACTTCACCAGATGTTATTTCTTTAGGATCATCTTCAAGCGTAACTAATCCATTTTTATATTTTCCTCTGATGGTCAACATGACTTTGTTTTTAATAAAGTTAGCACAACTAAGTCAGCCTTTCAACTTCTCCAACATCTGAGCCATGGCCTGCTGGATGGCTATGACCGCCTTGGCAGGTCTCACGAGCACTTCAAAATTGATGATTTTTCCATCCGTGTTCAGGGTGATGATATCAAACCCAATTACCTTGACTTCTCCAATCTGACCTTCAAACCTGAGCGCCCATTGACCTTGGTCCCTAATGGTTTGAGTGTAGCGAAACTGCTTCAGTACCTGAGTAGCCGCTGATAAATAAAGAAACGTGATGTTCTTACCAACCTGAGGTGTAAAGACCACCGGACTGTGAAACACAACATCATCAGCCAACATTTCACTCAATAGTGAGCCATCATGATTTTCAGTGTAGGCGATCCAGTCCTGAAACGCTTTTTCATAGATGTTTTCCATATCACTTGGGTCGGTATATTGATTCAGCATGTCGATAGATCAGGTCTTTGTCTAGCGTCATTGGCTTGAGCTGTTGATCAACAAACATACGCATTTGATCCGTGTAATGAGGGGAGTCTGGTTTTGCTGAAGCGCCATAAGCATTGATGGTTTCGATCTTTACACCGTCTTGATCATATTGCGCTAGCATGATGTAGGACTCACCTTGGTAGGCTCGGACCCGTCCATCATCGGTTGGCTTAGAAGTCATGGTCGCGATGACATCACGGATACCCGAAATAGGTAAATCCATATCCCCACGATTGTGCCGCTGATATTCACCCAAGGTTACTTTGATCTTCCCGAAATTATCGATCAGGTGATTCTGCGCATTGAGCATTGACTCAACGCACATTTCTTTGCTGATGATTTGGTAAAGTGACTCATGCTGTGATTCAAGCTTGCCTTTGATATAATCATAAAACAAGGTGAAATGGGCAGCTCCGACATTATCAATTCCAGCACTTCGATCCCATGCCTGGAGTACGCTGAGTATCCCAGCAATCTCTGGGTAATCTGCGGGACTCATCTTCCAAATCACAGAAAAGTCCATTGGGTACACCATTGTATCCATAGGTAGCTGTTGATCGTACTTGATGGCTTTGAAGTCCTCATAAGACAGCTTTTCATACGATTCGATAAGTGATCGAAAGCGCGTACTTCGGTTGTTTTCGAAGACGAGGTAGCCCATGGTGGGATCATGTTTGGCCGGGTCTGGATTTTCAGATAGGGAAGTATTACTGAAGGCGCTATTGTTGGTATTGAAGACGTACCCGGAACTTGGATTGAGGGTCTGAGGAAGATCGGCTAAGGAATGATAACCGCCAGAGATGGTAGCTGACGTGTTTCCCGGTAGGGTGGTCGACCAGTCATAATCAGGGTCGCGTAATGGGATTTTGGCATTGCTCACATAGTAGATGTTATCCTCTCGATCAGCGTACACAATGTTGAACCCGGGAATAGCCACCATGTCCAATGCAGACTTGAATTCCTCCCAATTCCTCGCTTTGTTCATCCTGTACCACTGCTCCGGGCCTCTAAGGTCTTCAAGTGCACCAAGATGGAAGGCATAAGCTCCTTTGTCATTTTTAACCACAGGGCCATACCGGCTCCAATAAGCCTTTCGCTTCACGCCGAGTTTTAAACCAAAGAGAATTTTGACTTTGAGAGGGACTTCTCTGACTTCCAGATCCAGCCATTGCCCATCGAGTTTGTACTGATTTTCATTCTCGGGATTGATCTCAAGCTCGAACACGTCGATCTTGTCTGGATAGTTGACTGTATGGGCCCAGCCAAGGTGCTCATTGGTACCGTGAAAGATGGTGGCGCCTCCGGGGAACAGACCCCCTAGCGCATTCCAGCCTTCTTCGCTCACCAAATGTGCCTCATACCATGAGACAGGTCCTTCTAAAGGCTGATGAGAGTTGACATTGAGGAAAGTCTTGCCGTTGGTTGTGCGCTTTCTACTGATGGCAAAAGCGTTGGAGCCTTTACCGTCCATGTCCGGTGCATCAGGAACCCTACCGGCAAAAAGATCCTGAATTACGCCATCCGCCCCACTGATTACGGAAAGAGATAGGACATATGCTGTCAACACTTCTTCGACCGTTATTGGGAATGCGCCCTTTACCAGAACCTCCCTGGGGTGATGTAGCGCATAGGCATTCATGCCTGCTGTGTATCCTTTAATTACCGATAGGTACTCAGGAGATAACGAGCTTATCTCTCGATCCACCAGGTCTCTGCACCGCATAAGGGCAACCACATAATCAATGGGAGCACCTGCCTTGCCCAGATGTCTTCCAAGCATTTGCTTGCCGGAAAATAATGTCAGCTGGATCGTCCCAAAGTCGTCTTCTGCGTGGGCCCAGGCTAATCCGTAAGCTACCGCAGCATCCGTTTGCCCAAAGACGTGCGGCACCCCAAAAGTATCTCTTACGATCTCTACCTGATCAGCCAGGGATTGTGCTTTCACTTGAAGATTCCCGAAGAGAAGGATAATTAGGATAAGCGGAAATGACATTTTCATTTAGACATAGTAGGTTTGGTGATAGGTGAGGACAATACATATAATGAGTATCTTCACAGCATAAGCTTAACCAATTTTGGCATCAATAGTTGAAGATTTGATATGATTCAGTACAACCCTAAGACTTGGCTTTCGCTAATATTCGATGTTTATAGCAGGTACGTCATCCGCCTACTTTTCCCGCTGATTTTATTCATCGCCATCTACACGACCTTCCTGTGCTATTTTATTATTGATTATTTCCAGTTTGAGTTTGGAGGCACTTTGGCCGTGCATTCTATAATGGGTGTGGTACTTGGTTTATTCCTGGTGATAAGAACCAACACAGCTTATGATCGCTGGTGGGAGGGCCGAAAGCTTTGGGGGAAGCTGGTGAATGACACGCGAAACATGGCACTGCGCCTGAACGCCTATCTACCCTCTGATGACTTGGAGACAAGAGCTTTCTTTAGTAGGATGATTCCCAACATTGCTTTTGCTATGAAAGGACATCTCCGTGATAGCATCATGGTAGGCGAACTAGAGTTTGTGGATGATGGCATGCGTGAGGAGATTGTGTCTAGTGCGCATCGCCCTAATATCATCAACCGATCGATGTACAACCGCACACAGAAGCTCTATCGTGATGGAGTCCTCTCGGGGGAGCAGCTTTTCTTAGTCGACAAAGAGATAAAAGCATATACGGACATTATTGGTGCATGTGAGCGAATTAAGAATACGCCGATACCTTATTCTTATAGCATGTTCATCAAGAAGTTCATATTCGTCTACAATATGACCTTACCCTTTGGCTTCATGTGGTCGATTGGCTATGCCACTATTCCTATCGTAATAATGGTATTCTATTTTCTGGTAAGTATCGAACTGATCGCCGAGGAGATAGAGGATCCATTTGGCAAGGATGTGAATGATCTGCCCCTGGATTCGCTTTGCGTCAAAATCAAGGATAACGTGCAGGAGATTTTTACACTACCGACTGCCTCAAATACCAAGGCTTAGCACTTCGAAGAACAGCAGTCGCAGGGCTACAATGAACAAGAAAAAGCTCAGCACATAAGAAGCTAGCTGTAGGCCAACCTTGCTCAGCATACCAAAAGGTAAAAAACCACCTATGGCCGCCCCGGCCCACATTGGGATGAGTAAATGCCACTGAATAAAAGAGGTGCTGCCAAATCCGGTTTGTACATGGAAAGTCGCGCTCATCGCCAACAAGGTGATAGCTATTGAGGAGGTAGCTAGCGCAATCGCCCGCTCAATCTTCATATCACAGTACCTGTTGAGAAAGGGGACAATCACAGTCGATGACTCTGCAGAGGTAGTTCCTTGAAATAGTCCTGACAAAGCGCCCATCAATAGAAACTTGCCCGTTCGCTCCTGACCACTGCGCTTGCAGTCCAACAAAAAGCTTGACTCACGATGAGTCAGCAGGGTGTATACGCTAAAGCCGATGCTGATACAAAATACAGTGTAGAATAGTGGCGTACTCAACCAGTCTAGCTCTATGATCGTCCAGGTTAATAGAGCGGCAATAGGAACGGATGTAATAGTAAGCCGTAGCAGTTGATTTAAGGCAATTCCTGATTGTCGTGCATAGCGGATCGCCAAAGCACCAAAAAGAAGGCCCACAAAGGTGACATTGTTAGCAAAAATGGCTCTGACAGAATCAAATCCCCCGAGTCCCAAATCCCCTAAATAATATGCAAATACCAAAAGAGAAAGTATACCTACACCCACACCAAGCAGGGAGGCTACCAGGCCTAGAATGATCCCGATGATTCCTAAAATGAAATAGTCCATCCTTCAGGTTTTGACAATTGGCGGTTAATCAGATAGGTACATTAACGTGCCTTTCGGCGTGGTAAGAGGATCTTACCAATGGGCCTGATTCCACGTACTTCAAGCCTCTTTTCAAGCCTTCTTCGCGGTAGGCGTCAAATTGATCGGGGTGGATAAATTCAGCTACTTCAATGTGCATTTTAGTCGGCTGCAAGTACTGACCTAATGTCAATATATCCAGACCATGAGCGACCAGATCGTCCATTGCCTTATGCACTTCATCTACCGTCTCGCCCAGGCCGAGCATGATACCTGATTTCGTTCTTTTGCCGTACTCCTTGGTGAGCTTCGTCTGATCAAGTGAGCGCTGATACTTTGCCTGTGGTCGCACTCTTCGATAGAGTCGCTCCACGGTCTCCATATTATGGCTGACGACTTCCTGACCAGCACTGATCATTCGCTCAAGCGCCTCCCAGTTGCCCTTAGTGTCAGGGATCAATGTTTCTATAGTTGTCTCTGGAGATAGCTCCTTGACCTTAGTCACCGTCTGATACCATATCTCTGCACCACGATCTTTTAGTTCATCACGATTGACAGAGGTGAGTACTGCATGCTTCACACCCATAGTAGCGATGGCCTCAGCTACCCGCTGCGGCTCTTCTTCATCGTACTCGGGAGGACGACCTGTCGCTACGGCACAGAAGGTGCAACTTCGCGTACAGACATTACCCAGGATCATGAATGTGGCCGTACCCGCACCCCAGCACTCTCCCATATTCGGGCAGTTGCCACTTTCGCAGATGGTATGGAGCTTATTTTCGTCCACGATTTTGCGGACTTTCGCATACTCTTTTCCTACCGGAAGTTTGACCCTCAGCCAGTTAGGCTTTTTAATCTTGGTGGTTGATGGGTCTGATACTACGGGTAATTCAATCATGCGCTGCTCCTTTACTTCTCACAAAATAAGATACCATTGAAATAAGAACCAAGAAAACGCAGGAGTGTTATCTACGGTTCCCGTAGAAGAGCGTAATGAATGCGTAGGGGAAAAATGACTGGTTGTCGGCCGTCGGGATGATGACTACTTCTTTGGTGTACTGCTCTGCCATAAAGCCGAGTTCAAAACCGGTCACATTGCTTTTGAAGGTACCGAATTCGAAGCTTAAAGATGCTTTCACATTCAGTCCGGGTATGACCTGCGACTCACCGATACCTTGAAAAAGTCGGCCTGTACCCACAATACCGTTAAAGTTGTGGCGCTCCGGATCAAACTGCTCGGTGACTGTACCACCACTGCCAGCCGGGTTGTACTCTATATAATAAGGAGCGAGTATACCAATGGTTGGCCCACCTGCGACCTGACCATTGATCTGTACCCCTTGTTGAGAAGCCTTTTTATAGAGGATCATCTCGCGACCGTACTGAAGACGGATCGCATAGAGGTAGTTCTGCTTTGCCCAGATAAAGGTATTTCCACTAAATTGAGAGAGATATTTGTACTCCTTGGGATGCTTGATATTGACAAGCTCACCTCCAAACGTCTGGAATACACCATCTTTTATCTCCTGCCCAAACTTCATCACTATTCCACCTATCAGGCCACTACTTGTATTCTTAGTGATACCCCAGATGAACTCCCTTGAGTAGTCATAATTGCCACCCTCTTCCTGAGCCATTCCCGATAGGGGGATGGCCAGTAAAAAGACCGCAATTAAGGCTTTAGGGAATAGTTTCATGGATAAGAAATGAGCCATTAAAATTATCTATTTTTAACCAAACGAAAAATTCAGAAACATAGTTTGAATGCCGACAATCAAAACCAACTATCAGGGTCAGCTACGCACCCAATCTAAACATCTTCAGTCAGGAAACACCCTAATCACTGATGCCCCTACGGACAACAATGGCAAGGGAGAGGCATTTTCGCCCACTGATACGGTGGCTGCAGCGCTCTCTTCTTGTATGATGACCATCATGGGGATCATTGCCGAGAGAGAAAACATCGACATGACAGGACTAAAGTCTGACGTGACAAAGATTATGGCATCTGATCCCCGTAGAATTGCAGAGATTAAGATTGATTTCTCCTGGCCAGAGGCACCAATCACTGAAGCTCAAGGCACCAAACTCAAGAGAGCGGCCCTTACCTGTCCGGTAGCATTGAGCCTGCATCCAAATTTGAAGCAGACGATTCGCTTTGATTTTTGATTAGTTGACCTGCTCAGCTAAAGCACTCTTCAGAGAAGAAAAACTGATGCCCATGTGAGACTCATCATAAATGACACCACCATCAACGATGATCATTATCTGCGGAGATTGATGATAGACTCCAAACTCCTCTGCCACAGCATTTGATATTTGCCGGTAGGCGATCAAGTCAAGAAAATAGGCTTCTACCTGGGGAAGTGCTGAGTCATCCCATCCGCGCTCAAGGCGGCTGAGTGCCATAGAGCTAATGCTACAGCGGGTGCTGTGCTTGAACATGACAATCGGGTGTTCCTGAGATTTCTGTTTGATATCCGCCAGTTGGCTGATATCAGTCAATGCAGTCCAATTCATACTAGTAGTTCCAGAGGTCTTTTTCCTTTTTGTCGAACTTCAATTTCTCTGGCTTGTCCTTAACAGAATCAGGTTGGACTTTGTTCCCATTGACCCTGACCCACACCACATTGAGTTTGCGAAACAGTTCTTTTTGAGATGGACTGCTGGCTCTCTTGCCATAAACGTAAGAGGCGCTGGGGTGCATTTGATTGTTTCTTTTGGGTGTTTTGAAGCCTCCGGTATAGCCTGCCATTTTTCCGGCCATCTTATCAGCGTACTTCATCTTGTCGGCATAGGAGATGGTCTGCTGTGTGCCTTCATATCTTGCCTGGGACCTGGACGTCTCCCATTGAAACCACCATTCGCCCCATCTGCTGCGATCGCGACTTAGCCCTCTGAATTTATGTGTATCCGTAAATACGGCAGGTTTATTATAACTTATTACCACACCAGATAGATCACGCGAGACCTCACGATAGTAGAGCTTTTCACCAAGCCTGTTTTTGCCCTTGTCCAGCCCTTTGAACTTATGCGAATTTCTTGTCGCGTTTTCGAAAGGAATGGCACTTATCAGTACTTTGGATTGCTCCCTCGATAGCTCTCTGAAGTACAGCTTGCTGCTTTTTCGATTGCGTCCCTTGTCAAAGCCTTGAAACTTATGGCTGTTGCGCGTTGCATTTTCGAACGGGATGGAACTGATGATCACTTTCGAGTGATCTCTCGAGAGATCCCGGAAGTATAGCTTACTGCCTCGCTTGTTCTTTCCTTTATCAAAGCCTTGAAACCCAGCCTCTGACCATTGCCTTTTGATGGGGGAGGATTGTACAACGACCTTAGACTGGATTCTCGAAATGTCCTTGTAGTAAAGCTTACTTCCCTTTTGATTGGGTCGGCGCTGTTGCCCCTGAAATCCGGAGATGGACGGGTTGAAGTAAGACTTGCGGCCATCAGATCCAAACCAATTCATAGAGCCGCTGATGCTCTTGACTTTATTCTTTTTCCCTTTGAATCGCTTATCGTTGGGTGGAGAATATCTCGGTGAGGGTACTTCATTGGAGAAGTCAAGGACACCACTAGGTTCAGAATATTTAGGGTTGGATTTTTTAACCGGTTTGGGTGTAGGAGAGTACTTGACTTTTCCTTTCTTACCAGAAAAAGTACCGGCCGGCTCAGCACTTTTGATCTTTTTGCTCTTCAGAAAATGAAGGAACCCACGCCCCTCACCTTTCATGGTTTTGAGCTTACCACGATTCTCTAAAAGCTGTGCACTGGCGCTATTGGGCATAGCCAGCCACAGCACTGCCATCACGGCAATGGCCTGAATTAAGTATGATATATGATTTGCGCTATTTGCGATAGCCGATGAGGTTATTAGAATATGCTAAATTTAAAGTTTTCTATTTCTAGAGGCATAAACAACTAACCAACGGAAAACCTTGGCAAAACGTGCTAAAAATCAAGCAATTGCTTGATTTTAGCATCAAATCTATCCTTCGGAAGGAAGTTTTGCTCAAGTTGTGATACGAAAGGGATAGGCGTATCGAGACTTCCCTCTCTCATGACTGGGGCATCCAGATCAGCGAAGCAGTGCTCTCCAATCCACGCCGCAATTTCAGCGCCTATTCCTCCAGTAATGCTATCCTCATGCAGCACAATCACTTTATTAGTTTTCGCAACTGACGCAGCAACAGTCTCTTTATCCCATGGCAGCAGCGTGCGCAGGTCTATCACTTCTATAGACCAATCGGGATGATCCTCAGCCAGTGAGCAGGCCCAATGTACCCCCATGCCATAAGTGACTACTGTCACCTTAGTCCCTGCGGTGACGACCTTTGCTTTACCTACTTCGACAGTATAATAGTCCTCAGGCACCTGGCCTGATAAAGAGCGATACAGTGCCTTATGCTCAAAGTACATGTAAGGGTTGGGGTCTTCTATTGCTGCATTGAGCAGTCCCTTTGCATCGTAGGGATTGGAAGGATATACAATCTTTAGCCCGGGAGTATGAAAGAACCAGGCCTCATTGCTCTGACTGTGAAATGGTCCGGCCGCCACACCTGCGCCCGTAGGCATACGAACCACCACATCCGCATTTTGTCCCCAGCGATAATGAGATTTAGCCAGGTTATTGATGATTTGGTTGAACCCACAAGTCACGAAATCCGCAAACTGCATCTCTACCATCGCTTTCATTCCTGCGATGGACAGGCCTAGTCCGCTTCCTATGATCGCCGACTCACAAAGTGGCGTATTGCGCACCCTATCTTTACCAAACTTCTCTAAAAAACCTTCTGTGATCTTGAAAACGCCTCCATAGTCAGCAATATCCTGCCCCATGAGAATTAGGTCGGGATACTTCTCCATACTTTGACTCAAGGCTTCAGATATAGCATCTATAAAACGAATCTCTTTGACTTTTTCAGAGGCCGGAGCGATAGGCTTTAACTCATAGGGTGCATGCAGATCACCGACTTCCTTTTCTGTATTCACCTCGATCGGAGGCGCGCCAAACGCTGATGTTACTGCCTCATTAATCGAAGCTTTGATCTCTTTTCGAATAGCTTCTTTCTGATCTTCATGAAGAATTTGTTTCATCATCAGAAACTTCTCGTAGTGCTCAATCGGGTCTTTTTTAGCCCAATGATCCATGAGTTCTTTCGGCACATATTTAGTTCCGCTGGCCTCCTCGTGCCCTCTCATTCTGAAGGTATTCGCCTCGATCAGGATAGGTGCCGGATGTTTTCTAATCTTTTCAGCAGCCTTGGAGAGTGTATGATACACCTCCAGTATATTATTACCATCAATGCTGATGGCTTCTATTCCATAGCCCGGTCCCTTCTGGACAAATGAATCAAACCGGAACTGCTGGTCGCTGGGTGTAGAAAGTCCGTATCCATTATTCTCGATAACGAAAATTACCGGTAAGTCCCAGACGGCTGCTACATTGAGTGCTTCATGAAAGTCGCCTTCACTACTGCCGCCATCACCACTGAAAACCAGGGTGGCGCGACCTGTTTTTTTGATTTTTTGCGCTAGCGCAATACCGTCAGCAAGTGCCAACTGTGGACCCAGATGTGATATCATGCCCACGATATTATACTCCTGCGTGCCGAAGTGGAAAGAGCGATCCCGGCCCTTGGTGAAGCCATCAGCTTTGCCCTGAAACTGTGCAAAAAGTCGATGCATGGGCACTCCTCTACTAGTGAATACACCAAGATTGCGATGCATTGGCAGGATGTACTCCTCAGGCCGCATGATCAGCCCACTACCTACCGAAATAGCCTCCTGACCGATACCTGAAAACCATTTGCTGATCTTGTTTTGCCGCAGGAGGATCAGCATCTTCTCTTCGATCAGTCGGGGGGTAATGAGTGCGCGGTATATTTCTATGAGCTGGTCGCCCGATAGGTGTTTTGGATCAAATTTCATGGGAAATGTTGTTTGCGGTTCACAAATCTAACCGACCCCTAAATTATTTTATATTTTTACTCAACTCTTTTCTTATGATCGATTTCAAACAGCATGAGCTGTCCAATGGCCTGAAGGTTTTTATACACGAAGATCATTCCTCCAAAACTGCCGTTCTCAATTTACTTTATTCCGTCGGATCACGGGATGAGCAGCCGGATAAGACTGGTTTCGCCCATCTGTTTGAGCACCTGATGTTTGGAGGTTCTAAGAACATTGAGGCCTTTGATGAGCCGTTGCAGGCCGTAGGTGGTGAGAATAATGCCTTTACCTCTACAGATATTACTAACTACTATATCACGCTTCCCAGCAACAATTTGGAAACAGCTTTTTGGCTGGAGTCGGATCGGATGATGGAGCTGTCTTTCAACCCAAAGGTGCTCGAAGTACAGCGCAAGGTGGTCATCGAGGAGTTTAAACAGCGCTATCTCAACCAGCCCTATGGTGATATCTGGCTGAAGTTGAGGCCGCTTGCGTATCAGGTGCATCCTTACCAATGGGCGACTATTGGTAAGGAGATCTCCCATATCGAAGATGCCACAATGGAGGATGTCAAGGATTTCTTCTACACTTACTACCGTCCCAACAACGCCTCCCTAGTGGTGGCAGGAGATGTCAACGAGAAAGAAGTGCTGGCATTGGCCAATAAGTGGTTTGGCGCAATCCCGCCTGGTGAAAGGAAAAGACAGCCACTACCTGTAGAACCAAGACAAACCGAGGCTCGGAAGCTGGACGTAGAAGCAGACGTGCCTTTGGCGGCTTTGTATAAAGCCTATCATATGCCGGGAAGAGGAAGTCAGGGCTACTATACGGCTGACCTCATGGGAGACCTTCTCGGTAGGAGTAAGTCCTCCGTACTTTATCAGCAACTGGTCAAAAAAGAGAAACTTTTCAACTCGCTCAATGCTTATATCAGTGGATCAGCAGATCCCGGATTGCTGATGATCAGTGGGAAAATCAATGAAGGTGTATCATTGGAGGAAGCTGATCAGGCGGTCGAAGGCCTTGTAGATGAATTTAGGCATCAACTGACTGATGAGAAGATCGAAAAAGTGAAAAACCAAGCTGAGTCTACCTTGCTCTATACGGAAGTAGAGGTGCTCAATCGTGCCATGAATATTGCTTATGGTTCTTTCCTGGGAAACCCCAATTTGGTCAACACCGAGATAGAAATGATCCAATCTGTCACCCGAGAGCATATGCTGGAGGCTATACCGGAAATACTAAGAAAAGATAACTGTTCGACCCTCTACTATCACTCCAAATGATAGTGCGGAGGTCAACTAAAAGCATAAAATGAAAAAGCCATTGATAAGGATAGGATACGGATATGACGTACACCAGCTAGCTGAGGGACATGAGCTTTGGCTGGGAGGGATCAAAATTGATCATCACAAAGGCGGTGTGGGACATTCGGATGCGGATGTGATCATCCATGTGATTTGTGATGCATTACTTGGTGCGGCCAATATGCGAGATATCGGCTATCATTTTCCGGATACGGACCCCAAGTACAAAGGGATTGATAGCAAAAAATTGCTCGCCGAAGTGATGACCAAGCTACGCGCCCATCACTATGAAGTGGGTAATATAGATGTGACGCTGGAAGCACAGGAGCCTAAGGTCAAACCTCATATCCCGAAGATGGTGGAGGTACTTGCGGAGGTGATGGAGGTAGATCCTGGCGATATTTCTGTGAAGGCGACTACCACGGAGCGACTGGGATTTGTAGGACGCGAAGAAGGGGTAGCAGCACATGCTGTGGCACTGATATTCCGAGCGGACAAACCGTCGGTCTTCAATGTCTGATCAGCTCCGCGTAATCACTACTGAAGACGGAAGTTCATCTATCTATGATGCCGGTCTAGACGAGACTTATCACTCTACCCACGGCGCAATTCAGGAGTCCAACCACGTCTATATCAAGGCTGGCCTCAACCATTGGCTATCGCAAAATGCGGGCAAACCTATAGAAATCCTGGAAGTGGGGATGGGCACAGGGCTCAATGTCATTCTCACATTAAAGGCCCAGCTTGAGATTGGTTTTCCTGTTCGCTATACGGCTATTGAACCTTATCCTGTTGGTCAGAAAATCTTAGAAGCACTCAACTACAAGGAAAAGCTCAATCACTCGGTGGTGTCAGAGTTGTTTGATCGGCTGCATGAACTGCCTTGGAATCAAGCGACCTCACTGTCCCTCGAGTTTAAACTAGAGAAGCTTGAACAGACGTTTCAGGACTTCATATCAGATCAAACCTATGATTTGGTCTACTATGATGCTTTCGCTCCGGAAAAACAGGCGGAACTATGGGATCGACAGTGGCTCCAGAAGGTGCACTACCTCCTCAACCCAGGGGGCATCATCTGCTCTTATTGCGCGAAAGGAGACTTTAAGCGAAACCTAAAAGCTATCGGCTTTAAAGTAGAAAGGCTGCCTGGACCGCCTGGTAAGGCGCAGATGATCAGGGCAACCAAGCTGGCATAAATAGGAATGCTCGGAAAGCACTTAGCTCACCGAGCACCCTTTTTTATTCTGGTCTTTCTCCAGGCAAATTATTGGGATCCAAAAACCTGCCGCCTGTTGACACTGCTGCGATATTAAAGAACCCAATCACCTTGTCTTCTCCTCCGTTGGAGATCACTTTGACATTGGTGCCTACATTGGCCAAAGGCGTAGCAAACAGCTCTCCAAATCCACCCTCGCGATCCGTCTGAATCTGGATATCAGCAAGGTACTTGTATGACTCATCGGTCAGAGAATGTATCTCTACATAAACCGAATCACCGGGGCTGTACGGCGAAAGAAAGTCGTCATTATCATCCTGATCGAAAGGATTAATGCTATCGCGAATGGGCTGAATGAAGATCAGCCCATCGACATTACCACCCGCTGAGAAGCCTGCGTCATAAGCCAGTGAAATCTCACCCGGTTTACGCAGGTATTCGCCATTTTTCCAGGTGCGAATCCAGTAAGTGTCCCCAGGTCCTACAGGATCTCTTGCCCACACATCAGCAAAATAGCTGTCCGGTAAGAAGTCACCTTCCGGCTCGAATCGAAATGCTACGCTATCAATTACGGGTACCCGACCCATCGCCGTATTGGACTCCAGGGTCGTACTTCCCACCTCTATAAGTAGTCGGTAACTTTTACCTGAGGTACCAAAGGTGGGTAGCTCCGCAGTGGGTGCCCATACATAGTCCCCATCTCCTTGATCAGTGAAGATGTAAATGAGGCCGTCCTCATCTGTGACAGTCACCTCCGCACCCATCACACCCGGTGCAAATTGGTTGGTGAAATAGTCCTGCGTTCTTGTCAAACGTATCGTCTGTGGTTCTGGCTTATTGGTTACCCATGCGTCTACGACGATGATGGGGTCATTGGTCTTAAGCGTAGGGAAGATCTCATCTTCACAGCTCAATAATGTCAGAGTAGTCAGTAATATGAATAGTCTTTTCATGGCTACTAAAAGGTAAAGTTGTAAGACACAGATGGGAAAAATGATCCTATGATGGAGACCTGCTGAGCCTGAGTAGGTATAGGCTCGTTGGGAACGGGTCGATCCGTTCCCTGAGTAAAGTAGATCGAGAATGGATTGCGTCGGCTGTACAAGTTGTACACGCTGAATACCCAAAAATCTCTGTTCTTCCTTAGCTCACCTTTGCGATTGTATTTGCGTCCCTTCAGTGTGGCCGCTATGTCCAATCTGTGATAATCGGGAATTCTGATATTATTTCTTTCGTTGTTGTCATTGTAAGGAACCACATACCCCTGCTGCTCAAACCTCGCAGTAGGGAAGGTAGTAGGTGTTCCCGATAGGTAGGTGAAATTGGTACTGAATGACCATCGTTCATTGAGCTCGTAAAACAATGCGATTTTGAAATTGTGTGTCTGGTCAAAGCGAGTATAGTACCAATCACCATTGTTGATTCCGTCTACCTTGAGTTCTGTTTTCCCTAGGGTATAGCTGACCCAACCGTTTAGCCTGCCTACATTTTTCTTGGCATAGAGCTCCAACCCATAGGCGCGACCTATGCCACTCAGTATGTCACCTTCAAGATACTCATTGATCAACAGGTCTGCTCCGTCGATATAGTCAATCTGATTTTCGGTAGAGCGATAGTAGATCTCAGCAGAGGTTTCATAGTCATTGGACTCTCCAAAGTTTTTGAAGTATCCGACCGTATACTGATCGCCTAGCTGAGGCTCAATGTTATTGGTGCTGGGCGTCCATACGTCGAGCGGATTGGATGCTGTCGTATTAGAAATCAAATGGATATACTGTGCCATGCGGTTGTAGCTACCTTTCAGGGAAGCCGATGGGCTCATTTGATACCTGAATGAAAATCTGGGCTCCAGGTTGTAGTAAGTCTCAATAGGCTCACGACGGTCAGCCGTTTCAATACCGACCACATCGCGACGCTCACCAGGTACTTCTGCCTGGGCATAAGTATAGACATTGCCCGGCCCCATGTAAGTGAATGAAGACCCTCGGATGCCGTATTGAATTGACAGATTGTCATTGACCTTTTGATCATTGCTGATGTAGACAGATGACTCTAGGCCATACTTAGGATCAAGGCTTATGTTGGTGGCTTCACCGTCACTCACGCCTATTGCATTAGCAGGATCGAACCTGTAGTAGAGCACCTCACCACCAAAGGAGAGCTCATTGTTGGTCGTGAGGAAATAAGTGAAGTCAGGCTTGAAACTCGTAGTGCGTATCCGCGAATCCCACTCGAACTTGTCACGATCATTTTCTCCAAAGGCGAGATTGTAGTCATAGTCACTGTAGAAGACGGTGAAGTTGGAGAAGAGACGATCATTGAAAAGATGATTCCAGCGCAAAGTGGCGGTGCTGTTGCCCCAGCTGAAGCCTTGTCGCTCGTCGAACTTGAAGTTGTCTCTACCGAAATAGCCGGAGAGAAAAATCCGGTTGCGGTCATTGATGTTGTAGTTGGCCTTGGCCGTCAGGTCGTAGAAGTTGAGCGCGGCACCATCGTCGAGCACATCTGTGAAGGGAGCAGCCAGCACATCGGCATATGATCGCCTACCGGCAACTATGAAACTCGCTTTGTCTTTAATAATAGGTGCTTCTAATGCCAGACGACTGAAGATCGTCCCGATACCGCCTGTAGCTTCGAACTCTTTGGCATTGCCCTCTTTCATACGAATGTCAAGCAGAGACGAGATACGGCCACCATATTTGGCAGGTATGCCACCTTTATACAGCTTCACATCTTTGACCGCATCAGGGTTGAAGACTGAGAAGAAGCCCAACAGGTGAGAGGAATTATAAACAGGAGCTTCGTCTAGTAGCACGAGGTTTTGTCCTACGCTACCGCCACGAACATTGAAGCCTGAAGCCCCTTCTCCCACCGTACTTACACCTGGGAGTAGCTGAATGCTCTTGATCACGTCCGCTTCCCCAAGGAATGCCGGCAGTGCCTGAATGGTCTTGATATCGAGCTTGGCTGTGCTCATCTCGATGCTTGAGACGTTGGCATCCTCGGGCTCAGCTGAGATGATGATTTCTTCGAGCTGTTGGTTGACCTCCCCCAGCTCGATATCGATCCGCTGATTTTCCGAAAGGTTAATCGTACGAGGAACCGTCTCATAACCCACATATCGGTATTCTACATTGTAGGTACCCGGCTCGAGCGTCACAGAGTAAAACCCATAAACATTGGAGATGGTGCCGCCCTGAATTTCGCTGATATATACGGTAGCTCCAATGAGCGACTCGCCGTTGGAGGCATCAGTGAGGTAGCCACTGATGGTGACTTTTTCTTGCGCTTTTGCCGATAGGCATAAAAAAATCAGCGCTAAAAAAAGCGAGTAAATTTTATTCATACTGAATTGCTTAGTTGTTGAGTTTCGGGTTATAGACCGTATTACTTTGAAAATGTTTCCATTGACCTCCGGTTTATACCAGATTCCATGCCAGAATGTTGCGCTTGGGTACTGAAATGATTGGAAACAATCATTATCTCTATGTTAAGTTTCACTCCCATAAGGTGTCGTTATGGGAGTGAAAGGTTGTATTTGGAGCAAGATTTTCTTGCTGATCAATTCAGCACCGCTTCCACTTTTTTTGTTGGTAGGATATCAATTCATCATCACAAAAGCGCCCCAGTAGTAAGGTTCAGGGAATTGCTCTTTGAGTGATAACTGGGCTTTATCGAATGCGACGAATCGATCATCACCTCTGAGCCAGTTTTGATAAAATTTGGTCATCAGCAGCTGTGTAGCTTCATCGTTGACTTTCCAGAGGCTCATGACGATGCTCTGGGCACCCGCGATCTGGAAAGCACGCTGCAATCCATAGACGCCTTCTCCGGCCCTTACCTCCCCAAGTCCTGTCTCACAGGCGCTAAGCACCACGATTTCGGTACCAGTCAGATCGAGTAGCATGGCTTCATAGGCGGTTAAGATGCCATTGTCCGCATTTCTGATTTCCTTTTGGGAAGCCTGATCCATCGCCGCTTCTGCTCCCGACAGCATCAGCCCGGCTCTGAGAAGTGGATTTTCCCTTGCCACTTCCAGCGACACCCCGAACACATCTTCATCTCCATTTTCCGGTAGGTCCTGAAGGAAAAAGCCATGAGTAGCAATGTGAAGTACCTTAGGCTTGGAAATTTCACTTTTGAGAGAGCTCTCGCTTGCCAGATCGCCCGTTAGCAGGGCCGTGGTACGGCCGCCGGTGATCATCATATCCATGATGTTTTCCACCTCTGTCCTGGTGCCCGGTAGTGGGGCGATGGTTCCCTTGTTACCATAGTTAGGCGCACCGACCAGTACGGCTCCTCGCCGGCCCACTTCGGTACCCATGGTAGATAGATTGCGCGTGCTCGCCACGATCCTGATCTTCATACGATCTAGTAGATATTGTCCTTCAGACATTTGAAGAGAGCCGAGATTGATCTGACTGTAGATACCATCGAGCGACACGAAAGCCTTGCTGGCACCGCCGAGTTTTTGTTGTACCGGCTTCCAATATTGTGGATAGGAGTATTCATCAGCCGTCTTGAAGGCGATCTGCTTTCTGTAGGCATTGGCATATTTTCCCTCGAGTTCATTTCCATTTTCCAGGATTACCCAGTCCAGGTTTTCCTGTTCCGGCTTCACGATGACGAAGAGGTATTGATGACGCTCGAGCAGTGATTTTTCGAAGGCAGGGATGGCCATGATCTCGACAGCTGCTTCTCCAGCCTTAAGTTGAGCGCGAACCTCCGAAGTTTTTGTTTGCGGTAGCTTATAGCTCTTGGCAAAGTCATTGGACCTCTGATTGAGCTTTCGCTCTAGCGCATTGACTTCTCGCTCGAGGGCGGGTAGGTCTATTTTCTGCTCTTCCAGGTCAGCTTTGGAGTAGGTGTAGTAAGTAGCGAGCTTCTCCTTGCCATCTACCCAAGTCTCATAGAGCTCAATGAGCGAAGCATTGTTACTCTCAAGTATTTGATTCTTGACTTTGGTCGTGCTGTTGAGCAGGAGACCTTTGGTCATCAGCTGTAGCTCATAAGTGGCTGTCAGATGAGCGGGATCAGTGGGTGCCTGCGCTATCGCAAAATTGTAATACTCCAGCAGTCTGGGACGGGTTCTAGCCCAGTAGTTAGCCTTCTCATTTTCGCTCATCGCCGGAAAATAGTTTTCGAGCAGATTGATGGTCTTGTCGATGGACGACTTGAAATGTGTGCTAGCGGACTGACTATCACCCAGCGCCCAATGTGTGAGTCCTAGCTGATGCAGCACATCTATATAGCTGGGGTTGTACTCCCCAAAGTTTTGTTTATAGACCGACAGGGCATTGTTGTGGCTTTCTAAGGCTTTCTCCAATTGATCAGTGAGGTAGTAGTATTTACCAAGGTTGGTCAAGGTCGCTGCATATGCTGGGTGTTGCTCACCGAGTTTGTTTTTATAAATATCTGCTGAGGAGGTCAGCAATGGTGCTACCTGATCTGTACGCTTGGTGACCATGTACAGTGATGCCAGGTGGTTTTGAACTGCCGCATAGTCCTGATGACGCTTACCAAACCGCTTTTCCTTCAGCCGAAGCACTTCAGTATAAATAGCCTCTGCCTTGTCATATTGCTTCTGATCTTGGTAAAGTAATCCAAGGTTGATCTTGAACCGGGCAAAGTCAGCTCCTTTGCTGCTCAGTTCTTTTTCTGCGATAGCAATACACTCCAGTTGATCAGCTACAGCTTGTTTATAGCGTCCGGTTTGCTCATAGAGCATAGCCTTGTTGTTGAGCAGAATGCTGTAACCCATAGTGGATTTTTGATCTCGGGCAGTCAGTATTTTGTCCGCCTTGTTGAAGGCAGTCTCCGCTTCTGTATACTGACCGAGATCTTTGAGGACTACACCTCTGTTGTTGAGCTCGGCACCTAGCGCTAGTGATTGCTTTCCGAGTAGGTCTTCAATCAACTGCATGTTGGTGCGAGTGATCTCCTCTGCCATGCTATACTGTCCCCGAGAGTGATAGAGTATGGACAGATTGCTAGTGGTCTTGAGTATGGCGTAATGATCTTCTCGTGTCAATTCCCTGCTTGTCAATGCCTCCATAATGCCCAGCAAAGAGGAGGCCTGCTGCTCAGAAGTCTGGTTGAGCATAGCTGCCAGTACCGCCTGACCGACGACATTGGAGGTATCGTCCTCCAGATAAATTCCAAGTGCCGACCAGAAGTTGGCAGCCGCCAGCGTGTTATTGATGTAGAGCAGCTTGCTTCCCTTACGATTGTATTCGAAAGCCTGCTCGTAGAGCTCAAGTTCGACTTTCTCGATATCCTCGTCCTCGTAGTTTTTGGCTAGCGCAAAAAAGAGGTTTTCGTTATCATCCTTCGATTCAAAGAACGCGGCTTTATTGGATTGTGAGATGGCATAGTTGTAGAAGGTGGTGTCCTTCTCCAACTGCTTTTGTCGGAGCTTCAATGTTTCTTCCTCCGGGTCTAGAATATCAGTCGCGACATTCTTGAGGTCGACATCCTTCATTTTGTCTTTAAGGAATTTGCCGAGCTGGGAATATCCCGGGAGGCTTATCAGCGAAAATGCTAGTACAACAATTATGGATTTCATTATCGAGTTATAATTAACGACTTAGTGCTGTCAGGTTTGACAGTATTCCATGGCTGATGCTTAAAGATAGAAAAATGGTGGGAGGGAAAGTATCTCCTACCGCTTAACAGGCGCTTATTTTTCTTTCAAATAGTCTATAATCACCTCTGCGTGCACCCTGGAGTTCTCGATAAACCACTTGTTGGTTTTCAATCCACCGCAGATGACACCTGCCAGAAATATGCCTGGCACATTGGTCTCCTGGGTCTCAGGATCGTAATGAGGAGTCTTAAATTCATCATCTCCTATTTGGATGCCACATGACTTCAGAAAGCTGAAGTCAGGCTGGTAACCCGTCATCGCCAATACAAAATCATTTTCTATGGATAGGGTTTCCTCCGGCGTTTTGACCGTAATGGCTTGCTCGGTGATTTCAGTTATGCTGGAATTGAAGTAAGCTTTGATCGTACCTTCATTGATGCGATTGACCATATCAGGTCTTACCCAGTACTTCACCTTTTCGCTTATCTCCGGTTCGCGGATGACCATCGTCACTTCCTTAGCACCTTTCCGATAGGTCTCTAGCGCTACATCCACGGCAGAGTTGGCTGAGCCCACCACCGCGATCTTCATCCCGAAGTACGGATGTGGCTCCTCATAATAGTGCTTTACTTTTGGTAGGTTTTCACCAGGTACATTGAGTAAGAATGGGAGATCGTAAAACCCGGTAGCGATGATGATTTGCTTGACATGATAGATGCCTTTGGACGTAGTGACGATCTTCCTATCGGAAGAATTTTCAACTTTGGCTACATTCTCATAGAGCCTTACATTGAGCTCCCATGAGCTGGTCACCCTGCGATAATATTCCAAAGCTTCCGGGCGCGTTGGCTTAGGACTGTGAGAGATGAATGGCACATTCCCGATCTCCAATCGATCAGAAGTGGAGAAGAAGGTCATATTATGCGGGTAGTTGTAGATCGAGTTGACAAGACAGCCCTTGTCAATGATCACATGACTCATCCCAGCTTTTTTCGCCTCTATACCGCAGGCCAAACCGATGGGCCCGGCACCAATGATTGCTATATCAAATTCTTCCATTCTTCTTGTCATATCTATAAACCTGCATAGGCGTGATACACATATCCATGGCCATATCATGGATGCCAGCATCCCTAATTTCCTCTACAGGTTCGGCAATGCACAAGCCTATTTTTACCACATCATTTCGGCATTCCGATAGGAACCTATCGTAATAGCCTTTGCCATATCCTACCCGATGACCTTTGAGATCAAAGCAGAGCATCGGTATAAGCACGACATCAATTTCAGAAGGCAACACCACCCGAGCGTTTATTGGTTCGGGTACGCCCCATTTGTTTTCTACAAAAGATGATTTTTCGTCAATTAGGACGTGGGTGAGGGAGTTATTTTCGAAATGCGTGATGGAGGTGCAGGTGTCCCAACCCTTGGTCCAGAACCATTCGAGAACAGGCCGTGTATCAACCTCTTTTTTGCCTGTAATTGGTAGAAAGACATGCGCAAGGCCTTTTTGGTCAGTGAGCTCTGGGAATAGTCTGTTTCTCAACTGCTCATTCAGCTCGTCAAACTGCTGTTGAGAGAGCCGCTTTCTTGCCTGGAGGTATTCTTTCCTGAGTTGTGCCTTGTTCAATGGTCGATTAGCCTTCTTCGCTCAGCAAAAGAAAGCGAAAATCCAATGGATCGAAAGTACCCTGAATATCCTTGATGAAATTGGGATTGTTTAGGTAGAAATTCAGGAAGTTGTCATGACGCTCCTGCAGCGAACCATTGGGAAACAACTTCGACTTCAGGTTCTCGATATGTCCCATGGCAATCTCATGATTATTCTCTTCTGCCTTTTTTAGCCTTTTCTGGATATTTTCCATGTCCTTGAAGACCTTTGACTCCATCGCTCCGATGAAGCCTTTCAGCGATTTGTCTATCGCTATGGACTTCTCCTCGATCGAAGCAAATACTTCCTTAAGCTGCTGAAGTTCTTCATTGAGTTCGGTTTCGTTGGTGCTGGCCGACTGCAGTTCCAACTCCTTCAGCTCTGCAGTTGATTTGAATAGATCAGTAGCCTGAATGTTGATTTTGCTCAATCGACGCAGGTTTGGCGAGTCAAGATATAGTGCAAAATTCCTTGGTATCAACAGCGGGAAATCCGTTTTGTAATGATCGAATATCCCCTTGAGCTGAAGCCAATAGGCCAGTTCGGATGGTCCGCCTATATAGGCAAGGTTGGGCAAGATGGTTTCCTGATAGAGTGGCCTGAGGACTACATTCGGGCTGAAAACTTCCGGTTGCTCAGTGATCATGGCCTTGATCTCCTCTTCAGTAAACTGCAATTCTGTATTCAAGACCTTGAATACGCCATCTTCACGCACAATGCGCTCTCTATGGTGGGTATTGAGGTGAAAGAGATTGATATGGCGAGGGTAAATCTGGGTGCTGTAGCCCAATGATTCCAGCTGCGTAGATGCTGCCTCTGCCAGTGTATTGGCAGTGTGGTTGAATAGGTCATCCGCAATCACATGAGCAAACTCAGCCTTCAACTCTGGGTGATCCGCATCCAATACAATCAGTCCCTGATCTCCAAATAGCTCATTGACGTAATAGCGTACTGCATTGGCCAAAGTGCCACTATCCAGGTACGCTTTTTCGAATAGCTCAACTGCCTCCGGCAGCTCTCCAAGCACCTGGCTAAGTGACTGGGGACGAAATTTTCCAACGGCCCCTTTTTGATCCGTTTCCCAGATATACTTCTTCCCAAAGAGGTTGAAATAAGAAATTTCCTCAAAATCATGATCCTCTGAAGCCATCCAGTAGACCGGCACAAAGTGAAAATCCGGATATTTCGCTTTTAGCTCTTTAGCCAGATTGATCGTCGTGATGATCTTGTATATAAAGTATAGCGGTCCGGTGAAGATATTGAGCTGATGCCCTGTCGTCACCGTAAAGGTTTTGTCAAACTCCAGTGAGTGGATGTTGGTTTTTACCAACTCTGATTTCTCCAGGCTGGCATACTGCTCGCCTAACACCTTGTTGAGTACTATCCGCTTCTCTCGCGAGAATTGGCGCTCATTAATGACGGACTCAAAGTTTTCAATGGTAGGGTATGCGTTGAAATAAGGCTGAAGGGTATCCTTCTGATTGAGGTAATCCAGGAAAAGTGGAGAAAACTTCCCCGTTTCCGATAGGGCGATCTTTTCTACTTTCAATTTTTTATCGATGGCTAGTTCCATGTAAGTCAAATTCTGTTGCATCTGTGATCGTGATATCAGCGAAATTACCAACTCTCAGATAGTTTTCTTCGGCATTAATCAAGACCTCATTGTCCACCTCAGGTGAGTCAAACTCCGTACGTCCATAATATTGATTGCCTTCTTTTTTATCGATTAATACTTTGAGCGTACTACCGATGCGCTGTTGGTTGAGCTCAAGAGAGATTTCTTGCTGCATGTCCATAACGGCGTTAGCCCGCTCTTGTTTAATTTCCTCAGGCACATTGTCTTCCATAGTATGCGCATGTGTGTTTTCCTCGTGGGAGTAGGTGAATATGCCTAGGCGCTCGAACCTCGACCGCTCGATGAAGGTCAGCATTTCTTCAAAGTCTTGCTCAGTTTCACCGGGGTGTCCTGCGATCATGGTGGTGCGTATGGCTATGCCCGGTACGCTATCGCGAATGGTATCCAGCAAGGCTTCAGTCTTTTCTCGGGTGGTACCACGACGCATGTATTTCAGAACATTACTAGAGCCATGCTGGAGAGGAATATCGAGGTAGTTGCAAATGTTAGGTCGACTGGCCATCACGTCAAGGACATCCATAGGGAAGCCTGTAGGGAAGGCGTAGTGCAACCTGATCCACTCGATACCTTCGACATCAGAGAGGTGCTCCAGTAGAGTGGCAAGGTTTCGCTTCTTATAAATGTCAAGGCCGTAGTAAGTGGAGTCCTGCGCAATTAACAGCAGCTCTTTGGTGCCATTGCGAGCGAGGTTTTTGGCTTCTTTTACGAGCTCCTCTATAGGCCTTGAGATATGCTTGCCACGCATCAATGGGATGGCGCAAAAGGAGCAGGGACGATCACAGCCCTCTGAGATTTTCAGATAGGAATAATGCTGGTCAGTGGTCGTAATACGCTCCCCGACCAGGTCATGTTTGTAGTCAGCATTAAATTTTCTAAGCAGGAGCGGCAACTCCATGGTTCCAAAAAATGCATCTACTTGCGGGATTTCCTTTTCAAGATCTTCGCGGTAGCGCTGAGAGAGACAGCCGGTGACATAGACTTTCTCTACTTCACCCTGATCTTTAGCATCGGCATATCTCAAGATGGTATCAATGGATTCCTGCTTGGCATTGTCGATGAACCCACAGGTATTGATGATCACTATATTCGAATCATCCTTGTGAGATTCATGTACGGCATCAATGTCATTGCCCTTGAGCTGTGTCATCATCACCTCCGAGTCAACGATATTCTTCGAACACCCCAGTGTGACGATGTTGACTTTGTCCTTCTTCCTTCCTTTCGTTTTCAACTTATGCCGTGTCTATTTTGGTGCGCAAAATTAATAATTCTGCTGATCAATCGTGTAGGTACTTGCAATTGGCCTGACCTGACAAGTTTTATTAAATATATTTGCCGCCGATATGGGTCGTACGGGTGCTTTTTTGGTCATGATACTCCTTTTTTTAGGATGCACGGAAATTCCTGATTGTCAGGATACGAGATACCCGATAGCTCAGGTAAGATTCTTTTCGTTAGAGAGTGGTAATCGACTTTCTGTGAACTTTGACTCGGTTTTTGTAGTGGGTAGTGAGATTCCCCTATATCAGGATACTGTACTTTCAGAGCTTAGCCTGAGACTTGACCCTTTGGCAGATGAGGCTTCCTATATCTTCTATGCAGATAGTACAGTGCATACACTTGAGTTGTCCTATCGCTCGAAATTAGCGCTTGAGAATACGGACTGTGGTCCTATTCAGTACTTCTATGACCTGGAGCCATTGACCAGTAGTTTTGATTCCGTGGTATTGATTTCCACCATTGCAGACCTAAAGGTAGATACCAATGTGGAAGTATATCGTTAGTCTTTACTTACTATGCCCGTTGGTTGCAGTCGCCCAGGGGCCGCCACCGCCACGAGCGGATTCGGTCACATCCGTCAAGCGGCCAAAGATTAAGCCAGACTTCCGACCATCCTTTATCAGGTTTGGTACTGACCTTTACTCCCTGGGCAACACGATTGTAGAAAATGGTGAGCGCACTTTTGAGGTGCAGGGGGACATAGATTTTCATAGGTACTTTGCCACTCTTGAGTGGGGTTTTCAGGACACTGATCTTTCAGGGAGCAACTTTGAATATTCGGGTACGGGAAGCTACTACCGTGTAGGTATCGACATGAACCTGACCCAGTTCAACCCTGACCGCAATACAATATTCCTCGGCATGCGATATGCCAGATCGAGGTTTCAGGAAACTCTCAACTATGACGCCTCTGACTCTGTCTGGCAGGATGTGCAGCTCGAGGAGTCCCATGAAGGCATGTCATCAAGATGGCTGGAGATCACTGGGGGTATGAAGGTACGTGTCTGGCAAAATTTGTCGGTTGGCTACATCATTAGATACAAGGTCTTCCGGAAACTCAACGGCGTGCCTGAGCTAGACAACTACATCGTGCCTGGGTATGGTCTTGCCCGCAAAAACACGAATATAGGATTCGGGTTTTATGTATACTATCGACTAGCCTTTAGATACAAGCCAGTACCGATCAAACTAGACTAAAGGAGTGGCTGTAGCACCTCCCAGATATTCTCTGCAACTATCTTATGACCTTCGGCAGTAGGGTGAATGCCATCTGGCAAATTGAGATCAGGGATTCCTCCTACGTTCTTAAGTAAAAATGGAATCAATGCTGTATTCTTTTGTTCTGCAAGTTCTGGAAAAATCACTTTAAACCGGGAGGTATACTCCTCACCCATGTTGGGCGGTATCTGCATGCCCGCCAGTATAATCTTCACATCAGGATTGGTACCACGAACTTTTTCAATAATCTCGATGAGGTTCTTACGGGTCTCTTCGGTACTGATACCTCTGAGTCCGTCATTTCCGCCTAGCTCAAGCACAAAGATATCCACGGGATCCCGCAGCACCCATTCGACCCTTGAGCTGCCTGATGCGGTAGTTTCACCGCTAAGACCAGCATTGACGACAGTGTAAGGCAGTCCTAGCGAATCAATTCTTTCCTGAATCAGGGCTGGAAAGGCTTCAGAAATATCCAATCCATACCCAGCCGTCAATGAGTTGCCAAAGAAGAGAATGGTCTTTGTATCTTCTTCAGTGGTGGCCGCTACAGGAGCTTCTTTTTCTTTCTGATCCTCCTGCTTTGGTTGACCCTGACATCCGAGCAGGAGTTGGGTGGCAATAAGCAATATCGGGAGTATGGTTAGCTTCATGACAGTCTGTTTATTGGTGCGATCGCGCTTGTGATCAACTACGAAATTACGGTAGTGAAGGGTATCAAGCGAGGGTAACAGCCAAAAAACGCAAGTTTAATCTGCCGTTGGTCATCCAAAAAGGGCCGTGTAGCCAAATTATGAACATGTCAAGGCGCATTGCGTTGTAAAGACAGTATATTCCAAGATTAAGAATTTCAGATTTTTCTATGTCATCCATCTTAGAGGTAAGCCAACTTACCAAACATTATGAAAGCGGCTCCCGGTCACTTCAAGTACTACAGGACATCAATTTTACAGTAGAGGAAGGCGCCTCCTGCGCCATAGTAGGACCCTCCGGTAGTGGTAAGACCACCTTGCTGGGTTTGTGTGCCGGACTGGATGCGCCAAGCTCCGGGGAGATTGCGCTCAATCAGATCAAGCTAAGTGCGCTCACTGAGGATGAGAGGGCCCAAGTCCGCAATCAGTTTGTCGGCTTTGTCTTCCAGAATTTCCAACTCATCCCCACGCTCACCGCGCTCGAAAATGTGATGGTGCCATTGGAGCTAAGGGGCGAGAAAGGAGCGAGGAAAATCGCTCAAGAGCTGCTAGGGCGAGTAGGTCTATCTGACCGTGTGATGCATTATCCCACACAGCTCTCAGGCGGAGAGCAGCAGCGGGTATCTATCGCAAGAGCATTTTCTAACAGTCCGAAGATATTATTTGCAGATGAGCCTACCGGCAATCTGGATGAGGAGACTTCTGAGAAAATCGAGCAGTTGTTATTTGAGCTTAACCATGAGCAGGGCACTACACTCATCATGGTGACGCACGATCTGGAGCTAGCGCGAAAGACAGACCGAATCATCCGACTCAAGGGTGGCAAGTTGGTGGAAGAAGAGATGGTCATATCCTAATCGCATACCCTTGGATCAAAAGATAAAAATAGAACCTACCCGATATAGCAACAGCTGGCTTTGGAAAATGGCATGGCGTGACAGCCGTCGCTCCAGAAGTCGCCTGTTCCTGTTCACTTCGGCCATTGTCCTGGGCATATCTGCGTTGGTAGCTATCAACTCCTTTCGCGATAGCCTCTTCGATGAAATCAACAACCAGGCAAAAGGGCTACTGGGCGCAGATCTTGTCATCGAAAGCAACAAACCCATCCCGACTGAGCAATTATACTACCTGGACTCCCTAGGTTCTGAGTGGTCCCGCGAGAGTGCTTTCGCTTCGATGATTTACTTCCCTCGGACTGACGGTACAAGACTGGTGCAGGTGAGAGCGCTGGAAGGTAACTTCCCATACTATGGAGAAATAGAAACCTTTCCGGAAGAAGCGGCCAGAAAGTTCCAAATGGGTATGACCGCTCTGGTAGATCAGACCTTAATGCTCCAATACGATGTGGATGTAGGCGATGAGGTCAAGGTCGGCGAACTTACTTTTGAAATTGTCGGGAAGCTACAACAGGTGCCTGGCCAGTCAGGCATCACTGCTACGGTGGCGCCAGTCGTCTATATTCCCTACCGCTATCTGGAGCAGACGGGATTGGTGCAGCGTGGTAGCCGGATCAATTACAACTTCTACTACAAGTTTGGTGATGAATCCCAGGCTACTCGGCTGGTTGAAGCGGAGAAAGAAAAATGGGACTCCATGGGATTTGATTGGGAGACCATAGAAGACCGTAAGAAAAGCACGGGAGAGGCATTCGGCAACCTCACCAACTTCTTGAACCTCGTCGCTTTTGTGGCGCTTTTGCTCGGTTGTGTAGGTGTCGCCAGTGCGGTGCACATCTATATCAAAGAGAAACTCGCGATCGTATCCGTGCTTAGATGCCTTGGCGTGAAAGGCTGGCAGGCTTTTAAAATCTATCTGTTCCAAATCTCAGTGATGGGCTTTATAGGCTCGGTCATAGGTGCCATTCTTGGGTCTCTTCTACAAGGCTACCTACCGGAATTGATGAAGGACTTTATCCCGATGACGCTCGATGTTGGTTTTTCATGGGCAGCTGTGGCGGAAGGAGTTGTTCTCGGGACAGTGATTTCTGTGCTTTTCGCATTGATACCGCTGCTGACCGTAAGACATGTCTCACCTCTTCGGGCCATCCGAGCGAGTTTTGAAGAGCAAGTGGCCTCCAAAGACAAACTGGTTTGGCTGGTAGGCGGACTGGTGATGCTGTTCGTATTTGCTTTTGCCTGGATACAGATCAAAAAACCATTGGATGCGCTCTTCTTTACCCTAGGACTGATCGTTGCTTTTGCTGTATTGGTGGGGTTATCCAAGCTGGTGATGGTGGCGGTTCGCAAGTACTTTCCCACTGAGTGGAGCTATGTATGGCGTCAGGGACTAGCCAACCTCTATCGCCCGCAAAACCAGACCTTGATATTGATTACCTCCATCGGGCTAGGTACGGCGTTGATCACCACCCTCTATCTGGTGCAGGATATCCTTGTTGACAAGGTATCCATTAGTGGATCAGGAGATCGACCCAATATGGTGCTCTTTGATATCCAGACTGACCAGAAGGATGAAATCAGCCAACTCACTGTCGACTATGAGATGCCAGTGATACAGGAAGTGCCAATTGTGACCATGCGATTGTTAGAAGTTGAGGGCACGACACTAGCAGATCTGAAGGCTGACTCTACCATCGATATGCCCAAATGGGCTTTTAACCGAGAGTACCGCGTGACCTACAGGGATGAGCTGATTGATTCTGAAGAAATTTTCGAAGGCACCTGGCACGGAGTTGTGGAGAACTCAAGCGACTCGGTACTGGTGTCCATATCCAAAGGCTATGCCGAGAATCTCAACCTGAATATCGGTGATGAAATGGTCTTCAATGTGCAAGGGGCAGTTATCCCTGCGCGGGTAGGGAGCTTTCGGGATATTGATTGGAACAGGGTACAGACCAACTTTCTGGTGGTCTTTCCGACGGGTGTGCTGGAAAAGGCTCCTCAGTTTCATGTGTTGATTACACGCACTGACAACAAGGAACTCTCAGCACGCTACCAGCAGGCGATTGTCAGGAGCTACCCTAATATCTCCATCGTCGACCTGGAACTGATCCTTAAGACGCTGGACGACATTCTTGGCAAGGTGGCCTTTGTGATACGGTTCATGGCCCTCTTTAGTATCGTCACAGGCCTGCTAGTATTGATTGGTTCGGTGATCATCAGCAAGTTTCAGCGTGTACAAGAGAGTGTACTTTTACGAACTTTAGGTGCTGTGAAAAAACAAATCTTTCAAATTACAGCACTTGAATACTTGATCCTTGGTGCCCTGGCCTCTATGGCAGGTGTTTTCCTCTCATTGATTGGTAGCTGGATGTTGGCTATTTTCACTTTCGAGGCGCCATTTGTACCGACATTGCTACCAATGCTCGTGACCTTCGTGACGATCACGCTGCTCACGATGTTCATTGGACTGTCTAATAGCAGAGGAATCGTGAGCAAGCCGCCTTTGGAAATATTAAGAAACGAAACCTGATTTTTATGAAGCATGTAATTATTTCAGCACTAGCTGTGCTACTCTTCTTCACAGGACAAAGTGAAACCTTGGCCCAGTCGTCTGAGCTAAATGAGCAGGAAAAAGAGGTCATGGAAGTTGTATTCCGACTTTTCGAAGGAATGAGGCAAGGCGACAGTTCTATGGTGAGTTCTGTGTTCACAGATGATGTCAGAATGTATACCGTCTTTGGGCCTGACAAAGACAACAAGTTCAACATTGACAATGTCGATGGCTTTCTCAAGGCAGTCGGTACTCCACATGAAACCGTTTGGGATGAGCCTATCTGGGACTATACAGTTCAGATTGATGGTAATCTCGCTCATGTATGGACGAAGTACGCTTTCTACGCAGGTGATAAGTTCAGCCACTGCGGAGTGGACGACTTTCAGTTTGTCAGGACATCTGAGGGTTGGAAGGCATTCTCGCTAGCCGATACTCGGCAGTATACAGATTGTGATCTGCCAGCTCCTGACAAGATGGAACGGGGGTTGTAGATTGCTCGAAACTTCTCTGCAGTATCTAAGACCTACGAAGTTTTCAAAACTTCGTAGGTCTTAGTCTTTGCGGCTATTATCTAGACATGTTGTAACTCATGATAGGTTAGATTACTAATCACTTCACCTTTTGAAAGCGAGTAATACACGAAGTGTTTGGAATTTTTCGGTTGGTATCCAAACCGATCTGTATCTATCCACTTACATTGTTTAATGATTTTGTATACACTATCATACCAATACCAGTTCTTTTTAGAAAATAGATCGACCGTCTTTTCGTTTCCATCTGACTGAATTGCAAGTTTAAGTACTGTTTCTAATTCTGATTTTTCTAGAATAATATCGACTGTCTTTTTTCTATCCCTGGAAGTCTTGCGGCCATAATTACGTGCAAAGAGGTAGTTTGAGTTTTTCACTCTTTCGTATGCCTTATCGAATACTTGCAAATCCCAACCCAACTGTTTTGATGTTCTAAGGATAGCCTTATGCATTAATTTAAGGAGGTAAGAATACCGTTCGTATTTATTCAACCGCCGGTATTGGTCAACATTCATAGTTGCATGGATTAAGCACACTGCACCAGCGAAGTGATAATCGTTTGTAGGTGATTGGTTATCAACCCATATACTTATTTTGGCTGTTTTAACCGGCTTATATCCATCTAGCGAATTGTGATAATAGTCAGCGATAAAATTGGACGCGAAGTTAAGATCACTTCTTTCTTGTTGAGATATGAGTAGTGTGATGGAAGGATAGATCGTGATGTCATTTAGAGGCCTCATTTTTAAGCAGTTGTGGGTTTTTAGACTTGACTAACTTACCTATCAAAATCACTCTTCCCAGATCACAGTCTCCTCCTGATCATACCATTTCTGTAGTTTGTCCGAGTAGTGCTCTTCGATTTTGGGACGCTTGATCTTGAGCGTAGGTGTGAGAATCCCGTTATCCGTTGACCATGCTTCTTTCACGATCACTATGCTGTAGACGCGCTCATAGTTGACCAGGTCCTTGTTGATCGAGGATATGGATAAAGACAGGGATTGCTCAACTTCTTCCCTGAGGGCACTGTTGCCAATTTCTGATAAGACCACCAGCGCGATCGGCTGAGGCAGCTCACGCCCGACCAAACAGATCTGCTCGATGTTGTTGTTCATGCCAAACTGCCACTCTATAGGGCCAGGCACGATGTACTCACCTTTGGCAGACTTGAATGTATCTTTCACCCTACCGGTAATTTTGAGGAAGCCTTCATTGTCCAGCTCACCCATGTCCCCGGTATGGAGCCACCCGTCCTTGAGCACCTCTGCTGTCATCTCAGGCTCCTTATAGTAGCCCATCATCAACCAGGGTGCACGCATGATAACCTCCCCGTTTTGCGGATCAATTTTTAGCTCTACCCCATCATACAGCTGACCGACAGTGCCGGGTTTCACAGCACCTTCCATCATCACCGAGCACACCGCCGAGTTCTCTGACATACCGTAAGCCTCGTGCAGATAGAGACCCAGGCTGTTGTAAAACTTATGAATCGAGCTGTGACAAGGCGCTGCACCGGTGATAGCAAATTCCACTTCTGCCAGTCCCAGCCCATCCAGTATTTTCTGTTTCACCTTTTTATTAATGATCGGAATCTTCAATAGTAGGTTGAGTTTTTTCTCGGGCATTTTGGACAGCACACCCAGTTGAAACTTTGTCCAGATTCTTGGTACACCAAAGAATACAGTCGGTTTGGTGGCCTTGAGGTTGTCCAGAAAAGTGTCCAGTGATTCTGCAAATGAAATTGTTCCCCCACAGTTGTAGTTGCCAACTCCGATAATCGCACGCTCAGCGATATGGCACAGCGGCAAATAGGAGAAATACCGATGATGTTTTTTAGTGAGATCCACAACTTTCCGGACTGCTACGCTTGAAGTGATGTAGGCCGAGTGATTAAGCATTACACCCTTGGGACTACCTGTTGTGCCGGACGTGTACACGATGGTCCACAGGTCTTCAGGTTTGGGTATTTTTATTTCAGATATGGGCTCATGCTCGGAGATCAGATCGTCCCACTGCTCCATTCCTGTGTCGGGCCCTAGCGGAATAGAAATACATCGGACAGATTTGGGCACGCCATTCTGCATATGTTCCCAATCATCCAGTTTGCCGACAAATAGCAACTTAGATTCACTATGCGTGAGTACATGATTAAGCTGCTCAGCGGTTAGATTAGGATAAAAAGGAACGGATACATGACCACTCATGATGATGGCAAGATCTGCGATGATCCAATGCGCACAGTTTTTAGAGACCAGCGCGATATTGCTTTTTTCCGGTAGGCTCATGGCCTTGATGGCACTTGCCATACGGCGGGCCTCTTCTCCAGCCTCCTGCCAAGAGTAGGTCTTCCACTGTCCTTGGGTAGCCTGCCTTAGAAAGGGCGCGTCCGGCATATGCTTTTCCCAATGATAAAAGCGTTCGAGATAGGTCAGGTTGTCATCGGTAGGAGGCGGAATATGGCCAAGGGTCGTTTGGGTCTGTGTTTCCATCAAGCGGTTAAGTTGGTTGGCAGGTGAGAAGTTAGTAAAAAACTATTATTTGGGGAGCCTCTCAATCTAAGAGCGAAATGCTTACTTTGAAGTGATGTCAAGAACAAAAGTCATTATTGTAGGTGCGGGTTTGGCGGGGTTAACTACCGCCAATGAACTCCAGAAGCTGGGGATTAGCTTCCGGGTCCTGGAGGCCAGAGGCCGTGTTGGGGGCCGTACTTACACGGTTAATACAGAACATGTTGAAGAGCCGGTAGATCTTGGAGGTCAGTGGATAGGCCCTGGTCAGGATGAGATGTACAAACTGACAGAGCAGTTTGATTTGGAGTTGGTCGATCAGGATTCCGAGGGAAAGAAGATTATTGACTTTGATAAAAAGCTCAGAAACTATACGGGAACCATTCCCAAGCTCGGGCCTCATATACTACTCGATCTGCAATGGACGATCAAGAAGCTTGATCGGTTGGTGGAGAAAGTCGACTTAGATGCTCCTCAGTTTGGCCATGGGGCTAAGCGATGGGATGCGATGACCGTAGAGTCATGGAAGATTGACAATGTTCGGTTTTCGGATACGAGAAAAATGTTTGACGTCATGGTCAATGCCATCTTTGCTGCCGATCCGGCTGATCTATCCATGCTTCATTTCCTTTTTTATCTCAAGAGCGGTGGAGGCCTGGAAAACCTGATAGAGACTAAGGGAGGGGCTCAGGAATCCAGAATAGTGGGAGGGGCACAGCAGTTTGCCCAACGGTTGTATGAAGAAGTATCTGAAAATGTCGAGCTCAATGCACCTGTTCTTCGTGTCGAGCAGTCTGAGAAAGGTGTATCAGTGTTTACCCCGCTGGGAACCTTCGAAGCTGACAGAGTGGTCATGACGATACCACCCTTTCTGCTCAATAAAATTGGGTTTGAGCCTGAGCTAGCCACTTTGCGGCAGCAAATGATTCAACGCTTCCCCATGGGTAGTGTCATCAAATGCATTGCCCTTTACCACGAGCCTTTTTGGAAAGAAAAAGGTTTTTGTGGTGAGGCAATTAGTGACAAAGGGCCTGTTCAGTTCATGTTTGATGATACACCAAAAAAAGAGATTCCCGGGGCGCTGGTTGGATTTATCACTGGCAATCAAGCCAGGAAATGGGGTCGTGTCGATATGAATGCACGCAAACGAGTAGTGCTCCAGCAGTTAGCGCGATACTTTGGTGAGCAAGCTTTGAAGCCCATTGACTATGTCGACCAGGACTGGTCAGCAGAGGAATACAGCGCCGGTTGCTATGCTGGCTACTTCCCACCCAATGCCCTGACTGAGTTTGGTGAATTGCTAAGAAAGCCGGAGGGACTGATCCACTGGGCAGGTACCGAGACGGCCACATCTTGGAATGGATACATGGAGGGAGCTGTCCGCTCAGGCCAGCGAGTGGCTAGCGAACTGGCCGCTATTTACCACTGAGCCTTTAGTTCAACCATTCGAAAAGAGGTTCGTTAGACATTGATATTCACATTGTCTTTCTTTGCCATTCATTTTTCGTCATTGACCCATGTTCATCCATCAAGTAGCCCATTATCTCCCAGCCCGACGGATCAATAATGCTCATTTTGAAGCGATCAACGGCCTAACAAGCGACTGGATTACCGAACGTACAGGCATGTACGAGCGGCGCAGGGCAGCTGAGGAGGAGAACACCAATACGATGGCGATTGAGGTTACTAAAGCACTTCAAGCCAAAGTGGACTTGTCAGATGTGGATCTAATCATCGCAGGTTCATACACCTTTTATGACATGATTGTGACGCCAGCGCATGCCGTGCAGCGTTATCTACAATTGGATGGGATTCCGGTAGTAGGCATTACCTCGGCCTGCTCGTCTTTCCTCAATGCTGCTGAGATCGTTCAGGGCTACTTTGCAATGGGTAAGTCGACCAAGGCATTGGTCATCTTATCAGAACAAAACTCACTTTATCATAATGAGTCAGACCCCAAGGCAGGTCATCTCTGGGGCGATGGGGCTGTTGCCGTACTGTTTACAAAAGAGCGTCATGGCGATCGAGACCTGACGGTGAGGGATGTGTCTAGCGCAGGAGCTGCCAATGTGAGCAAAGGTACAGAGGGTGTAATGCTCAAGCCGGCCCACGGAGGCATTGATATGCCACATGGCAAGGATGTCTTCATCAACGCCTGCAACTACATGGCTTCTCAGACCAAGGTGATCCTGGAGCGCAATGGAAAGACCATCGATGATCTTTCGTATCTGGTGCCTCACCAGGCCAACTTACGAATCTCCAAGAATGTGATGCAGACCCTCGGCCTTTCCGAGGAGCGTACCCTTTCCAATGTCCAATACCTGGGCAATACAGGAAGTGCAGGCTGTGCCATAGCATTATCTGAGCATTGGGACAAGTATCAGCAGGGGGACTTGTTGGTAGTAGTGGTCTTCGGTGGAGGCTACAGCTATGGTGCTATGCTACTCACCATGGACTAAGGTTCTTTTAACTACAACTGTACAGGTTTGAAAAACTTAGTGTTCGCAAATCGAACACTATATGGTCACTTACTTCTTGGTAAATAACGCAAAGTGTTATTTTTCAGACACTTATGTTTTCTGGCATGGGAGTTGTAAAAAGTTGAGCAGCTTGTTTTACAACACTGAGCCCAAGGTCAAAACTCAATTTTTAAGCAAGTCAATGATTTAGGAATAGTTATAGGTTAAAAACTCAAGAACTTAATAGTTTACGGTTGGTTAATGAAAAAAAGGAGGACAATTGTCCTCCTTTTTTCTTTTGGTACCAAAATGAATTTTAGCCTATTTCATCAAGGTTTACTTACGCCATTGC
>CAYGOT010000010.1:0-101644 GCA_964351595.1 uncultured Roseivirgaceae bacterium | reverse complement strand
GAGCATATCCAGGTACTGGTAGGAGGCTTTTGAAATGAAGATATCCCAAATTTGAATGGGTAGGAAATTGTGCCAGAAGAGAATCATTTTCTCATGAATCGTCGGTTTTTGGTCGATGATTCGACGAATCCACCACGACTTTAAGCTTACATTTCTAAGACCTTCGAACTCTTCGTTGAACGCTGCTGTGATCCACGGTTCTCCCAACGGTACATCTGGATCAGAACCCAAATCTTCCACTCCATTATAGTCGTTGACGGGTGGGGCGGGCTTAGGGTCTAACCTTAATATCTCGGAAAGGACCTCTTGAAGTGAAAGGCCCGATAGATTGTTGAGCACCTCTTTAGTACAGCCAAACTGAGTTCTCTTGATCAGGAGGGCAAGTTCCTTGGCGCCAAATGGATCGGCATATGGTGATAGTCCTGCATCAATATCAAGGCTTCTGGCGCTGGGCAGATCGTTTAGAACTCTGGCAGTGCTAAGCTTTGGTGGCAGTACTTTTCGATAAAGTTCCTGCTTATGTCGATACTGACCTACTCGGATTCTGAATTCACTCACAACCTGATGTTTAGATAACAATGTGACCTCACTGACTAAGAGTCATTCCTAAGGCAGAGGTTTAATTCTACCGTAATATTCTTGCTAAATAACGGTTGGTATTGCGGATTATTAGAATCCTGTCGTGTTCTTGCTGAGAACCTCCTCCTCAAGAATCAACTCGTAAGCGTATAAGCTGGCATTTGTAAAAGCACCGTTTCTAGCCGCCTTGAAGCTTTCTTTAGCCTCCTCCATCTGGTTGTTGGCCTTGTACATGATACCCATAGCAAAACTGTAGAGGCTTTTCTCGAGAGCCGGAACCCCTTGCTCTGCAATGATATTTTCCATTATTGCGATAGCGTCTACATTGATATCTTGATGATGCAGGGCTATGGCCTTCAGGTATTTGATATTTCTACTACTTGGAAATTTACCCAGGGCCTGATCACAAATTCTGACTGCTTCTCTGTATTCCTTCGCGTTGATAAGCGTAGGGATAAGTTTGTTATTGTAGATCTCTTCCAAATATTCATCCTGCTCAGCTAGTCCAGTTACAGCCTTTTCATAGTACAGAATGCCTTTGTGATGATGCTCCTGCTTTATGGCGATATCTGCCAACAGATCATATGCCTTTGCAAAAGCGGGATCAATTTCCAGCGCGGTTTCCAGCATTCTCTCAGTAGTCTCATATTCGTAGATCATGGAGAAGCCGTACGCCACATTATAGAAGTGATTTGGTTGAAGCTTGGAGATCAGCGATCTGTATGGCCCGTAATATGCCCTTTCAAAGTAGCTGTTTGCCTCACTGTAATTCTCCAACTTATAATATGCATAGCCTATCTCATAATTGAACCTTGTGATATTGTCCCGGTCGTTGGCGGTGAGCTTTGGAAGAACAGGCTTCACCGTGTTGATTGTTGATTGGTACTGAGCGACACCATTGTAAGATTGAGCTTTGGCGTAAAGCAGATCTAAATTATTCGGGTCTGCCTTGAGCCCATCTTCTATATGAGGTAGCGCCTTGCTGTATTCCCTTTGCTTGACCAATATCTGAGCTATCCTTTTGTAATACTCTATCTGCTTGAGAACATCTTCCTCTACGTAAGCCATTCTGGAGAGCGTTTCAACTACTTTATTGGTATTATATACTT
The DNA here is from genome assembly GCA_964351595.1 of uncultured Roseivirgaceae bacterium. GTDB lineage: Bacteria > Bacteroidota > Bacteroidia > Cytophagales > Cyclobacteriaceae > UBA6059. Next base: position 99,956 of record CAYGOT010000010.1, on the reverse strand, counting down.
CGGTATATCCCTGCAAAAGCGCATTGTAGGCCTGATTGTAGTTCGGATTGAGATCAATGGCGTGTTCCAATGACTCTACACCTTTGTCATGCTCTTTCAACTGATAATGACAGATACCTTTCCAGTAGAAAATGATAGGACGTGTATTATCTATCGCCAATGCCTTCTCGTATTCTGTAATGGCCTGACGATACTCTCCCTGTGCTCTGAAACCTTCCCCATTCTTAAAGAAGAGCACCACGGGATCAGATTCTTGCGCTACACCAGGCAATGCCAGACAGGTACTTAGAAGAAGTACAATACCCAAAATCTTCGAAACGCATTGGTGTGGTCTGATCAGGGTATAGAGAGAGGTCATTGTTCGTAAGAGTTTAGCACTACAATAAAGGCATTTCGTCATTAAGTTACTAGGATTTCAAAAACTAGCCTAGCTTGAGCTTTTAAAAAAACAGCTGTTTTTTCTATAAAGCTCTTAGAATAATCCATTTTCTGGGTTAGACGGCCAGCTCATCGTTGATATATTGAGTCACTATTTCTTCAAGGATACTTAGTGGAACTGCTCCGTTTTTGAGTACCACATTGTGAAACTTTCTTAGATCAAACTGATCTCCGAGTCTGGATTTTGCTAATTCTCGGAGCTCCAGGATTTTCATCATTCCGATTTTATAGGCGCAAGCCTGACCTGGCATCACAATGTATCTTTCGATCTCAGTGGTTACTTCCGAAGTAGTCATCCCCGTATTGGCCACCATGTAGTCTATCGCCTGCTCCCTCGTCCAGCGCTCGTGATGTATACCGGTATCTACGACCAAGCGAACAGCGCGAAACATTTCAGCTTGTAAGCGTCCTAAATTGCCAAAGGGATCATTTTCATAAAAGCCAAGCTCCCAAGCAAGTTGCTCTGCGTACAACGCCCAGCCTTCTACATAGGCTGTGAATAGGCCAAAGGATCTAAAAATGGGAACGTCTTCAAGCTCTGATTGAATGGCAATTTGAAAATGATGGCCTGGTATACCCTCATGATAGGCGAGGGTCTTCATTCCAAACTTTACTATTTCACTGAGATCCCTAAGGTTGGTGTAGAAAATTCCGCCACGAGAGCCGTCCATAGCGGGCTGACTATAGTAGGCTCCAGCAGTGCCTTCCTCTTTGAATTCAGGAACTCGCTCTACTTCCAGCTCAGCTTTAGGCCTGACATCAAAAGCATCATCAAGTCCCGCACTTACATCGTCAAGGATTTTGTTGTATTCAGCTATGACCTGCTTTCGACCCTCATCGTTATTAGGGAACAGGAACCGGTCTTCCTTGTTCAGGGCTTGCACTATTTCTCCCAGTGTCCTGGTCGTATCCGAATAACCTTCCTGCTCAAGTATCTGCCACATTTCGCTCTTGATGCGATCCACCTCGCTAAGACCTATTTGATGGACTTCCTCAGGATCCAGGTCTGTTGTTGTATTCTGTTTCAGCTGATATTTGTAGAATTCACCACCATTTTCGAATTTCCAAACACCATCATCATTCGTGGCTTTGGCATTCAGGTCAGAAAAATAATCTATCAGACCCTGATAGGCAGGGAATACCTTTTCTGCTACAGCATCTTCCACTCGTAGCTTAAAAGCTTCTTTTTCCTCATCAGTCAGATCTTCTATTTCCTCTACCTTTTTGGCAAAGTTGGTATAGAGGATATTAGAGCGGACTGGGCCTGCATCTCCCTCCAGGGTAATTTCACCGGACTCTCTTTGACCGGTGAAGCCGTTCATTTCATTGAGTACGCGCTGGATGACAAACTTGGGAGGAATGATACCCTTTTCTTCTCGTATTTTTAGTCCTTCCAGTACCTGATCAAATTTGACATCAAATTTGGAAAGCCTTATCAGATAAGCTTCAATATCACTCTCATTTCTAAGCTTGTGTGAGCTTTCGAGAAAACTGGGCAGATTGCTTTGTACCCCGAACATCTGGTTGACAGGATAATCATAGTAGAACCATTGTTCCCCTTCGACCTGACTGCCAAGAAACCAGGATAAGATTTTAGTGTTCAGTTGGTTCTCTTCAGACTGACTCTCGATGTTATAGCTTAGGAGCGTCTCGTAGTTATCCTTGAGCTTTTCGAACTCTTCCCACTGAGTGGCATCTGAGACATCCGTCAATTCATCCTTGCTCATGTCATAAAGGACCGGAATTCCCAATTGGGTTACCAACTCCGGGTTACTCAGAGCTAGTTCGAGGAAAACCTTGTCATAGAACAACCGAACACTCAGGGGCTTAAACCAGATCAAGTTGATGATCCAGGCTACTCCTAGTAAGAATAGTACCAGTATTGATCTCCCGACCCAATACTTCCAAGTTTTTGCTTTTGCCATTATTTGCGGTAGTCTAATGCAGGAGCACGATCTCCGACGAGTGCCTCATATTTGAAATCACTACCTCGCTTAGCCATCCATTCTGCTTTTGCAGCCTCGATGAGCTTAGGGTCGGTCAGGAGATCAAGTCCGGTGATGGCGAGGGACTTGGCTGCTACCATCATTCCTTTTACGCCGATGGTCGTGCCGCCGCAGGCGACTGCTTGCCATGAATGAGCCGCAACACCAGGCACCCAGGTAGCCGTACGCATTCCGACCGTGGGAACAGCCCAGCTGACGTCCCCTACATCTGTGGAGGCACTACCCACTGTACCGGATACATAGGGCATAATTTCACCGGCCGTAGATAGCGGCACGCTGTATTGCCCGAGTGATTCTGATATTTTCTCAGCAAAGGCCGTCTCTTCGGCGGTGTAGCTAATGCCGCCAACGAGTTTCATGTTTTCATGCATTTTCTTAGAAAGCACTTCATTGGGTAGGATGTTGTAAACGCCACCGGTTACTTCCAGCTCATATCGGGTCTCCGTGCCCATAGCTGCTCCTTCGGCGGCCAGCACAATTCTATCCCAGACATCTTTCACCTCTTGTACATCCGGGTGGCGCACATAGTAGTACACCTCTGCAAAATCAGGCACCACATTAGGGGCTCTACCTCCCTGGGTAATCACATAATGAATGCGAGTAGGGTCTGTTACATGCTCCCGCATCATGTTGACCATATTATTCATAGCTTCTACGCCATCAAGAGCAGATCGCCCTCTGTGTGGCGCTTGTGCCGCGTGGGCTGATACACCATAGAAGCGGAACTTTCCGGTCTTGTTGGCGAGGGTAGATGTTGCCCCCGTGCCGTTACCGCTTCCAGGATGCCACTGCAAGACCACATCTGTATCATCGAACAGACCTGCCCTTACCATATAGACCTTACCAGAACCGCCCTCTTCAGCAGGTGTGCCAAAGAATTTAACAGTCCCCGATTTTTTGTTGTCCTTCAGCCAGTCTTTCATTGCGATAGCGGCAGCCGCTGATCCAACACCAAACAGATGATGACCACACGCATGGCCGGCATCTACGCCTTCTCTCGGTTGCTTTTCGGGTACGGCAGCCTGAGATAAGCCAGGTAGAGCATCGTACTCACCCAACACCCCGATGACTGGTGATCCACTTCCATAGCTAGCCACAAATGCGGTAGGTATTCCAGCAACACCAGCCTCTACATCAAACCCCTGGCTCTTGAGGAGCTCTTGAAGGCTCTCAGAGCTCTTCTCTTCCTGATAGCCGACTTCAGACCAGTCCCAGATCTGCATGGCCCGTTCAGCATAGCTGTCTTTTTTGGCTTCTATGCCGGCCATCATCTGTTGTTTGTCTTTTTGCGCTAGCGCGAAATGGCCAGCGACGAGGAGGATTAGGAGTAGTTGCTTCATGTCTAAGTCGGTTTAGGACATGAAAATAGACAATTATCGGCCTCTGTCAATAGTCTTGTATGGATTTGAGCGTTAGGCCGTCTCTCCATGGGTCTGAAAATCAGAAAACCCCGAAGTGATGCTCCGGGGTTTTGCTATTGTGAACTTGAAATAATCGTTATGCGCTCAATTCTTCATCGAGGCTTACTGATTTAACATTATCGTCGGGGTTTCGATCAATTAGCTTATTGATTGGATCAATGCCGGCTTTGCTCGGAACCGCGCCCACCTCTATTTCAAAAGTAGATTGGCGGTCTAAAATTTGATGCTTTTGTAGGTAGATCAGACTGTCTTTTCCGTTTGATCCCTCGGTATAAACACCAATGTCTACCCAATCATCAAGAGCAACCTCTATTTCATTACCTATGCTATCCGCCTCAAATTTTTTGGCACTGACTTCAAGGTTCACCTTATACTTGTCACCAACTTCCTGATAGGTGGCCATGTCCGTCTTGTTTTCAAAGAGCGTAATCTTCTCAAATAGATCAGCGACTAAATATTGCATCGAGTCAGGTGTGACCTCACGGAAATAGCCCAGCAAATCAGTGGAGGTAGGATATCGGCCATTATTGTCATAATCCCGCCAGTCCGCGATGAACCTTCTTAGTGCCGCATTGACATTTTCCTCACCGATATAGTCCTGGAAAGCGTACATGTTCACCGCACCTTTGCCGTAATGGATATAAGCCTGATTCTCAACATACTGCAGTGGGAGCTCCTTTTTCTGCTCTGTTGACCGACCGGATAAATATCGATCCAGTTCCTGCTTTAAGAACCGCTGCATGTGCTCCTGAGGATATTCTGCTTTCATGACCATCAAAGCTGAGTATTGTGCTAATGTCTCGATTAGCATTGTAGACCCTTGCACATTTGCCCCTATGATCTGATGACCCCACCACTGGTGCGCCAGCTCATGTGAAGTGACATAGTACGCCACATCCACATCATCCTCGTCATCGATCTTGAGCACAAAGCCAATGCCTTCCGAGAACGGAACTGTGTTAGCGAAGGATTGAGCAAACGTCGAATACCTGGGAAACTCCAGGATTCGCATCTGCCGATATTGGTAAGGGCTAAAGGCATTCGCAAAGTAGTTGAATGACTTTTTCATGGACTTCATCATGCTCTCAAGGTTGTACTCATGACCATCGTGGTAGTATATCTCCAGGTCGATTTCCTGGCTTGAACTATCCATCTCTACGGTCATTTTATCCCGCATCACCTCATACTTAGCAGAAACCATGTTGAAGAATGGCTCCATCGACACGTCCATCTTATAGTGGAAGTACTTTCTTCCATCCTCTACCCACTCTCGCTGCAGGTAGCCCGGAGCTATCGCAATCTGGTCTACATCAGTGCTCATCACGATCTCAAAGTTGATACCGCCGAGCGCGTCATCACCGAAGATGTTCATTGCCAGCCCTCGAGGGTCATCCTGGGGTAGCTGTCTGTCTTTGGGCTCCAATCCATTCTCCTTCCTGTCATCATCTGAGCCTAGCTCAGCACCTGAGTTGTAGCCAATGCCGGGAAAGTCGAAGTTGTTGAAAAAGGTGCCGTTGTACACCACATTGGTGCTGCCCCCGCTCTCTTCAAATCCACGCGTCTCGAACTTGGTCTTGAATTCAAAGCTGATCGAGTCTCCCGGATTCAAGGGCTCTTGAAGCTCATAGATCATGTACCCAAAATCTTCAAATTCCTCCTTGAGGATAGCCTCTTGATCAAATCGCACATATTCATAGCTGAAATTAGGCTGAGGGTTGAGCTGTATATGGATGTCCCGAATGGGCTCATCGTGCTCATTCTTCATGACATAGATACCTTCCGCTAAGTAATCCCGCTGCTTTGGCATCAGATCTACCTTCATACTTACATCTTTCACTTTAGGCTGAGCTAAATATTCATACTTCTTGAGAGTCTTCTCGTATCGTGCCAAGTCTGCATTGCGATCATCACTATTCTGGTAAGCATTGAGCACATTGGTATTGTAGAAAATGTAGCAACCAGAAAGAGAGAAGATCATGAAAGACGCTATCGCAAATGTCACCATCGGGCGGGTGAGTCGAAGCTTCCCGACATTCCACCGTACTTTCATCACTGCCTCACTACCGCGAACAGCAAATACAACTGAAATGGCAAATAGCAGAATGGCTAAACCAAACCAATAAAGGTTGAACCAGCTGAAGCCGAGGACAAAGTGACCAAACCCATTCATGTCGGAATACGTGCCTAAGTCAGCTGCTGCAAAGCTGAACATCGCATGCTCTACTCCCCAGCTTCTCAATGCTGCCATAGCGACAAAGAACACTACCATCAGCGCATAACCAAGGAACTTGTTGTTTACCAATACTTGGATGAAAAGTGCCAGCAGCGTGTAGAGAATAAGAAAGAACAGTGTGTCTGTATAGAGATTGCTGAAATAGACTCCAAACTCGAAGTTGAAGTAGCCATTTCCGGCCTGGATGGCTACACCAGTGACAATCAATACGGCTAGGAGCACAAGGTATACCAGCACCAACCCTACGAACTTGGAAACAAGGCTGACGGTATCTGGCATTGGCATGGCATCAAAGATCAGATTGATATTTGCCTCACGCTCCTTCCAGATGAGCTCTCCTGTGTAGGATACCAGAATAATAAGAAAGAAAAGATTGAAGCCTTGTATGAGCTCAAGCATCCGGTAAGTCGTAGGATAGGTATAGGTACCGAAGACTTCACCAACGTAAAAGGAGTTGACCACCATCAGCGCTATACCACATAGCACCATCGCCTGGAATGGAACACCTTTGAAAACCTGCTTGAAATAGAACATGCTGAGCATACGTATCTGCTGCAAATAAGTACTCAGTTCAAAGCTCATCGTAGCTTTCGGGATGCTTATCTGGGTGTTGGTGACTTCTTTACTCTTGGTGGTTTTTCGCTTGAACCAGCTATTTCTCACCACGTTGAAGCTGAATGAAAAATAGCCTGCTATGCCTATGATAAGACCAAGAGCCAACCAGAGGATCCTGTTGAGCAGCACATTTCCCGATAGCGGTACGACCTGACTGTTTTGCTCGGCTACTGTCCAGTATTGTGTGGTGATCTGGACGGTGTTTAAGGCAAAGGGATCAATGATAGAGGCAATTGTCTGATCCTCCAATTCGGAAGTCATGTTAACTCCAACCTGATAAAAAACAAAGAGAAAAATCCAGCTGGAGTAGACCACCACCATTTTTCGCGATAGCGCACCCAAGATAAAGAAGATGATACCACTAAAAATGAGGTTGGGGATGACTAGGGTCAGAAATGGCTGAAGGTAGTTCCACAGGTTGAATGGCAGCAGCTTATCCGCATCTCTCCAGGGCATGAATTCTCCCATGATGAAACCGAAGAGTGATCCCGAGAAGGCGAAAATCAAGATGATCAATGAGCCCAGGAATCGTCCAAGTAGATAATCTTTCTTTGAAATTGGATTGACGAACATCATTGACTCGGTCTTAAACTCAAAGTCCCGAAGTACTCCTACGCCCATAATGGCAGAGGTGATCATCATGAAGAAAGCAGAAATAATGACCATCATAAAGGCGATAGTCGTTGGGGCATTTTCTTTTACCAGGCCGGCACCTCCACCTATCCTCACAGTGTCCGTAGAGATAGCCAGAAATGATATAAGGAACAGGATCAGGAAGTACAGATAAGTAGCCGGGCGCTTCTTCCTGTACTGAAGTTCGAATTTTAGTATTTCATACCACATAAGACCTCCCGATTAAGCTAGTGCCTCTACTTCCTGAACACCAAAAATTTTAGAGAAGTAGACATCCTCTAAATCTGCCTGCACATCGCTGAAACTATCGTCAGGACGAGCGTCAGCATAGACATGTATCTCAGGCCTACCGGCGATCAACCGCTCCGAGATCACCACATACTCTTGTTTGTAATTTTCCAGCTCTGATTTATCTATCGTTTTGGACCATACCTTGCCCTGAATAGAGTCGATGGTCTGAAGAGGATTGCCTTTCAGCACCACCTCACCTTGATTGATAATGGCCATATCCGTGCATAGCTCTTTCACATCTTCCACAATATGCGTGGATAGAATTACCACTGTGTTCTCTCCCAGTTCTGATAAGAGATTGAGGAAGCGATTGCGCTCGGCAGGATCGAGACCAGCAGTAGGTTCATCAACGATGATCAGCTGTGGGGCTGACAGCAGCGCTTGGGCTATCCCAAATCGCTGTTTCATACCCCCGGAGTATCCCCCAAGATTCTTCTTTCGGGCTTCCCAAAGATTGGTTTTGTGGAGCAAAGCCTCTACCAGCGCCTTGCGTTCTTTCCTATTGGAAATGCCTTTGAGTACGGCTAGATGATCTAGAAGCACATCAGCAGGCACCTTAGGATAAACACCAAACTCTTGCGGTAAGTAGCCAAGGATTCTCCGCACATCATCTTTTTGGGTGAGTACATCGATATCGCCAAAAGTGATACTGCCCGTATCAGGCTCTTGTAGTGTGGCTATGGTGCGCATAAGGCTAGACTTCCCTGCACCGTTAGGGCCGAGCAGGCCGAACATACCAGTACCAATGTTGAGGTCAATGCCTTTGAGGGCATGGACACCATTCCCATAGGTTTTAGAAAGATTTTTAATCGTTAGTTCCATATTGATATTTGAGTTTTGATCAGCACTTGTGCGATGGCACTTTGATGTTAGTATCTCGCAACGAGGATTTATTACAATCGAATAAACATCCTTTTTCCGATAGGAGATACCATTAATAGACCAATTGTAGGATCATCTATGCGACTCCTCTGATTGTCGGGATGTATTGGTGGTCGAGGTGACCACCCGGTTCATCGATAGAATACCATGAAACGTATATTAGCAGAGGAATCATCTTGAGATGCTGCCAGAAACAGAGATGTTTGGGATATGAACTGGAAGAAGATTGGCTTACATGTTTTGCCGTGGTTGTTTTTGGTATTGCTCACTCATATCATGTACAACCTTCCAAAGCATGTAGGAGCTCAGGATTACTATGCGTGGCTGCCAATGACACTGGCGTCCTATTTGACGATATTTTACAGCTATTATTACAAGTTCGTACCCGAATATCTGGGTCGGAAGAACCGAGTCTTCTGGGCCTGGACCATCAGTATTTTATTCTTGTATCCAATTGCTAAATACGGCTGGGACACCTTGATTGGTGTTCAATCACTGGCCGTCATCGTCGTAGATGTAGATCATGATAAGAGCCACCCAATAGCACCTTATACCGGTTTGATGGTCGAGTACCTGAGGAGGTTTTTCACACCATTTTTCTTTATTCCGTTAGCTGTGTTTGTGAGGTTCACCGTAGACTGGTTTCGCAATTACAAGCGACAGATGGAGCTTGAGTCGCAGAATCTTCAGAGTGAATTGGCGCTGCTGCGCAACCAGATCAACCCTCATTTTTTATTCAACACCTTAAACAATATTGACAGCATGGTCTACAAGGTAGCACCTCAGGCTTCTGACGCCATCGTTAAGCTGTCGGAGCTGATGCGGTATATGCTCTATGATGCCAATGCCGATGTGGTGCGACTGAGTCAGGAGATTCAGCATCTGTGTAGTTTTATAGACCTACAGAAGATGAGATTGAAGAATCACGATGTGCACTTATCAGTGAATGTTGAGACCGATCAACTTAAAGTTGCCCCGATGCTTTTCATTCCTTTTGTGGAGAATGCTTTCAAGCATGGCCACTGGTCCGAGGATACGTTCAGCGTGCAAGTAAACCTATCGGGAAGTGCGGAGGAACTGGTATTTAAGACGACCAATCAATATGATCCGGCCAAGGTCGATCATAAGGATAAAGCCGGAGGGATAGGCCTGAGCAACGTAAGAAGGCGACTCGAATTGCTCTACCCTGACAGGCACAGTTTGGAGATAACCCGGGAAAATGGCCAATTTGTGGTCGAGCTGAGACTGAATCCATGAAGATCACTTGCATAGTTGTTGATGACGAGCCGCTGGCGGCAGAGAAAATAGCTGACTATGTCTCGAGGGTGCCTTTTTTGGAATGTCAGGAGACTTTTGGTGACGGCCTATCCGCCATGGAGCATCTTCAACAGGAAGAAGTAGACCTTGTTTTTCTGGATGTCCAAATGCCCGGACTTACTGGTATCCAATTGCTGAATGTGCTCAAGAATAAACCAAAAGTGATCCTGACAACTGCCTACAGTGAGTATGCGCTGGAGAGTTATGAATTGGAAGTGACAGACTATCTGCTCAAACCAATTTCATTTGAAAGGTTTTTGAAAGCCGTTACCAAGGTTTATCAAGCGGCTCAGGCCCCTACCGGAAATCAATCACCTTCACCGGATAGTGATAAGACTCCAACAGGCTTCATTTTCGTCAAAACGGAATATAAGCTACAGCAAATCAAGCTGGACCGCATCCAATACGTGGAGGGTATGAAGGATTACCTCAGAATCCATACAGATGATGGGCCGGTAATGACCCTAATGAGCTTTGCTAAGTTGCAGGAGATGCTGCCCGCTAATTCCTTTTTTAGAGTCCACAAGAGTTATTTGGTACCTATTACCAGAATTACGCTCATTGAAAAAGGGGAAATACACATCGGTGATCAGATAGTTCCCGTTAGCGACACCTACAAGGAGGGCTTCTTTGCGTACTTGAGAGAGCGGAAACTTCTATAGATCCAATTGGCTACTCTGAGTCCTTCGCCATGCTTTGGCTCATCTTAAGCCCGCGCACAGAAAGCCTTCGGTTCGGAGCGCGCTCTAGTGCTTCTTCGAACATCTCCTTGGCTTTACCGGGATTACCCTGGAGTAAAAGTATTTCACCGTATAGTTCGTGTGATGGCTTGACAATATCCGGTGGGCCATAAGCGAGAGGGAGTTCAGACTCTGCTTCAGTAGCCTGATCAAGGAGTGCGTAAGCTTCTTCCTTGCGATTCTCTGTCATTAGAATCAAGGCTTCCAACTCAGACTCAATGATAGCTGCCACTTTCGAATCGAGCTCCAGCTCATCATAATATTTACCCCCAACAGAATGGCATACGCTCATGTCCTCATCGACCCTTATCGGCTCTTCAAGAATCCTCTCCTCTATCATCTCCTTTAGCATAGTACGTGCATACTCCACATCACCTCTCTTGATACCGGCCATCCCCTTGGCAAATTTGTTGGCGGCTCGTATTCCTTTGCCTACTAGCGTGTAGTCAACCTCTAAATCACAAACATCAGACTTCCATTGCTCAGATTCGATAATGTATCCCGACTGCATCATAGCCAAATGCTGGCGCAGGCGCTTCGAGGGTAGCACTTCTGTATCGGAAACCATAGAGTCCAGAACCACTCTGGCCTGGTCAAAATTCTTTTGCTGAAGCAAACCGTACTCCAGCCAATGGAAAGCATGATACCCACGATCCTGCAAGGTCAAGTCCTTCCTCAATCTTCTTGATTCTGAAGCTTCCCAACTATCTATATTCCCGGCCACTACTTCATCCCACATCCCCATGGCAACAAAAATGTGCGTGGGCATGTGGAGCGCATGAGATGCTTCCGGCGCAACCTTGGAATATCTTTTAGCAGCATCCAGGGCCTTTGGAGCCGAGTAAGGATCATCATAAGCATGAATATAATAGTGTAGTGCTCCCGGGTGCTGCGGATTCTTGGCATAGACCTTTGCAATGATTTCACCTGCTTTCTGGTAAGTATCATAGTCTCTACCCTCATGGCTTGTGCCCATCAGAGCCAGTCCATAAAATGAAATAATCTCGAGATGATCGGGATATTTCTCGTACAACTCAGCCATGAATGCAGCATAACTATCGTCGTTAGCCTCTTTTTCTCCATCAGCATATAAGACATGAACAGCACGCATTAAGTCCTTTTCTATGGGCAGCTGTGCCTTGTTTATTCTATTTTCTTCGTAGGGAGCTAGTCTGCCAAGTGCTTCTAAGGCTTCATCTTTATATTGTCTAAACCACAGTGGGTGATTGTAGCTCATTGCTTCTCCCCAGTAGGCTAGCGCAAAATTGGGATCGATCTTTTGCGCTTCCCTGAAAGCTTCGCCAGCATCGTCAAACTCAAAGCTGTGTAGAAGCAACATGCCTCTGACAAAAGCAGGTTGAGCTGCCTCTGATCCAGAGTTAGGAAAGTCGAGTTTTCCGAGACCTAAGTCCTGAGAAGACAGAGGTAAACTCAGTGTCAAGAAACAAATGATGTATGCTACGGTTTTCATATTCAATCAATTAGATTGATAAAAATACTAAAGTCAAGAATATTTGTTGCTATGAAGGGAAAAACGGTACTGATCACAGGTGGGAATGCTGGAATTGGAAAACACACAGCAATTGGCCTTGCTAAAAAAGGGGCACACGTCACCATTGTCTCTCGAAACGCGCAAAAAGGGGAAGCAGCGGTCGAAGAAATTAAGGCAGCCAGCGGGAGCGACACTGTAGATGTTTTGACCGGAGATTTAGGATCATTTGCATCTGTGAGAGCTCTGGCGTTGGAAGTAGACGCTAAATATTCTACCCTGGATGTATTAGTCAACAATGCGGGTGCATTTTTTACTGATTATCAGGAGACCAAAGACGGTTATGAGCGCCAGTGGCAGATAAACCACCTTTCTGGATTTCTGCTAACGAACCTATTACTCGAAAACATTAAGAAATCAGAACAAGGCCGCATTATCAATGTCAGCTCTAAAGGGCACTACAAAGGGTTTTTGTACTTCAAGGATCTCAACCGCAAGAAAAAATATGTCGGTCTTGCGGCTTATGCCCAGTCCAAGCTAGCCAACGTTCTTTTTGCTAATGACCTTACCAGAAAATTGAAAGGAACAAAAGTGACAGCCAATAGCCTTCATCCGGGAGTGGTGAAAACTTCAATCGGTGATAAGAACAATGATAGTTGGATTGGTCTCGTATGGAAAATCGGGAAATTGTTCATGATTACCGAAGAGCAAGGTGCTCGCACTTCAATCTATCTGGCATCAGACCCAAAGCTAAATAGCATAAGTGGGAGGTATTTTGACAACTGCAAAGAGCAGGAGCCTAACCCCTTCGCCAAAGACGAAAAACTAATGGATAAACTATGGCAGGTTAGTGCGGAGCAAACAGGACTCTGAAAATAGCTAGCCTATATTGAATAGGTCGATAATTCCTCGAAGGACTCCTGCGATGCTACCTGCAAACTCATTCCCTGACCCTCTCCCAATAATATAGAGTACGAAAAGGAAATAGATAGAAAGTAGCATCAGTGCCTTGACTTTTCCCATGTACTTTCCGGTAGTATATATAAATACAGCAAGCACCGTCAAAAGGAGCAATAACAATCGAAGCTCACTACTTAATGCTTGGATTTCAGGAGGCATGGTCAGGGGGCCATTGATCAAGGTGAATAAGAACAAGGGAAATCCTAATGCAAAACACACATCAAAAATGTTACTACCCAGGGCATTGGAAATAGCGTCATCATACTTTCCTCTTTGGGCATCTTTGATCGAAATGATGGTGTCAGGGAAGCTACTTGCTGCTGCGGCAAGGATCAACGCCACAAACATGACGGGGATTCCCAAACCATGAAACTCGCCAAGATAGGGAACATGATATGTCTCTTCACCCATCCATTCACAAGCCACTACCAGCAAATAACAAACACCAGCTATAGATAGCGTAGCGGTGATTAACAATGGCCATGCATTGGCATTGCTGATTTTATTTTTGCCAATAAACAGGCGCTCAAGATCCAGGGTAAATAGGGCCTTAAGGAAGGGTTCGTTTTTAATTTCATCATCTAGCTCAAAATCCTCTTCCACCTCAGGTTCTGCGAGCATCTCAGCACGCATGGACTTGTCCATAGTGGAAAACATATAGATGATATATACCACATAGACCATCATGAGCAGTAATCCATGATACCAATCTAACTCTGATCCACTGATCAGGATTAGAAAGATCAACTCTGCCAGAATCAATGAAATGCCGTCTCTTTTCAACACTTTCTTAGACACCTCAATTTTAGAGGCAAGCCCGATACCTAATACAGCCAGGATTGATACGGCCGGAATCACCATTCCGTTGAAGATGGCGCTACCTGCGGTTGTACCAATACCCCCGGAGAACCCGTTGGCATCATTTAAAATGAAGAGGAAAAAAAGTGAGGTGAATACCTCAGGCATTGAACTGGCTATGGCATTAATAGTAGCTCCGCGAACACCGTCAGACAAATGTCGACCAATGTATTCAGATGCGGTCATGAAACCATCTCCAGCACGCCAAATCACTAAACAGCAAATACTAATAAGAATCAGAGGGATTAGAATACCCATAGGTTAAATTGGTTACGGTGCGATTTATGGTTTCCAACTGCTGATTTGAAAGCCTAATATAAGTGATTTTCTTAATACCACGTCGCAAACGGCGGTTTCTTGGGCGCCAATCGAGAATTAAACACTTTTCGATGCAACCTCCGGTGTATAACTGTAGTCTAGTGACTATTATCCATTAATACCGCGGAACCATGATCAAGAACTTTTTCAAAATCACAATACGCAATTTAATTCATAACAAGCTTTTTGTGCTGATAAACGTCTCAGGCCTGGCTTTATCCATGGCTTGCTGCATTGTAGCCTTTATTAATTACAAGTACTCAGCGGATTTTGATCGCAACCACGAGAATTATACCGAAATCTATAAGGTTCATATCAGAAAAGAAGCGTCTGGAGAATTTACGCCCTACGGAGTTTCCCCATTGCCACTTATAGAAGCAATGAAATCAGATATTTCGGGCATTAAAAACACCGCGAAGTATCATACAGGAAGTTTTGTGATTTTATATGAGGATAAGGTGTTAACAAAAAGGGTAGGCTTTGCTGACCCTGAGATTTTTGAAATGTTCACGCTTCCCTTGAAGCGCGGTACGATCGATACGTTCAAGGACGAGAAAATTGTGCTCTTATCTGAGACAGCTGCTGGTATATACTTTGGCGAGGGTGACCCTATCGGGGAAATCATCACGGTAGTTGATAATAATGGCAAGAGCCAGGGGTTTCTTGTGGCAGGTGTTTTGGAAGATCAACCTCAAAACTCCAGCCTCCACTTTGACGTGTTAATGAACTTCGATAACTACCTGACCCTTGAGGACAAACAGCGAAATGATTGGACAAGACTGATTGCAGCTAGCTTTATTCAAGTAACGGACGAAGCTGCCAGCAGGGACATAGAGAAATTATTGGCAAACTACGTAGCTGTGCAGAATGAGGCTCGTCCAGACTGGAAGATCGCTGACTACTATCTGGAGCCATTGGCTACCTTCGCCCAAACAGCACACAACCTCTATGCAAACAGGTTGAGTGAGGCGCCCGACCCAGTCTCCTATTATGCGCCATTGGTATTGGCGCTGATGATGCTATTAATAGCCGGCTTCAACTATACCAACACTGCTATTGCCACTTCTGGTAAGCGGCTCAAAGAAATAGGTATACGTAAAGTGATCGGGGGTAACAGAAGCCAGCTGATGTTCCAATTCATGTTTGAAAACCTTCTGATTTGCTTCATCGCGATACTGATGTCTGTTTTGATTGCCATTTACATGGTTCCAGCCTATGGTGCGATGTGGGATGGCATGGTGCTGGAGCTCAACTTCACCCGGGATCCGGAGATTTTTGGGTTCTTATTCGGATTGTTGATTTTCACGGGACTAGTTGCTGGTGCCTACCCGAGCATTTACGTCAGCAAATTCGAGCCAGTCAGGATATTGAGAGGCAGCCTGAGCCTCGGCAAGACCAGCAGATTGAGCAAAGCATTACTGACACTTCAAGTGGCCTTTACACTCATGACACTGGTGACGAGTATGTCTTTTATTCAAAACGCAAAGTATCAGCAGTCTTTGGATGTTGGGTTCGTTCGTGATAACCTACTGGGCGTCAGGGTCGCTGATGGTATGGAGGCAAGGCAGCTGGTAAATATTATTAGTCAAAACCCCAATATCACGGAGCTACACACCTCGCCATATCATGTGACTTATTCCAACTACGCGCACACGCTGATTACTGAAGATCGTGAGCTGGAAACGCTAATGATGTCGTTCACTCCTGGTTATCTGGAGTTTATGAATATTGATATTGTTGCCGGACGATCGTTCAACCCAGACCTGGTGGAGAGCGAGAAAGAGTCCGCGATTATCATTAATGAAAAGATGGCGGAGAAGCTAGGCTGGGATGACCCTATCGGGAAAAGGATCACCTACAATGACACCACCAGGCTCACAGTCATCGGCGTGACGGAGAATTTTTATTCCAATGGGTTTTGGGATCCGGTAACTCCGCTCGCGATGCGAGTGACCGATGACGAAAGGTCTAAATTTGTGCTAGCTAAAGTGCCCGGCAATAAATCTCTCGAGACGTACGAATACCTGGAAAGTACCTGGCTGGCTACTTTCCCCACTACACCGTTTGAAGGGTTCTATCAAGAGGATCGGTTCAGCGACGAACAGATGGTCAACAAGAATATTGTCGTCATCTTCTCTTTTTTAGGCTTACTCGCGGTATTATTATCTTCAGTAGGATTATTCACCCTGGTGTCCTTGAGTATCCTTCGAAGGATGAAAGAGATAGGTGTGAGGAAGGTACTAGGAGCGCAAATTGCTGAGCTTGTCACATTACTTAACCTTGATTTTTCATGGATACTAGGATTGGGTGTTGGGATAGGTCTGGGTTTGGGCTATTTGGTGACGGACTTTTTGATTGCTCAGGTATTTGCCTATCACCTGCCTATCAGTTGGACTTCCATGGTTGTACCTGCTCTGCTGATATTGGGCATTCTACTTTTCACGAGCAGCGGCCGTATCCTTGTTGCTGCCAGGAAAAATCCCGTGGAATCTCTCAGGTATGAATAGATTGCATCTTCTAAACGGAAGATGTCATGGCGGAGATAATAACACTTGATCAAGTATTTAGTCTGACGAATGGCCTGGCCACATTAGGCTGGGCGCTACTGCTCTTTACGCCCAATTGGCATGTTACCAGAAAACTGCTGTTTTCGTTATTAGTCCCGGCCTTGCTGTGCGCGGCATACCTGATCGCCATGTTTGCTTATCCTGGTGAAGGAGGAATGGACTTCAGCTCACTGGATAGCGTCGCGGCTATGTTCACGCAGCGGGAAGTGGTACTGGTTGGTTGGATACACTACCTCGCTTTTGACCTTATTGTAGGACTATGGATTAGTTCCAATGCGCGGAAGCATGACATCAAGCATATCTATATCGTGCTACCGCTAATCTTCACCTTCATGCTAGGCCCAATTGGCCTGCTGGCTTACCTTGTTCTTAGAAGCATCCTCTTAAAGAAAATGGCTGTTTCTAATTTTGACTTGGGCTGAGCGTGAGCTTTCTGAAACCGGGCTTCCTAATATCTTCTTCATTGAAGAGCATGGGTCGCCATTGTCCTTCTGCGTACATCTCCGCTTGATCCTTGTAGTGATCGCTGAAGATATTGCCTGATTGCCCGGTAGGTAGGATACTCTCAGACGAACCCACATCTGCAAAATCTATAATCCTCCTTGTGGATGGCCCAAACGTCACTTTGAATAGCCCTTCCTCGGTTAGTGGGAAGCCAAGGTTATTCAAGTTTTCATCTGACCCTGCAAGGTTAAATGGACCCACATTGAAATAGGGTCTCAGCAACTCAACCTGACCCATGGCATGGCCGTGCTCAAGCGTATGGAAGTTCTCCCAACTCAGCTCTGCTGCATCCGGACCAAACCTTTCCGATAGGTAGTCTACTGCCGCAACAAAACTGGTGTACATAATGTCACTTCTTGACTCAACAGCCTCAGTATTGACATCATCCCACCAAACCGTAGAATCGTTTTGCAACAAGGTGAAGATGTTGCGCTTGCGGAAGTGCGTGCTCATAAAGTCTGCGAAGACATCCTCTCCCAGTTCAGGGTTGAGTTGCACCAACTCATCTTTCATCGCATGCTCAAACATGTACATGACCCAGGCATAATAGAGAGGTGGGCCTGCGCTCTCCTTTTCATGTTTTCCGTCCCAGTTTTTGAGTGCATCGGCGAAGGATTGCTGCGCAGCTGTGAGCTCACGCCCAGAGAGCAGGTCGACCATCTTGGGAGCAAGGTTGGCTACAATAGGATTATAGTTGTCCATGAACAACTCTTTCAAATCTTGACGGCTGAATTTTTCTTTGCTCTCCATCACATGGACAATACGTTTGGCGCGCCCCTCATGAAGGTAGTACCCAGGGTAGAGGATGGTCGTATCTGCAATATTCATCTCAGATTGATTGTTGGCGCTGTAGACATAGCCCCATGAGGGATTCTCTGATTGTGGGTTTTCCGAGAAATCATAATAACCTAAAGGATCATCTTCTCCTGATGCTCCATCGAGTATCGCTTTTGGATTGACGTGATCGGGTCTCTTGACCAATCGACCAGCTGCCCACCAGGCAATGTTCCCCTCTTTATCAGCAAACATCACATTAAGCCCCGGGGCATGAATCATGCTAGCTGCCTCACGCACATCATCTATGCTTTTAGCTCCGGCCATTTTATGAGTAGCCTCAAAGACGTAGTTGTCAAATTGATAATAAGTCCACCAGGCTGCTACCGGAGCTTCATTGGCCAATGTCTTAACCGCGTCGTTCATGATGGGACCATGTCTGCTGTCACGGACAGTGAAACTCACGTTTTCACCATCTTTTACTATGATCGTCTCTTGCCTTGTCTCAAAATCCACCCATTGGTCAACCGCCCAGTACTGATTTTCATTTTCTGGATTCACTCTTTCCCGATAAAAGTCCAGGTCATCATTCTCGAACATGGTCAGGCCGGTCGCGATATGCTCGGAGTGTACCAAAGTTGCAAAAGGAGTCCCAGCCAGATGATAACCATAGTAGCTGAAGCCAGGGCTTGAAATATGCGCCTCGTACCATACCGATGGCTGTGAAAAGCCAATGTGCGGATCATTACTCAATACAGCCTGTCCAGAAGCTGACTTGGCCGGTGATACCACCCAGCTGTTGCTGCCGATAAATGGTGCCAATGGCAGTTGATCGAATATGCTATTGACTGCTGAGGACAAACTCACATAGCTGGTATCGATGGTCGGATTACTCGGAATGATGGTGCTTGCCTTCGGCACTTCAAGCTCAAAAGCTGCTAAGTATTCTTCCGGTAGGGCCTGCATATAAGAGATGACCGGCTCTGTTTTGTGTGCTATCGCAAAACTGAAGGACATATAGCCCATCACGTTATACATGTCTTGAAGTGTAAAGGACTCCTTCTCCAGGCCTACCAGATCATACTCGATAGGCGTGAAGCCAGATTCCATAAACTGATTGATCCCAGCGATATACGCTTCTGCGTAAAGGAGTTCTTTACTCTGTCTTTTTTTAAGTGCCTCGGCACTCTTGACGCTATAGTGGTTAATTCCCAGTGTTTTGAAAAACCGATCCGTTTCTACAAGGTCTTTACCGAACACCTCAGACAGCCTACCGGGGGCAATCCTCCGGATGAGTTCCATTTGCCAGAGCCGATCTTGGGCGTGTAGGTACCCCAATGCTGTGAAAGCGTCCTTGTCTTGCCAGGCATAAATGTGGGGGATGCCATAATCATCGAATACGACTTCTACCGGAGCTTCGAGACCCTTCAGATTAAGGGAGCCCTCATAAGTGGGTTCTTTGCCGCTGATATAGAAGTATCCGATAACCAAAAGGCTAAAAGAAAGAATCACTAGTACGAGAAGCAGGGTTTTTAGTATTTTCATGGGTCAATGAAACATGATATGAAGATAAGAACAGCAGTCCTGAGCCTTTTGTTGAGCTCAGCCCTCATTGCACCTGTCATAGGACAAGGCAAATTGAATGACAAAATAGAAAAATTAGCCCAGAATGTGGAGCCGAAGGTAATCGCCTGGCGTCACGATATCCATCAGTACCCTGAATTGTCAAATCGAGAGTTTAAGACGGCTGAAAAAATTGCTGCTCATTTGGAGAGCCTGGGCATGGAAGTGCAGACCGGAGTGGCTCACACAGGAGTCGTTGGCCTTTTGAAAGGTGGTAAACCCGGGCCGGTGGTGGCATTACGAGCAGATATTGATGCTCTGCCAGTCGTGGAGAGAGTCGATATTCCCTGGGCGTCAAAAGTCAAAACCAAATACAATGACCTGGATGTAGGAGTAATGCATGCCTGCGGGCATGACACACATACTGCCATATTGATGGGAGTAGCAGAGGTGCTTACCGAGCTCAAATCAGAACTTAGAGGAACCGTCAAGTTTATATTCCAACCGGCAGAAGAAGGTGCGCCTGTCGGAGAAGAGGGAGGAGCAGAACTAATGATCAAAGAAGGGGTGCTTAAGTCTCCTGATGTGGACGCCATCTTCGGACTACATATCTGGTCGGGCTTTGAAGTAGGTACTATCTCCTATAAGCCGGGAGGCATATTGGCAGCTGCCAATTCCTTCGAGGTTAGAATCAAGGGCAAACAGACCCATGGCTCCACTCCATGGACGGGTATTGATCCTATCGTCACCGCTACGCAGATCGTCAACAACCTTCAAACCATAGTGAGTAGAAGCCTTCCACTAACCGAAGAAGGTGCTGTAGTTAGTATTGGTCGAATCTCTGGAGGAGTCAGAAGTAATATCATTCCAGAAGAAGTCTACATGGAAGGCACGATCCGTGCACTGGATATGGATATGCAGGAGACCATCTTCAAAAGAATGGAAGAGATCGTGGAGTACACGGCTAAAAGCAATGGAGCGGAAGCGGAATTAATCATTCGCCCTGGCTACCCTGTCACTTATAACGATCCCGCATTGACGGCTAGTGTTGTTTCCACACTAAATGCTACTGCTGGCGAGGAAAATGTACACCTGATGAAGGCGATCACCGGTGCGGAGGATTTCAGTTTCTTCCAGAAGGAAGTTCCGGGCTTTTTCTTTATGCTCGGTGGTATGCCCAAAGGTCAAGACCCGGCAACAGCTGCTCCTCACCACACGCCGGACTTTTATGTAGACGACAGCAGCATGCTTTTGGGGATTAAAACATTGAGCCAGCTGACTGTCGACTACATGAACAAGAAATAGGCAATGAAAACGCTATTTATATATCTGCTGACTCTTTTTGCGGGAGTCGAGGAGGATTTGACAAAGAAGATTTCATCTAAGGCAGAGTCTATTGAACCTAAAGTGATCGAGTGGAGGCGTGATATTCATCAAAACCCTGAGCTTGGGAATCGTGAGTTTCGTACTGCGGAAAAGGTGGCTAATCACCTGAAATCATTGGGGCTGGAGGTACAAACTGGTGTGGCGCATACTGGAGTGGTTGGTGTTTTACGAGGAGGCCTACCGGGAAAAGTGGTGGCGCTCAGAGCGGACATGGATGCCTTGCCAGTCGTAGAACGAACGGATGTACCATTTGCTTCCAGGGTCACCACAGTCTACAATGATCGCGAGGTGGGCGTAATGCATGCTTGCGGACATGATACGCATACGGCCATCTTAATGGGTGTTGCAGAGGTACTTTCCTCAATGAAAGAGGAGATTCCGGGTACGGTGAAGTTTATCTTCCAACCTGCAGAAGAAGGTCCTCCAGAAGGAGAAGAAGGAGGAGCCAGCATGATGGTAGCAGAGGGAGTCCTAAGTAACCCCGATGTTTCAGCCATCTTTGGGTTGCACATTTCAGCCCTTACCCCGGTTGGGCAAATCACCTACAAGCCCAAAGGAGCTCAGGCCAGCGCGGACAACTGGAAACTGACCATTACTGGTAAGCAGACGCACGGCTCCACGCCATGGACGGGAGTTGATCCCATCTATATCGCAAGCCAGATCATCAATCAATATCAAGGAATCATTAGCCGTGAGCTCAATTTGACCAATGAAGCAGCTGTGATTTCAGTAGGTAGCATTGATGGTGGTGTGAGAAGCAATATCATCCCTGAGCGAGTGGAAATGACGGGCACCATACGGGCTTTGGATAAGGACATGCGAGCCAAAATTCATTCGCGCATGCGAGCAATAGCGGAAGGAATGGCCGAGATACATGGTGCCAAAGCGGAATTGGAGATCGACGAGGTAGCTCCCATTGTTTTTAATGACCCTGACCTTACGACTCAGATGGTGCCCTCTCTCAGAAAGGTCGCAGGAGATGCCAACGTCAGCCAGATCAAGGCGGTGACGCCAGCGGAGGATTTTGCCTACTATCAGGGTAATGTGCCAGGGCTGTACTTGGGGTTGGGAGGCATGACCAAAGGAGCGGATCCGAGCACAGTGGCTTTTCACCACACGCCTGATTTTTATATAGATGAGGGCGGATTGGTACTTGGAGTGAAGGCGCTCTCAGTCTTGGCGGTAGATTATCTCTCTCAGGCAAAATGAACCAACAAGAGCATCAGGAGATAAGGCCAAAACTGCCGCACCTGGATGTGGAGCGCTATCTGGAAAGGATCAATGTCCGTCAAAGCTATCAGCCGACCCTCGCATTTTTAAAGCAGCTGCACCGGTCTCACCTATTTGCTATCCCTTTTGAAAACCTGGATATCCATCATGGTCGCAAGATCATGCTCGACGTACAGCGTAACTTCAAAAAGGTGGTGGAGAACAAGAGAGGAGGCTTTTGCTATGAGCTGAACGGACTGTTTTACCATTTACTGCTTCAGCTTAAGTTTGATTGCAAGCTTATTTCAGCGCGGGTTTTTCGCGAGGATGGATCACTCGGTCCTGAGTATGACCATATGGCTATCGTTGTGCGTATGGATGGCAAGCAGTGGCTGGTGGATGTAGGTTTTGGCGATTCTTTTATTGAGCCTAAGTTTATTGAGCCTTATCGGTCCATGCTGGATTACAATCGTTACTTCAAATTTGAGCAAGACCCTGATGAGAACTACATCTTGCTCATGTCTAAAGAAGGAGTCGATTACGAGCGGAAGTATGTTTTCTCACTGAAAACGCAGGAGTACATTCAGTTTCTGGACATGTGTGATTACCATCAGACAGATTCGGACTCACCCTTTCGCAAGAAAAAAATGATTACGGTAGCGACCAAGTCAGGTAGGATCACACTCACAGATCAACTATTAAAAACGACACATCTTGGAGAGGAGACTGAAACAAAGCTTCTGAACCAGGATGAATTCTATTCCAAGCTTGAGCATCATTTTGGGATCACGCTACCGCGAAGGCTTCAGTAGGTCATTAATTTTCTGAATACGGCGAAGCTTTCGCTCATAAACCGGCGCACGCTTTTATATTGATCCTCTTTTTCCAGAAGCTCCGGGGCGGAGAGCACTGCACCTACCCAATGTTCGTCTACCCACTTGCCATGAGTGAGCTTTGGCAGCTCCTCTACTGGAGGGTACGGCCATGGAGAAGCAAAAAAGTATGGCTCGGCAAACTCTTCATCACCTGGAGAGAGCCCAACGTTCACATAGCTTGAGGTCTCAGGGTTGCCTGTATTATTAACAGTAATCTTCGTTGTGACATCAAAATGATGCGGCCAACACCTTACATCGGCTGAGTTGAAAGCTTTTTTTACTTCCTCAGCGATGAGTTGTCCATTGTGAAAATACTTGCCAAGCTCAATGGCCATGCTCATATCGTCTATCGAAAAGGGTTTTCCCACGGAACCAAGATATTCCGGTAGGTCGTATGGTAGCTTGAGCACCAACTGCGAGGTGTCCAACCCAAACAGCGCGATCTGCTCTTCTAGCCAGACCATCACCTGGCCGTGAGACTTTCCCTCTAGCTGAAAGGATGATATAGAATTGACATTTTCATCCACAAGGTGAACGGCAAAGTCATTAAATCCTATGGACGAACGAAACCGAATGTTAGCATCTATCCACTTGCCCGCAAGGCGGCCATATTCTGGAATCCAGACTAGCGTGGCATTCTCGTCACCTTTACTAGCCTCCAGAAACTTACGCCCTACCGCTGCTACGTTTTGTACACCAAGATGAAACTGGTCTTTTATGACACTTAATGCTTCAAAATCTTTGATGGTCAGTTGCTGCCAGGTGGACATTGATGATAATGGTTAATAGACCCAAGTTCAGGAATATTCTCCCTGCATCAAAGAAAAGGAATCTTTAAGTCCTGAATAGGTAATTTTGAGTTATGAAGATATTATTTCTGACACATCAAGGGGACTTGGCGGGATCTACCAATAGTATCTTTTATCTGTCGAATGGTTTGGCTGACAGAGGACATGAGGTATTTGTGGGCTGCCGACAGGAGTCGCTGCTTTTCGAATTATTACAAAACTCCAAGGCTGTGGCCATTCCGATGACGTTCAATGGAAGGTTTGATTTAACCAACATGCGTCAGATCAGGCAGGCTGTAAAGGAGCATAATATTCAGTTGATCAACGCCCAGTCAAGTTTGGACAGATATACGAGTGGCTTTGCCAAATGGCTCTACCGTCTTCCTGTTGTGCTCATACATACCAGGCGTCAGATTCCTAAAAGCACGGGGCTGTTTATACAGAATTGGTACTACAAAGCCTCCACAGATTGTATGGTGGCCGTGAGCCAGGGAGTGAAAGGTGCTTTGGTTGACCTGGGTTTACCGGCAGATCACATTAGAGTGATTAAGAATGGCACTCCGCGATCGAAATACGAGCTCACCAGACCTCAACTGACCGAACAGCTTCGTGAAAAGTACGGCTTACCAGAAGGCACATTCGTGATCGGCTGTATTTCCCGGAGGAAAAATCAAGAGCAACTGCTCAAGGCATATGCACAATTGCCCGAGAAAGCATGGCTCATGTTTATTGGCATAGAAGAAGATGAAGAGCTAAGGCAAGTGCCACTTTCATCAGATCAAAAGGCCAGGGTGATATACACCGGTATGGTGCCAAGAGAGGAAGTGCTGTATTATCATGGCTTGCTCACATTGGAGGTGCTGCCCTCCACTATGGAAGGGCTATCGCAATCACTATTAGAAGCTATGGCGCTCGGAATACCTGTAATAGCCACTAATGCGGCTGGAAATCCAGACTTGATAGTTCACAAGCAGAACGGCCTCTTGTTTGAAGATGGTAATATCGACGAGCTGGCCGCCGACATAGCGGAGCTGGCTTCCAACAGCGACTTACGCCAAAAACTGACGGCCAATGGCAAAAAAACGGCACTGGAAGAGTTTGAAATAAAAAAGGTGATCGATAACTACGAGAAGCTATTCGAGGAGGAAATAAAAAAAAGGGATAGTTAATCCCTTTCCATATCGAGCTGGTTATTGTTGATGTTTTTTAACAGCTGCTTTGAGCGCCTCTCGATCTGCAGTGATTGTGGGATCGCTATATATCTTAGAAGACAGCTCTGAAACAACTTTCTTATTGTAGCCAAGTTTTACTGCTAGTTCTTCGCAGTATTTGATCTCACTGAGATACACTTCACGATCCACTTTCATTAGTTGAACGACATTGTAAAGAATTTCAAACTTGTCATCGTCAGATAGCGTCGAAAGAGGAGCCATTTCCTCAGGGTCATCAATCAAGTGATCGATTTCTCCTTCAGTCATGCCATTTGCTTTACCTAGCATATAAATCAAGCTTTTTTCCTGATCAGCAAAATCATCGTCGATTTTGGCAAGCCCAATCAGTGCACTTAGTTGGGATTTGATACTCATTGTTTAGGTGTTTATGGGAGTAATATTACTATAGTTCAAAAAAACATTGGATAAAGGTAATTAATTAATCGAGAATTTCGCTACCGTCTCTTTTAGCCGATCTCTATCACTTGTGATTGCAGGGTCACTGAATATCTTTTGAGATAATGCCGAGATTACCTTGCGGTTATACCCAAGCTTCACAGCTAACTGTTCGCAGTATTTTATCTCGCTCAAAAACACCTCAGAATCCACTTTCATTAGTTGCACGATATTGTAGAGATATTCAAACTTCTCATCATCGGTCAGCACGGGCACTTTGAATTCTTCATCTCCGCTCTTTTTCATGGACTTCTCCATCATCGCGTTGATGTCGGCTTCAGGTATTTTGTTGGCTTTGGCGAGGCTTACGATTATGTTCTTCTCTTTGACCGAAAAGTCATGATCTATCAATGCAAGATTAATCAGGTGCTGGAGTTGAGTTTGAATGTTCATGGTCGAAATGAATGTTGGACACTGAATTTACATTCATTTTTTGTATTAGGAAAGCACTGATATTTAAAATTCCACGAATCTTATTAAGCACAAAGGAGCATCTAACAATTGTGTATTGTGACTCTATCGAGTCTGACGGCTAGATAAAGCTATGAATGCCGAGCACTTTCTTCTTACTCACAATTTTCTCAATTAGCACTATGAGCAATCCGGCATTGAGGACAAGTGCAAGCTGGATTAGGCTGTCATTGTTTAATGTGATGGACAGGTCCGGCAGCCTGTTGCTTATCTGCTGCCATATTGGGGTAGCTTGTGAAGGCAATGTGGTGGTGGTATTACCGCTAAAAGTCAGGATTGTCGCTATTACTGCAGCCGCTATCCCCACAAAATAGGTCATCAACCGATTATTCGCTTCTCGTGTCTTTAATCGACGATATCCTAATAGAACACCTTCATTAAACGCCGGCGAAGGATCTTCTAAAGGCAACTTACCAATGAAAGCGTCAGTATTTAATATTAAGTCGTAGGTCTCTATCGCCTCTGAGTCTTCATTTAGCTGGCTTAAGAGTTGCGCTCTGCGGCTCTCGCTCGTATCATTATCGAGTAATTCAACCAGTACTTTTTCACTTTCAGCTTTCATAACAATGCGGTTACTTCTGTCTTCAATGTATTGCTGAGATGCTCTCCAAGCTTTTTTCTTGCCCGGAACATCTTTACTTTGATATTATTCTTGTCAAACCCCGTGATACTCTCAATCTCTTCAACGCTCATTTCTTTGAAATAGTAGAGCGTGATTAGGGTGGCGTCTATCTCATTGAGTTTGCTCAGCGCCAAACTAATGTAGTGATTCCTTTCTTTTTCTGACAACAGACTCTTATCAGAAATAGCAAAACTTCCTTGATGATGGACATCATCAATGTCCTCAAGATAGACCTTCATCTTCCGTTTTCTACTGATGGCCGTATTCACCACTATTCTATAAAACCATGTGGTGAACTTGGCATCACTTCGATAATTCGCGAGTGATTTCAATGCTTTCAGGAAAGCATCGTGGCTGGCCTCTTCCGCCTCCTCTCTATTGTTTAGTATCCTAAATGACAGTGTAAATGCGTACTGCTTATGCCGATCGATAAGCATATTGATAGCGGTACTGTTACCATCTACAATGGCGGATATTAGTTCCTGATCAGAGGCGTTGGATCTCACTGGACATGTGACGCTTTGAGCATCATACAAGTTACAGTGAAAAAAATATTTCTTTCTGTAACCGCTAGGAGAACCCCAGCGTCATAGACCCGAAATTTAAAATTTAGAAAAAATGGAAGTAGCAATTATAGTCCCAGTAGTGTCCGTGTTATCCATCGTGACACTTATCATTTTTATCAGAAAATTCATAAACGACGAGCGCATGGCCATGATCGAAAAGGGTGTTGATTCCAAAATATTTAGAAACACCGGAGAGTTTACCCCGCTGCGGTATGGACTCCTTTTTGTCGGCGCAGGAGTAGGCCTTTTAATGGGCACAATATTGGATGCGATCTTTATGTCTTTGAATGAAGAGGCCGTCTATTTCTCAATGCTCTTTATTTTTGGAGGAGGGGGTTTATTTGCGTCCTACCAGATAGAGCAGAAGCGCAGAAAGGAAGCGGGAGAATAATTCATCTTCTCCCTTTATTAACAGTGAAGCTGAAAACATCAGGGCGCTGATAGTGCCCAGACACATCTAAGGTCATTTGCTCTTTTTTGATCTCATTAAGGTCAAGTTCTGCCGTGAATATTCCCTCCTTATCAAATACCGGGGGGAGCAAATAATGACCATCTGGTCCAATGACGCAGCTGCCACCATCCAGTAGTTCATTTTGGGAAGCTGTATAGTTCAGCTGGGTTGGAAGATCAGAGACGGAGAGCATTTGACCTACCGCAATTACAAAACAGCGTCCCTCGAAAGCATACTGGCGACTAGCTATCTGGTGCATTTCATGAACCTTTGGCCAAAGTGCCAAATGGATTTGCTCGCCTGTATCATGAAGCGCTTGCCTTGATAGCGGCATCCAGTGTTCCCAGCAAATGAGACCACCTACCCGCGCATTGTTGACCGGCTGGCTTGTCAGGCCGGCACCATCACCCAAAGAATAGAGCAATTTTTCAGTAAAAGTGGGCATCAACTTCCGGTGATGAATCACGAGTTCTCCCAGAGAGATTAACCCGAAGCTATTGTAGATACTGCCGTGTCCGGGCTGACCATGTACCGCTTCGTTGAAGCCAAACCCTATTGCGACGTTCAGTTTTTTGCTTAGCTCTTTGATTTGATCTATTTCTTTGGAATCAGTGGAAAGACTGTTGGCATGCATCTCAGCAAAGATCTCTTTGGTGGCAGGGTTGTTCCAAAGGCCAGCCTCAGGTGCATAGTCTAGCCAGGCAGGGTACCCACAAAACCAGGTTTCCCCGAAAATGATCAACTCGCATGACTGATCAGCAGCTTCCTCAATGAGTTCAAGCGCCTTTTCAATCGAGGCGGAAAGCTTATTAAAGACTGGTTTATGCTGGACGATTCCAATTTTCATAGACCCTAAATCTAATGAAATGGTAGTTATGTAAATTGAACTATACTGATGGGAGGATCATGTTAGGCACAAGATTTACGCAAAAGTGAATATGTATTTGATTCTTACTCTACATCAAACTCTGCTTTGATGAGACAGCTGCAATTCCTATTTTGACGGAAAGCCTAACTTCATGAGACCGCTATACCTTCTCTTCACCCTTTTAATCATAGTTTCATGCACTTCCAAACCAGTGCTCGAGGCTGATTTAATCATCGAGGGTGGGCAAGTCTACGATGGTAATGACGAGGTAGCAAAAACCTGGGTGGTTGCTATTAAAGGAGATAAGATAGTGTATGCCGGAGATGGCGCTACTTACAATCTGAAAGCGGAAAAGATAATCGATGCTACAGGTAAGGTGGTCTCTCCGGGTTTCATTGACCCGCATACCCACACTACCCAAGATCTAAATGACTCTGTCACAAGACATAACCTACCTTTCCTGAGCCAGGGCGTCACTACTGTAATCACCGGAAATGATGGCAGGAGCCCTATTCCGGTAGGGCGAGCTATGACGCAATGGGGATCCTCAGGTGCTGGAACCAATGTGGGTATCCTTCTCGGTCATGGAAATGTACGAAGGATAGCGATGGGTATGGAAAATCGTCCCCCAACAGAGGAGGAAATGGCAGAAATGCGTGAGATCGTAACGCAGGCCATGGAAGATGGCGCGCTGGGGATGTCTACCGGGCTTTACTACACTCCAGGCAACTATGCCTCGACAGAGGAGGTAATTGACCTGGCAAAAATAGTTAGTCGCTATGGGGGAGTGTACGATACCCATCAGCGCGATGAGAGCAGCTACTCTATAGGACTGCTCAACTCCATCCGTGAGGTGATCAGAATAGGTGCAGAGGCAGAACTGCCAGTACATATTTCTCATCTCAAGGCACTGGGAGTGGATGTTTGGGGTCAGGCGCCTGATATTATCGCGCTATATGACTCAGCGCGTCAAGCTGGTATTGACCTCACCGCCAATCAGTACCCCTATGTAGCAAGTGGCACGAGCGTCGGAGGAAGTACCTTCCCCAACTGGGCTCGCGCCGGAGGAACTGAAGAAATGATTAAGCGCATCGATGATGAAGTTGTGGGTCAGCTTATCAGGACTGAGATGAAAGACAATTTGAGACGAAGAGGTGGTGCTTCTTCCCTATTGATTACGAGAAGTGGCACACCAGAGTGGCTTGGTAAAACGCTGGAAGAGGTAGCCAGGGAATGGCGTCTTGATCCAATCGAAGCGGCTATCAGGATCATCAAGGAAGGTGACGCCTCCGTGGCTAGCTTTAATATGACTGAAGAAGATATTGGACTGCTGATGTCTCAGCCTTGGTGTATGACCGGCTCGGATGGATCAGCTGGTCATCCACGGAAATATGGCACCTACCCTCGTAAGTTCAGAAAGTATGTCATTGAAGATTCAGTGTTGTCTTTTGGAAGGGCGATAGTTGCGAGTTCGGGTCAAGTCGCTGAAACATTCAAAATCAAAGACCGGGGACAGATTAAGGAAGGATATTTTGCGGATATCGTGATCATCGACCCAAAGACTATTCGTGATAACGCCACTTTCGAGAAGCCGGAACAAATTGCGTCCGGAATTGATTATGTCTTTGTCAATGGCAGAATTGCTATCGACAATGGTCGATACAATGGTGTGTTGGCTGGTCAGATACTCAAAAGAGATTGATGTTCGATTATTATTTTCTGGGATTCATTCAATTAGTGATCGGGCTATTCTTTACTTTCAGTGCTCCCAAAAAACCCAATGACATGTATGGCTACTGGGGCAAAGCTGCCAAGAAGAGCCCAAACCATTGGAAAGTCGCTCACCGCACCGCCGGTCCCTTGTTTATCCTTAGTGGCTCTATCAGCCTGATCAGTGGCTATTATTTTGAGGGTTCGGGTTTTGAGTATGCGCGAATGATTAACCTTCTCACTGGCCTGGCGCTAGGCATCATTGTGATCCTGATAACTGAACGGAAACTGAAGACAATCAGCTCTTAAATACATTACCCGTTGCGGCCTGTCTACCGTCAAATACTCTGATGGCTACTACCTCTGCTTCAGCGGTCTTAACCCCTTCGTCGGAATAGAAATCACACCAAAGTACGGTCTTCTTGCCCTTTACCTCAGTAATCTTAGCTCTTAATTGCACCTTGCGGTTGGGTGTGGGCTTGAGATACTTCACATTGAGTGTGCCTGTGGCATATCGGTACTCCGGATGGGTATCCATGGAGCGGTCTTCAACCTTATAAGCATGAGCCATAGCCGCACCCATACAGTGGCAGTCAATCAAGGTAGCCATGATGCCACCGTTCATGAGGTCGGCCCATCCGTGGTATTTTTCTTCTGATTCCCAATCAAGCACAGCCTCTTCGCCTTCCCAATAACTTTTGATTTGAAGTCCATGTGGGTTTTGAATACCACAGCCGAAACACACGTTCTCGGGCATATGATCCTGGAAATAGTCTTTGCTCATAATGGGTTCTTTATCGATTAAGTATATTCGTTAAAAATACATGTAGTCAACGAAACTATCGTCCATACTCATGATTTTGGCATAATACTGAGAGGCCTTACGCTAACTCATTTCATCATTAAAACACCTCTTCTTCTATGATTCATGCGCTTGATTTACACTTCCTCGGACACGAGCATACCATTGCCAGCTATCTCATTGAGACCGGTGAAGGCCCGGTACTGGTAGAGACCGGGCCACATTCGACGATTGGGTTCCTTGAAAAAGGGCTAGCGCAACATGGCTATGTGCTCCATGATATCAAGAAGGTGTTTCTGACTCATATTCATCTCGATCATGCAGGAGCCGCTTGGGCATTCGCCAAAAACGGAGCAACTATCTATGTCCATCCATTTGGAGCTAAAAATATGGAAGACCCATCAAGATTAATGGAGTCAGCCCGACGGATCTATCAGGACAAGATGGACGAGCTCTGGGGTGAGATGAATGCTATACCTGCCAATCAGCTCTATGAAGTGGCCGATGAAGAAGTCTTTGATCTGGGCAATGCAAAGCTCAAAGCATGGTATACCCCTGGACACGCAAAGCATCACATAGCGTGGCAATTAGACGACAGCCTCTTCACCGGTGACGTGGCGGGTGTAAAAATCGACAAAGGAATCGTGGTACCGCCATGCCCACCTCCCGACATCAACATTGAGGATTGGGTAGCTAGTATCAATCTTATCAGAAAGATCAACCCCTCAAAGCTTCACCTCACCCATTTTGATGCAATCACGGATGTGGATGATCACCTGGATAGCCTTGAGTCCATTCTTTGGGACTGGGCCAACTGGATGAAAAAGCCCTTTGAAGAAGGTCGGGCAATGGAAGAGGTGACACCAGAGTTTATGAAATACGTCGCTAGCCAGCTCAGAGCCGGGGGTTTGGGAGAGCACGAAATCCAGCAATATGAAGCCGCTAACCCATCCTGGATGAGTGTTGCAGGACTGTTGCGCTATTGGAAAAAGAAGAGCGAACAAGCTTGATCCAATTCCTCTCTTTCGAACTCACCTATTTGCAAGTAGGTATAATCGCCCTGGTGGGTGTCTTGATTGGCACTGCCAAAACAGGTGTACACGGAGCTGGTATGGTCGCCGTACCTCTGTTGGCCTCCATCTTTGGTGGAAAACTATCCAGCGGGTTGCTCCTCCCCATTTTGTCACTGGCAGATGTGTTTGGGGTAATCTACTATCACAGACATGCCAGCTGGCCTCATCTTAAGAAGCTTTTCCCATGGGCTGCTCTTGGGGTAGTACTCGGTACAGTTACTGGTGCCTATATTGATGACGAAGCTTTCCGGCTGATCATGGCGATTATCATCTTTGGTAGTGTAGCCATCATGCTTTGGCTGGAGCAGGGCAACAAAGAGCATGTCCCGGACTACTACTGGTTTGCCATATTGATGGGAGTAGCCGGTGGGTTCACTACCATGGTGGGCAACCTGGCCGGGTCGGTCATGGCACTTTATCTGTTGTCCATGCGGTTACCAAAAAACTCATTCATCGGTACAGCCGCCTGGTTCTTTTTAGTAATCAACTGGTTTAAAGTGCCCTTTCACATTTTCGTTTGGGAGACCATCACACTTGACTCTTTTCTAATAGACCTGATGACTCTTCCATTTATTGCGGTAGGTGCAGGGCTAGGCATTTTGATCACCAGACAGATTCCAGAGAAGGGTTATCGCTACTTTATTATAGTAATGACGCTTGTTGCAGCTATCTTCATGATTGTCTAGATACGGCTATGGCTTGCTACTTCCAGTTGATTTAGGTTACTTTATTCCTACACATTCATTTGTCTAAAGATTTTATATGAACAAATTTCAATCAGCGGTAATAGCACTGTGCATCCTACTACTCACTGCTTGTGGAGATGACGATAGCAGCACTCCAAGTACCCCGACCAACCCTGAAATCGAGGTGAATAGCTCAGAAACCCTTCCGGGGGATTTCGGCGTTGACCAGCGCATAGATTTCTCAATTGTCTTAACTGCTGATCCCTCTGTCGGTATTGCCAGCTTTGTTATTACCAAAGGTGGTGTAGAGCTGGTCAACGAGACCACTTTTGGAGGCAACATCGTGACCTTTAATTATCCGTATACGACCTCATGGGCAGATGCTCAATCAGGTTCTGCAGCATTGACCATGACCATGACAGATGCTAGTGGTAAGTCTACAACACAAAGTGCGACTATTAATGTTAGTGTAGAGTATGGCTACTTCAATGATAACCTTATCCCTGTTCCCGGCTATGACCTGGTCGACAATGATATTGCAGATCCGGCGACTGACCCTGATATGACAGACCTTGTCCGCACCACCGTCTTTGGAGGTGGAAGTTTGTACTCTACCGAATCTTCCACTGAGTACTACGAGATTTCTTCGGGAACCCTGAATCTACTTGACCCGAACCTTGCCACTGCTCAGATAGAAGCGGCAATTGCAGGCTCAGCTTCAGCCACTAGCCTGACAGCACTGCCATTTGTTGCCAAACTTAGGGGTACCAATGAGTACACTGTAATTAGTGAAGTTGATACTACTTTTAACCCTATTCGCTTGGGATACCGCAAGACATCAGCAAGCGCCGGACAATAAATTCAAAGATGGCAGACCCTGAGAAAATCATGACCCTCCACCCTCAAGGGAAGCAGGGAACACGAATTGACTTGAAGAAGTATGATCAAATCAAGTCTGCCATTCTAGCAACATTAGAGGAACTCAAGGAAGCAACACTTGACGACCTGGTCAAAAGTGCTGAGGAAATCCTCAGGGGTCAGTTTGATGGGAAAGTCATCTGGTATGTAGTGACGGTCAAACTTGACCTTGAGGCAAGAAAGATTATCGAGCGAATACCCAAAACCAGCCCTCACCGTGTCAGACTCACCTAAGTTCGATTGGACGGCCGAAATCAAAGGAAGTCCCGATATGCCGGGAGCATCCTGGGTCGACCTTCCCTTTGATGTACCCACTACTTTTGGCACCAAGGGATGGGTTAAGGTTAAAGCGACATTTGATGGCGTGGAGTATAGAGGCTCTCTCGCCGATATGGGTCAAGGCCATTTTCTACTGTTGAGAAAAGATATCCGGGAGAAAATAGGGAAGGCAGTGGGCGATACGGTGCAGGTCACCTTAGTGCGCGATCTGGAGGAAAGGGTGGTAGAGGTACCCGAGGAGCTGCAATCCTTGCTGGATCAAAACACTGATCTGAAGTCATTTTACGATAGTCTCTCATA
This sequence comes from uncultured Roseivirgaceae bacterium, assembly GCA_964351595.1. Classification (GTDB taxonomy): domain Bacteria; phylum Bacteroidota; class Bacteroidia; order Cytophagales; family Cyclobacteriaceae; genus UBA6059. The sequence goes on along the minus strand of CAYGOT010000010.1, from coordinate 65,676 downwards.
CACCAACAGAAAAGAGTATGCGAGGTGGATAGCTGATGCCAAGCTACCTGAGACCAAAGAAAAACGCCTGAATCTCACGAAAGAAAAGCTCAAGTTCGGGAAAAAGAATCCATTCGAAAAGTAAATGAAGGGCCCAATCCTACTCAAGCCCTTCCGTTCATGAAGCAAATTACAGTTTCGTTATCATGAACTTTTCTTTGTTTTGCTGATGCTTATGGAAGCTTTTAAGCTCCTTGTTTAGCCTTTTGATATTCTTTCGGTTGAGCTCTACTTTCCGCTTACCGAGGTTTTGCTCGAAGACCAGACTATCTGAGGTGCTATAAAAACTGACCGTTGCATCATTTCTGCCATCTACATGATCCTGGACCACCCAGTATCCAAGCCTGGCTTTCTTTGGTTTCGCCTCTGTATTTTCACTTATCAGAAATAAAAAGGCTGCAAGCCCCAGGGTAAATAATATTCGTTTCATCATCGCTTTCTATTTTGGTGTTGATGATGAAAACGTGTGCTGTTCGACTAGTTTTCGAGGAATCCGTGAACGACCAGTCTAAGCCGTAGTATAGCGCTGAGTGCTCTTGATTGGGTGCAGAATTAATGCTGAAGTGCCACGGCCACCCGATCCTTGTATGTTCTTCCGATAGGAATCTCAGCACCATCGATGTACACGGTACTCTGGTCAAAAGCGCTGACCTTGTCCTTCATGATAAGAAAAGAGCGATGTACTCTCAAGGCCAGATCATTTGGAAGCTCTTTTTCGAAATAGCTCAGCGGTTGATAGCAGGTGACCGGTCGCTCACTACCGTGAATGACCACCGTCTCGTTAATGCTCTCCAGATAGGTGATTTCGTTGACCTGGATTTTGAAGGTCTTGTTTTCAGCTTTAAGCAACAGTTTCTCCGATGTGGTGGATGAATTTGTAGACACTGACAATTTATCCAACGCCTGCAAGAACCGCTCAAAAGCGAAGGGTTTGACCAGGTAATCTACTGCATTCAGCTCGTAGCTCTCTACTGCAAATTCCCGGTAGGCTGTAGTAAATATCACCTGAGGAGGTGAGGCCATGGTCTTGAGAAAGCTGATGCCGCTAATGTCCGGCATTTGTATATCCAGCAGTAAAAAGTCTACGGTCTTTTTGCGGATGAGGTCGGCAGCCTCCAGGGCGTTCTCGCATCTACCAACCAATTCCAGATAGGGCACCTTCGCCACGAAATGCTCAAGCAAGTCGAGCGCTAAAGGCTCATCGTCTACTATTGCACAATTAATTTTCATCCGGACTGGTAAACTTAGAGAGGTTTAAGGTCAATGATGCTTCATACGTGTCTTCTCGCTCTTCGGTTTGGAGCGTGAATGCTTTCGGGTACAAAAGCTCCAGTCTTCTTTGAAGGTTTTCGAGCCCTATCCCTCGTTGTGTCGTCTTCTGTGCTTTATCCTGCGACGAAGAGGCGTTCTTCACCACATACTTGAGTTGTGAGTCCTCAACTGAGAGTTTGACCTGTACCCAGTTATCCTCCTTGCCCTTGCCTACTCCATGCTTGAAGGCATTTTCTAAAAAAGGCAACAACAAAAGAGGAGCAATTTGCTCCCTGCCCAGTTCGGTGGGTACAACCAGATCAACCTTCAAGCTGGCAAACCTCAGCTTTTCCAGCGATATGAAGTTTTCGAGATTCTCTACCTCTTTGGCGAGGCTGACCTGTTTATTTGATGCTTCATAGATCATGTAAGACATCAAATCGCTCAACTTGAGCAATATAGGCCCGGCCATATCATCCTTGCGTTCTACCAGGGAATACAGGTTGTTCAATGTATTGAAGAAGAAGTGAGGGTTGATCTGGCTTCTCAGAAACTTCAATTCCGTCTCCAATTTTTCCCTTAGCAGCCGCTGTGTATTCTGTTGACTGAAGTAAAAGTCTTTGAGCACTTTGATAATGAGGGTCACGCTGGCTATGGTGACAAAATGATTTGCTCTGCTAAAAATCTTCCAGGGTGTCCAAAAATAACTGTCAGGGTAATAGTGATAAACACCTATCGAAATGCAGAACTTAATGATAAATGTCTGCAAAAATGTAGCCATCCCGATCAGTAAAATATTTGCTGCGAAGAAATAGAGGGTCTTTTTCTTCTTTAAGAGGTGAGGCAAGAAGATATAGAGGTTGATATAAACAACCGGCACTTTGAGAAGCAGTTCAAACGCCTGTACATAAGCTACATTCTCCCAGGTATTGACCACATCACCGTAGATCAATACTCTATAGATGTAATATGATACCCAAAAACTGAGGTGAAGTGTCTGGCGACTATTGAGCCAGTTGTCCAGGTTGGGTTGCTTCAAAAGCTGCATTCATGATTCGAACGAGGAGGATAGGAGTACTGTTGCGATATAGTAGGATTGACTAAATTTAATCGGTGAACGACAACTTTAATTCCCTGAATGACCATGAAAATATTCTACAACCTTGACCAACTCGAAGCTAAAGAATTGATTCCTGGCTTTCATGGCAAATTTGTCCAAGGCGAGCATGTAACCATGGCTTATTGGGAAATAAAGCGGGGCGGTATACTACCAGAGCATCATCATGTACATGAGCAGGTCGCTACTGTTTATGAAGGGGAGTTTGAATTGACCGTCGATGGAGAAACTCAGATTCTGAGCCCAGGTCAGCCTGTGGTTATTCCTTCCAACGTTCCACACAGTGGACGAGCCATTACAGATTGTAAGATCACAGATGTGTTTAGTCCTGTGAGACCCGAGTACAATTCTGATTGATAAACTTGTTGGACTGTCACCCTGAGCCTGTCGAAGGGTAATTTTTCTTTGTGTAATAGCTTCTTTTGCAGTGAAGGACTGGTTGTTACTTTTTAATCCGAGTGACACTTACCAACAAGTCTTCGACGAGCCTGCCTGCTGGCGAGGCAGGCTCAGACTGACAGTTACGTTGGCTGAGTGCGTCTGCAATTGTTGGTATTAAGTATTGCCTAAATTAGGAGAGTGAAACACTACACAGTGTATATACTTAAGTGTTCCGACGACTCTTACTATGTTGGGATAACCAACGATATAGAAGCCAGGGTTGTTCAACACAATGACGGGCTAAACACCAAAGCCTATACACATTCAAGAAGGCCAGTAACGCTGGTGTTTCAGGAACATTTTAATGATGTTAATCAGGCTATCTCCTTTGAGAAACAGATAAAAGGATGGCGTAGAGCTAAGAAAGAAGCTCTTATTAGACGTGAATGGGATAAGCTGCCTGAATTAAGTCTAGCTTATTCTAAAAGAGCCGATAAATGAATTTATTGATTCAGTTCTATCGAGATTGATTCTGTGACAGCCATTCAATTACTGGTTGTTTCACGTTCTCTTCGCAGGTGTCACCCTGAGCTCGTCGAAGGGTACCTCTCCCGTTTGACCAACAAGTCTTCGACGAGCTCGGACTGACAGATTCGGCTGACCAGTTATTAAATCAACTAATAGAAGCTCAAAATCAGTGCGGCTTCTCAAACTGCGGCATATCTTCATAGAGATGCCCTTCGTCAAATTCTAGCTGCGTATCCTCGCCATCCTTCAGTATTCTGATAACCATCCAAATCGTGACTATGGGCAGAAAAATAAACATGGTGATGACCAGTTTTTCAGGCACTCCCACAAAAGGTCCAATGCTATAGACAAATAAATAGAGCGTGGCGAAAATGATGGGAAACTTGATGTTTTTCATAACGATTAATTAACCGCTTTTGAAAAAGGATTGTTTCTGAAGCCTAAGACAACTTTACACGCATCCTGTGAGTAGGCAAGAACCAAGGAACAGTTAATACTACAACTCCTCGCCCATATAAACTGTCTCACCTACTTCTCGAGATATTGGGATGGGCGAAGCGATGCAGCAAGTAGACCCGAGCAAAAAGGTGCCAAGCTCGTCTATCTGGTTGACGGTGTTGCCGATCTGAGTGTTGTCATCCAGAACGATCGTACCAACTGCTGGACCTCCGACGATGGAGACGTACCACTTTCTACCTTCTTCATCGCGGAGCGTAACATTCACACGTTCGTTGCGGAGCGCGGGTAGTGATGGATCATTTTTGTACACCCAAGGTCTTAGCAATACCAACTCACCTCGGATATGCTCGATATTGATGATCTCACCAGTGATCGGCGCATGTATGCGGTGATAGTTATTGTTGTGCAGGAAGACGTTGGTGAAGTAGTAGTCTGCGGGTATCTCTTCCTGCGATTGGCCAAAGATGACCCGTACTTCCTTCTTTTCTCCTTTGATATTGATCAGGTCGAGATCGTTGATCCTACCGTAATCGCAAATGAGGCCTTCGCATGGCCAGGCTGCTTTTTCTTTGATTTGCGGTAGCTCCTGATACTTACGCGTGAAGAAATCCTGGAAACTCTGATAGGTAGAAGCGCCACTGGCAGGTGCAAACAAGTCCAAATAAGTCGGGTCTTTGTAATGAACTCGGCTGTAGGCCGGAATCACGTGACGGGTCCAGGGTTGATTGTATATACCGGCATAAAGCTGAGAGATTGTTCTTTGCCATGAGGCAGGAAAACTGCCCCACACATGTAGCGATAGGAATCGATAGAAATCAGTCATGGCAACTCTGTTTTGGTAGCGTCCGCCTACACAGCGAACTAATACTAATCACAACGAGGTTGACCGACATCAAGGTGTAGATTACGCTCCAACGCTACTTTAGACCGGCCAAATAGCATCCTATCGGGAATAAATTACGTTCATCTTCTCAGAACAAAAATCAATATGATAGTAACGACAACAAATACCATTGAAGGTAAGAAAGTAACCCGCTACATCGGGATCGTAACAGGTGAGGCCATCATCGGCGCAAACTTCGTCAAAGACTTTTTCGCAAGTATTACAGATATCGTAGGGGGCCGCTCAGGTAGCTACGAAAAGGGGCTCAGAGAAGCCAAGGACATTGCGCTAGCTGAGCTTCAGGAAAATGCCCAGCGCATGGGGGCCAATGCCGTACTAGCAGTCGATTTGGACTATGAAACGCTGGGACAGGGTGGCAGCATGCTCATGGTGAGTGCGAGCGGTACTGCCGTAGTGGTCGAGTAGCCAATCAGGGGCTGACCTTAGTTGCCAGCCCTCAGTAGTACATCTCCGCTGATGGTTTCGAGTCTGTGAGGCTCGCCACCCTGATTGATTTTGGCGTGGACTTTCTCCCCAACAACTTGCCGCAGGCCTTCTTTGTCATCCAAATGATCAAGTGAGACATTGGCATACATCGCACCGGATATCGTGCTCGCAATCAATTCGGCACCTATTCCGCTAGGGACGGTCAGGTCAATATCTCCGGAGATCGTCTTTATTGCGTAGGGCTTTCTACGCAGCTCACCGGTCACATTACCCGAGATCGACTCCACGCTGACGAGCATTCTGTCGGGCACAGCTACTTCTACCATGATATCCGTGCTGTAGCAGTTGGTCCGCCTACCGGAATTGTTCTTGAAGAAACTGTCAAGCCGATCTCGATCCGTACCCATCAGGATGCGATCTCCAACTCTCTCTATGAGAAGCTCATAAGCTTCATTATTTTCTCCATCATTGATAGAGGCATTAACATATATCTCGATTTCATTGCCTTGCGCAGTGCTCAAGCGAATGTCTGTCGCATAGGGGAAATCCAGCGCCAGCTCCGTGCTTCCCTCGATCGCAATCGTCTCTTTAATGATCTTGTCAGGGCCGGGAGTCGTTTCATCAAGAGCTGTTTGCTGTCCAAATACACTTAAGCTACTTAGGAGTATCGGAATGATCAATAATCTTCTCATTTGGCTCTCCTCATGAATACATCACCACTGATACTGTTGATATTGAAGTCTACACCTCCTCCATTGAGGGTGCCATTGGCTCGTAGCTGGCCTCCAATATGGCGCATCTCTTCCTTCTCCGGAAACGTCATGTCCAGATCCGAATAGATCTCACCACTGATGCTTTTCATATCGAAAGTACCCTTGCTATTTCCCGGTAGGGTCACGTCGATCTCACCGCTGGTAGATGATATGGAATGCGGACCCGTCTGGCTCAGCGCTGCATAGCTCACGGTGATATCTGAGCTGAGTGTCCAGATCACCAACGGCCCATTCACTTTGACTAATTCGATATCCCCGACATTGGAGCGTGCCTCCACTTCACCAGACATCCCCTCTATCCTGATATCACCACCGGACCATCTCATCGCTTCTACTTTGAGTTTCATCCTATTGGGAATAGTGATAGTATAATCCGAATCGTTGGCCACACGAGACGCTCCTGTCAGGATAAACTTGTCACCAGACTTGGCGAAGTACAGGCCAAGGTCGGTATTGTCCTCACCTGTAGCAGATATCGGCTTTAGGCCTTTGGCCTTCTCCGGTATTCCTTCATAATCATTGGTCTCTATGATGATCTCGGTCCCATCATAGCCTTTGATGATTATGTCATCTCCTACGTCGCTGATTTCCATGGTCATTCCTGACGCTCCTTCCAGCGCTGTTTTCCATGTCGCTGCTCTCTGAGCGACAAGCCCGTTGGCTATCACCAACGCCGTTAGTAATAATGTTAACTTTTTCATTGTTGTTATTTTGAGTGTTGTTAAATCAATATCTGTATTGCGGTCTCGGCACTTTGCCTGACTACCGGTTGTGTGCTTTCGTCCTCAGACAGTCTTTGTAGTTGCTTGAGGGCACTTTTCTCGTCTATTCGCACCATCATTTGGATGAGTGTGATCTGGATAATCGGATCTTCCTGATAAGAAAGTGACCGCACCAGGGATGCGCGTACCAGTTCACTATCGGAATAGTTCATTAGCGCTTCGGCAGCTGCTAATCGCACATTGGGGCTTTCATCTGTATTCAGCGTCTTGACCAAAGTCCCAATGAGCTCTGCATCCGGGTTATTGATAGCTCCGGTCAGGCTTACTGCTTTTATGCGGTCACTTGCCGAGTGATTCTTCAATGTCGATTGTAAGACCATGCTTTTAGTTTCACTCAACTCCTGCTGCATTGCCATCAGTTGAGCAGAGTTGTCTGTAGGCTTATTGATCAACAAGCCTATCGCAACACCGCAGATCAACAAGGCAAATCCAGCCACAAGCTGATAGGTCCATGGGCTTGTGCTTGCCGTTTCCCGAGGAAGCATTGCCTTTTCTTCCAACAAGGCTTGCCGAAACCTCATCCTGGAGGCATCACTTGGTGCTAAGTCAGGCGTGCTGCCAAGATCACTTGAAAGTGACGCTAGTTGTTCTACTTCTTCTTTGAGATCAGGATGCTGCTGAAGAGATCTTTCGAACTCCTCTCGCTCATTCACTGATAAGCTGCCCTCCAGATAGTCTGGTATCAGCTTTTCTATTTTACCTCTCTCCATATCAGTTCAATTGAAAATAGATTGTTCTTAATTCCTTGAGTGCGCGGTGCACCTGTACTTTGACATTGGCCACTGTGATCTCCTTGATCTCAGCAATGTCATCATAGTGCATCCCTTGCATTTTGCTCATGACAAGTAACTCACGCTTTTCGATAGGAAGCTTTTGCATCGCTACTTCCAGCTGCAGTTGTTGCTCCTTGTCATAGTCTTCATCTGTAGTCAAGTCATGATCCGCCATCATCGTGACATCAGAAAAGTCATCACGCTTCTCTACCTCCTTGCGGTAGTAGTCATGAAACTGATTTCGTGACAGCTGGTAGATCCAGGTCTTGAATTTCAGATTAGGGTTGTATGAACTTCGGTATTTCATAATCCTCACGAACACGTTTTGTATCAAATCCTCGCTTGCGGCCTGATCATAGGTCAGCCGCATAAAGAAGTTGAAAAGCTTCTTCTGATAGCGTTCAAATAATTCCTCGAGATGATCCAGATGCCCTTTTTGGACTTCTGACATCAACCATTCATCAGTTTGTTGCAAGTCGATTAGTGATCGTATTCAGGTGGGTTACACCGAAAAATTGAAATGGTTACAAGGTAGGAAAAATCTTTTCGAGTAGAAGATAGTGACGCTAGATCAACTCTATACGAAATGAATTAAGGATATCGGGCTGTGCAATAAGAATGATGCTGATAGAGAGAATCAAAGTTTTATTTCGTCTCTCACCAATAAACACCCCTGTAGTCCCCTCAAGGGGACAAATTCCGCCCTTGAGGGCGGTTAGGTGGGTGTTGGTCCGAGTCAAGCCAAACATTATTGGGTAACTAAAATGCAGGAAATGACTTATTGCACAGCTATTTTTTAAACGGGATGTTATGTCAAACTTCATCCTCGCCCAACTCTGGTGCTTGCCATTGGATTTTGGATGGTGTCGCGGAGAACTTGATAGGTTGGTTAATCAAAGGGATGGAAGTGGATCGGTCGAACATCTGCCGTGATTGGAAGTGGGGGTGTTCTTCCACTTCTCCCACTTCGAGTATTGGAGTTAGACAGATATCGTGGCTAGCACCTAGCTCGGCCCATTCTTTTCTTGTTCTGGATTTGAAGAGGTCGATTACTTCTAGTTTGGTTTTGTCTGCTTCAGGGTGATTGGGTAATGCTTTTTCTTTCCAGTCCGGTCGATCAACTAAGTCACAGAAAATTGACCAGAACTTAGGCTCTAATGCGCCAAGTGCGACCCATTGATCATCGGAGGTTTGATAGATGTTGTAGTTAGGCAGACCACCACTCAAAGCCATGGTCTGATTATCAGGTTTTTCTCCTGACCAAAGGGTATTGAAGGCGATGGTGGCGAATGGAAGCAATCCATCTGTCATTGAGACATCCACGTGCTGACCTTCACCCGTTTGGTGGCGGCTGAGTAAAGCTGCCATGACTGCTTGTATGGTCTGATAGGTCCCAGAGGCGATATCTGCCAGCTGTGTGCCGGGAATCACTGGTTTGCCCCGCTCATCTTTATTGAGACTCAGCACTCCTGAAAGCGCGAGATAGTTGAGGTCGTGTCCTGCGGTTTGTGCCATAGGTCCTGTCTGGCCAAAACCCGTCAAGGAGACATAGATAATCTTTGGGTTTACCTTCTTGGCTTCTTCATAACCCAAACCCCACTGATCGATGACTCCTGGCCGGAATTGCTCTACAACTACATCGGCGGACTTGATCAGCTCCATGAATTTCTTTTTTCCTTCCAGGGTACGGAGGCTGATTCCTACACTTCTTTTACTCCTATTCCAGGCCAAGTAGTTGGCTGACTGACCATCGATGATCGGTGGGTAGTCCCGCACATAATCAGGCGACTCAGGATCTTCTATCTTAATGACTTCAGCACCCATGTCTGCCAGCATTGCGGTAGCCCACGGCCCTGGAAGTAGTCGACTCAAATCTAGAATTCGATATCCTAGAAGTGGCCCAGAAGACGGCTTGCGATCTTTTTTCGGAGTAGTCTCAGATGGCTTATTGAACTTGTGATAGGGAATGAAGCATTTCGAGAAGCGAAGCATCTCATTGATATTGCTCACCTTTAGCTTACCGGTAAGGATAGCTAACTGAGGGTTCATCTCGCCAGACTCTAGTGCGACGTAGTGCTTGGACTTGGCTCTAACCACGCAAACAGCCTCACCGTGTAACCCTTCCTTAAAATTACAGTGCTGATTTGTTATCTCCACTGTAAATTGTGTGCCTTTGTCTCCCGATATTTCGAAGTGCACAGTGGTTTGATATCCTTCTGCTTTCTGAGGACGAAAACGTGCTGGAATGGATTGAATTATTGAGTTGCAATTTTCAGGTGTGCTACTCATTCTTCAATTTCTCTATCTCTTTCTTAAGCCTACCGTTGGCTTCTCTAACTGAAGCTAGCTCCTCTTCTAATGTTTTTATTCGATGAGCATACTCACTATTGCCATCGTGTTCTAAGAAGTCTGGATTTGAGGACCCTTTGCTTTGTTGGGCCAATTTCTTGGTCTCTGCCAGACTTGCTCTGTCAAGTGCAAGCCCTCGTTCCATTCTCCGAGTTTGTTTTCGAAGCTCAATTAAATCCTTTTTCATTCTGCGTAATACTGGTTTGTTCATAGTTTGCTACTTGTGAACTCAAGTCTAACACTAAAAACTGCGATTAACTGTACCTTAATTAGTCCGTATAACTTTAGATAAATTAACTTTATTGGCATGACTATTCAAGAACTAAATAAGAAAGTAGAGCAAATTCGCGCGGTTACAGGTGCTAAAATGCAATTTCTAAGAGATAGGATAAACGCTTTAGATCAAGCCTTTGAAGAAGTGGAAGCCGTGAAAGACGCAGAGCTAGACATCATCCATGCAAAAATAGAGGAGCTAAATCTCAGACTGGAAAAGCTAGAGAAATAGCTCCATTTAATTCTTAAGCGATTACGGGCTCACTTTTTCGGGCTCGCTCTCTCAAGGAATCAGGCACGTTGAAACGGTCACCATACTTCTGCGCAAAGCCGTCGCAGTTTTCTACGAACTGCTGTACACCAACATAGTCGATGTAGCTAATGGCCCCTCCAGTATAGATTGGAAAACCAAACCCTAGAATGGAACCTACATCACCATCTTCTCCCTTGGTCAGCACACCTTCTTCAAGACATCTGTAGGTTTCCAAGGCCATAATAGAGAGATACCTCGTCTTGATCTCTTCATAAGATGGGTGGTCTTCCTTTTCAGGGAAGTGGCCGCTCAATTCCGGCCATAGATGCTTCTTACCCTTTTCAGGATACTCGTAGAAGCCTTTACCCTGGCGCTTGCCTGGTCGATCAAACTGCTCTACCATGATTGGGGCGACTTTAGCAGCCGCAGAGTCATCCTTTCTGTCAAGGTCGATCTCCGTTTGACGGAGAATCTTCATCACCAGTCCAAGATTGACTTCATCGGTCACAGCCAGAGGACCCACAGGCATTCCAACATCCAGCGCAGCATTTTCAATCAATGCGGGAGGTGTTCCTTCAAGCAACAGTCCCATGCCTTCATTTGTGAAAGTGCTAAACACTCTCGAAGTGAAGAAGCCACGACTGTCGTTTACTACAATTGGCGTCTTCTTGATCTTCATCACATAGTCGATTGCAGCTGCGAGGGCATAATCAGAGGTCTTTTCGCCCATGATGATCTCAACTAGTGGCATCTTATCCACAGGTGAGAAGAAGTGAAGGCCGATGAAGTTCTCGGGTTTCTTTGAAGCTTCCGCTAAACCTGTGATGGGAAGTGTTGAGGTATTGGACGCAAAAATGCCATTCTCCATCATCACAGCTTCCGTTTCTTTGGTTACAGTTGCTTTGAGTTCCCGACTTTCAAACACTGCCTCGATGATCAAGTCACAACCCTCAAGGTCAGCGACCTTATCGGTAGCTTTAATCTTGGAAAGGACGGTTTCCTTCTTTTCAGCAGTACCATAGCCTTTAGCTATTGCCTTGTCTAACAATCCTGTGCTGTAGGATTTACCAGTATCTGCAGCTTCCTGAGAAACATCCTTGAGAACACAGTCCAGGCCTGCCTTAGCCGTTACATAGGCTATTCCTGCACCCATCATACCCGCACCTAAGATTCCAATCTTCTTGAATTCGAATTTTTCGATATCCTTAGGGCGCGCTCCTCCTTTGTTGGCTTTGCCAATGTTGAAGAAGCCCGTACGAATGATGTTACGTGCCTCTTTGCTAAATAGCGACTTTACAAAATAGCGGGCCTCCACGATAATTGCTCGCTCTATTGGGAGCTGAAGACCTTCGTACACGCAACTCATGGCATATTGCGCAGAAGGGTAGTTGCCTTTGGTCTTCCCACGCGTCAGTGCTGTACCCGCTCCGAAGGTCTGTGCTATTTTAGGAGACATCACTTCTCCACAGGGCACTTTGAATCTCTTCGCATTCCATGGCTGCTCCTTTGTGCCGACCTCCTTGATCCAGCGCTTTGCGGTAGGCACAAGGTCTTCGAGGCTATCTACCAGCTGCTCGATGAGCCCTTGCTTCATTGCCGCGTCAGGTCGCAGTTGCTGACCCTGGACGATAATTTGCAGGGCTTTCTCAATACCAATCATTCGCGGTAGACGCTGTGTGCCTCCACCCCCTGGCAAGAGGCCCAGTGTGACTTCCGGTAGGCCAATCTTATAGCCTGCATCGTTCCAGGCAATTCGGTGATGGCAACCGAGCGCTACCTCGTATCCGCCTCCCAATGTATTGCCGTTGATGGCTGCCACGAAGGGCTTACCACTGGTCTCCATCTCGATGAAGCCTTTGTTCATCTCTACAACTTGCTTGAAGACCGTCTCACGGTCTGTTAAGCCTATAAAATGCTTGAGATCGGCTCCTGCGATGAAATCCTGTTTCGCGGATGCGATTACCACCCCGATGACCTTATCATCAGCTATGGCTTGTCTCGCCGCATCCAGTATAGCGGGTATCGTCTTGTCATTGAGGACGTTGGTTGGGTAGTCCTTCATATCGACGGTGATCACTGCGATCCCATCATTGTCTACTTCGTATGTAAGTATGCTGTTGTCTATCTGTGCACTCATGATCGTTCTTTATACTCTCTCTACAATTGTTGCCACACCCATACCTCCACCGATGCAGAGGGCCGCAGCACCTACTTCTTTGTCCTGAGCCTCGAGTTCGTCGAGTACTGTACCCAGAATAATGTTACCCGTCGCACCAAGGGGATGACCCATTGCGATAGCTCCGCCGTTAACATTAAGCTTGTCCTGATCAATTGGTACATCATCCAGAAAGCGCATGATCATACCTGCAAAAGCCTCATTCACTTCATATAAGTCAATGTCATTTTTGTCCATTCCGGCTTTCTTCAGGGCCTTATGTGTAGCTGGACCAGGACCGGTCAGCATGATAGTAGGCTCTGTTCCGACGACAGAAAAGGCCTTGACCTTCGCGCGAGGAGTAAGGCCGAGGGCTTCCCCCATTTCTTTGGAACCCATCAAAATCAGAGCGGCTCCATCCACTATCGCCGAGGAGTTACCGGGATGGTGCACGTGATTAATTTTCTCTAGTTCGGGGTATTTCTGTAGCGCTACATTATCAAAACCTCCCATGGCGCCCATCATCTCAAAGGATGGGTTGAGACCTGCGAGGATCTCTTTAGTTGTTCCAGGTCGGACATTTTCATCTCTATCGAGAATAGTGAACCCGTTGATGTCCTTAACAGGAATAATGGATTTAGCGAATGCTCCCTTTTCCCAGGCCTTGGCGGCTCGATCCTGAGACTGTACGGCATACTGATCGAGCATGTCTCTACTATAACCCCATTTGGTGGCAATCAAATCAGCTGAGATACCCTGAGGGACAAAGTACTGATCAAACGACACAGCTGGATCCATGAAAATGGAACCTCCATCACTGCCCATCTGCACGCGTGACATAGACTCTACACCACCTGCAATTATGAGATCAATTTGACCCGACATGATTTTAGCGGCAGCAATGTTGAAGGCCTCCAGGCCGGAAGCGCAGAAGCGGTTGATAGTCATACCAGAAACCTGGTTGTCATAACCTGCCTGCTGAACAGCTGTCTTAGCGATATTACCTCCTTGCTCCATTACCTGCGTGACACAGCCAAGGATCAAGTCTTCTAGCTGACTGGTGTCCAGGTTATTTCTTTCTTTTAGCGCTTTGAGTAGCGTAACTACCAGCTGCGTAGGAGTTACCTCCCACATTGAGCCTTTGCGCTTGCCGCGGGGTGTACGTACCGCATCAAATATGTATGCATCTGCCATTGTTAATGTGTTTATTCTTGTTTCAACTTTTCTTTCGATTCATTGAGAGAAGTTTTAAAGAACCTCTCTCAAACCCGCTCATGGAGAGGGATAATAAGTGCTTCTCTCAGCGGTTAACTAAAACAACCGATGGAAGAGTTTGGAAAACTTCAACATCTCGCCAATGTTGCTGATTTTGATTTTGCCCATCATCACAGCCATTTCTGGATTTCGTTTGCCCAGTTCTATTTCTTCATAGACAGTATCCTTCGTGGCTACCGTACATGTTGCATCTCCCTCATGACCTTCCTTGACCTTGCATTCGCCGTTACCGATGACAGCTGTAAACTGACCACCGTTGTTTCCTGCAATGTCAAAGTGGAATACGGCTTCAAAGTCTCCTGCCTTCTCAGGCCTGAACCTTGATTCCAATGACCTGATGATTTCCTTAGCTACTTCTGGCTTCTTATCCATAACTGGTGCTGCTTTTGTTTCCTGTTTATTTGTTTGTGCTTTCGGCTTATGGTCTCCTTTATAAGCCGAGTCGTAGTTCGTATCATCTATCACCGTCTTAGAAATGATCTCACGCATGATCTCGGAAGTACCTCCTACAATCGTACCGACTCTCGCATCACGGTACATTCTTTCAATAGGAAAGTCCTGCATGTAACCATAGCCACCGAACATCTGAAGACATTCATCTGCCACCTTCTTGCCGAGCTCTGAACCTAGCAGCTTGGCCATAGAACATTGCTTGACAGCAAACTCGCCTTGCTGATGTAGCCAGGCAGTATGATGGACAAACTGCTTCAGTGATTCGGTCTCAGCCGCTAAGTCTGCGATCTTATGTCGAAGTGCCTGGAACTTGGCGATAGGTCGTCCGAATGCCTCACGCTCCTTCATGTACCTAAGTGTCGTGTCCAGTGTGTCTTCGCACCCACCGACCGCCATGATAGCTCCGACAAGCCGCTCTAGCTGAAAACTATCCATGATGTAGTAAAAGCCACGACCTTCCTCTCCAATCAGATTGGAAACGGGGACTTTTACGTTTTCAAAGAAAAGCTCACCCGTATCCGAGCTATGCCAGCCCATCTTTTTGAGCTTATTAGTGGTGAAACCAGGAGTATTCTTATCAATCACCATCAGACTGATACCTCCAACGCCAGCATCGGGATCCGTCACTACGGCTGTCGTGACAAAGTCCGAATACACACCATTGGTGATAAAGGTCTTCGATCCATTAATAATGTAATGGTCACCCTGTTTGACTGCCCTGGTTTTGATGCCCGCTACATTAGAGCCGGCATGTGGCTCTGAAATGGCAAGTGCCGCGATCATATCTCCTGCAATTGCGGGCTTAAGATATTTCTCTTTTAGTTCTTCCGAACCCGCCTCCGAGATATGCGCTGTAGCCATGTACTGGTGAACGCTTACCGCTGCAGGTAGACCGGCTGCACCGCATCTTGCAAGTTCCTCGACAAAAGCTACTGAATAGAAGAAATCAGCTTCACTTCCCCCGTATTTCTCCGGGTAGTTGAGGCCCAGGAAACCAAGGTCGCCCATTTTCTTCCAGACCGCTCTGGGAATTTGCTCTTGCTTCTCCCATTCCTCGATATGAGGTCTTACCTCTCTATCGACAAAGTCCTTGACCGACTGCCGGAAAAGGACGTGATCTTCATTGAAATACGGTGATTTCATATATCTGAATTTTGCCTACTTTGTCATTCTAGATTGACTGTCACCTTAAGAATCTCGAAATGTCTATTTGATTTAGATTTCGACAAGCTCAATCTGACAAGGACACTGCATGTGCACAAGCTTGACAAAGTAGGGTTAAGCGAAAATTTCAGTACGATCGGTAATCGTCAGCACCTCATCATCCATCAACCTAGTCGCCAGACCTTGGGTCTTAGGCATCTCATAGTGGAACCAGTACTTCATCGTGTGTACTTTACTTTCGTAGAAGTCAAGCTCAGATCCCTGTGGGTTGTTGGTGATGATTTCTTTCTTCGCTACCGCGGCTTGCTTCAACCACTGCCATCCGATTGTGACGATACAGAAGAGATCCATGTACAAATTGGCATCTGCCAGGAATCGCTCATTGTCACCTTTTAATGCAAACTGTAATAGGTGTGAAGTTACCTGCCCCATTCTTTGTACCTCATTATCCAGTTGATCCGCGTACCGCTTAAGATCGTCATGTGTCTTTGCCTCGGCGATGGTCATGCCGATCATAGACCTTAAATATTGTAGGCTCTTACCATTGGACTGTGTGACCTTTCTGCCGAGAAGGTCGAGTGATTGGATTCCCGTAGTGCCTTCATAAATAGTGGTAATTCTAATGTCTCTGTAGAACTGCTCTAGCTCAAAATCAGTAGTGAAGCCATAACCGCCAAATACTTGAAGTGCATTACTTACACTCGTGATACCGTACTCGCAAGGGAACGTCTTGGCAATTGGCGTTAGCAAATCCAACAGTAACGCATACTTGTGCTTTTCATCTCCTGAAGTGGTATGAGAAAGGTCGTGATACTTCGCACACTCCAATACCAATGAAAGGCTTCCTTCTACAATCGCTTTTTGCATTAAAAGCATGCGCTTCACATCAGGATGGTTGATGATCATCGTAGGCGGCTTCAGTGGGTCTTTCTCATTGAGCTTACGTCCCTGAGGTCGTTCGTTAGCGTACTCGAGCGATGAGTAGTAGGCTGCTGATGCTATCGATACACCTGTAACACCTACCATGATCCTGGCTTCATTCATCATCTGGAACATGTACGTTAAGCCCTTATTGGGCTGTCCCACAAGGTAACCTATGCAGTTGTCCTTCTCACCCATCACCATGTGACAGGCAGGCGCTGACTTCTGGCCCATCTTGTGGAAAATGCTTGCAGCTATTATATCATTTGGCACCATTTTATCGCCTTCTTTGCGAAGCTTGGGCACGACGAAAAGAGAAATCCCTTTTGTACCCGCTGGTGCTCCATCTATTCGCGCTAGCAAGAGGTGAATGATATTGTCTGCGTGCTGGTGATCACCAGATGTAATGAATATTTTTTGGCCTTTGATTTTGTAGCTGCCGTCAGATTGAGGTGTCGCACTTGTCTTCATATCTGATAGTGAGCTGCCGGCATCCGGCTCGGTGAGGCACATGGTACCGGTGGACTTGCCAGCATACATATTGGGCAAGTATTCTTCCTTCAACTCCTGGGTGCCGAAAGACTCAATAAGATTAGCCGCTCCCTTGGTTAAGCCGACATAGGGATAAACGCCGTTATTTGCAGCCTGGAAAATAAAACTGAAGCAGGACTCCAGGGTCGTAGGTGCCTGCATTCCACCTGAGTCAAGTGGCGCGTTGACACTCAACCACCCACCTTCGCCCATTTCCTTAAGCCATGTGCCCACTTTGGGGTGCACTGTTACTTTGCCATCCTTTGCCTCTGGCTCTTCTCTGTCCATTGGCTTGAGCTGTGGATAAAGGTGGGTATCACCAATCTGCTGTGCTGTTTCCAGCATCATATCCATCGTCTCTTTGTCCATATGCGCAAATCGCTCATACTGGAGAAGCTCTTCTGCATTGTGAGTTTCATAGAGTAGAAACTTCAGGTTGCGGGGGGAGTAATATTGCTTTGCCATATCTTTTAAATAAAGTCCGTTTGTAAATCAGTATTGGTTTTAGGTAGCCATGTTGCCATCAGCTGAATGCTAATTAGTTGGTCCAGGGGCTCCCTGGTTGTAAAATTTTTTATTCGTTTTTGCGTACTCATCGAGTATCGGAGCGGGTGTAAAGCGCTTACCTTTTGTCAAAAGTTCATTCATTTTATTGACGATTTCTTGAGCGCCAACAGCATCTACATACCTGAATGGACCACCTCTGAACGGTGGGAACCCAAGGCCAAATACTGCACCGATATCTCCATCTCTAGCCTCTTTGATGATTTTTTCCTGCAGACATAGCGCAGCTTCATTGATCATAATAAGTGACATGCGATCCTGGATTTCCTCATCGGAAAAGTTCTTTCGCTTTGATCCTCCAAAATGCTCATAGATCTCTTCATTAGCCTTGCCGCGCACTTTCTTGCCTGTCTTATCATCGTAGAGCAAGAACCCCTTTTTATTCTTTCGGCCTTTGTAGCCCGCCTCCTCCAGAGCCTCCATGGCATTGGAGGATTCAGCACCTCGCTGATCGAAGAATGTCCGCAGTTCACCTCTATTGATATGTGCACCGACATCTATACCCACCTCATCCATGAGTGTGATTGGACCTACCGGAAATCCGAATTTCTTCATGGCCTTGTCTAACTGAAGTATGTCTGCGCCTTCTTCAAGAAGTAGAAGCGCTTCATTCATGTATGGGGCGAGGATCCTGGTCGTATAGAAGCCAGGGCCATCTTTCACTACGATGCATGTCTTGCCCTGGCGGATGCCTACCTCAAGTGCAGTAGCTGTTACCCAGTCTGCAGTCTTCTCTGTTACCACAATCTCCAAAAGTGGCATCTTCTGCACCGGAGAGAAATAATGCATTCCGATCACATTCTCAGGTCGCTTGGCTTTATTGGCGATAGCCGAGATCGGTAGTGCTGAGGTATTACTGGCAAAGACACATTGCTCACCAATAGCCGCTTCCGTCTCTTGGAGTACTTTATGCTTGAGGTCAAGGTCTTCGAACACCGCTTCAATGACCATATCAGCTTTGTCATATCCAGTGAAGTCAAGGCCGGTATGCACATTGCCGATTAATCGCTCTGCCTCAGCGCCAGGAATCGTCTTGTACTTTACCTTTTTAGAAAAAGCCTTCCAGATATTCTTCTTTGCCTGTGTGAGCATGTCCAGGTTGATGTCTTTAAGTAAGACTTCCATGCCATTGTTGACGCTCACTTCAGCGATACCCTCACCCATGAGACCCGCTCCGAGCATCCCCAAAGTTTTGACAGGCTTCACCTGATCCTTCATTGGGTTTTTCTTCAAGGCATTCATGCCGAAGAAGATATTGATGAGCTGCTTGCTCTCGGGGGTTTGCATCAATCCGTCAAACTTGGTGGACTCCTGCTCCCATGCTTTTTCTCTGGGCTTGCCATAGCCGTCCTTCACGGAAGCTAAGATTTGAAGTGGTGCAGGGTAGTTACCATAGGTGGAGCGCATGACCATTTGCCTGGCCTTATCAAAGATGATATTGCGAGTGACGGAGGTAGCTTCCAACAATTTCTCTGTGGTGGTTCGCTTGTCTTTTCTTTTGAAATTACCCCCGGCTATTTCAAGGGCAAATTTCTTAGCTGCCTCTAGTTGCTTGGGTTGATCAACTAGTCTATCGACCAATCCCATCTTGTAGGCGCGTTGGGCATAGATGTTCTTGCCTGTTAGCATCATATCCAGTGCTTTCTGCAAACCAATAAGCCTCGGTAGTCGGTAAGTGCCTCCCAAGCCAGGTAATAGGCCTAGCTTCACTTCCGGTAGGCCCAGCACCGTGGAGGAATGAGAGGTAGCTATGCGTGCGGCGCAGGCCAGTGAAATCTCAGTACCCCCACCCATACAAGCACCATGGATCGCAGATACAAAAGGCTTGGCACAATCCTCGATTCTAGCAAACAGCTTGTGTCCAACTACAGCCGTCGACTTGGCTTCACCAGGTCCCATCTTTAGGAATTCCTCGATATCAGCACCAGCCATGAAGCCTTTCTTTTTGCTGATCAGCACTACAGCCTTAATGGTCGGGTCGGTTTCAATGGCTTCTAATATTCCTTCAAAGTCACCGACCATACTTAGCGTGACCTTGTTCCATTCCTCGCCCTTGAGATCCATCCAAAGAATGCCTACACCATCGGCTATCTCTAAGGACAGAAAGTCATTCTCAATAGCTACGTCAGTGTTCATATCGTATAACTAAATTTAGTATGCATGCAGAGTATAAATATAGATCAAAAATAGTATGCATGCCGAATAAATATTAAAATATGTCCCAAGGGTCGCTTAAATAACGAGGCATTGACAAATCCTCAATGAACACCTCATTTAACCGATCAAAAGGTAATTCTACGATTGGATTTTCTATTGTGCCTGCTGATGCTTACATTCTAGGTCTTCAAAACGAAGGAATATGCTAGAAAACTATAAATGTGAAGGAGACCTTTTTGATGAAATGCTGGCTAAAACGCCAAATGCGGTAGAGCATTATCAAAAGTTCGTCAAGCAATTTGCAGAATATGATAAATCAGATTTTCTACGGCTAAAGGACGAAGCTAAGATCCAGTTTTTCAATGAGGGCATAACTTTCGCGACCTACAACAACAATGCAGAGGGAACAGAAAGGATTTTTCCTTTTGATATGATTCCCAGAATTATTCCTGCTAAGGAGTGGGATACCGTAGAGAAGGGCCTGATCCAAAGGAACATGGCGATCAATGCCTTTTTGGATGATCTCTATCATGACAAGAAAATCCTCAAGGAAGGTATAGTGCCTCTTGATCTGATTCAGTCATCCATCAATCTCCTCGCACAAATGCAGGGAGTTCATCCTCCTGGTGGCATCTACAACCATATCTCAGGTACTGACCTTATTCGACACAATGATGGTGAGTATTATATACTGGAAGATAATGTGAGAGTCCCGTCTGGAGTAAGCTACGTACTGGCCAATAGAAACTCGCTCAAAAAAACACTCCCTAAGCTTTTCAAAGAATGTGAAGTACAACTAGTGCAGGAATATCCTGATAAGCTTTTGCAAATGATGCAGTCGGTGGCGCCACAGGGTGTGGATGAGCCTAATTGTGTACTGCTCACTCCCGGAATGTATAACTCTGCTTATTTTGAGCACAGCTTCTTAGCCCAGTCTATGGGTATTGACCTGGTGGAGGGTAGAGACCTTTTTGTAGACAACAATTTCGTCTACACTAAGACTATCTATGGTCCGAAGCGGGTAGATGTGATCTATCGCAGAGTTGATGACCTGTTTATTGACCCATTGGAGTTTCGACAAGACTCAGCACTAGGTACGGCTGGCCTAATGCACGCTTATCGCGAGGGAAATGTAGCAATTGTCAATGCACCGGGCACTGGGGTCGCCGATGATAAAGCTGTGTATATCTATATGCCCGAGATCATCAAATACTACCTGGGCGAAGAGACCATTCTCAAAAATGTGCCGACCTATAGATGTGAGAAAGAAGATGACTTCAAATATGTGATGGAAAACATTCATCAGCTGGTGGTAAAGCCGGTAGATGAAAGCGGTGGATACGGTATATCCATAGGCAGCACTTTGACGAAAGCTGAGATCGAAGAAGTGAAACAAACCATTAAAGGCAACAGAAGAAAATATATCGCTCAGCCTATAATGTCACTGTCTGTTCACCCTACATATATTGAAGATTCGGATCAATTTGAGCCGAGGCACATTGACCTAAGAACCTTTTGCCTCCAAGGCAAGGACTTTCAGTATGTCTTGCCAGGAGGCCTTACGAGGGTAGCCCTTAAGAAGGGAACTTTAATAGTAAACTCATCCCAGGGTGGGGGCTCCAAAGACACCTGGATATTATCATAATAAGCCAATACAGGCTGTCCGCCTATTGCGGTAGCGGAAGAAGGACTTTAAGAAAAATCAACTATGTTATCACGAATAGCCAATAATCTTTTCTGGATGGGCAGGTACCTTGAGCGGGCAGAAAGCATGACCCGATTTACCAAGGTCAACTATTTCTCTGCGCTGGATGGACCAATTGCCGTAAGCAGGCAGCTTGCGCTTGATGCCATCCTGCGAATGAACGGGACGTCTCAGACAGACCTTTCTGAAGAGGACACATTGCATCAGGTTACTTTCGCCAAAGACAATGCCGGATCCGTTATAAGTGGCGTCATCGCAGCTCGTGAAAATGCCCGGAGTGCACGAGATGTCATAAGTAGCGAGCTATGGGAGTCCATTAATAAGTACTACCACTTTATGCTGGATTACAAGGTGGAAGATTACAAGAAAACCCACCTCTATGACTTTTCACAGCGTGCTACCGATATGGCTGTGATCATCAAAGGAAAAATTGACAGTACCCTAATGCATGACGCCACCTGGGATGTGATCAAGGCAGGACTGTTCGTAGAGCGAGCCATTCAGATCATCCGAACGATTTCTATTAAGTACCAGGATATCAAAATGTTGGAAGCGGAGGACCCTTCACTAGCAGTGCGGTCATATCAACTGGCGACACTGCTGGATACACTCGAGTCGTTTGACATGAGCAAAAAGTATTGCTCTCGCGCGCCAGACTTACATAGTGTGATTGATTTTCTAGTGCTCAACCCTGGTTTCCCAAGGAGCTTTCTATTCTGCTTTGAAAAAGTTCGGTTTCATACCAACCGACTGAGCCCCGAAAAGCACCCATCTGTTAGCTCAGTTGAACATTTTATTGATAAAAATTACAGCAAGGTGAAGTATATGACTGTAGAAGAACTGGAGTCTAACTTTGAGGAAGAATTGAATCATATGACTAACCTGATGTTTGAAACGGCAGGAAAGATCGAAAGTCAATACTTATCATAATGCATGACTACCACACAGGTTATCACGCGCACAATAAATATGAGCTAACCGTTCAGCAAGCAGTCTTTCAGCTATTGGTGGTGCCCACCGCTGAGCACGGACAACATCTTCTTGACTTCCAGGTAAAAGCCAATGTCCCTCACGAGTGGTGGACAGGCAGCAACGCCTTTGGCGCCAACTGCATCATACTCGCTCCAAAAAACGCCTTCACTGACATTGAAATTGATATTTCTACACATGTTCGGCTGGAGAGCGTCAATTCATTTGAGCGACCGTTTGTAAACCCTGAGGAACAGTGGAGCAGGCTGTCTGACTTGAGTTTTAGAGTAGAGCATGCTATGTACCTGACTCAGACTCCACTCACTGCTTTTCCTGATAAGGAGAGCCTGAGCCTACCGGCAATAGACAGGGAGCAGCCGATGATCGACTATATCGTTGGACTTAAAGACACCCTGTACGATCAACTTCAATATGATGGAGAGGCCACAGATGCTCATACACCTGCCCATTCTGCATGGGCTCGTCGCAAGGGTGTCTGTCAGGATTTCGGACATGTTTTTATTGGCTGGTGTAGGATGCTCGGGATTCCTGCGAGATATACCAGTGGTTACCTCAGTCAGGGCCACCAGTATCGTGGTGATGGACAGCTTCACGCATGGGCCGAATGTTACCTACCGGAAGACGGCTGGGTTGGCGTAGATGCCTCAAACAACCTGCTGGTCGATCATCATTATATCAAGATTGCACATGGCAGGGATTACTACGATTGCTCCGCTATGACCGGTGTTTTGATTTCAGGGGGAAAGCAGGTTTCTTTACACAGTGTGTCGGTGGACATGCAGCCAAACCAATAATTTTCTATGACATATTGCTTAGCAATCCGCCTGAAACAGGGCATTGTGGGGATAGCAGATACGCGAATCACGACCGGCACTGAGACTACCAACGCCAAGAAGCTTTTTACATACGAAAGGGACAGAAGTTCCCTTTTTTTGATGACTTCCGGACTTAGGTCAGTACGGGACAAGGCCTTGACCTATTTCTCTGAGGTTTTGGATCAGCGCCAGCAGGAATTCGATAAAATGTACAAGGCTGTGAATGCCTTCAGTGAGGCCATCAAGCAAGTAGCCAAGGAGGACAAAAGGTCACTTCACGAGGCTGGCTTGCACTTTAATATTCACACGTTGGTGGGTGGTCAGATGTCGGGAGATGAGATACATAAGACCTTCCTGATCTATCCGGAGGGCAACTGGATTGAGGTTGGTCCCGCTACTCCTTTTATGATCATCGGAAACTCAGGGTTTGGCAAACCTTTGCTCAATCGCTCTATCACCTTCGAATCAGACATGCGATTTGCGTTAAAGACGGGTATCCTCTCCTTCGACTCCACCAGAGTGAGCGCCAATGATGTCGGCTATCCGATCGACGTATTCTTATACCCAACCAACAGCTACCAAATCATACAGCGACGCTATGAAGAGAAAGAGCTTCGGGACCTGAGCTTGCTATGGGCTGAAATCCTTAAACGGGGTATTCATGAAGTCCCGGATGATTGGATGGAAGAGATGTTTCAAAGGAGTTCACCATTCTCAGTATGATATTTATGAAGTAGTGGATAGCTTTTGATTTTGTGTCTTTCAAAGTATCCCGTCATTCCAGCCTGCCTGTCCGGCTAGGCAGGTTTGGAGGCACGACAATACCGGAATCTGTATGATGATTGATTAGGACAAGTGCCGAGAAGATCAAGCGTTCGTACATTTAGCAACGCTCAGATTCCTGACTTCCGCTACGCTTCGCCGAATCTAGTGCGGGGCATGCTATCAGCAGTGACGATAGACTTGCTTTTCGTGAGCTTATTCAACTTACAAACCCCTGGAAGTTTTCTGAGGAGACTACTTCGAGTGGCGTATCGGGATAGGCTTTATCAAAAGTAATGGGCAGCTTTGCCCGCTTCTTATCAGAAAACTTAAACTCGAAAGCGTTTAGTTGCCCATTGGATTCTTCCACAAAATCGATCTCCTGCTGCTGCTTCGTACGCCAATAGTAGGTATTGACTATCCTGTCTTGATAGTGATTCTGTTTGTGCCGCTCTGAGATCAGGAAATTTTCCCAGAGCTGCCCTTTGTCATTGCGGTAGCCCAATGATGAAAAATTTGATATTAACATATTGCGCAAGCCATTATCAAAAAAATAAATCTTGCGTTTGGTGCTAATCTCATTTCTCAGGTTTCTGCTAAAGGGCTGTAGCTTGAAGATCACAAAGGTCTTTTCCAGAATGTCTATGTAGGTACTGACGGTATTTTTGTCGATTCCTATCAGATTGGATAGTTCATTGTACGACACTTCATTGCCCATTTGAAAGGCCAGTGCCTTTAGCAGGTTCTCAATGGACTCAGGCTTGCGGATACCTGCGATGGACAGTACATCCTTATACAGATAACTAGATATCAATTGCTTGAGTGTTTTTTCCTCGAGACCAAGGCTAGTCACGACCTCTGGATACATACCGAAGATCAGGCGTTGCTCGAGTTCCTGTTTGCTTTTGAGGTACCCCAAATGATCTTGCAACTCTCTCCAGCTGATGGGGAATAAGTTGTACTCCCATTTACGACCGGTGAGGGGCTCATTGATATGCTGATTAATCTCAAAAGCAGATGACCCACTTACATACAGTTGCACACCTGGCATCTGATCCGTGATCAGCTTAAGCGTAGTTCCGATACCTGGAATCCGCTGTGCCTCATCCACGAAGACAATCTGGTTTCTACCGATCAATTGTCGCAACCTGGCAGTATTGATGTCCTTGAGCTCGTTTCTCACCAGAGGATCATCACCATCTAAAAAGAGAACCTCTTGATCTGAAGATATTAGGTCTTTTATCAAAGTCGTCTTACCAGTCTGTCTCGGGCCAATAAGTACTATGGCTTTCTTACTTGTGGTAAGATGCTGTAGGATTACGCCTGTGAGCTGTCTTTTTATCACTATTCACCAAAAGTAATGATTTTTGGTGAACGTGTTCACTAAAACTTGTCATTTTTGGTGAGTGTATTCACCAAAAGTAATGATTTAGAAAATCACGATTTCTAATCTTTAAAATTGTTGCCAATGCGCTACATAAGTCAACTATAACACTATTAGCAACTCTCAGATTCCTGACTTCCACGCATCTAGTGCGGGGCAGGCTATCAGCAGTGACGTCCGTCTAGGCCCTTTCTAGCAGCATCGCGTGACCGTGCGCACCAGCCGCACAAGCCGCCACTAAAGCCAGCGATCCGTTCTCACGGTGCAGTCGGTTGATTGCGGTAGTGACCAGTCTGGCCCCCGTCGCTCCAAAGGGGTGGCCAAGTGACAATGACCCACCGTGGATGTTAAATTTATCCATAGGTATTTCCCCAAGCTTAGAGGACAAGTTCATCTTGTCTTTGGCAAACTCATCTGAGTCGAGACATTGCAGATTGGTCAGTATTTGCGCAGCAAATGCTTCATGGTATTCAAAGACATCAATATCCTTCAATCCAAGATTTTCCCGATTAAGAAGTTGATATGTCGCATAGGCCGGACCGAGCAATAGCTCTTCATTAGGATCCTGCCCCGTAAAAACATAGCCCTTGATAAAAGCTTTGGGTTGTAGACCTAGCTCCTTAGCCTTCGACTCACTCATTAGCAATACTGCTGCTGCCCCATCAGTAAGGATACTGGAGTTGCCTGCGGTCAAGGTTCCGTTGCGCTTATCAAAGGCCGGCCTCAACCTGGCTAACTTTTCCGTGGTAGTATCACCTCGATAGGTGTTATCCTCAGCTACAGGCTTGAAGCTTGGTGGAAACTCCGCCTCGCTGATTTCTTTTGCTAAGATGCCCTCTTGAGCAGCCTTAGCGGCCAGCTGGTGCGATCGAGCCGCAAAATCATCCTGAGCTTCTCGATCAATATGATATCGGGCAGCCATCAGGTCACAGTCCTGTCCCATCGTGCGCCCTGTAGTAAATTCCGCGATTTGGGGTACCGCTGGCTTGAAATCAGCCGGGCGCAAGCTCAGGATAAACTTGAGCATCTCAGCTGGCTTTTTGATTTTCTGCGCTGCGAACAGTTTCTTCCGCATCTCTTTGCGAAAAGGAATCGGGATATCTGAAACAGAGTCCGTCCCGCCCGCCACAATCACATCTGCCTGACCCGTAGCAATAAGGTCCGCAGCATGGCTAATCGCAGCATTGGCTGATATGCAAGCCTGGCTGATGGTGTGAGCCGGTGCAGTCTTTGGGATACCGGCGGTCAATGCGCATTCCCTTGCTACGTTGGGGGTGGAAATATTGTGCACGACCGTACCCATTATAACTTTCTGTACTGCTTGCGTATCCACGGCTGCTTTCGTCATCAGCCCCTTGATGGCCATAGCACCAAGCTGATAAGACATTAAGTCCTGATAGGCCGTTCCTGCTTTTAGAAATGGGATGCGACTACCGTCAATAATGGCGACTCTCTCTGTTTTCATATTCTTTGCCTTCAACTTGAACTATTGTCCACCTTCTTTTTTCTTTTTCTTGAGCAACCCTTTAATAAGGTCCGTTGCTTCTTCTACAGGTGCCGATATCGTAGTGTCTTTGAGTGCCTCCTGGAGCTCTTTAGTCGCTTTTTCTTCTAGTTTCTGCTGCTCTTCTTTCAACTGTGCCTCTGCCTCTTTCTTCTGAGCGTCGAGTTCTTCCTTAGCCTTCTCTTTCTGCACTTCTAATTCTTCCTTTGCTTGCTCCTTTACGGCTGTCTGTGCAGCAGTTGCAGCTCCTTTTACTCCTGGCTCAGCGCCCGCTATTCCTACCTTCGGATTATCGTAAGTACCCGTTATTGCCAGTTTCAAATTGATATCCTGACCAACTACATTGTTACCCCCGGTTATAGATGCCAAAGCCTTGTTCACAGCATCTCCCGCTGCACCGGAAGGAACTACTGTGCTCAAGACATAGTCAAGTCCACCGTCCAGGCCCGTACTTCCTGAAACATTGGCTGTTCTTCCCCCAAGATTAATGTCAAACGGGTCGACATAAAACCTACCACCTATAATCTCAGCGGACATAGCTAAATTGGTGATATCAGCAATCGTGCCTGAGCTCAGGCTGCTATTGGCACCCAGTTTTGTAAGCGATGAGACTTGCTGGAGTATTTTCACATCCTTGATAGCTGCCTTAGCGACATTCAATAGACCTGCACCATTGATGCTTTCGTAGATCGGCATCATATCTTGCCCGAGTGCACCGCTCATTTTAAAGTTGGTCGAGAAGTTACCTGTAATGTGCTGCGCAATGGGCGTTAGCATTTGGATCATATTGAAGGCCTGATATGATTTTGCAATTGACATGCTCTGCACTCCGAAATCAAAATCAAACTCTGGATTTTCCAGGTCCTTAGTCACATAGGATCCGTCCATCTTAAACTTACCATCCAGCAAGTTAAACCCGACTCCACTCAAGTTAACTGCCCCATCTCTGACTATAATGTTACCCGCCAGGTTGGTCAAAGTGAGGTTATCATAGAGCACTTCATCGATAGATGATCGCAATACAAACACAATGTCCTCTGGTATCCTAATCACCTCCAGGCTCGTCGTATCCTCACCTGTTGTTGTAGTGGACTCCTCATCCGTCATCCACTCGTTTAGATCAAACCTCCGAGACTTGAATATGACCGTTCCCTCCAACACCGCATTTTCATTGAGTGCGTAGGCCAGGTAATTGGTGATTGTACCATTGACTTGCATATCGCTTCTCCCTACTTCAGCATCGAACTTGGAGAGCTGGATTGCTTTGGGGTTAAAGGATGCTTTTGACTCGATGATTTTAAAGCCTTGAGGCAAGTCCTCACTGACAAAGAAGAGGTCGTTAATGGCGATATTTCCACTGGTGGTCAGTCGACCATAGCGCTCAGCTTCAAGGTCAGACATTTTCCCCTTTGAGTCGACATCTGCTTTGATCTTACCAGAAAGTTGCATGCCCTCCTGTGGGAAAATCTTCATCACTTTTTCAAGATCTACGCCACCATGCAAAGCCAGATCCCATGTATAATCATTGAGGTTTTCCAAAGTCAATGTAGCACCTACTTTCTCGCCATCGAGTAGCATCCCAAACTGATCCACTTTGATGAGCGTCTCGGCCATCTTACCAGAAGTATTGAGTACACTGGCCTTCATTTGTATGTTCTCCATAGGTATGGGGTACTCGTCATATTTGACAAACCCATTTTGCAGCGCCATTTGGAGGTTTACGGTAGGTATGATCTGTGCTATACTATCGTAAACTCCACTCGCTTTGAGGTTCGCAGAAAACATGCCTTTCATGTTCAGGCCATCCATGGGCACCATAGTGGCTAATTCTGCCAGGTTAAGCCTGGCACTGATATCGGCATCCATGTCATAGTTGACCAGGTTTTTGATTAGCAGCTTTGCGTCGACAGGGTTGTTGCCCAGGTCCATATGGAATTGACTTATGTCGATAACCGTATTGTCAATGTTGCCATCCTTGTTATCAATGCGCATGCTGGTATTGATGTTGGTGATGGGGGTCGGGAGGTCGGGATACTGGAACATCGCGTCGGATACCTGAAGGCCAATATTGAATGCCGGCATTGTGGTCTCATTGTATGTCCCGACCACCTTGCCGTCAAACTGGAAGTCTCCAGCTGTTTTCATCTCTTCAAATCCCTCCAAGAAGACTCCAGGAACAAGTGACAGCACATTTTTGAAAGCCGTCTCCTTAGCAGCAAAGCTCATATCCATGGTGATGTCATCGCCGGGCATTTCGACATAGCCATCAAAACCAAGACCAAAATCATTCAGCATGATATTGTTTTCCTTGAATGTGAATTTCATGGCATTCAAATCCATACCCATGGTCACCTCAGCCAACAGCTGCTTATCAGACAAGTACTCAATACCATCGAATGAGACATCCATATTTGCGATAGAAGTAGTAGAAACCATATCAAATATGTTGGAGCCAAAATCACCACTACCGGAGTGGCTAAGCCCTTCCAGTTTCATGTAAAATGGCATTGATCGGTCGTCATAGATGACCGTAGCATTCTTGATCTCCCATCCGTCAATACCAATATCAACCGACCCACTTGATGAGTCATCTGTCGTTTGAGCGGTTTCTTCCGTGGCTACCGCAATGTCGTAATTGGCTCTACCGTCCTCCAAGACGATGACATTGACTTTGGCATTGTCTAGGTAGATGCCATCCACAGATATTTTATCTCCAAAAAGTGAAAATAAGTTGACAGCCACCTCAAATGAACCAACAGAGACCAACGTGTCTCCCTCAAAGTGATCTATACCCACTATTCCAAAATTACCCATGCCCACAGAAAGACTTGGGAAATGTGATATTAAGGATAAGTCAAGATTGTCTACATCATAAAAGACTTTTGCGTTGAGACTTTCGTCTATCTGCTTATCAATAGCTGCCTTGATATCATCTTTAAAAATGATCGGCAGCACAGATACCAGCACTATTATTAGGCCTAAAAAAATCGTCAGCCCTATCAATAATTTTTTCATTGTTTACGGTTTTGAATTTGCATTTAGCTTTTCACAGCTTATAACGTCCCATTATACTTTGTAATTAGATTTATGGGCTAATTATCTTACGAAGATTGCGATGAATCGCTCATTTATCCTAATCACAACAGACTATTAATTGTTAACGAATCACGATTTATTAGAAGATGAAGAAGCAGCCCATGTCACTAGACTTTGACCCCATTAGGTTTAAAGTCCTTATTGCGCAATGCGCAGACATCATCGACCAGTGGTACGGGTCGCACCTTCGAGGGACACCTGTATATAATAACCATAGCCCTGCGGAAATCCAAACTATGTTCGACGAGCCCCTACCGGGAAAGGGAAGTGAAGCCGAAGTGCTCCTCGAAACTATCAGAACCAAAGTGTTCGAGACCTCCAACTTCAACCCGAGCCCCAACTACTATGGGTATATCACAGGTGGCGGCAATCAGGCGGCTATCCTAGCGGAAATATTGCGCAATGCACTCAACCAAAACAACCTGAAGTGGCACAGTGCCCCCGCCAATTCGGAAATAGAGAAAATCGTGATTCGATGGATATGTACCTTTATTGGCTATCCTGAGGATGCTGCTGGAGTCCTTGTCAGTGGGGGATCAGTAGCCAATTTCCTCAACCTGGCAGTCATGCGCAAAGTCAAATGCCCGATTGATATGGCTAATGACGGCATGTACTATGCTCCAATCATGACTGTGTATGTTTCCGAGCAAGGGCACTCTAGCATCGATAAGGGCATGGACATGCTCGGGTTGGGTAAGAAATACTTGAGGAAGATACCAGTTGATGTTGATTTCAAGATCGACCTTGAGTTGCTTGAACAGGCGATCATAGAAGATCGCGAAAAGGGATATTTGCCTTCTTGTATAGTTGGGATTGCGGGTACTACGAATACTGGCTCGGTAGACCCGCTCCGAGCATTGGGAGAGCTTGCGCAGAAACACAACCTCTGGTACATCATTGATGGGGCCTATGGTCTGCCCGGTGCAGGTACTGAGCTAGTCGGAGAGCAATTTGACGGGTTGGAATTAGCCGATTCGATATTACTCAATCCACACAAATGGTTTTTTGTGCCTTTTGAAGTGGCCTGTGTTATTGTCAAGAACAAGGAGCATCTCCGTGATACCTTTAGCATGGTGCCAGACTACTTGAGGGGAGGCAAAGAACAGTCCGATAGGGAAGATCTAATGGACTTCAACCTTCAGTTGACCAAAGACTTCAAAGCACTGAAGGTATGGATGACCTTCAAAACCTATGGCGCTGAGCAATTGCGAAAGGCCATCGAAAATGATTGTGAACTGGCCAGATATGCAGCAGACACAATTGCGAATAGTGATGACTTTGAGTTGTTGGCACCAGTGCCGTTATCTATTTTGTGCTTTCGCTACACTGGTGGGATTTCTCATGACATTGAACAGCTCGATAAAATCAACAATCGTCTCTTAGAACTTATTGAAGAAGATGGTCGGGTGTTTTTTGCAGGCACTAAAATCAAAGGACAGACTTCACTGCGCATCAACCTGACGAACCACCGACGAACCAGAACGGATATTGACTTTCTTTTCAAGGTGCTCAGAGAACTGGGCACAAAAGCCAGCGCTGAATTAAAGTGTTAAACGAGTACTGCTGTATTCTTTTGATAAAAATTTCTAATGCTCCTGGAGATCTGATCAGTCTCTACCAAAAACCCGTCGTGACCGTATCTCGAATCAATAATATCAAGCGCCGACCTTCGTGTATTGGCAGCCAGGAAAATTTGCTCTTCGATGGGGAACAAGACATCCGAACGTATCCCGATATACATTGACTTGGCCCTGATTTTCCCCAACGCCTGTTCAATGCTTCCTCTATTGCGGCCCACGTTGTGCGAGTCCATTGCGGTAGCTAACGTCCAATACGTAAAGGCATTGAACCGCTTTGCCAGCTTTTCACCCTGATATCGCTGGTAGGAAGCAGCCTTGAAATTTCGTGTTTTATATTCCTGGCTGTCGTCCTGAGTATCCTGATAAATCCCATAATTGCGGTAGGAGAGTAGAGCAATCCCGCGAGCCGTCTTCATACCGTTGATCCCGGCTGTCTCGGAGCTCTCATTCCAGGTAGGGTCATTGGCAATCGCCATCCGCTGCGACTCATTGAAAGCGACCCCCCATGGAGAATGGACCGCATTAGTCGCTACGCCGATCAGGTGCTCGATTTCATTGGGACATTGGATCGCCCACTCCACCGCATGCTGCCCACCTAATGAGCCTCCAATCAATACGTGAATCGATGGGATACCAAGATGCTGGCGAAGTAGATCAAAGGCCTGTACAATATCACGATTGGTCAACTCAGGAAAGTCGTGATAGTATGCTTGACCTGTTTGGCCATTGGTGCTTAGAGGGCCCGTTGAGCCATAGCACCCTCCGATTGCGTTAGCACAAATGATGAAATAATCCTCAGGATCGAACAGCGCTCCCGGCTCGAACAAGCCGGGCCACCAGTCCTGAAAATCCGCACTCCCCGTCAAAGCATGACAAACCCATACGACATTGGACCTATCGGAATTGAGCCGACCAGCTGTGGCGTATTGCAGCTGAAAACCAGGAAGCACACCCCCGGTTTCCAGCTCCAAAACATCTTGATATGCAAAAATATGATTGTCTACCATGGTTTACGCTAGTGCCAATACGTCCTCAGAAACGGCCTCAAACGCTTGTTCGAAATCGGCCTTGATATCATCGATATGCTCAATCCCCACAGAAACGCGGAGCAGGTTAGGATCGACCCCTGCGTCAAGCTGTTCTTGCTCACTGAGCTGCTGATGCGTAGTTGATGAAGGGTGGATAATGAGGGTCTTGCTATCACCGACATTGGCGAGGTGACTGACCAGCTTAAGTGAATTGGCGAACTTCTCCGCGGCTGCCTTTCCTCCTCGGATTTTGAAGGTGAATACACCACCAAAGCCCTTTTTCAAGTACTTTTTAGCTGATTCATGATACTTGCTACTGGCCAGACCCGGATAGTTCACACTCTCTACTAGTTCATGGTTTTCGAACCATTCCGCCAAGTGAAGTGCATTATCTACGGTGCGCTCAACCCTCAGTGATAACGTCTCCAGACCTTGAAGCAGCAAAAATGAGTTGAACGGGCTCTGCGCAGGACCAAAATCTCTCAGGCCCTCTACACGTACCCGAATGGCGTAGGCGATATTGGGTAGACCAAGTGGATTGCCCTCGCCGAATACTTCCCAGAAGTTAAGCCCGTGATAGCCTTCAGAGGGCTCAGAGAACTGAGGGAATTTTCCATTGCCCCAATTGTAGTTACCTCCGTCTACAATCACTCCTCCTATTGACGTGCCGTGACCGCCGATCCACTTGGTGGCTGACTCCACGACGATATTAGCGCCATGCTTTAATGGCTGGAAGAGATAGCCCCCAGCACCGAAGGTATTATCCACGACTAGTGGAATGTCATGCTTCTTTGCAACAGCCGCAATCGCTTCAAAGTCCGGCACATTGAACTCCCCATTGCCAATGCTCTCCAGATAGATGGCCTTAGTCGTTTCGTCAATCAGGTTCTCGATAGAGTCTGGATGATCATCCTTGGCAAAGCGCACTTCTATACCCAGTCGCTTGAAGGCTACTTTGAATTGATTGTAGGTGCCTCCATAGAGATGACTTGTCGATATCAGGCTGTCTCCAGACTGCAATATATTGTTAAGCGCAAGGAACTGTGCGGCCTGACCAGAGGCTGTGCCAACGGCAGCCACGCCACCTTCGAGCGCTGCGATGCGCTTCTCAAACACATCGGTAGTCGGGTTCATGATCCTGGTATAGATGTTGCCAAATTCCTTGAGCGCAAAGAGGTTAGCACCATGCTCTGCATTCTTAAAAGTGTAGGATGAGGTCTGGTAAATAGGCACTGCACGAGACCTTGTGGTTTCGTCTACTTCCTGGCCAGCGTGGAGCTGAAGAGTTTCAAATTTTAATTCTGACATGATCTAAGATGTTTATTGACTAAATAATTTGTTTAGGGAACAGGCGTACGCGCTTCCGCAGAGCTAAGTCTACGGCTAAGGGTACTGTGCTAGATAAGGTTCAAGCCTTATTAGCAACAACAGCACATACAACAACAGTTGTATGAAGCATTGGGAAATGAAATTGAGATTCGTCCTAACGACTGGCCGTCGTAGGGGAATTTGCTCGAAGCGTTACTTGGTGTCTCGTGACTTTTCATCAGTAATTTCCATTTATATTCTCCCATATGGGATCAGGAATTAGCACCTTGGATTTGCGTCCTGGTTGCTAGCGCTTCATAGAGCCTGTCTCTCCACGCTTCTTTATAAATCAACTACCGGAATAATTGACTTGAGGGGACAAACGTAGAGGTGGATTTTAATGTTTCCAAACTTTCAAATAAAATTTTTCTTGAACTTCATTTTCAACTCATAGTTTCAATCATATGTCGAAAACACTAAGACTGATTCTCGGAGACCAACTCAACTACCAACATTCATGGTTCAAAAAAACTGCTGATGACGTGCTTTATGTCATGATGGAAATGCGTCAAGAAACCGACTATGTCAAGCACCATATTCAGAAGATCGCCAGCTTTTTTGGCGCAATGAGGAATTTCTATCAACATATTGATAAGCAAGGACATAAGATTAAATATCTGACACTTGATTCCCCCGAGAACACTCAATCTCTAACGGATAATTTGAATTGGTTAATCGAGAATAATCGCATTGATAAATTTGAATACCTCCTGCCGGATGAGTACCGGTTGGATGAGCAGTTAAAGGACTATTGTGATTCACTCAGGATTGAATGGAGAGCTCAGGATACGGAGCATTTCATGACAAAAAGGGATGAGTTGGCTAAGTTTTTTGAGGGCAAAAAAACTTTCCTCATGGAGTCGTTTTACCGCCAAATGAGGAAGAAGTATGACGTGTTGATGGAGGGTGATGAGCCTCTGACGGGTCAGTGGAACTATGATCAGGACAACAGGGAGAAGCTAAATGATGATGTGAGTCTACCCAAACGGCTACACTTTGATCATGATGTATCTGACATTTACGAGATGGTCGAAGCAATAGGAGTGCAGTATATTGGAAACATTGAAGAGGAACATTTGCGCTGGCCATTGACGCGTAAAGAAAGCCTCGAGGCACTCGATCATTTTCTAGAGGTCGCTTTACCTGCTTTCGGGAAATACCAAGATGCTATGCATACTGAGCACAGTTTTCTCAATCATAGTCTGATTTCATTTTCGTTGAATACGAAGATGCTCAGCCCGCTCGAAGTAGTAAGAAAGGCGATAGACTATTGGGAGCATCATGGGAATGCCATTTCAATTGCACAGATAGAAGGCTTTGTTCGCCAGATCATAGGTTGGCGAGAGTACATGCGTGGTATCTATTGGGCGAAGATGCCGGAGTTTAAGCAATTGAATTCTCTAGGGCAAAAGGCTCAGTTACCCAACTGGTACTGGACGGGTGAAACGAAAATGGCCTGTATGAGGCATGCTATCAGCCAATCGCTGGATCACGCCTATGCGCATCATATCCAGCGACTGATGGTCACTGGCAATTTCGCTTTGCTGGCCGGAATAGATCCTGATGAGGTTGATCATTGGTACCTTGGCATTTATGTCGATGCGATCGAGTGGGTCGAGATCACCAACACACGAGGGATGAGTCAATTTGCTGATGGTGGGATCGTTGGCACCAAGCCGTATGTATCGAGTGCTAATTACATCAACAAGATGAGCAACTATTGCGGCGGTTGCCACTACGCCCATACCAAGAAAACAGGTGACGGTGCTTGCCCTTTCAACAGTCTCTACTGGCATTTTTACAAAAGGAATGAAGGTAAGCTCAAAAAGAACCCGCGCATTGGCATGGCTTATCGAACACTAGACAAAATGAAGAATAAGGAGGCCATTCTGAAGCAGGCGGAAGAATATCTTGCTAATATTGAGGAGTTGTAGACAAATCACAAATGAGCAATTCAGGTAAAGTACAGGGAGTTGATAAGCTGGTAATGAATGGGCTTTTCATCGGGTTGTTGATATGGGTTTCATTCGTATTTACCGACACAAGTGGCGATCCAGGGTTTTCAATTCGGCACCTTGGGCTATCATTTTTTTCTTTCGGCTATTCCGGATATTTCTTGGCATACAGGAATTATCCGTTTCCAATGTTGAATAAAATACAGTGGGGGGGCTTTTCAGCGTACCTCATTTTCATTTTGATTGGAATATGTTCCGCGGTTTTTGGTGTTAATCCTTCAGAAGGAATTAGTCCTTTCTTGATTAACATAAACTTTCTAATCCTCATATTAATAGTAACACATGCTATTTCTATCGGACTGAGATTTTCTTCAATTTCGTTTGTTGTTTCATTAATAGGTTCTTTTTCGGCGATATTTGGACTCCTTCAATTTTTCAAGATGCTTCCTCTAGAATTGATGGCTGGCTCACCTCCTACTGCATTACAATTTAACAGAAATTTTTTCGCATCCTCGCAGGTATTGGCTTTCCCTTTTGTACTAATAAGTATTATATCCTCAACAGGAATTAAGCGACAGGTATCTATTTCATCCGCGGTACTAGTTCTTCTCAGTATTTCTATATCTCAAACCCGGTCGGCCATTTTATCCATGATTATTTTTGGATTCATTGTATTGCTTGCTATTGTTTTTAGGTATTGGAGAAGAGGTGTTTTGGGACAGAAGAAAGGAGTTGTCTCTTTGATATTAATAGTTTTTCTCATTCTTTCGGGAAGCTTTGGCACGTATTATGGCCGAAAGGTTGGCTCGGACTTCAAGAAATTTTTCAACACTTCTCAATTAAATAACCGTCAAAGTTCAATAGAGGAGCGCCTCGCTATATGGAAAGGATCAATGGATGATGTTTTCATGCGCCACCCAATTCTTGGAGTTGGTTTTGGTAACTGGAAAATACATTACTCCGGCAGTTACACCCAACCAACTAGGGCACAGGGGGGGAGAGTAGTTATATCAAAGGCCCATAATGTATACCTTGAGGTGCTATGTGAAACCGGTGTGATTGGGTTCCTTTTTTACTTGTTATTCGTATTTGTTGCAATTAGGATAATTTTAAAGCGCTGGTTTGAGAACGATATCGTAATTATCATAGGCGCAGGTTACGCTGCGTATTTGTCAGACCAGGTCTTTAGCTTCGGTAACTACCAGCCTACTCATATTGCTTATATTGGGATTTTGTTGGGGTATTTGTATTATGTTGAGTTACCAGAACCGAAGGGAAGGATTAAAAAGCAGACAAGTTCAATATTTGGAACAATTGTGTCCTTGATTTCACTTTTTGCGATTTACTGGTTTTTCACTTTTCTGTTATTTGAAAAGAGCTATGAAAAAGGCTTAAAAACTCGTAAAAATGGAGACTTCCTAGAATCGAAATATCATTTTGAAAGAGCGGTTCATAATGTTCATTCATTGAATAGGGATGGAAGATCCCCACATCTAGAAAAAGCAATTGTTTACAATGAAGAAGGGGAGTACGATCTTGCGATCACAGAATTACAGAAAGCATGGGTAGACAATCCGTTTAATGCCAGAGTTCAAGATACATACGGCAGAAGTTATTTTGGAAAAAAAGATTTTGTCAAAGCCGAACTTCATTTTCAAAAGGCATATAATATCCTTTCTAGAAGTAATGACATAATTGAGAGTCTGGCGATTTGTTATTTTAAGAATGGTAAATTCGAAAAATGCATCGAACTATTGAACGAGTCCGGAGTTAACCTAAACGAACAGTTACGCTTGATTTTTGAAGTATCAAACAGGAAAGTACAATCTATCTGATCACAGTATGGGAGTTATCTTTTACTCAAGGTCACTTCAATGTCATCCATCAATTTTAGCTTAACCTGATCCGAATTGATCTCAAGAACACGATATGTCATTCCATAGATATCTCCTTCGTTGACGAGGCTGAGGGTATCATTGGACAGCTTCCAATTGAGAGTATGAGATAGTGTGTCTGTGCTAAAGATGCAGCCGGGAAAACCGAAAGCGGTAACCGTTACCTCATCTCTATCAAAGTGAAAATTTCCATTCATCGTATAAATAGATGCATCCGAAACCTCTGGAAATGAGCTTGGATCTGTATCCCATTGAGCGACCCAGTGGCCTTCGAGCAACTCACTTGTTTCTTCTTTTTCACCCGTACTACAGGCCACTAAAATTGCCAATATGAACAGCACGGGGATGTTGTTCAAAAATTTCATATCACTTCTGCTCTCAAACATATTTCATCATAAAATCCACCATCTTTTGCTTCATCCCATTGTATGGTGGGTATAAAGATTTTGCAGAGGTGAGACCTATTCTTTGTTTTAATACCGACTTCTTATTGGAAAATTCCATGAATCCAAATTCTCCATGGGCTTTGCCTATTCCACTATGGTTGACCCCACCAAACGGTAGGTTGGGTTGCATGAACTGAAGTACGCAATCGTTAATACATGCAGAACCCGAACTTGTATTGTTCAATACTCTATTAGTCACAGAATCATCTTTGGCAAAGACATATAGACTAAGTGGTTTGTCATTCCTATTGATATAATCGATGGCTTGATCGACGCTTTCATATTCAACGATAGGTAATACCGGGCCAAATATCTCTTCTTTTAATAGTTTGGAGTCCTCCGGGAGGTTAGATAACACCGTTGGTTCGATCAGTCTCTCACTCACATCTGATTGACCCCCATGCTCAACAGTTGCTCCGTTCTGAACCGCGTCGTTAATCATATCACTCAAACGACCAAAGTGCTTGTCATTAACTACTCTGGAATAATCTTTGACCTCCTTTAGTTGTTGGTTTCCGGTAGGGTAAAGGGTGTCAATGGACGATCTGAGATAATTGACAAACTGATCCTTCTTTGACGGGTGAACCAAAACATAATCTGGTGCAATACAGGTCTGGCCGTTATTTACCCACTTACCCCAGGCAATTTTCTCTGCGGCATCTTTGAGGTCAGCCGATTGGTCAATAATTGCTGGCGATTTTCCTCCAAGTTCTAGGGTAACAGAGGTTAGGTTTTCAGCGGCTGCTTTCATAACAAGTTTACCTATCGCCGTTCCTCCAGTAAAGAAAATATGATCAAAAGGCAGCTTCAATAAGGCTTGAGTCTCATCCACACCCCCTTCTGTGACGAAGAGTTCATTCGCTGGAAAATTATCATTGATCAATTTCTTCAGTAATGCTGAAGTATGAGCCGTGATTTCTGATGGCTTAAGAATAGCAGTATTCCCAGCTGCTATGGCCGATACGGCAGGGCCCAAAAGTAGGTTCACGGGATAGTTCCAGGGCGCTATTATCAAGCAAACGCCTTTGGGTTCATACTGAATCTGGCTAGATGTACCAAAGTAGGTAACGTTACCGGATACGGACCTTGGGCGAGACCAACTTTTGAGATGCTTAATAGCATGCCTGATTTCTGAAATAACCACATAGGTCTCAGACAAATCAGCTTCAAGGGCTGGCTTTTTAAAGTCCTCATAGACTACATCACGTATTTCCTGACGGTATCGCTCTAGTAGCAGTTTCAGCCTTTTAAGGGTATTGATGCGATCATCGATCGGGCGAGATCTCATTTCTATGGCTTTCTCCTTTTGCTGATAAAAAATTGAGTTGAAGTCGAAATCTGCCATAGTATTCTCTATTTCCTGAATTACAAAGGAGTCTTTAAAAGACTGAATATAACTAAAGCCTTCAGGAAAAAGAGAAGTCTCAAGTACCAATTTTAATTTGTATTAATTAATTGTTAATTTTGTTAACATACAGGTAACATTGGAACTGCTCTTGTACAGATTAATTACCATATCGACCTATCTCTCCCTATTTACAGGCTTCCTTTGCATTGGGCAAACCACGCCTAAGGCTACTTCTTTTGTTCAGCATGTCACGATTTTGGAACAAGAGCAAATCGAACAGGAGCTAGAGGCGGAGGTCTTGAGCTATTCTGAGCTACTCCAAAAGGCTAAAGATCAGTCTCGGTTTGTCAAAAAGCTATTTTACAAAATACAGCGAGACCGCCTAACCAACTATGCCAACAATGCCCGATTGGATGATCTTTTCATTGGGCAAAAAGACTATGATTGTGTGACCGGCACTGCTGTGTATGCCCTTGTCCTTGACGAATTGGGTATTGACTATTCCATTAAGGAAACCGATTTTCACGTTTATTTATTGGTTCATTTACCTGGCAAAGACATTCTTCTAGAGCCTACAGATCCAATAAATGGGTTTATAGATAACCCGATTGTAATTGGTGACAGAATTCGTGCCTACCGAAATGGAGACGCCTTTGGCGCTTCTGATAATAGCCGATCAGAAAGTAGCAAGGTCGATTCGTACAGCACTTCCTTTTTTAGAGATCGAATTATCTCTCTTACCGAACTAGCGGGACTTCAATACTACAACTTGGCGACAGATGCTTTTAACAATGGAAAATATGCAGAGGCCAATTCCTTAATTGAGATTGCTCTTACCCTATACCCCAATGATAGGTTTTACGGCTTCAGAGACATTCTAC
Source organism: uncultured Roseivirgaceae bacterium (assembly GCA_964351595.1). GTDB lineage: Bacteria > Bacteroidota > Bacteroidia > Cytophagales > Cyclobacteriaceae > UBA6059. The sequence continues at coordinate 25,391 of CAYGOT010000010.1, read as the reverse complement.
TCATAGATATGTCACAATCTATGAGTACTAACTTTTCTCCTCGTCAGGAGTAAAAGTTATTCAATAATCTTGAACTCTACCCTTCTATTCTTCGCGCGATTTTCAGGAGTATCGTTAGCCACAGTAGGATCTGTTTCCCCATATCCCTTAGACTCCATCCTATCAGCGTCAATTCCATTATCTCTAAAGTAAGAATACACGGCATCCGCTCTTCGCTGAGACAGGCTGAGGTTGTAGTTATCATCGCCTACCGAGTCAGTGTGGCCACTAATTTCGATTTTCTTAATGTCATTCGACTCCAGGAAGTTCAGAATTCGCTCTAACTCTGGGTAGGAAGCCGTTTTCAAAGTAGCCTTGTCAAAGTCAAAGAATATGTTGTTGATCACAATCTTCATACCCACCTTGATAGGGGCAAGAAGCAGATTCTTTTCATAAACCTGCTCATCTTTAATGTCATTGAGGTCTACATTCTCATTGACGGCAATAAAGCCAGGTTTTTCCGCTAGGAAACCATACATAGCGCCCGGTCGCAACTTGAGTTGATAGTCACCTGTACTTGCCTGAGAAACGGTCTTACCAACATCAACACCGTCTGGCAGTCGCTCCACAATAATATCTGTAGATAAGGGCTCATTGGTCTCTGCGTTGAGAACTTTACCCTTGACGGTTACGAAGATGATATCCGGCTCTGGCTCATCAGTCGTGAAGAACTCGTCCACGTTGAACCTGAAAATGTCCGTATCCTCTTCTTTGTTTCCTCTGGTGAAGTATATATGTGTGCTTGAGCTTGGCATGTTGAAGTACACATCATCGTCCTGAGTATTCATTGCAGCACCCAAGTTCTGAGGAGCTGACCATTTTGTCCATGTGTCATCAAGCCTCTTGGTCACATAGATGTCCAGCCCTCCATGACCACTGTGACCTCTGGAGGAGAAGTAGACAGTATTATTATCATCAGAAATAAATGGGGCCGCCTCTTCGTCAGCAGTATTAAGGTCTGACCCAACATTCAGCGGCTCACTCCATGACTTATCAGAATTTTGAAAGACAACATAAAGGTCACGGTCTCCATAGGTTTCATCTCTTTCTACCGACATCAACATGACATCATTGGAGGCGTTGATAAACTGATCAACTCGCGGGCTATAGTTGTAATAATTCTCGATCTCCAGATTCTGCGGTTTAGATATCTGTCCATCAGCAGTCATGGTAGCTTTAGATACTCCCACAGACATACGATCTCTTTTACCATATCTATTACCTAGCAGAAATGTGGTGTTGCCATCTTCATCCTGCGTCACTGAGCTAATAAAATTGGGACCCGCGTTGTTAAGCGGTGGACCGAGGTTCTTAGCTGGAAGCCACTCTCCTGTCTCCTCATCTAATTCTGAATACCAGATATCTTCATTATCGTCGACCCCCCCAACGTTATCAGGGTGGAATTGCCTGCTGAAGTAGAGGGTCTTGCCATCGGGAGATAGAATCGGACTATGCTCGATGTATGTAGAATTTACATTGGTGCTCAAACGCTCCGCTTCAAGGTTTTGGTTCACTCCCGGAGCAATATTTATCAAGACATTAATGGGAATGTTTGATGCTGAAAGACCTACCGCATCAATACTGTTAAAACCTGGAACAATCGCACAATCAAGCACAATCTTTACATATTCAATCTCATAGCTGGTCATCTCAAAAAAGAGATTTAGCAGTCGGGTCTCAATAGGAAGAGGGCGGGCTGATAATTCGAAAAGCAGATACTCTCTATCCTGGGAGTCATATGCATAAACCGCCTTAACTGCTCCAGGATTTTCTGTCTCCGCAATAGCCACTTGCTGGGCACGGATAGGTGTATCAAATGCCAGTACAATGAACTCCTCCTTATCGTCATGTCGAGGTTTCCAGGCGTTGGGACTATCTCCACCCTTAGGAAACACATTTGGTCTATGCAAGGCTTGTATCGCCGAATACTGTAGTGGGCCGGTCTCTGATGAAACCTCAAAAACATTTGAGGCCCAGACGACCGTTTCCTGTGCTTGTGCAGACCAGGAGATGATCAATGCGAGCGTCAAGGTCAGAATTCTATTGTACATACGATCCATTATTAAAAGTACATTTCATGTTAAGCGCAAGACCAGAGTCCTAGTTAATTATTCTTACCTCCACCCTTCTGTTCATAGCTTGCGCTTCATCAGTTCTTTCAGTGGAAAGTGGTTGTGTGCCGCCGAAGGCCTTAGTCAGAACGCGGTTCTTCTTAATGTTTTTTTCTATTAGATACTCTTTCACAGCATCCACTCGCTCTTGAGATAGCTGCATATTGGCTGCTGCATTGCCCTGAAAATCGGTGTGCCCCTCCAGTTGTATGATTTTTCCTGGCCTCTCTTCCAGCCATTGAACCAGACGGTCCAGCTCTTCAAATGAATCGGAGCTGATTACAGACCTTCCCCTTGCGAAAATCAAGTTTTCCAACTTTATGATTCTGAGCTCCTTGCTAATCGGTAGATAAAAGTCTTTTGTAATTTCAGTGTCTTCCTCAACACTGGGTACCAACTCAGACTTTACGGTTTCATAACCTGATCCACTTACCTCAATGTTGTAAGTGTTTCCTCTTAATAAATAAATACTGTAAATGCCTTCCTTATTACTTGATGCCATACCCATGTCATCATAGTAGGGCATTTTCTCATAAAGAATACGTCCTTCAATCTTTGAACTATCCTCAAGGGCATATAAAGTGCCTGAGACCTTTACCATGGACGCGCTAGAGGTTTGAGCATAGCAATTTGCGGAGAGTAGCAAAAGAAAAATAAAGGCCAAAAACTTATCTAGAAATTGCATCGAAGTAATGGTTAACCAAATCAAACTTTAAATAACAAAAAATATTCCTCAATAGTAAATAATTGAGCTTTCTACTGAGTCTTTATCGACTAATGTAGATATTTTCCCTATGGGTTGATGGCAGCTGCCAGCACAGGCTTGGATTCTCCCTCTGAAAACGGTATCTCTTTTAGCTGTGTCAAAATTTTATTGCTCACGTAATTGAATGTCTCCCTATGCTTATTGTTAATTGGCTCTGAAGGAGGGACATCTACTTTCAATGCATCCACTTGTACGCCACTTTTCCAAAATCTAAAGCAGAGATGTGGTCCTGTGGCCAGTCCGGTACTCCCCACGTAACCAATAGTCTGACCCTGGGACACATGCGTACCCTTGCGGATTCCGCTGGCTATTTTAGACATGTGCAGATACTGAGTTGTGTACGTGCTATTATGCTTGATTTTTACATAGTTTCCATTTCCCTTATGGTAAGTGGCCTCCACCACCACACCATCTCCCACGGTTCTTATTGGGGTACCGGTCGCTGCAGCATAGTCTGTGCCGAGGTGTGCTTTATACCTTTTGAGTACTGGGTGGTATCTCCTACCGGAATAACGTGAGCTGATTCTGGTGAAGTTGAGAGGTGCACGCAAAAAAGCCTTCCTTAAGCTATTTCCATCTTGGTCGAAGTAATCCACTCCACTGCCTTGATCGTAATGAACAGCATAATACTCCTTACCATAATGCTCAAAATACCCTCCCTTAATCCGACCAATGCCAACGCTCTCACCATCAACCTGCTCCTCCTCATAGATCACCTTGAACTTGTCGCCTTTTTGTATCCTGAAAAAGTCAACCTGCCAGGCAAACACATCAACCAGTCGATTGACCAACTCTGGAGAGGCACCCTTTTCCATCATCGTCTCGTACATCGAGGATTGAATCTCCCCGCTCAGCGTCTTCTCGACCAGACGAATGGGTTTATCCTGACGCTGCGCATATATCGAATCACCCAAGCCGTATACCACATACTCATAAGAGTTGGGCTCGTGCACAAAATATTGGGCCTTAGGGAGTGAGTCTTTGGTTAGCAGCAAAAAATAGTCTTTCCCCGCAACAAGCTTTCGTACATCAAATACCTCTTTTGCTTCATTGACCAAGGTGTTGATAGTTGTATATTCCACTTCGTAGGGCAGAAGAATATCAGCGAGGTTTTGGCCCCACTTTATTTTCTTTTTCACAACGTCTAGTGAGTCGACGGTCAATCCATAAAATTGCTCCCTTGGCGGTAGGGTAGGCTTCATAGGAAGGCTGTCAACTGCGGCAATTTCCGGGTCCTTGCTCCCTTCAGGGCTCAGACAAGACGATATCGCAGAAGTCAAAAGTGAAAATAGAACAAGCCGTAAGGTCAATGGCAACATACTTTTTTGCTAGGGGTTAATTACGGTTGATGAAGCTTTAAAATTGTTAATGGCGGTCGTTAAGAATGCCTTGAAGGCTGTAACATCAAGGTCATATGCCTTGGGGCTAGTTAATAAGTTCTCATTACCGTCCAGTATCACATAGTACGGTTGTGCGTTGTTATTAAATGCCGTAATCTGGAAGTCTGCATTCTGCTTACCAATACTCTTTTTGACTTTGTCATCATAGGTAGAGGTATACCACTCTGACTCTGAGAGTTCGGTTTTCTCATCAACATAGAGTGCAACTACTACAAATTCATTTTTCAAGAGTTTTAATACCCCCGGATCAGACCATACTCGTACTTCCATCTCACGGCAATTGACGCACCCATGTCCTGTGAAGTCAATAAACAAGGGCTTATTTTGAGCCTTGGCACAGGCGAGTGCCTGATCGTAATCAAAGTACCCTTGTATTCCGTGTGGAAAATGCAGAAGGTCAGCGTATTTAGGCTCTTCGCAAAGTTCGTTTTTTGCGGTAGCTGTGCTTGAAAAGCCGCTGCTATTGTCTCTTACAATTTCGGTGATGTTAAAATCGTGTGTCGACATAGGGGGCAGGTAACCCGCCAATGACTTCAGCGGTGCACCCACAAGACCAGGAATCATATACACCACAAAGGTGAAAGTCACCATGGCTAATAATAACCTGGGGACACCAACAGACTCCATTTTGCTGTCGTGAGGGAGCCTTAGCTTCCCTAATAGGTAGAACCCCAGCAGCGTAAATATCACAATCCAAATCGCTAAATATATCTCTCGATCAAGAATCCCCCAGTGATAGGCCTGATCTGCAATGCTTAGGAACTTGAATGCAAACGCCAACTCCAGAAAGCCCAGGACGACCTTGACACTGTTGAGCCACCCACCTGATTTTGGTAGATTGTTGAGCCAGTTGGGAAATAGGGCAAATAATGAGAAGGGCAATGCAAAGGCCAGAGAGAAAGCGAACATGCCAAGTATAGGCTTCAGAATAAGGCCTCCGGCAGACTCCACTAAAATACTACCAACGATGGGTCCCGTACAACTAAAAGAAACAAGGACAAGTGTAAAGGCCATGAAGAATATACCCACAAGCCCTCCTTTTTCTGATTGTTCATCTACAGCATTTACGAATCGGGACGGTAGCGTAATCTCAAAAAGGCCCAAAAACGACAGGGCGAATATTAAGAAGACCAGAAAAAAGAGAACATTGGGAAGCCACCCTGTGGCCAAATCATTAGCTACCTCTGGCCCCATGAAAGGGGCGATAACCGATCCAATGACCGTGTAAATCAGAATGATGAAAAAGCCGTAGAGCAATGCCTTCCGTGTGCCTCCCTTCTTCGAGCCATCTCGACCTGTGAAGAAGGTCACCGTCATCGGGATCATGGGGAATACACAGGGTGTCAATAATGCCGCCAGCCCCGCCAAGAAAGCTACAATCATGAAGGACAAGAGTGAGTAGGGGTCCGATACATCTCTTTGCTGAAGCATCGCGGGTTTTGAATCAGGCTTGACGGATTGCTTCGATTGCTCACTCTCGCTCACCGACTCTACCTCCGTAGGTTGGGTGCCAAACACCGAAGCAAAATCAAATGTGTCATCGAACGGGATGCATTTCCCATCGATATCGGAACAAACCTGATAAGAATATTCACCAGAGATATTTAGCGGTAGCGAGAGCACTTTCACTTCTTGAGTGAACAAGGCATTTCCCGTGAAATAGTTGACGTCTCCTTCCCAGATATCGTCATATTTAGTTTTGGCCCCCACGGCTTTCACCTCACCAATCAGCTCGAAGCTCTGATCGCTTGAAAATAAGATCTCCGTGAGCATTGGCCCCAGGTCCGGATCAAAATCATTGGAATAGAGGTACCAATCCTCATCAATGGTTACCTTGAAGCTAAGCGTGATTTGATCTCCGACATTAGGTTGTTGAGTACTCGCCTCAATGCTCCAGACGGCTGGTTGTAGTATTTGACCATGACCCCAAAAAGCCGATAGCAGGAAGATTACGGTAGTAACAAGTTGTCTCATATATGCTTTGTTGGCATAGCCAACGCGCGGGTAATTCGGGGAGTTCATCAAATCAACACTTATGTCGTGTAATCTCCATTAGTTTTTGTGCTTAGCAGCAAAATGCTTGTAGAACAAAGCAATCGTTTCAATGCCTTTGTAATAATTGAACAGGCCATAGCTTTCATTCGGAGAGTGAATGGCGTCTTCATCAAGACCAAAGCCCATAAGCATCGAGTCAAGCCCCAGTTCTTTTTGAAAAAGTGCTACGATCGGGATACTGCCCCCTTCGCGCATAGGGATGGGATCTTTCCCCCACGCTTCAGTAAAGGCATCTTTGGCAGCCTGATAAGCCACAGAGTCTGTAGGTATGACGGCAGGTTCGCCCCCGTGATGTGGCCTTACCTCCACTTTCACGGACTTAGGAGCTATGCTTTTGAAGTGGGATGCGAAGAGGTCTGTGATCTCCTTACTGACTTGGTTAGGCACGAGGCGCATAGAGATTTTGGCGAATGCCTTTGATGGCAATACCGTTTTTGCCCCTTCTCCGGTATATCCTCCCCATATTCCGTTGACATCCAACGTTGGCCGGATGCCTGTTCTCTCCAGAGTAGTATACCCCTTCTCACCAAACTCTTCCTCTATTTTCAGTTCCTTCCTATACTGATCAAGATCAAACGGTGCTTTGGCCATCTCAGCACGCTCGGCAGCAGATAGCTCGGCTACCTTATCATAAAACCCGGGAATAGTAATGTGTCCGTTTTCATCCTTGAGCGATGCGATCATCTCACAAAGCACATTGATGGGGTTGGCTACTGCACCGCCATACATGCCCGAGTGTAGGTCACGATTTGGCCCGGTCACCTCTACCTCTACATAGGTCAATCCACGTAAGCCTACCGTAATAGAAGGGTTGTCATTATTGATAATACCCGTATCCGAAATGAGGATTACGTCTGCCTTTAGCAAGTCCTTATTGTTAGCAACAAATTCAGCAAGGTTCTCACTACCGACTTCCTCTTCACCTTCAATCATGAACTTCACATTGCATGGAAGTTCTGCACTGCTCACTAATGCTTCAAAAGCTTTGATGTGCATGTACATCTGGCCCTTGTCATCACTGGATCCTCTCGCATAGATGCGTTCGTCACGAATGGTCGGCTCAAAAGGGGGCGTTTCCCATAGGTCATAGGGGTCTGCGGGTTGCACATCATAGTGGCCATAGACCAGTACTGTTGGCAAATCAGGCGAGATCATTTTTTCAGCATAGACGATCGGATGACCTTTAGTGGGTTTGATTTCTACTTTGTCAACACCAGCTTCATTGAATTTGACCTTTAGGTAATCTGCAGCTCTCTGCACATCTCCTTTGAACTTGGAGTCGGCACTGACGGAGGGTATGCGAAGCAGCTCAAACAATTCGTCCAAAAACCGTTGTTTATTTTCTTCTATGTAGGCTAATGTGGTCATAGTCATCTATGTTTTGTGTCGCAAAAATATAAGGAAAATGCTAAAGAGGGCTAGAAACCGAAACCATCCTTGTCCTTATCTTTATCGATAGTGTCAAATGACTCATCATCGAGAAAGATATCGTCGGGAGAGGATAGGTTGTATGGTTCCGTGATACCAAAATAGTCCTGGCGGAAACGGTTGATAAAGCTCAGGGTCTCGTTTTGATCTCCTACCACCGTAGTGTATTTTCCAAAACCGGCCTTAGCCACATCACTACGCTCCTTGATTACCGTATTGAATTCTCCGTTGGACGAAAACATCAAAAGTCGCCCTCCCTCATAGTTGAAATAATACCATGAGGCTGGGGAGATCTGAAGAAAGAGGTTGACGATATCTCCACCATCACTGTCCTTCCTGAATTCCATAAACCCATCTACCATACCATTAATATCATTGCGGTAGATGTTGGATAGTCCAAGCTGAGAGGTGTTGTACCATGCATTGTGCTCTTTCGAGAAGGCCATATCGACATTTGAAATCACGATCGTCTTGTCCAACTCTGACGAGGCATTATGAAAAGGCACGTAATCTCTTTCTGACCTCCGCTCATAGTTCTTAGCACCCTGATCACCTATCAGGTCTGCCAGCTTATATATTTCATCCGCTTCATTCGTGTGTGCAATGGGGGCACCCAATCGCTCAATTACATCAAGGACATCTGACACCATTACATCTGTGATTTCAGGATGTAACTCCATGTTAAAGGCCATCATGGCATCAATTGTGTACAACCCAGAGTCTGGTTTTGCCGCCCCTAAAGCGGATGCGTTAACATTAAAGTTCTCGTTGTTTTGAATAAACTGTACAGGGCCCTCGAAGATGAGTGTGTTGCTATTGTCATTGTACAATAAGGTCGTACCAGCATACGACTCGCCACTTGTCTTATTGGCAGGCTCAATCTTGAATTGCTGCCCTTCTAAACTATACTGCAACAGGCCAGTCGGTTTGAAAAACGGTGAATCATCGAAAGATCGTCGGTCCTCAAGGAAGGCCATGTATACTTCTCCCGATCTTGCGGAGGTAAACAAGCCAGCCGTCATGATTTGCCCGCCATCTGTCAATGCTGTGGATACATCTATTTTCACCTCCGGGCTTTCTGCATCATGCTTGTAACTAATCCAATAGTCATAATCGGTTCGACTATTCAGTATCGCCTGAACGTAACCCTCCAGCTGCAGCGACTCTCTGTTAGCATACATGGTGGCATCCCCTTTGAAATAAAAGCCAGGAGAAATGATAACATTTTCGCGCTCAACAATACTGCCACCAGAAACGGTCATCCGCTGGGTTTTATTCTTGGCTATCGGAACGTCTTGCAGGTTGAACTCCCTGAATTTTATATTAAAGGAGTCATTGGCAGCATTGACCAGCCGATAGGTTGCACTACCGATAAATTGGTTTCTGGAAAGAATTTTAATATCCCCATCAAAGAGGTGGTGATACTCGTTGAGTGTGTCAATTACCAAGGTCGCATTTTCAAAGGGAGTCAGCTCAGCATTTTCCAGGATAGTTGTTTTTCCTCCTTCGGGAGTAATCTTAGCATCAGCTACGATGATGTATGGGATGCCTTCAATATTTAACTCATAAGTGTTGATGTCATACACCGCATCCGTCGCATTGAACACAAGGCTGTCAAGCTCAGGTCTCGTTGTGTAAAAGTAGGAGTCCTCAATGGGCACATTGGGAGGCTTACTCATTGTCACAACAGAGTCTTCCAAATCCCAAACCGCACTCGTGATAGAGGTCTTCATCTGTGCATACGGAAAGCCGATGGAAGGTACGCCAGGGCGCTCCGGACTTAGTTGTGCAATATTCTCAATTAGGTCGAACTCAATGCTGATGTCCTCACCATCCATCGCCGGTTTCTCAGGATCTTCAGTAAGCACTTTAAAATTAGCATGGCGGGCAGAATAGTCATTCTCTTGGAAGGCAAGCTCATCCGATATCGCCTCCGATCCTCTGGTAAGGAGAGTGCCTCCTCCAAAAACACCCGTTGCAGTTACATTTATCTCTCCGTCAAGAGTTGCGCTTGAGTCATAGAAGTTGAATGGGGGCCCAATATTGGCGATGTACATGCTATCCTTTTGCGGTAACCACTTCATCTTAAATGCGCCAAAGTCAGCTTGAGGATAGGAGCCCGCACCCAGTGTCCCAGGATCTATTGAGCCCTTGCTACCTATTGCGCTTGTGGAATCAATATAAAATATAAAGTCATCGGAGGTTACGGAGGTGGTCAGGTAGTCGATCCTGCCGTCCGATCTGAGTCCATCGTTGGAGAGACTTAGCTCATTAAATATTTTACCTTCACCACCATACAGATTGTAGCCTTCCTCGGATATTTTATGAACAAACCCAAGCGAGTTATCAGGCTGAATAGTCAGGCGCTCATCAATTGGCTCAAGTATGTTCCCAGCATAGAAAGTTCCCTCAAACGCAATATGGGACAGATCTCCCCGGTCAAGGCTATCCATTTCGAATGGTGGAATGAAAAATCTTATGGACTTATTGTACGCCCCACCAAGCACTTCAGGACTGTCGAAGTACACAGATGCCGGAGATGTACTTACAAAATAGGGATACTTTAATAGCTCCTCTCCGCCTGATTTGTTTTGGGGATCATTGATATAGAGCGTACCGGAAGTCTCATTGAGGTGATTGTGCAGAGTGGTTTTCTCTTCACTTACGCCCCCTTCGGCTAGCGTATCTATCACTGGGATTTCTATGTGAATGCTATCAATAGTGGGCATGTCCAGTATGAAGTCGTCGTATGAAAAGACAAAATCCTTTCCCTTGTACTGAAAGTCTCCAGACGCCACCATTCCATCAAACTTGATGTCACGCCCTTTCAATATTGTCACTACTTGACTGTCCGGCTCCATGTAGACGTGCTGGTCGGTAGTCAGCAGTACTCGCTCAACCCCCCGCACGGTCAACTGCGAGCTATCGAGCTTAAAAGTAGCGTTGGCAGAGGATTGGATAAGTGAAGGAATGATCAGGTTGTCAAAATCCTTCTTTTTCATGTTGGATTGATAATAGTGATCCGCTTTGTGCTTCACTAATATTTGACCAATCTGTGGCTCATATTCGATGAACCCAAACTGCCAGAGGTTCATCATGGCTCCTTTCATCACGTCCATTCGGGTGTCATAGAAGCCTGCCAACTCAGCTACATAAAAAGACGGGCTCTTTGTTTTTTTCGCATAATTAACCACCGCCACTAATGGGTTAAACCCATAAATACCCGAAAGCTTAATGAGTCTGTTTTTATGAAAATAGTCATGCGACTCAAAAACGGCGGGAACAAGATTTCCTGCATTTAATATCGAAATGTCCATACTGTCAGTCTTCAAGTCCCACTCGATCATGTCAGCATTGAAATCCATTTTAAAGAATGAGGAGTGATAATTGGTATTCTTAAAACCCCCCTCTTCCTTTTGCAATACCAATCGAGACTTCCCATAGTTGTAAGTGAACTTCACCGCTGGGTGAAATATGGAGTCTTGGTCATGATAAATAACTATTGACGCATTGTCGGCATGGATTAGCGAATCCCTAAACTCAAACTTGGTACTTTGAGCAATAAAGGAGCGCCCCTTGCCATCGAGTACTTCTACAGTGGATTTCTTACCAGAAACTGATTCTCCTGTCATCACCGATCCCGCCAGCGCAATACCCCCGGTATACTTCAGTCGCTCAGCCGGTATCGTCAGCTCGACATCATTGTGGTGAGATTTGAACTTTGGGTACGTAGCAGGGTCTCTGCCACGCCTTCTTTTGACACTTCTAAACACAAAGAATCCATCGACCTCTCCTTCAAAGAATTGACTAAACCGAAGCTTAGACTTTACTGCCTTGATATAAGGCGTATTAGTTTTCAAATGATACTGCTCCAGATCAACTTCCACGCCATCCATCCCGGGAATCTCCGTTGGCCAGACCACCGTCCCAGACTCACCTACGAACACACGCTCTTTCATGATTAGAGTGCCATTGGCATTGTTGATGCCAATCGAGTCATAGATAGAGCTCATCGACATGTCGATATCATGAAAATGTATCAGCGCGCCCTCCATAGGCGGTGTGATATCCTCATTGATTAATTGGGCTACCAGATCAACATCTACCTCCTCTAAGTGGGTATTGTCATTATCGAAGATTGCATCTTCCTCTTCTTGTGTCCAGCCTGACGACTGCTGCTGTGGAGCTGATTCTTCCTCTTCTGCCCATGGGTCATCGCCCCAACCAGTGTCTGCCCACGGATCTGCCTCGTCGGTTGTACCCCATGTATCATTTCCCCAAGCATCAGGATCAGCCCAACTGTCATCAGTTGCCCAGGAATCATCATTTTCGTCGGTATCCCCCCAACTGTCATCACCCCATCCATCATCTTCTTCGATGATTTCCTCTTCAATTATTTCTTCCTCTATGGGTATTGGCTCCTCTTCGGGTACCTCATCAAAGGCAGGTGCGCTGGGCGCACTGGCTACATATTCAAAATCAAATGAGCCATTTTCAAACTTGAGATTGTTATAATGATGTCTGTAAAGCCAAGAACGCCCAAACAAGTAGGCCAAATCAGTATAAAACTTAAGCAGCTGGTCGCTATTAGCCCCGGCCATTAGGTCCTTGTTGATCTTGAGCACTGTAGTAAGCTGATCTCCCGTTACACCGGCCTGCTCGACGGCATAAGTAATGTAGAGAAAGTATCTTGTGAAATATGGACGGGTGGGAAGACGCATTTTACGCATCTGCTGAGCGATTTCCATGGTCATGGTTTTCTGCTCAGGCGTAAACCTTGACCAGTTGGAAGTCAGGTCACTTGCAATCTTGTCAACCGCCTCGTCTCCCACTTTTCTCAGGCCCTCGGCCACCTCGGTGTGGAACTTCTCAGGGTCTTGAGAAAAGTTGAAATGCTGCGCACTTACCGATACACCACATGTCGATAAGATTAGGAAAAGCCAAAAAGATTTGATTTTCAATCGCATACACCCAATCACAAGAAATAAAATTACCTAATAGTCGAGTAACAACCTATTTGAGGTTATTCGGATTTCACGAATGTGAGTTGTGCCCAATCATCTTTTATTTGCTGTGACTGGATCACAAAGCCATATTCTTTGGCACTCAGGCTGATGTCAATTATGTCCTTTTCATAAAACCCGCTGAGCAGCAAATGACCATTCGGCTTGCAAAAATCAGCATAGTAGTGCATCTCATCGAGCAGTACGTTTTTGTTAATATTGGCAAGTACTATATCAAACGGCGCGGAACAATGAAAATTTTGAGCAGCCGTCATTTGTAATTTGACATCTGACAATTCATTGAGCGCGAAATTCTCTCGGCTGTTTTCGATGCACCATTCATCAATGTCCGTACCCTCTATCTGCGTGGCGCCTAACTTGGCGGCCATGATGGCCAATATCCCGGTACCTGTACCAAGGTCGAGGACTGACTTAGCAGAATGGTCAATATCAAGCTGTGCCTTGATCATCTGGTGAGTCGTAGCATGGTGACCCGTACCAAAGCTCATTTTTGGATCAACTAGGATCTCGATTGGATATGGGGGCAGGCCTTTATGAAAGGTTGCCTTTACCAGTACCTGATCATTCACTATGATGGGATCGTAATTTTTCTCCCAAGTCTCATTCCAGTTCTCTTTGGGGATGGTCTTGGTTTCGTAGGTCACCTGGTACCTATCGGAAACCTCATCAACAAAAGTCTGGTTGAACTTCTCTTCCTCAGCGTATGCATGAATGCCCCCATCAAATTCCTCAAAAGTATCAAAATCCCCTGCGCTCAGTTCAGCGAGGATGATGTCAGATAATGCTTGTTCTACGGAGAAGCTGACCTGGATAAAGTTCATGTTGAGAGATTTATTCTGATAAGAAGGAGGGCTACTGACAGCCCGCAAAGGACTCAAAAGAGGTGAAATACACTGAAAACTCAGCATCCCGTGACTCCTCTGTGAAATAGACAATGAAGTCTGCCAAATCTCTGTTTTCTACAAAACTCCAGTGACCGGGCTTAGTGGCATAAAGCCTATTCTCTTCCTCAAAAATGATGATGCGCGCAAACGCTTCTGACCCCTCCTCATAGACCTTAAAGTGTGCTTCATAGGGGTCGTCTGTTTCGTATATGGTTCCGTATATATTGCAATAGTTGGGTTGATCATTTTCCGGTAGGAGCATAGCGCTCCACCAGCTTACCAACCACAAAGAAATCCAAACCATTAGAAGGACTTGATGATGTCAACAAAGTCACGAGATTTCAAGGATGCTCCCCCTATGAGGCCACCATCTACGTCGGGTTGGCTGAAAAGCTCTTTGGCATTGGAAGGCTTGGCACTTCCGCCATACAAGATGCTCGTACCCTGAGCTATCTCGGACCCATACTTACCAGCAATATGATTGCGTAGATTTTCATGCATTTCCTGCGCCTGCTCTGACGTAGCTGTCTTGCCCGTGCCAATCGCCCAAATAGGCTCATATGCAATAACCACCTTGGCAAAATCATCAGCAGAAAGGTGAAAAAGGCTATTCGTTATTTGCTGCGTTACAAAATCGTATTGCTCATCCTTCTCTCTAATGTCAAGGGACTCTCCACAGCAGAATATTGGTAAAAGACTATGCTTCAGCACCTGGTCTACTTTTGCTGAGAGTAGCTCATCAGATTCTGCGAAATACTCACGTCGCTCGCTGTGCCCCAGGATCACATAATCTGCACCCACAGAGGTAAGCATACTTGCCGAAATCTCCCCTGTGTAAGCTCCAGACTCATGCTGGCTACAGTTTTGAGCACCAAGAAACACGTTTTTGGCATCTCCTATCAAACCATGAGTAACCCCTAGATGGACGTAAGGTGTGCAGAGGACAGCAATAGTATCGTCCGTCACCTCGTCTTTCACCATATTGACTATTTCAGAAGTCAGCTTGCGGCCTTCTTCGAGCGTATTATTCATTTTCCAATTGCCTGCGACAATGTGCTTTCTCATAATTATCGTAATTGCTTGTTAGTTGAATTTCTTGAACATACGAGCGATGGTACTTTTTACTCGCTCTTCCATCTTTTCAGAAGGATTATCATCCATGATCCTTGAAGAGGTGCCTTGCCAAATGGCCTGATTGTTCGACGCATCAATCAAATTGATAAGTAATGTGCCCTGCTTAAAGTAAACTGTGGGAGCATCGTAAGTCTCCCAATAGTAGTAAGTCGTCTCTGGTGAAGTGAGTATGGCCGTTCTTTCCTCTATTATCACCTTGAAGTCCACCAACATCTGAGGGTTCTCCTCGGTATAGGTGAGCCCTTTTTTCTCCAGCTCGGAAATGATCGATTCTCGGATAAGCTCGCGCGTCTCCGGATTGTCATATTCGGGAGCTACCTGTGAAAACTCATCAAGGCACTCCATACAGTAAAAAGTCTCGTATTTATCGAAATCAACAGCTTGGTCGGTACGCACCTTTACAGAAGCACAGCTTGCAAAAAAAACCAGGGCAATCAACAGAATCTTGTACATGGCTTCAAATGATTTGAAATCTGACTTTAAAGGTAGCTATTAATGGTAATGATACGCCCGGACCTATCGGAATAGTCATCAGCAATCGAGATGAGCATTATCAGTTTATCGTTCTGGGTGTAGCATGATCTTCATGCTCTGATCAAGTTTTTGATCGAATATCCTGTAGGCTTCCACTCCTTGAGAGAGTGGCATGTGATGAGAAATTATTCTATTTAGCGGGTACTTACCACTTCTCACTGTCTCGACAAGTTTGTCCATATAGTGCCGTGCGGGACATCTACCTGATCGATAAGTGAGGTTTTTGTCATAAGCTTCGACAGGAGAGAAGCTAAGCCTATCGGAAGTATGAACGCCCACAGTCGAGATAGTGCCTCCCGGTCTCACCAGATCATATGCCAGTCTGGCCGCACCAGGGTTACCCACTGCCTCAATGGCGATATCCACACCTCGGCCATTTGTTTTCTGCTTTACTTCCTCTGTCGAGGCATTACTGAGTTTTATAGGAGTCGCTCCAAACTCAGCTGCAAGGGTGAGACGCTCCTCAATACTATCAATGATCATGATATTTTCTGCACCAAGGTCTCGCGCTCCGAGTACGGCCATCAGACCTACAGGGCCAGCTCCCACGATGGCCACATTTTTACCTTTACTGGTACCTCCATTATCCGCCGCGAAGTAGCCTGTGGAGAAAATATCCCCAATCATCAAGAGCTCGTCCTTGTTTCCGGTAGGGTCTATCTTGAGTAATGTGCTATCTGCCAGCGGCACTCGCACGTACTCGGCTTGGGCACCATGCAGTCCATGTCCATCACTCACCCAGCCATAAAGCTCGCCCTGCTCACAGCGGCAGGTCAGTCCTATTTTGCAGTAATAGCACTGACCACAACTGGTTGTAAACGGGCTGACCACAGTATCTCCTTTTTGGATAACTCGTACGTCAGATCCAATCTCCACAACCTCTCCCAAAAACTCATGGCCCATAATCGTTCCGATATCCAGGCCTTGCTCATTTCCCCGATAGACATGCAGGTCTGATCCGCAGATGGCCGTTATCTCAACTTTGACTATGACATCTGTACTCTGGACAATACTTGGCTCTGCTACTTCCTGGTAGGCCAGCTGCTCTATCCCCTGAAATGTAATGGCTTTCATAGACTTATTTTTCCACCTAAGAAACGCGCTGTGTGGTTGTTTTTCAACTTGATCATGTCTTCCGGCAGGCCTTCAAAGCACACAATACCTCCACCATCGCCACCCTCCGGGCCCAGGTCAATGATCCAATCAGCAGATTTGATCACCTCCATATTGTGCTCAATGATGACAACTGAGTTGCCTTGGTTGACCAAAGCGTTGATGGCGGTCAGAAGCCTCTGGATGTCGTGAAAATGGAGTCCCGTAGTGGGCTCATCAAAAATGAAAAGAATATGGTCCTTTTTGGATGTCCCCCCCTTGCCAAGGAAGCTCGCCAGTTTCACCCGTTGTGCCTCGCCTCCACTCAACGAATTGGACGACTGACCCAGCTTGACATAACCCAGGCCTACATCAGCAAGTGGCTTCAGCTTATTCACGATTGGTGCTTTGTCTTTGAAGAAATCAAGACTTTCTTCAATCGTAAGATCAAGCACTTCTGCGATATCCAGGTCGTTATACTTGATATCCATGATCTCGGACTTGAATCGCTTGCCCTTGCAAGTCTCGCAGGTAAGATGGATGTCGGCCATGAACTGCATCTCGATCTTCACTACACCTTCGCCCTGGCACGTTTCGCAGCGGCCTCCATCTACATTGAAAGAAAAGAACGACGGCTTGTACCCGCGCTGCTTAGCCATCGGCTGATCGGCATAAAGCTGACGGATGACATCATAAGCCTTTACATACGTGACGGGATTAGATCGGCTGCTTTTTCCGATAGGGTTTTGATCTACAAACTCGACTTGAGTGACCACTTTGTAGTCTCCACCCAGCCGCTCAAACTTGCCCGTAGATTCACCACCAAGTCCCAGGATTTTAGAAAGCGCAGGGTTTAATATCTTCTTGACTAAAGTTGACTTTCCCGAACCGCTAACTCCTGTCACGACAGACAGAGCACCTAGCGGAATTTTCACATCGATGTTCTTCAGATTGTTTTCGCGCGCTCCAATGATCTCGATGGATTGATTCCATTTGCGCCGGTTTTTGGGAATCTCAAGTAAGTCAAGGCCATTGAGAAACCTTGCCGTATGCGACTTGTCCTCCGACTGGATTTGCAGCCAATCTCCCTGGAATACCAACTCTCCACCATGAGCACCAGCATCGGGTCCAATATCTATGATCTGATCCGCTGCTCGCATAACTTCTTCCTCGTGCTCCACGACAATAACAGAATTCCCAAGATTCCTCAGCGCCATAAGCACATCTACCAGCCTTTGAGTGTCTCTTGGGTGGAGGCCTATGCTCGGTTCATCGAGGATGTACATAGACCCCACCAAAGCGCTTCCCAGTGAAGTGGCTAATTTAATTCGTTGATACTCTCCGCCTGATAGCGTATTGGTCAGGCGATTCAAGGTCAAATAGCCTAAGCCGACTTTATCCAAGTACTCAAGACGGAACTTGATTTCCTTAACCAGGCGCAGGGCAATTTTAGCATGATGATCAGGCAGCTCGAGGCTATCTACAAACTCAATCACTTTTTTGACTGGAAGTAATACCAACTCCGAGATAGATCGCTCTGCAATCTTCACATAGCTCGCATCTTTCCTGAGTCTTGTTCCCTTACACTCCGGGCACACCGTTCTCCCTCTATAGCGAGAAAGTAGCACTCTATATTGAATCTTGTGAGTCTTCGACTCCAGATGTTTGAAAAAGGCATCTAGTCCTTCAAAGTAAGCATTGCCTGTCCATAGCAATTCCTTTTCACCGTGGCTTAGTTCGTTATAGGGCCTATGGATTGGGAAGTCAAACTTTACTCCGTTCTTTAGCAGTGGCTGAAGCCAGAGGTTCATGGTTTCACTTCGCCAGGGAGCAATTGCTCCTTCATATATCGACAGGTTTTGGTCTGGAATCACCAAATCCGGGTCAATTCCCAATATTCTTCCAAACCCTTCGCATCGCCTGCATGCGCCATACGGATTATTAAAGCTGAAAAAGTTTACCGACGGTTCTTCGAATGACATACCGTCGAGTTCGAACCTATCGGAAAATTCGAAGCGCTCATCCGCTAGTTGAACTATACAGGTGCCTTCCCCCTCGAAAAAAGCAGTTTGCACTGAGTCTGATAATCGAAACAGAGCATCTTCATCTTCCTTTTGTACTGATGACCTATCGATTAGTATCTCAATTTGATCTTCGGGCTTGACCACATGATTTTCAAGTAAGTCCTCAATGAATTGTGTTTCTCCATTGATCAAAAGTCTTGTGTAGCCCTTGCTGAGGAGTATTTCCAGTTCATTGGTCATGGTTCGATCTTCTTTTTTGATCAATGGGCAGAAAATCATGAACCTGATCCCATCATCAAATGAATTGATCTTTTCTACAACCGAAGTAACCGTATCCCTCGTCACTACATTGCCACTGATTGGCGAGTACGTAGTACCTACCCTCGAGAAAAGTAGTTTTAGATAATCGTAGATTTCTGTCGTAGTGCCAATAGTTGAGCGTGGATTTCTTGTGTTCACCTTCTGCTCGATTGCGATAGCGGGTGAAACTCCCTTGATATAGTCCACCTCTGGCTTCTCCATCCTGCCGAGGAACTGACGGGCGTAAGAGCTCAGGCTTTCAACATACTTCCTCTGACCTTCAGCAAACAGTGTATCAAAGGCGAGAGATGACTTGCCCGAACCCGACAAGCCAGTAATTACCACCAATTTGTTTCTTGGTATTGCTACCGATAGGTTTTTGAGATTATTAACTCTTGCTCGCTTGATGATGATATAGTTGCGCGGATCAAGATCGTCAATGTCTAATGAAGTGCTTGTAGTGGTTTCTAACAAGAGGCTTGTTTATTTATGGAATATGGCGCAAAATTATCGAATGATAAGTACATTTAATATGCACTGCTCAATGATAACAAATGAGTTTGGCAAAGAAGTTGTCGTCACTAAGGTCGAAAAAGAAATCCCCCAAGGGTATTTGGTATTCTGGTGCTTATTTACATAGATTTGACTTTATGCTAATCAAAAATCTCTCACCCTCTAACCCCGCTCTATGATTTAAACCTCTACTTAACTTTAAACAGGTAGACAGATGATTAGAAAAGAAGTAAGTGACAGCCAATTGGTATCACTTTACAAACAAGGCGATGAGACAGCTTTCGAAGAACTAGTAGAAAGGCACAAGTCGAGAGTTTTCACCACTATTTATTTAATCGTAAAGGATCAATACACTGCAGAAGATTTGATGCAGGATGGTTTCATTAAAGCCGTCAATACTATCAAGTCCGGCAGGTACAACGAAGAGGGTAAATTTCTGCCCTGGTTACTTCGAATAGCCCATAATCTTGCGATTGACCACTTCAGAAAAGCGAAGCGATATCCCACTATCGTCATGGAAGATGGTAGCAATGTGTTCAACACATTAGAATTTTCAGAAGATTCTATTGAGTCGCTGCAAATAAAAAAGGATACTCATGCGTTATTAAGGAAATTAATCCAGGAGCTTCCCGAATCACAGAAGGAAGTACTGATTATGAGGCACTACATGCAAATGAGTTTTCAGGAGATAGCAGATGCTACAGATGTAAGCATCAATACTGCTTTGGGGAGAATGCGATATGCCTTAATCAACCTTCGGAAGAAAATGCAGAAAACAAATATCGCGTATGACCAAAACTTTTACAGAAAATGACCTTCTACGCTATGCGTATAGCGAAACCTCTAAAATCGAAAATGTAGAAATTGAAAATGCCCTTCTCTGTAACGAACGCTTGCAGGAACGCTACCTCCAATTGATAAGCACACTATCCGACTTGGATAAATGTGTGGTAGCTCCAAGCAGTCGTGCGGTGCAGGGTATTCTTGATTACTCCAGATCATCTAACTTACCGTCTGTACTGAAGTAATTTCAACAGATGCTTAAGAAGGAAAGATTTGAGGCCTTCATAGAACACTTTAGAGAGCGGTTTCCACAGGCAGAAACCGAACTACACTATTCGAATCCTTTCGAACTATTAGTGGCCGTTGTGTTGAGTGCGCAGTGTACGGATAAGCGTATCAATCTGGTGACACCAGAGCTGTTTGCTGACTTTCCTACGCCTGAGCGATTGGCTAGCAGTAGTTTCGATGAGCTATTCCCCTATATCAGGAGTGTTTCGTACCCGAATAACAAAACGAAACATCTTTTGGGCTTGGGCAAAATGCTGGTAGAGGATTTCAATTCAGAGATTCCTGAGTCACTGGAAGATTTGCAAAAACTACCAGGTGTTGGAAGAAAAACAGCGAATGTGATCGCCTCGGTAATTTATAATCAGCCAACCATGGCAGTGGACACGCATGTGTTTCGAGTGTCAAAGAGGTTGGGCCTGGCTACACTCAGTGCCAAGACTCCACTTGAGGTAGAGAAGCAACTCATCCGGCACATTCCCGAAGAGCATGTTCCAAAGGCGCATCACTGGCTCATACTTCATGGCCGATACGTTTGCCTTGCCCGGAAGCCAAAATGTAAGGAGTGTGATATTTCTTACTTCTGCCGGTATTACGAGAAAAATTATGGTCAGGAAGCTTCTTCTTGATTTATGAAAATTCTCCTTCTTCATCAATATTTCAAAACACCCAGAGAGGGAGGAGGAATTAGGTCGTACCACATTGCCAAAGCGATGGTCTCCGCCGGCCATCACGCGACTATCATAACTTCCAGCAACCAAAAGGCTCGTTCTATCCTCATTGAAGGAATTGAAGTAGTCTACTTACGAGTACCCTATGGCAATCATTTCTCTTTCTTAAAAAGACTTTGGGCTTTCTGGGCTTTCTACAGTAAAGCGCTCTCGAAAAGTCAGTCATATTCAGAGGTTGACTTGGTTTATGCCATCAGCACACCACTATCTGTGGGATGGCTTGGTAAAAAAGTTAGCCGTAGAAAGAAGGCTCGATTCTTTTTTGAAGTAGGGGATTTATGGCCTGAAGTACCCATCCAAATGGGGATAATCAAAAACTCCGTGCTAAAGAAATGGCTCTATCATATTGAGCAGCAGGTTTACCGGAGTGCAGACCTGGTAGTCGCATTATCCTCAGGTATGGTTGATTATATTCAGAAAAATGGAGCTAGAAAAGTGGTGGTCGTCCCAAATATGGCTGACGTCAGTTTCTTCTCAGATATGAAGGAAAGAACTGGGACGAGCGGCCCTTTCAAGGTTGGCTACTTTGGTACTATCGGCCTAGCCAATCATCTGCAGTACTTACTTGATATCGCAGAATTGTCGCAAGAGGAAGGTCTCGACCTTGCATATATCATCGTAGGTGATGGTGCTCAAAAGCAAGCTATTAGAAAGGAAGTAGCTTTAAGAAAATTGGAGAATACGACTCTTCTTCCCTGGCAAGACATGGAAGGTGTAAAGCGGTTAATGGAACAATGTGACGCAGTTTATATCTCATTTCAGAATGTTCCCATTTTGCATTCCGGTAGCCCGAACAAACTCTTTGATGGCTTAGCGGCTGCCAAAATCATTGTTTCCAATCTTGGAGGATGGTCAAAAGCCGTCATTGAAGATAATGAGGTAGGCATCTGTTATGATCCCACCCATCCCAGGGAATTCATAACGAAGGTTCAATTATTGTTGAGTGATAAGTCAAGAGTAAGTCAGCTTAAGGTCAATGCTCTTAGACTAGCATCATCTTTTGACAAAGTCCGGCTTACTCAAAAAGTACTTGATGAGATCGGTTAGTTCCTTGGCTTGTAGCGCGAAGACTGAAATATCTTGTTGGCATCTTTCTCGGCCATGAGATCTGTCAAACTAAGGTCAGGGTTTTGTTCCATGTAGGTTTTCACAATCTGCCAACCCACCCATCTACCTATCCGACCCGGGCATCTGTCCCCTATTTCAAATATATTGGGGCGTTCACCTAGAAACTTGTTCTTGAGGACATGATCTGTTTCATATAGTAGTTCATTCTCAATAAGGTTCGCCCAAATAATTCCGTCATTGTCAATGGCATCTTGCCACTCCTGAGAAGTGTAACCAATGATCAACCTCTCTTCAGTACATGGAAGAATATGACTTACAAAATAGAACGACTTTCCATAATCAATCATTTCAGCGAGCATGGTTTTGTCAGCATAGTTGGTTTGATTAAACCAGCCTGCCATAAAACTGATGATAATAGGAACCATGTGGTCCTCATCATACCTTCTCAAAATATAGTCCGGTACATCCAGAGGCTTGTACTTCGAATCTGTACCCAAAAAATGGTCAAGCCCGATGACAACCAATGAGTCTGAAATTAACAGGTCTTTATACAAGCCAGTTATTACCGTTTGCACCTTCGGTGTTTGAAATTGAGGGTAGTAGCTGTTCATCCTGGCAAATGCGTTGGCCAAATCCTGAGCCAGCCATTCGAGATCCCCATAAGTGCTTTGGGTCTCCTGGTATAACGTATCAATAAATGGGTCATTAATTAACCCAAAAAGCTTTCTAGCAACGATCTGATCCGAAGGGTACTGATCAGTGTCAAGGAAATATCTCGAGAAGCCGGGGTTGGCCCTGAGTAGTTGATTTACCTGATCTTGATTTTCAAGACCAAATAGCTCTTGATCGAGTCTTTCTATCAATATTGGCTGTTGAGCTGCCAATTCGGGTACGTCTCGGCAGGTATCTTCTGAACATCCTAGCGAGAAAACCGCGAGCGCAACAAACAAAAAATTCCCTAACCTTCCCATTTACTATCTTTAATGGCAAAACTATTTATTTATTTCACCTGCATGCAAAATTACCTGATTTTACTACTGCTGACGATCAGTCTGAATGTTGCTCAAGCACAGACCAAACTCGGTCTGAAGTTTTCACCGACGGCCTCCTTAAACCGAATTAGTAATCAGTCCGATACACTTGATTTTTCTGATGATGGTGCGGCTATCAAATTTCTATTTGGATTATCCGCAGACGTGGAGATTTCGGATACCTATAGCTTTAGTACCGGTGTGATTTATACGCCTAAGCACGTGAGTTTTGCTGTTGTTGGTGAAAATGGTGGGTCTTACGTCATAGGCCTGGAAGAGTATCGCTTACACTACTTGATGGTGCCAATCAGCCTTAAGCTATATACTAACGAAATACAACCAGACGCAAAATTGTACTTTCAAGTTGGAGCGACAGGTGAAGTCAAAATATTTGACGAACCAACTGACGAGAGGTACGTGGGTATTGAAAAATTCAACCTCTTCAATGCATCGGCACTACTCGGCCTTGGTCTTGAGTATAAAGTAGGCCTTAATACTATCCTGACTGGGGGATTTAGTTACTATCGTGGGCTACTCAATGCAATAAACAAAACTATTCAGATCGATGACGAGCTGATCATAAAAAATGATATGATCAGCTTCGATATCGGCGTAAAGTTTTAAGGCAATAATTCTATTACCTCACCTCCCTTGTTCACAAAGGTGAATTCAGTAAGTGCCAGGGAAGAATCCTCTACTAAGGTCACCCATTTGTGATATTTGAAGAGCCATTTGACTTGCCTAGAAATCATCCCATTTCTAAAAAAAGCATACAAATAAGGATGAAGGGCCAGTGTCAAGTCAGTCTCATTCTGGTTTTTGAGCAAATGATCGACATTTTTTTCTATCTCGTCCGTAATCATAATTGACGCAGAAATTTTCCCTGAGCCATTACACGACGGGCAAACCTCTCTCGTCTTTATGTTCAACTCAGGACGCACCCGTTGACGGGTGATTTGCATCAAGCCAAACTTGGAAAGCGGGAGAATGGTGAACTTGGAGCGATCATCTTTCATCTCCTCCTTCATTTTATCAAAGAGCTTCTTTTTGTTCTCCGCTCTTTTCATATCGATGAAATCAACCACAATGATTCCACCCATATCTCTCACTCGGAGTTGTCGGGCGATCTCTCTGGCCGCATCTAGATTAACATGAAGGGCGGTATTTTCCTGATCATCCTGGGCGTTAGACTTGTTTCCGCTATTAACATCAATAACGTGCAAAGCCTCCGTATGCTCAATAATTAAGTAGCCTCCACCAGCTACACTAACCGACTGGCCGAAAAGTGACTTTAGTTGCTTTTCTATATTGAAAGCTTCGAAAATCTTGGCTTTGCCGGTATACAGTTTGAGTATCTTCTCCTTAGAAGGAGCAATGGTTCGAATGTAATCGCGAATCTCATCATGGAGCTCTTTATCGTCAACGTGAATGTTGTCAAAGCCCTCATTGAGCATATCCCTAAGGATCGAATTGGCGCGATTCATCTCACCAATTACCTTGTCCCTGGGTTGCACATCTGTTAATCTTGCAACTCCTTTTTCCCAGATAGAAACAATGTTGCGTAGGTCTCGATCAAGCTCAGCAACATCCTTATTTTGGGCTACCGTTCTTATGATAATACCGAAGTTCTTCGGCTTGATAGAGGTGATTAGCCTTACGAGCCTCTTTCGCTCTTCGCTACTACCTATTTTCTTAGATACGTTTACTGTATCCGAAAATGGAACCAATACCAGATATCTACCTGGTATGGACAACTCACAAGATAATCTTGGGCCCTTCGTAGAAATAGGCTCTTTCACCACCTGCACCAATATCTTCTGGTGTCTGGTGAGTACCTGACCTATCTTACCTAGTTTGTTAATGTCTGGCTCTCTTTTGAATGTAGAGAGCTTCGGGTTAGGATTATTGCTACCGAGATTGCTTTTAACAAACTTATTTAATGACTGTATCTGGGGACCTAAATCCAAGTAATGCAGGAATGCGTCTTTTTCGTATCCAATGTCTACGAATGCTGCATTCAGACCTTGCACGACTTTTTGCACCGTGCCAAGGTAGATGTCTCCTACCGTAAATTTGGTTTCATCCTTTTCCTGATGAAACTCAACCAGTTTTTTATCTTTTAAAAGGGCAATTCTAGATTCATCCTGAGTTGAATTGATAATTAGTTCATTGCTCAATTCTTCTTGATT